>NZ_JADEXG010000131.1 GCF_015207255.1 Vasconcelosia minhoensis LEGE 07310
ACGTGATCCGGGTGGGGGTGGGGACGCCACGCCAGACCCAGATTCCGCTGATGGAGCTGCCGCGCTACGGGGCCGAGCGCCTCTGCGGCATTCGCTGCGTCGCTACCCAGCTCAAGGTCGAAGCGCCCAGCCACAGCGTCCTTACCGCCATGGCCATCCAGCGGCTGGATGCGCTGGTGCTGCTGACCCTGAGCGGCAGCGGATTTCAGCGCCGAGGCGGCGGCGCTACCGGCTATGTGCGCGAGGCCTACGTGGCCCATGTGGTGCCCGACCCGGAGCAGCGCTGGACCGTTTCTGCCCCGCTCAGCCTAGAGGACGTAAGCCAACAGGACTTCCTGGCGCTAGCCGAGGGCCTGGAAGCGGAATTTCGCCATGTCTTTGTCGCCCAGCAGGTCGATAGCGACCACGATCGCGTCCTGGTGGTGGGGCTGATGACCGACCAGACGAGCGAGACGGCGTTTCAAAACGGGCTGTTGGAGGTATCGCGGCTAGTTGAAACGGCGGGCGGCGACGTGCTGCAAACGGTGCAGCAAAAGCGATCACGGCCCCATCCCCAGACCGTACTAGGGGCCGGTAAGGTGGAAGAAATTGCCCTGGCGGTGCAGACGGTGGGGGCGAACCTGGTGGTGTGCGATCGCAACCTCACCCCGGCCCAGCGGCGCAATCTGGAAAAGCGCATCGGCGTGCGGGTGATTGACCGCACCGAGCTGATTCTCGATATCTTTGCCCAGCGGGCCAAGACCGGCGCAGGCAAACTTCAGGTAGAGCTAGCCCAGCTGGAATATCAGCTGCCTCGCCTGACCGGGCGCGGCCAGGCGATGTCCCGATTGGGCGGCGGTATCGGCACCCGAGGCCCCGGTGAAACCAAGCTGGAAACCGAACGCCGGGCGATCCAAAAGCGGATTTCGCGGCTCCAGCAGCAGGTGGACCAGCTCCAGGCCCACCGCGCCCGGCTGCGGCAGCAGCGGCAGCGCCAGACCGTGCCCTCAGTCGCCGTCGTCGGCTACACTAACGCGGGCAAATCGACCCTGCTGAATATTCTGACGGATGCCGAGGTCTACGCCGCTGACCAGCTTTTCGCCACCCTCGACCCGACCACCCGGCGGCTCACCGTCGCCGATGCCGAGACCCACCAGCCCCGCAGCTTTGTCCTCACCGACACGGTGGGCTTCATCCAAGACCTGCCCCCGGCCCTGCTCGACGCCTTCCGCGCCACCCTGGAAGAGGTGACCGAAGCCGACGCGCTGCTGCATGTGGTAGACCTCTCCCATCCGGCCTGGCAGGAGCATATCCGCTCGGTGATGGGCCTGCTGGCTCAGATGCCGCTGACCCCCGGCCCGATTCTGCTGGTGTTCAACAAGCTGGACCAGGTGGATAGCGATACGCTGGCCCTGGCCCAGGACGAATATCCCCAGGCGGTATTTATTGCCGCTGCGCATCGGCTGGGCCTGGAAACGCTGCGGCAGAAGCTGCTCCAGCTGATTGACTACGCCGTCGCTGAACCCCAGGTGCCGTCCCAGTAAGCCTAGATACGCCCGAGAAAGCAGCCTACAGCGGCGAAATCGTCACCGGGTCGCCCGGCTGAAGGCCAATTTCGGCAGCTCGGCCGGCCCGCAGCTCGATCACCTGATCGATCAGCTGGGAGCCCGGGCCGTAGGTTGGGCAGGGGTCGGTTTCGCAGGGGGGGACGCTAGGCGAGATCGCGGCCACCTGCCCCTGGCGTAAAAACACCATATCCAGCGGCACTGGGACATCCTTCATCCAAAAGGCAGTGCGGCGGGGCGAAGCAAAGGAAAATAGCATGCCGCGATTGTCGGGCAGCGGCGTTCGGTACATCAATCCCATGGCCTGCTGCTGGGGCGTCTCGGCTACCTCCAGCTGAAAGGTCTGCCCGGCCATCTCAGCTTCAGCAGTGACGGGCAGCAGCTGGCCCGGACCGAGCAGCGTCGTTTCCGGTAGCGGGGCCGTAGAATCAGCGGCGGGGGTAGGGCGATCGGCGGGCAGCGTCATCGGGTCGGTCTCGGCGGCGGGCGTAGGCGATTCAGAGATGGCACCAGGCACCGAGCAGCTGAGCAGCAGGCAGGACAGCCCCACTAGGGAAAGCTGCCAGCTCCGGCGGCAGAAGCCCGCGATCGCGGCATCAGGTTTCACGCAGCACATAGCCCACCCCCCGAACGGTTTGAATCAGCCGCTTTTCATTTTCCCCGTCAATTTTAAGCCGCAGGTAGCGAATGTACACCTCGATCACGTTCGACTCGCCCATAAAGTCGTAGCCCCAGACGCTTTCCAAAATTTGCTTGCGGGTCAGCACCTCCCGCGGATGCTCCATTAGGTACTTGAGCAGCTCAAATTCTTTCATCGTCAGGTCAATGATGCGACCGCTGCGAATGGCGTTGCGGTTGGCTAGGTCCAGCGTCAGCTCGCCAAAGCGCATCTGCTCGCTGCCGCTGGCGCTGGGTTGGAGGTAGGTATTGACCAGGCGGATAAACTCATCGCTGCGATAGGGCTTGAGAAAATAGTCGTCGGCCCCGGACTCCAGGCAGGCAATCCGATCGCCCAGATCGTCCCGCGACATCAGCAGCAAAATCGGCTTACGGTAGCCAATCGCCCGGATTTCGATGCACAGGTCGAGCCCCGACTCTCCTGCCAGGATGCGGTCTATCACCACTAGGGCCGGATCGGTTAGCTTGAACTGTGCCGCCCCCTCGGCCAGACTTTCGGCCAGCACCGGCTGATATCCCGACTCTTGCAGGTCGAGGCTAATGCGTTGGGCCAGCTCTTCGCTGGCGATAACCGCTAAAACCTGGGGCGCTGGCGATAGCATAGGACCCTCCTAGGGTTGCGGCAGGCGGTGGGCTAAGGCAGTTCGACCGAAGTCGGCTTGGCAATGTGGGGCAGCCCCCATCCTAGCTTTTCGCGCAGCACACGGAAAAATTCCGGTGGTCGCAGCCGCAGAAACCGGGCCGGATACTGCGATCGCGCTAAACATACCCGATCCTCTGGCATCACATAGCAGCCTGCGTTGCCGTCCACCACCAGCACCAGCGGGTCGGGGTTGGCCGAGGCAATCTTCACCGTCTCGCTATCGGGAAACACCAGCCCCCGCGACGCCAGCGAGTGGGGGCAGATGGGAATCAGCTGCAGGACGGAAACCCCCGGCGCAATCACCGGGCCGCCCGCTGAGAGAGAGTAGGCCGTAGAACCAGTGGGGGTCGAAATAATAATGCCGTCGGCGGCGATATCGACTGGTGCATGGCCGCCCACCTGCACCTCAAAGTGGCACATGCTGGTCAGCGGTTCGCGGTGCAGTACCATCTCATTCAGGCAGAGTGCTTCCCAGGCCAGCTGATTGCGATCGCGCAGCTGCACCACCATCATCGCCCGCTCTTCGATCTGATAGTCGCCCGCCACCACCTGCTCTAAGACCTGCGGCAGCCGGTTCAAATAGGTCTCGGTGAGAAAGCCCATATGACCGGTATTCACCGTCAGCAGCGGTATCCCCGCCGGGGCCACCTGGCGAAAGGCCGACATCACCGTACCGTCGCCGCCGAGCACGATTGCAAACTCCATCTCTGAGTCAAAGCCATCGGGCACCAGGCTGCCGACCGGCGTATGGCAAACTGGCTTATTCGGCTGTGAGTAGCCCAGGATGCCACCGGCTCCTGTCGCCATCCGGGCGTCATAACCCAGCGCCGCCAGTTTGACCTGAAGTGCCTTAGCCGCCTCACAGGCTACCGGTTTGATGTCGTTGTAGATGATGCCAGCCTTGGGCACGAAGATTCCAGTGAACGCGAACAGCGAATTTCGGATGTATTCTCTAGGCTACCGTTTTTGGGGGGGGGTTGAACATGGGAAGTG
>NZ_JADEXG010000049.1 GCF_015207255.1 Vasconcelosia minhoensis LEGE 07310
GTTCAAGGACGCGATTAACACTTGTATTGAGCAGGCCAATACGACCCACAAAGCATCGCTAGAAACTTTGTTGACCATGAATTTTCAGTCCTTTAAGAAAGTCCAAATATCAGGCGTCTAGAGTATATCTGGACGAAGATCTATTCGACCTTTTACTAAAACCGCCTCTGAGGGAAAGCTTGGTTACAGTCCTAGTTGCGAGATGGTTCCCAGGCCAGCGAGAGCAGGTCAGTGCTATCTCAGCCATTGATGAACTTGATGATACGGATGCCGCACTGGTCAAAATGTATGCAAACTTCTATGCCCGTAGCGAAGCTCGGCCCATCATTGACAGTTAGAGGTGACCAATGCAGTCAGAGTTAGCCTACTATGCCAAGAAGTTTGCCAAGCTACATGTGAATCGCCACCGCGATCGCGGCCCCGCACCACACAAGCCTATATTACTGCTATCCGTTATAGAGTTGATTGAGCAGGGCAAAATTCAGCGCAACCGGATCTATCTATCGCCGGAACTGATTGCAACTTTTCTCAAATACTGGACACATTTCGGTTCGGAAAAGCATAGGTCGAATATTGCACTACCCTTCTTTCATCTCCAAGGTGATAAATTCTGGCATCTGATGCCAAATCCTGGATTTGAGGCTACCGTTTCCTCTCAATCAAAGCTGAGCGGCCTGAATTCTCTTAAAGACGCAATTAAGTATGCCTATTTTGACGATGCGCTATTCCATTTGCTCGAAGAAAGTAAGACAAGACAGGAACTGATCGGCATACTCTCTGATGCATGGTTCAAAGACAAGGAACAACAAATTTCCCAACTATTGCAATATGACGAGTTTGAAGACATTCAGCTCAAGCTATTCGATAGCGGTGGTGTTGTTTATAGTACCGAAGAACTCAAGGATGACCAAAGAACGTTTGTTAGAAGCGCTGCTTTTCGAAAAATTGTTGTTTCACTTTATGAGCAACGCTGCGCCCTCTGTCGTCTGAAGATCATTGTAGGAAATCAGACAATTGTAGACGGTGCCCACATCATGCCGTTTTCAGAGTTTCGAGACGATCGGTTTGACAATGGTTTGGCACTTTGCAAGAACCATCATTGGGCGTTCGATCATGGCTGGTTTGGAATTAGCGATCGCTATCAAATCGTAATACCACCAGACCGATTTTATGAAGAGGCCCCTAACGCATTGCAGGGCTTAGACGAGTTTAATGGAGAGGAGATTTTATTGCCAGTAGATGACAAATGTAAGCCAAGGTTGGAAGCACTGAGCTGGCATCGAAATTTTTGGGAAATCGCCAGCTAGTACTACTTTTTAGCTTATGGGTTTCATGCTGGGTCAAGGATGCGCTGCTCTAAGTCAATTTTGGGCAATCTCAAGCATGTACGCCTTATTTCTTAGGTCTCCATGAATATTGGCTGGGATAAACTCATGCATTTCATCACCGGTCTGGGCACCGGTATAGTTTTTTGGTGGGTGCTCGAACGATATGCTCGTCTTGGCTCCAGGCTGATTAATCCTATCGCTTTTCTGATTATGCTGATTTGGGGAGCCAGCGGTTTGTTCTTCTTTCGAAAATTAGGTGTTCCCTTGCTTAGCTATACCTACTTTTACATGGCGTTTCCAGACTGGGATATTCCTTTGTATCAATGGCTTGGCTGGCGACTTCTCAGGCACCGTAGCTGGTTGTTTCATTCGGCGTTGATTCCGATGGGCGGATTTGCCCTGTGGCTCTGGATCGCTCAAATTACAGCCTTGACTCAACTACAGAGAGCTTTGAACAACCTACTGCGCGACTGCGCTATGGGGCTTTCTGTCGGAATCTGCGCGCATTTACTCTGGGACGCGCTGCTTTCTTCTACTAAACGTGTTTTTTTTGTGCATGGGTTTAATGCACCCTCTTCCTATTTGTGGCTGCTGTTTAACTGCACAATTGGCTTGGGTGTACCTTTGCTTATAGCTAAAGGGTTGCAACCGGGAAGTAATTATCGTTGAACCAACCCGTAGCCTAATTTTGTCAAAATGGACAGGCTACATCCGCGATCGCGGCTACAGAAGTCGCCCTGGAAAACTGGTACTACGCCAACGACGTAGAATACATCTGCGGCTTTGGCCAAACCTCTTACCGGCCCAAGTACATTAATCGCATTGCCGACTTCATGGGCGTTGCCGTTATTTTCATTGAGGGACTGGAGGTGGGGTAGTGGGTGGAAGGTGGGGTAGCTAGAAAGGCTTGGGTGCATTGGAGCTATATTTGGGGTAATCCGTATTCGATTCGTATGCTAACTATCCAGACCAAAGCCACAGTTGGCCCCAGCAATACCCTGCGAATACAGCTTCCTGAAGCTTTGCCCGCTGGGGAATATAGCATCGTTTTGGTGATTGACGATGCCCAGCGGGTCGCTCCGCCGCGAACCGACCTGCGTGACTTTCCGGTCGATGATTATGGTGAACTGCTGAGTGAAGTTTCCCTCAGGCGGGAGGATACGTATGATGACTGAGCGCGATCGCGCCATCCTCAATCAGTTTGCCGCCAAAGTGCGCCAGCAGTTTTCCGATGCTCAGATCTGGGCCTTCGGCTCACGTGCTCGCGGCGACGCCCAGCCCGATTCAGATTTAGATATTTGCGTCGTCGTCGAAAAGCTAGATCAAAACATTCGCGAGAAAATTAGCTATATCGCCTGGGAAACCGGCTTTGATAACGATCTGCTGATCACAACTGTCAAATTTTCCCGCCAAAAATTCGAAGATAGCCCCTGCTCGACCAGCCCTTTAGTGCGGAACATCCTACGAGAAGGCGTGCCAGCATGAACGTGAATCAGCAAGCCCATCAAACCTTACCGCCTGGACTAGCGGAAGTTTTAGCTCAGCAGTCATCCATTGCCCGACTCTGCCAGCAAAACGCGGTCTCCCGTCTGGAACTATTTGGGTCAGCTACGGCGTATCACTTTGACCCAGCCACCAGCGATTTTGATTTCCTGGTGGAATTTGCCATCCAGAATCCCGCAGGAGCCGCCGATCGTTTTTTTAACCTCAGGCAGGGGCTGTCAGAACTGTTAGAAGCCGCCATAGACCTGGTCGAACTCAAGGCCGTCAAAAACCCCTATTTCCTAGACGCGATCGCGTCAAGCCGAGTCAATATCTTTGGTCGAGTGCCTCATCCCTCAGAATAGAAGTAACCAATCATGAAGCAGCGAGATTCTAGCGTTCCTGATCAATTTGAGAAAGAACTCCACAGTATGTCCTCTATTGCAAACAATTCAACGAGAGAGAATATTAATGCGAACCGGAACAACAATATTCTGACAAGATGTAAGCAAATACTTGCTAAGTATTACAAAAGCCGACTCCAAGCGCTTATTCTGTTTGGCTCAGCTGCCAGACAAGAGTTGACCCCTAACAGTGATATTGATTTATTAGTAGTTCTTTCCTCACCCTTCGACTACTGCCAGGAACTAACAACCATTGTAGATTTGCTCTATCCCCTCCAGCTAGAAGCCAGCCACTGGATCTCTGCAAAACCTGCTGAGACATCTGATTTTGAAGCAGGCAAGATTCAGCTTTATCGCAATATTCAACAAGAAGGGATTCTGCTGTGAGTCATCCTGAAGAAATTGCTTTAAAGGTGCTAATTAACCACTTGAATTGTTTCCCTTTATCGCTTCAAGTTTGGGGGGTCTCGGATCAAAGTCTCCCAGCATTGAGGGGATTTAGGGGGCGCATGTAGGATATTTGGTACTTCTCAAACATCCTCTGAAGAGATTCAGGCTAACCTAGCGCTTTGATGAGCTAATAAAACGTGATCTTTCAAGACCTGACCCTGCAAAACTTTGGCCCCTATCGAGGCCGCCATCACATCAACCTCTTGCCCGAGCCCGACCGACCCATCATCCTTTTTGGCGGCCTCAACGGCGGTGGCAAAACCACCCTGATGGATGCCATTCGCCTGGTGCTCTACGGTCAGCGCGCCCAGTGCTCCACCCGGGGCAGCCTGGCCTATGCCGACCTTGTGTAAACCAGTCGCCAGCTCACCAATCTAGTTCTCCAGCGCAGTCCTCAACCGGCGTGGCTAGCCCGGCCCTAATCGACTCGCGCATTCCGGGCACTGACAGCAGATAGAGCGTTTCCTGAATGCTAGACCAGTCCTCTTCAGACAGCAAAACCGCGTTGCTGCGAGCACCCTGGATTAGCATGGGCTGATGGGACTCCGTCACTTCGTCAATTACCTTTTGCAGATTGAGCTGAGCATCGTCAACGGGCAAAGTAGACATCTTGGCTCTCTAAGCTAGGGAGTAATGCATTCTCTGCAATTATACAAACGCGCGTTCAGCCTCGTCTCTGTAAAATCCCTTCTAGCACCCCAAAGATGATTATTGCCCATGGAACCGCCCATTGACCGAATCAAACTCTCCCAACCGGCGAAAGATCAGCTGATTAAGCTTAAGCGCATTAGCAAAATTCAAAACTGGAACGTGCTCTGCCGCTGGGCGCTGTGTCGCTCCCTGGAAGAAAAATCATCGCCCTCACCGGTGCCCATCCCCAGCGACAGCAATGTTGAAATGACCTGGCAGGTCTTCGGTGGCCCGATTGCCGACCTGCTGCTGATCGCCCTAAAGCAGCGCTGCCACGATGAGAATCTTGGCACCGAACCCGAAATCCTGGCCGAGCAGCTGCGCCTGCACCTGCATCGCGGCATCGGCTATCTGGCCGGCGATCCCAAGATTAAATCCTTGGAAGACTTGATCTCACTCGCATCTGAGCCAGCTTTGAGGACAAATCAGTAGTCAGACAAAATTAGTTATAAATTTTTTATAACTAAGAGGCTGAGGTCATGCCGAGTTTATCGAGGCATCTCGCTTAGAAGCATCTGCAATTAAGAGGTTTATTTGAGACCATGCCATACACCGGCAGCTATCGATTTGGGTTCGCCATCATACAAGCTAGCGTTTGCGGCAAGGCTACAACTAAACTCTGGGTTGTTCAGCGCTGCCGCTGGGTGTAGGAGTAGGTTTGGAAAAAGAGCGATCGCGCCTTCCCAAAAACCCTTTAAAGTATGAGAACAGCGATTAAAAGGTGTCCTAGCGATGGAACTCCATTCAGTCGATTCCAGCATGATCCAAGCGGTTGGATACGAGGAAGACAGCCAAACGCTGCTGGTTATCTTCAACTCAGGTAAGACTTACCATTACTTTGAGGTGCCTAAAGAGACCTACGAGGGGCTATTAGCTGCGGATTCAAAAGGCAGCTATATGCTCAGCTCCGTCATCGACTGCTACCCTTACCAGCTGATAAAAAAGCGGAAAAGACGATAGGTTTGGCTTTGAGAATCTCCCGCTTTTGTCATCCTGAGCGAAAAATGAATCACTCTTGAGTAGCGCGCGATCGCGGCCCCTAATGCTGCGATAAGCTAAGGGATACGAGCCTCAGAATATCCCATGCTTGACCTCAGCCGAATTCAGACCCTTGCGCAGACCTACCATGCTCAAGAAATGATGGCAGCCTTGGTTTGGCAGCGGCGGTTCAATGAATTTGATGGAGCAGAGGTCATTACGGATTTGGCCAGCTCTCCCGAGCTGTGGGAAAGCTTTCTTTTTACAAAACCCGTCTATGCCCCCGACCCCAACGGGCTGAGCTTCAACGGCGTTTTAGAAACGCTGCTGGCGATGGCCAACTACCGCCCTATGCCAGAAACCAGCATGATTCAGTTCTTTCGCTATCCGGCTGATACGCTCTACTTGCTAGCCGAAAATCAAGACATCACCGTCTCTCGCCTGCTGGACTTTGGCAAAAAGTGGCGAGCCGATGAGGTCAGCGTCTGTGACGGTGGCCCTGAAGATGAAGAATGGGAATTTCGGGACTATATCCAGCTGCGGCTGAGACAAGCGCTCTGGAGCAACGATATGCGTCGTCGTGACCGCAGCGCCGTAGTGATTACCTACTGGTGGGACTGATGTAGAAAAGCTAACGTTACAATGCAGGGAAATAGCAGAGGGTCAACCATGGCTAAGCTTGACAAGCAGACTTTGATAAAGACCAAAAACTGACCCAGGTAAACCGATGACGCAAACGCGAGTCAGGTGGACGGTTGAAGACTACCATCGGATGATTGAGGCCGGGATTTTGCGCGATCGCAATGTCGAGCTGCTCTCTGGAGAAATTCATCAAATGGCACCCGAAGGGCCACCCCATACCTACTATGGCGGCAGCCTAGCCGATCGGTTTCGCGAACATTTAGCAGGCCAAGCCCTGGTTCGAGAAGCGCGGCCCGTTACCCTAGCGGATTCTGAACCTGAACCGGATATCGCTATCGTTCGCGGCAGTTGGGAAGACTATCGCTTTCGCCATCCTATGGGCGAGGAAATATTACTCCTGGTTGAAATCTCAGAAACCAGCCTGACCAAAGACCTCGAAGTGAAGCGAAGTATCTATGCGGCAGCGGGTATCGAAGATTACTGGATTTTTAATCTCAGACAGCCTCAGCTAATTGTTCTGCGCAACCCCCACAACGGTGACTATCAGTCCGAAGTCAGGCGACAGGAAGGGGCTCTTTCTCCCTTAGCCTTCCCAGACCTGACTCTTTCAGTTGATCAGCTCCTAGCCTAGTTCCTTCAGCGCGTAGCGCCCATCCCCGAGCTTTTTGAAGAAAGCGGGCGATCCGGTTTTGCGGCTGCTGCCCTCGCAGCGTCGCTCGATGGCAGAGCGGACAATCTGGCGGGGATTCTTGGCATTAAACGTGTAGAGGCTTTGATCGATAATTGCCTGGGTCACATCGGCAGCCGTCATCGGAGTCTGGGCTGACTTGAGCACCTGGGCTGCAGCCTGAGCAACCGTTTGTTTTGCCATGCGCGAACTCTCCTTACTAAATCTGATCTGAATCAGCTGTTTGAGAAAGCTTTTTCATTTCAGCGACAACTTCCTGAACTTTAGGATTGCCTAACCATTGCTCTCTTTCTTTGGTATAGTTGCCGCTACCGCTGTCAAACTGGTGTAAGAAGCGAACCATACCTACAAATCCCAGTGCTTGAGTCAAGGCCTCAATACCACGACTTCTAATCTCTACAGGTGTCATTTTCAAGTTTCCTCATTGCCTAAGATTTCCATCAGCCAAATTACCGGATTTTCAATTCGCACGCTTAACTCTGACCTAAAACGCTTTGCTCGTTTGAGCAATCTATCATCCGTTGTGAGCATTACGTCTGCAAAACCTATCTCTGCACATGCTACATGCAAACTATCGTAAGCTTTGAAGCCCATTTCTTGCAGCTCAACAGCTCTGGCCTCGACCTCGGTAGTTAGCTGAACATTTAGACAAGCCTTTTCCAAGGCTAACCGAACTCTATTTCTATGATCATGATCTGGCATCTTAAAAACTTCAAACTTAATGATCTGACTACTCAGTAATTGCCACTGTCTTCGAGACTGGCATTGCTCTATGATTGATAGTACTGCCTCGCTCTCAAGCCGAACCCGCTCCTGAGTTTGACTGTCAAAAGGCCTGCAAAGACAGCAAACGTCCAGATAAATTAATGGCATAGTCTAACAAATATCACTGAATAGCAGCGGCTGAATGCTGCCATCGGAAAGAATCTCAGGTAGCCAGGTATCACCTCGATACTCGGTACCATCCCATTTCTCAGGCCAAGTATCCGCTGAAATTAGCGCTTCAATTCGAGCTAGCTCTTCGTCATTGATTAAGCTGATTTCTGGCTGTCGATGCTCCCTAGCCCCGGCATTCACCGCTGCTTCAATCCGCTGTACTTCGCCCAGCATCCAGCAGCGGGCTTCCATCGTCAGCGGACCCAGCCTGCCTTGCTTAGCCGCTAGACTGCCGTCCTTACGAGTTTCGCCGTGCTTGCGCAGTCGGTACTGGGGCGACTTAATCTGCCAGTAAAGTCCCCGCAGCTCCTGCAGCGGAGCTAGATAGGCCCATTTAGGGTTTTGCAAAATCCGCTCTAGCGCTGTGTCCTGCTGGACCAGCGGGCAGCCGATACAGCCGGTACGGGCATTCATCGGCTCGGTTTCGCCCAACTCGTCCTGGGGATTATGGCCATAGACTTCGGCCACCTCGTAGGTTGGGTAGCCTAGCTCCACATCCGCCTGCACTAGCCAATCCCAGACATGGCAAACGCGCCAGTGCAGCAGCGGCGCTAGGGTATCCGCGAAAAGCCTTCGGCATAGCTACGCTTACCGCGCCTGACGAAGACTGCTGAAACCAGCCCTGCCCGCATTCGCCGCCATCTTTGCTACAGCTCAGGGCAATCCGCTGATCCCGGGCGGCGCTTTCGCCCATCCGCACGCCCGTCAGCATCAGCAGCTTTTCGCCACAGGTTTTTCTTACCGCTTCTAGCTCGCGCTCCATGCTCATCACCTTGAGCTTGGGCGTACACCAGCGAAAGGTGTTGCTTGGCGGCGGCACCCCTCGGCCCAGCATATAGACAAAATAGCGATGGTCCAAGGCGGGCAGCACCACTCGCGTATCGAAGCCCTGAGCCTTCAGCCGGTCGAGCAGCCTGAGCGCGGCCTGGTGCAGCGGCGGCAGCTCTTGCCGGGTGTCGGCATAGAGGATGGTTAAACTTTTGGGGTGGGGAATCTGGCCCGTCTCGACCAGATGGGCAACCAGCGTCACCGTAGCTGAAGAATCTTTACCGCCGCTAAACGCGATCGCCCAGTGCTGGTATAACGCACCATAGTGGGTCAACGACTCAATCGACAGATCAATGCTGCGCGAAAGCGACAGCCGCTCATCTTCAAATAGGCTGAGGTTTCTCATCCGTCCTTATCTATCTTTTGGGCAGGCGCTAGCAATGGGGTAATTGAGACGTCTCCTAAATAAGCAAACGCTATCTATAGAGTTTACCGGATTCTGGCCTAGATAGCCGGCGACTGCAAAAGTTTTGCGATCGCGTGACTCAAAAGCGCGAATTCCAGTTGGCTCATTCTATTTTAGAACAAATGTATTAATTTGCGGCCATGAACCCTTCCTGCTCTGCGGCTCCACTCACGATGCTGTCCCTGCATCAGCTAGCGACGCTCTGTCGGCAGAGCCCCATCGGCAAATGTCTGCCGGGTGCGTTCTATATTCATCACACCGCGCTGAGTCAGCTCGACCCTCAGCTACAAGCGTATGAAGCGCTGGCCCGTTCCTGGCTAAGCAACGACGTCTCCATCACGCTGGTCAAATTTCACTTTGAGAAACCGGCGCTGTCCTATTTGTTCTATCCCGACTTTGACTCAATGGCGCACCCAGCTTTAGCAGCCAGCGTTCAGATTGTTTTACCCAACGGTAGAACCGACTATCGCAGCTATTGCAATCGAGCCAATCCACCGGTGCTGCACCGTAAAGAGACCTTCGTTGCCCCAGACTATCCGGGCTACGAGATATTTGCTAGGCTGACGCACCAGCAGGTCGCCTTGGGTCTCCTAGAGAATTCTCGAACTATTGGAACGCGCCTGGGATGGCAAAATCGGTTACAGGCTCATAATTTGATGATTGTCGATCATCGGTTGGCCTGTCCGCTAGAGCAGCCTAGCTCGCCCCCGCAGGCTGTTCCCAATATTGAACGGCACAGGGCCGCCATCGTCAGAAATTCGCTGTCCAAGCCCGTGCGGCTAGCGCTGGAGGCGGGCCTGTTCTCGCCTGAGGCCACGTTTTTTGACTACGGCTGCGGCCATGGCGGCGACGTCAGCCGCCTGCATCGGCAGGGATATGCCAGCGCCGGGTGGGACCCCTACTATCAGCCGCAAATACCGCTGACCCAGGCCGATATCGTCAATCTGGGCTATGTGCTGAATGTGATCGAAGACGCCGCCGAGCGTCGTGAGGCTTTGGTCCGCGCTTGGGAATTATCCCAGCAGGCGCTGATTGTCTCAGCCCAGGTACTGATCTGCGATCGCGCCCAAAACACCCACGCCTATGGTGACGGCATCATCACCAGACGTAATACCTTTCAAAAATACTACGAGCAGGAAGAACTCAAAGCCTATATCGATCAGGTGCTGGGCGTCGATTCAATCCCGGTGGCTCTGGGAATCTACTTCATTTTTCGGGATGAGGCCCAGGCCGAGAATTTCCGCGCCTCCCGCTTTCGCTCTCGGGCCGCGATGCCCAGGGTGCGCCTCAGCATTCGGCGATTTGAAGACTGCCGGGAACGCCTACAGCCGCTGATGGATTTCTATACCGACCGGGGACGACTGCCCAAGGTAGATGAGCTTAGCCCGGAAACACTAAGGCCGCTTCAGGTCGAATTCGGCACCATTCGTCGAGCTTTTGGTGTGATTCTAAAAGCGACCGATGGAGGAGAGTGGGATGCGATCGCAGACAGACGCCGTCAGGATTTAATGGTCTACCTAGCTCTGAGCCATTTCGGTAGGCGGCCTAAATTCAGGGATCTGTCTCCTCCAGTGCAGCAGGATGTTAAGGCTCTGTTCGGCAGCTATCAGCAGGCTTGTACCGCCGCTGATCTGATGCTGATGAGCTTAGGGCGGATGGAGATTATTGAGGAACGCTGTCGTCAGAGCAGCCTTGGCCAGCAGCGCCCTAATTCTCTCTGGGTGCATGTCTCTGCGCTAGACCAGCTCGACCCGCTGCTGCGTCTCTATGAAGGCTGCGCCTCCCGCACCATTGGCCGCCCCGAGGAGGCCGCCGTAGTCAAGTTTCACACCAGTACGCCCAAGATCACCTATTTATTCTTTCCGACCTTTGACACCGAGCCGCATCCAGCCTTGCATACCAGTATGCAGATTGGCCTACGCGATTTGCGTGTTCGTTATCGCGACTACGACCCTGCCGACAATCCGCCGCTGCTGCATCAGAAAGAGCAGATGATAACGCCAGACTATGCAGGGTACGGCAAGTTTGCTAAGCTCAGCCAGCAGGAGCGAAACTGGGGACTACTCGATGACCTGAGTGCGATCTATGACCGTCAGGGCTGGGAAGAGTGCTTAGAAGCTCATTGCGCGGAACTTAAGGGTCATCGAATTGTCTGGCGCAAAGATACCAATCCCTACCAGATCAAATTGCTTCAAACCGCCCGTCGCCAGAGGTCAATTGCCTCAGAAACAGGATAATTCCTAGTTCGGCATTTGACCCCAAGCGGATAGTACCGTCATGCATAGGATGTTGGCTACACTGCGGACGCAGCCATCTGTAGAGCGAGGAGTATTAGGCTGGGCTGTACCGGCAGTGATATGTGTTTAAGGCGTACTTTGGCGGTCTATGTGAGCTGCCCGTTACAATATTGAGGCTGGCACTATCTCCAAGCCCAAAAGCGGGCCTAAGGAGCGGCTTTGTCTGATACATCATTCGCCCCACAGCGGGCCAAAACGCTGCACGATCAGACCTATTTGGCATTACGGTCGGCAATTCTCTTTGGCCGGATTCGGGTTGGCGAGCGGTTGGTTGAGACTCAGCTGGCTCAGCAATTTCAGGTCAGTCGGACCCCGATTAGAGCGGCAGTTTGTCAGCTTCAGCAGACGGGCTTGCTAACGGCGCATGCCGACGGCGGTATCTATGTCAGAAAGCTATCACTGCACGATGCAATCAAAATCTACGACTGCCGGATTGTCCTAGAGCAGCTTGCCGTTGCCGGTAGCTGCGAGCATGCAACAAAGGCTCAGCTCAAAGCCATTGAGCAAACCCTGATTGAGTCGGAGCTAATCGCCCAGCGCGGCGATGCCCATTCTCACAGCATTCAACTGCTCGACCTGAATATCCGGTTTCACCGGCTGATTGCCCAGAGCTCAGACAATCCCTGGCTGGTGCCCCTGCTGGAGCAGCTTTCTAATCAGGCGACGCTCTCTCGGGTGCAAACGCTCCAGGCCACGCCCGATGTTTTTAACGTACACCATGAGCATCGGCAAATTTATACCGCGATCGCAAATCACGACGCGGATATGGCGGTGCAGCAGCTGACTCACCATTTACAATCTAGCCAAAAGCGTATCGCCAAACAGTTCCAGGCAGGCCGTGCAGATGCAAGCCAATCAGCTGGCCAAATGCAGACCAGCCAGCGCTGTCCAGAATGCGGCTCACCAGAAATCAGCAAAAACGGACGCCGCTCGGGCCGCCAGAACTATATCTGCAAACAGTGCAGACGGCAATTTTTGGAAAGGCTGCCAGGCTAAAGCTTGTTTTCTGGAACACGGCGACGCTTCAGCTGTCGTTGGCCATCTCTGCTACAAAGTTCTCAGAATTGATTGAAAAAGTGCGTTCGAATACATAACTAATCAGGATGTCCCTGTATACAGGATTCATGTTCTACTTTGAAACCTGTCGGATTAGTGCTTTTGTATCGGCTGTGAACTTTTGCTGAGGAAACTTGCGAGAGTTTGCTGTCAAACATTGGTCTTGGTCTTCAGTAGGGAAGGCCGTTTGCATCTCACATCGGGGAGAATTGCTCATGAATTCGGTAAAGCCGCTCAGCACAGTCGATCGACTTCAGGCTCAGGCTGCTGATCATGCAGGTCACAGTCTCAAGCTTGATCAAATCATGCATCGCTTTGGCGAAATGGTGGCGCTGCGAGACATTAATCTCGATATTCAGCCGGGAGAATTTGTCTCGCTGTTAGGGCCGAGCGGCTGTGGTAAGACAACGGTACTCCGCATTATTTCGGGCTTTATCGAGCAGACTGCGGGTAAGGTGCTAATTGACAATCAATCCGTAGCGGGGCTCACCGCGAGTCAGCGCGGGGTTGGGATTGTCTTTCAGAACTATGCTCTGTTCCCCCACATGACCGTCTGGGATAATGTGGCCTACGGTCTGCGGGCAAAAGGCTTATCTCGGGGCCGAGTTTCTAACAAAGTGGGTGAAATGCTGGAGCTGGTGCAGCTAGGTCATTTGGCTAAACGTTATCCCAGTGAGCTATCTGGTGGCCAGCAGCAGCGGGTTGCGATTTCCCGAGCCCTTGCCGTTGAGCCCAAGTTAATGCTGCTGGATGAGCCGTTTAGCGCTTTAGATAAAAACCTGCGGCTGGATATGCAGATCGAGATTCGGCGGCTGCTGGACGAACAGGGGGTGACTGCCATCCTTGTTACTCACGATCAGGAAGAGGCGATGAGTATGAGCGATCGCATTGCCTTGCTGCTAGACGGTGAAATTCACCAGTTCGCTTCCCCCAGCCAGGTTTACGACCATCCCGCTACCCTATTCGTCAGCTCGTTCGTCGGAACTTGCAATCACCTCTCCAGCCAGATAGTCGGTAGAGAGTCAGGAGCCTACGTGGTGAAAGTTCACGGCGGCGGCCAGGTTAAAGTGGCCCATGAGTCGTCTTTAGCTCCAAATGCTGAAGTTCTGTTTGCCATTCGACCTGAAAATTTGCGGGTAGAAACCCATCCCGGCCCCTATCGCATTCCCGGTATCGTAGAAATCTGCATTCCCCTGGGGGCAACAATCACCTACGAGGTGAGCATTGCACCCGATAAAGCGATTAAAGTGACTCAGCAGCGTATTGCCGGAGCGCGATCGCTTCAAAAGGGAGAGCAGGTCTATCTGGAGCCAGTGTCTCCTTCTGCCTGCACATTGTTTCCGACCTCCTCGTAAGCGCAAACTGATTGAGAGAGCTTTTGATCTATGAACTATCGCATGAAGCGTCGCACGTTTTTAGGCTCTAGCTTTGTTGCGGGGATGGCCTTGACTGGATTGGGAAGCTGCTCCAGCAACTCGCAGAGCGGCTCAGCTCAGGCAGATAGCCTGGTCGCGGCGACCTATCCTGGCAACTGGGAAGAGGCCCATCGCAAAATATTGGTCCCGGCATTTCAAAAAGCGACCGGCGCTGAGGCAACGCTGACCCCGCTACTAGCCTTAGACCAGGTGGCTCGACTAGAAGCGTCAGCAAACAACCCACCCTTTGATACCGCCATTCTCGATCCGGGGCCTTATATCACGGCACCGAAAGAAGATATCTTTCAGCCTTTCCCGGCTGATATGGCTAAAAACTTTTCAGAAGTGCTGCCCCGCTATCAAAATGCTGGTGGCCCTGAGGCTTCAGAAAACTGGGGACCGATTATCGGCCTTCAGTTTGCGGGCATTGCCTACAATCCCAAAATTATTACCACGTCGCCCACCTCCTGGGCCGACCTCTGGAACCCGGCCTACAAAGGTCAGGTCGGGATTGCCAATATGGACAGTACGCTAGGCACCGGCTGGATGGTTGAAATATCCAAGATGAACGGCGGCAGCGAGTCCAATCTTGATCCGGCGTTTGAGGCGCTGCAAGAGCTGTTGCCTAACCTGGCAGGGGTAGCCTCGAATCCGGGGGCGCTTTCTACCATGATCCAGCAGGGAGAAGTCGCGATCGCGCCTCACAACATCGGCAGCATTGCCGTCCTGCAAGACAAGGGCATAGACGTGGAATGGGTGATTCCCAAAGAGGGCAGCTACGCCTTTGGTACCTCGATGCACATTGTTCAAAATCCGGTGTCTGGGACCGAGCTAGCCGCCGCCTATATCGACACGGCCCTCAGCCAGGAAGTGCAGGCCGCCATGGCCGCTGCCCCCTACTACATTGCGCCCGTCAACCAAAGCGTACCGCTGGAAGGCGTTTTGGCCGAAAAGATTGCCGCCAGCTACGACGAATACGAGAAGTTCATCTACCAGGACTGGGCCACCATCAGCAAATACCGACCCGAGTGGATCGAGCGCTTCAGCAAAGCGGTATCGGCCTAGCAAAGTTCGGAGTTTACTTTAAAAATTACATTATGTCTTATCCCAATCTTTCTTCTCGACACCTCCAACACATTTCTCGCCGCTCCATTCTAGGCGCAGGTCTCTTTGCCGGTAGTAGCCTCCTGATCAAAGCCTGCACAGGCTCATCCCCTTCGGAGAGCGCGGCTGGTGGCGGTGAGCTCATAGCTACAACCTTTGCTGGTAGCTGGGAACAGCTTTACCGTGATGTGCTGGTACCGGCTTTTACCGAAGCTAGCGGCGGCAGTGCCAGTTTGGTCCCCATGGTCTCGCTAGAGCAAATCGCCAAGCTCCAAGCCTCGCCGCAAAGCCCGCCCTTTGACGTGGTTTTGCTCGATGAGGGACCGTTCAATGCTGCGCCCAAAGAGCTTTTTCAAAAGGTGCCCGTAGACCAGCTCTCAAACTATGACGCCGTACTGCCAGCGCTCAAAAGCGATGAGGGCTGGGGACCCACGACCGGTGTGCAGGTGATTGGCATTGCCTACAATCCCGAAACGGTGGCTTCGCCGCCGACCTCTTGGAATGATTTGCTTGACCCCCAATATAAGGGCCGGGTTTCTATGCAGGGGATGCAAACCACTCAGGGCACTTCGGTGATGGTGCAGTTTGCCAAAATGAACGGCGGCAGCGAAGCGGATATTGAGCCTGCTTTTGCCCTGTTGCAAGAACAGCTCAAGCCCAACCTGACCGGCATTGCAGCTAATTCGGGAGCGCTGGCCACCCTATTCCAGCAAGGCGAAATTGACCTGGCCCCACATGATTTGAACAATGTCATCTCCCTTCAAGAAAAAGGGCTCAGCGTAGACTGGGTTGCGCCTCAGGAAGGGGGGATTGCGCTTCGGCCTGCTCAGCAAATTGTTGCCAATACTGAAACCAGTATAGAACTGGCAGCGGCCTTTATTGATGCCGCTCTGAGTCTAGAGGTCCAGTCCGCGATGGCGGATGCTCCCTACTATTTCTTACCTGCCAATCAGAATGTAGAACTCTCGGGTATTTTGGCCGAAAAGTTAGGCAGCAATACCGAGGAAGCTTTAAGCAAGCTCGTCTTACTCGACTGGTCAGAAATCAACCCTCGCCGCACCGAGTGGATTGAGCGCTTTGATAAAGAAGTTCAGGCTTAGAGGAGAGTGGTCATGACTCGACGTTTTGCTACCCGCATCACCCGCCGCTCTGCTTTGGGAGCTGGCCTATTTGTGGGTACCAGTTTGTTGATTAAAGCCTGCGGCACGACCTCATCTTCGACTGCGGGCTCTTCGGGCGGTGGAGAAATTCTCGCCACGACTTTCGGCGGAGCCTGGGAAGAAGGGCACCGTACCTATCTGGCTGAGGAATTCGGTCAAGCGGCTGGCATAGAAGTCACGATTGTCTCAGAACCTGGCTTAGAAGCGGTGTCCAAAGTGATTGCGGCTCAGCCCAATCCGCCCTATGACGTGATTCTAATTCCTGAAGGTCCCATGTTTATGGCCGAGGAAGAAGGCGTGCTGGCGGCATTTCCCCAGGATATGAGCGAGAACTACGGGGAGATTCAGCCCCAGTACTATAACGAAGGGCTAGCGCCTATGGTCGCCTCGCAGGTTCTAGGCATTGCCTACAATCCAGAGCGGATAAGCACACCGCCGACCTCCCTGAGCGACTTCTGGAATCCTGAATATGAGGGACGAGTTGGTATCCCAGCGCTAGAAAGCGGCCTGGGCACAACCTTCTTTGTCGAGCTAGCCCGCCTGGAAGGAGGAGACGAAAACGATGTGGAAGCCGCTTTTCAGAGAATTAAGCAGCTGCTGCCGAATATCGGTGCGATCGCGCCTAACCCCAGCTCCCTAGCGACGCTGCTCCAGCAGGGAGAAATTGACATGGCCCCCCACTGGTTTGACTATATCAGCGGCATCAAGGCTAAAGGCGCGACGGTGGACTGGGTCGCGCCTACGGATAAGGTTGCTTCATCCAGCTCATCGCTGCAGATTGTTAAGAACGCTCAGGCAGACCTGGAGACCGCAGTGTCCTACGTTGACCGGGCGCTGTCGCTGGAGGTGCAGACGGCAATGTCTAAGCCGCCCTACAACTTTCTTCCCACCCATGCGGAAGCCCCTCTCCCCGAAGAGCTCGCGGCCAAGCTGGGTAGCAGCGCCGATCTAAAGGATCGGCTGTTCATCCCCAACTGGCAGATCATTAACCAAAACCGCGCCGAGTGGATCGAGCGATTTGACCGAGAAGTTCAGGCTTAACCCGGAGAATAGACTCAAATGAGCGTTGCCAATCTACCGACCCCAAAACGGAAAAAGCTGCCGCTGACTCAGGGACAGCTGGCCCTGCCGCTAGCGGCCTTTCTAACCCTGTTCTACGTGATTCCGATGGTTGTCTTGCTGGCAGCCAGCTTTCAACCCGCTCGGGGCGGCGGCTTCACCCTGGCGCAGTATGCGGAGTTTTTTACTGACTCAGCCAATATCAGAGTCCTGACGCTGACCTTTTGGCTGGGTTTACAGGTGACGATAGCCTGTCTAATCTTTGGCTACCCAGTAGCCTATTTCTATCATCAAGCGACTGCTAGATGGAAAACCATTCTGACTTTTTTAATCCTACTGCCGCTGCTGACCAGCGCGGTCGTGCGGACCTTTGGCTGGGTCGTCATTCTAGGCAGACAGGGGTTGATTAATTCACTCCTGGTTGGGCTAGGGATGATTGACGAGCCGATCAAGCTGCTGTTTACTCATCTCGGTGTCGCTATGGCGATGACTCAGATCTGGCTGCCGCTGATGGTGCTCTCCATCATCGCCTCACTTTCGCAAATCGATCCGCGACTGGCGGCAGCTTCTGAAAGCCTCGGCGGCGGCAAATGGCGGACGTTCTGGCAAATTACCCTGCCGCTTTCTTTGCCTGGGATTATCTCGGGCTGTCTGCTAGTGTTTGCCCTGACGGTCAGCTCCTTCGTCACGCCGTCAATCATCGGCGGCGGGCAGCTAATGTATATGCCAACGCTGATCTACCAGCAGGGCGTCGTGCTGCTCAACAAGCCCTTTGCCGCCGCGGTTTCAGCAGTCCTGCTGATCATGGTGCTGATCGTTGTCTTTTTGCTCAGCACGCTAGGCCAGAGAACTCGCAAATATGTTCAATAGGAGGGTGTCATGACCGTCGATTCACCAAGAGCTGCTCACGCCTCAACGGGCGACCTGACTCAGCTCGACCGGATTTCATTCAGCTGGGTAATTACGAGTATCGCGCTCTTTAGCCTATTTGTCCTAACGCTACCCACGCTGATTGTTCTAATCGCCTCGCTGAGCTCCGCTCAGACTTTACAATTTCCGCCGCCCGGCTTTTCATTCCAGTGGTATATTTCCCTGTTTAATTATCCAGAGCTGTGGTCAGCGGCGGTTACCAGCCTTCAGGCTGCTGTCGGGACGACTGTGATCTGTGTGGTGCTCGGCGTTTGTGCCTGTTTGGCAATGGCGGGCAGCCGGGCGAATTGGGTCTCGGCAATGGATGCGCTAGTCATGTCCCCTCTGGCTTTACCGGGTGTCGCCGTAGGTTTGGGAATTTTGACCTATCTCAGCCTAATGGGCGTCCGCCTTTCGATTTGGACGCTAATGATCGGGCATGTCGTGATCTGCATTCCCTACGTCGTGCGTACGACCCTTGCTAGCCTAAGCCAGCTCGGCTCGGCCATGAATGAAGCGTCTACGGTCCTCGGCGCTAGCCCGCAGTATACGTTTTTCCATGTGACGCTGCCCCTGATTCAGCAGGGGGTGATCATCGGGGCCTTTATGACGTTTCTAACCTCGTTTGACAACATTACGGTGTCACTTTTTCTCTCGGATGCTCGCACCGAGGTGCTGCCAATCCGCATGTGGTCGATGATTGAGAATGATCTGGACGTGCGGGCGGCGGCTATTTCAGGCATTCTGATTGTGATTACGGCAATTTTTATGATTGTGATGGAGCGGGCCTCGGGGCTATCTAAGTCGCTAATGAGCGATCGCGCTTAGTCTGCATCTATAGCAATGTGCCACGCTGTCGGCTCAAAAATCTCAGAGTCTCGACTTCTAAAAGCGGGCTATTCCCCTGATTAGCCGTATTGAATGATACATTTACCTATGAGGAGCCACCCTATAATTGAGATTAGATTGGCTAAGCTTGGCGTGGTTTTAGCTATAGTTAAAGGTGTTTCGGGCACTAGCGCAACATTCCTGAACCCTTTTTTCAAAGGGCCTTTCAGTCTGTTGTCTCAGGCATTCTGATAGATCAACAGCATAATTGGCCGCTTAAAAGGGATTTCAGCGACTCTATCTTCGAAAACCTCTTTTCGGTGGGTCATGCTATGCCTTCAACGCTCATACGCGGTAAGCAAGTTATTTGTAAAGTCCTCAACCGCAGCGAGGCGCAGATTATTGAGGACGGTGCTGTCTTCCAGCGGGACGGTAAGATTGTAGACATTGGCGCTTATCAGGAGCTGTCCAGTAAATATCAGCCCGATACTGTTTTGGGCTCAGCCCATCATGTGGTGATGCCGGGTTTCGTGAATAGCCATCACCATGTCGGCTTAACACCCTTCCAGCTAGGGTCTCTGGACTATCCTTTGGAGCTTTGGTTTGCCAGCCGTTTGTCTGCTCGGAAGGTAGATTTTTACCTCGATACCCTGTACTCCGCCTTTGAGATGATCGAGTCGGGGATTACCACGGTTCAACATATCCACGGCTGGCTACCGGGACCGGCTCTGAAGTGGCCCGCGATCGCAGAAAAAATTCTCAAAGCCTACGAAGACATCGGCATGCGAGTCTCTTACTGCTTTGCCGTGCGCACCCAAAATCACTTTGTCTACGAGGACAACAGCGACTTCGCGGCTCGCCTACCTGCCAGTATTGCCTCAGATATGGAGGCGTGGCTAAAGGCTCAGGAGATCCCAACGCAGGACTACCTCGATTATTTTGAACATCTGTGGACCCATTGGGACCAGGATCGCACCGACCGCACCCGGATTCAGCTCGCACCCGCTAACCTGCACTGGTGCTCCGATGACGCTTTGACGCTCCAGAATGAATACGCTGCCAAATACGATGTTGGGATGCATATGCACCTACTGGAAACGCCCTATCAGAAGGCGTATGCCCAGCGCCGCACGGGCAAGACGGCGGTACAGCATCTGCATGATTTGGGACTGCTCGGCCCTCGTTTGACGCTCGGCCATGGCGTTTGGGTCACCGAAGACGACATGGATTTGCTGTCTGAAACCGGCACGATGGTGTGTCACAACGCCAGCTCAAACCTGCGCTTACAGAGCGGAATTGCTCCCTTGAATTACTACGCCCAGAAAGGCGTCAAAGTCGGCATGGGTCTGGATGAGGCCGGAATCAACGATGATCGAGACATGCTCCAGGAGATGCGGCTCGTGCTGAAGCTGCACCGAGTGCCTGGTATTGATTCTTTTGTGCCCACAGCGGCGCAAGTCTTCCAAATGGCGACGGAGCACGGCGCTCATACCACTCGCTTTGCCGCAGATGTCGGCACGCTGGAACCGGGCAAGGCTGCCGATCTGGTGCTGATGGACTGGCAGCATATCGCCTATCCTTACCTGGACGAGGAGATCCCGGTATTAGAAGCTGTGCTGCATCGCAGCCGCACCCACGGGATTAAGACGGTGATGGTTGCGGGTGAAGTGGTCTATGAAGAAGGAAAATTCACCCGGATTGACAAAGATGCCATGCTGGCCGAGCTAGCGGAGTCTCTGCAAGTCCCGTTCACCCCAGATGAGCTGCGGCGACGAGAGCTGGCTAAGACGGTCTTTCCCTATGTCAAAAAAGTCTACAACGGCTGGTTCAAGTCAGACGGTCTCGATTCGTTCTATCACCAAAACTGTCGGCATTGATCAGCTGAAGGGGCTGATAGTCCTGGTGAGATGCCTGAAATTTACGCTCAGCTGAAGCTTTTTAGAGGAAACCTGCTATGTTTCAACCCAATCGTCGTCGTTTTTTAGGGCTTGGCCTGGGGGCTGCCGTAACGCCCGTATTGATGTCTATCCTGAATGCCTGCCAGAAAACCGGCGGACAGGCCACCGGCGGTGCAGCCGCGCGAGAAATTAAATTCTCCCATGGCACTGGCTTATGTAATATGCCGCTGTTCTACTCGGCAGAAAAGCAGCTGTTTGAAAAGTATGGCTTTAAAGGATCAGCCGCTCTGACGCCGCTCGCTTCTGATATCGCGGCCCAGCTGGCGACGGGTCAGGTGGAGATGTCGGTGATTCCGTTTACAAACGCGATCGCGGCCTATACCCAAGGAGCCTCCTTCCAGATTGTCGCCGGTAGCGGCATTGAAGGCTTAATTTTGGTTGCCAAACCCGAGATTACCAGCTTTGAGCAGCTGCGGGGCAAGAAGATTGCCACCTTCCAAGCCGATACTCTGGATGTCGTAGTCTACGATTATCTCAAGAACGCAGGTATGACCTACGACGATGTCGAGATGGTTTACTTTGGGGATTCGACAGAGCTGCTGAATGCCTATCTTTCGGGGCAGGTCGATGCGGTCAGTCATATTGAACCCTACGCGACCAAAGCGCAGACGGAGACCGATGGCAATGTTCTGGGTGACGGCACGGATATCTATGGGCAGGGCTATCCTGACTGTGTTCTAGCGGCTCGGAATGAGCTAATTGAGCAAGAGCCGGATGTGGTCAAGGACGTGATTCGTACCTTCTTTGAAGCGGAATATGAGATTGAAAATAATTTTGAAGAAGCAGCGGAAACGACGGTGGGTAAATACTATAAGACTGACTTAGAGAGTGTTCTAGCCGCAGCTCAGGCCCAGCCGCCTGGCGTCGATATCCGCGACAAACGCGAGTTTATGTATAGCCGGGCCGAGAGTATGAAAGAGCTGAACTATATTAACAGCAGTCCCGACGAAAACTTTGTCAATTTTGACTTACTCAATGAGGTCATTGAAGAGAGTCCTGAGCTTTGGGAACGGGTCGATGTCAAGGCTAATGTCTAAGCAGACAAGTTAAAAATTCTCTATCAAAGCCCTGTATCTGCGCATCATTATGCAACAAACCCCCGTCCAGGAATCCCAATCCACTGCTCCGCTGCAAAGCAGCAGCCTGAGTGAACGCAAGCGCAAGGCCAGAATTAAAAGCCTGAAAAGCCTAGTTCAGCAAGTGCTCTGGTGGGTGCTCTCCCTCAGCTTATTTATTGGCCTTTGGGAACTGCTTAGCGCTTTAGGATTGCTGAATACGCTGATTTTACCCGCGCCGCATCAGTTTATTGCTGAAATTGCTAACCAGGAGCAGTTCATGTCCCTTAAGGTCGGCGTCGAGCGAACCGGCGCTAACTTCGCTGCCCTGACGGCAATTGTGGCCACCCTAACGCGGGTCCTGAGCGGGTTGGTTTTAGGCTTCATCGCTGCTCTCTTAGTAGGATGCCTGGCGGCCTATTTCAAAATTTTTGGTAACCTCACGCTGCCCGTGATTACGCTGCTGGCCCCGATCGCGCCGATTGCCTGGATTCCCTTTGCGATACTGGCCTTTGGCATCGGAGATGGAGCCGCTATTTTTGTGGTATTTGTTGGCATTTTCTTCATCCTCACCCTGGCTACCGTCAACACCATTCGCAATGTCGATCAGCTTTACATCAACACGGCCAGAGTCCTGGGTGCGAGTCGGCGACAGGTGATGTTCAAGATTATTTTGCCTGCTATCATTCCTGACCTATTTGTGATCTTACGAATGAACCTGTTTGCCGCCTGGATGGCCGTATTAGCAGCCGAAATGGTGGGCGTGAATACCGGACTCGGCGCGATTATCATGGTCGGCCGGCAGATGTTTAACGCTAAGCTGATGTTCCTCGGTATGGCCATGATTGGCGTGGTGGGGTACTTACTAGACGCTGGGTTCGCACAAATCCAAAAGCGGGTGCTGTGGTGGAAGACCACGGCACAAATTTGATTATGCATACCATTATTTGTCAAAACGTCAGTAAGGTCTGGGGCCTAGATACGCCAGAGGAAGTGCTGGCAATCGATCGGGTTAGCTTTTCGGTAGAGCCTGGCGAATTTCTGGTGATTATTGGCCCCAGCGGCTGCGGTAAGAGCACCCTGCTATCGATGATTGCCGGGCTGGAGCCGCCAACTGCGGGAAAGATTTTGCACGACGGGGAACCGATTGCCGGTCCGTCGCCTCAGCGATCGATGATTTTTCAGCAGTCGTCGCTGCTGCCCTGGATGTCGGTCATTGACAATGTAGCTTTCGGCCTGGAGCTCAAGGGAGTTAATCGCAAAGCGCGGCATCAGCGAGCCGAGCATTTTTTGAAAGAGGTGGGACTTCGCAGTTTTGCCCATCGCTATCCCCATCAGCTTTCAGGGGGGATGCAGCAGCGGGCCTGTATTGCGCGGGCGCTCTGCTTAGGCACCGACGTATTGCTGATGGATGAGCCCTTTGCGGCGCTGGACGTGCAGACCCGCTATCAGATGCAGAAGTTTTTACTCGATATCTGGCAGGCGGCGGGCAAGACCGTTGTTTTCGTGACGCATCACATCGATGAGGCGATCTTTCTCGCCGATCGCGTGATCATCCTCACGGCGCGTCCGGGGCGGCTGTTAGAAAGCGTCACCATTGATATGGCCCGACCTCGCGACGTGATGAGTTCGGAGTTTGAGCGTCACCGTAACCTGTTCGTAGAGCATATGCGCTCTGAAGTCGTCCGCGCCTTTGAGGAGCAGGAGCTGGTAGAGATGATGGATACTCGGGTGTAATCGCCATGAAAGGATTAGCCTTTTTACAGGACCTGGCCAACGCCATTACCGGCAGGCCGACGGCTAAAGCATCAGCCGAACCCGCAATTGATATCTGGAGCTATGCCGAGCCCGCTGGAGAGGAGCCCGATCCGCTGAAGCGAAATGTCTTGCAGTGGCGTCGCCTGATTTCTGCGGTGCGCGATCCGCTGGCTACCTTTCCAGGACAGTCCGTCAGTCTGGTTGGATTTGTTCATCGTGCACCCGGTGAAAGCGCGCAGGAGTTTACGCTGGCGCGACGGGTAATCCGCTGCTGTTTAGCCGATACGGTGCCGCTGGGGTTAGTCATTCATACCGATCGGGCTGAGCAATTTGCACCGGAGACCTGGCTACATATAGAGGGAGAATTTGTAGCCGCGTCGATTCAGGGAAAGGCCAAACTTGCGATCGCGCCCACCACTATTCATCCCATTCCTGAACCGAAAAAAGCCTATATCAACGGCGTGTTCTAGCCCATTAGCAGTCTATCCAACCCTGTTATCTTTCTTAAGGAAACCGAACCAACCATGAGCCTCTACTTCAACCGACGCAAATTTCTCTGGTATGGCACCGCTGGCCTGAGCGCCAGTATGCTGCTCAAAGCCTGCACAAGTCCGTCTGCCGATTCAACCTCGACAGAGACGAGTGCTGCCGACAGCAGTGACGAGGCCGCTAGCGCGGGGATGTCCGTCGAAGATGTCAAGGCGATGGGTAAGCTGCGAGTCGGCTTAGAGGCCGCCTATCCGCCCTTTGCGATGCGAGACGGCAGCGAGATTATTGGCTATGACATCGATCTAGGGCAGGCGATGGCCGAAACGCTAGGCGTAGAGTTCGAGCCGGTGGATACGCCCTGGGCGGGCGTCATTCCCTCGCTGTATGGGGAAAAGTTTGACCTAATTTTTGGCAGCATGAGCTATACGCCGGAACGGGTAGAAAAGGTCGCGTTCAGCATTCCCTATACAGAAGCCTCCCAGGCAGCGCTGATTCGCGTCGAAGACGAAGGCAGCATTCAGTCTGTCGATGACCTGTCTGGAAAAGTGTTGGGGATTAAGCTGGGTTCTCCAGGCGAGGTTCTGTCTAAGGAGCTGGAGGAAAAGCTGAAGGCGGAAAAAGGGGAAGGCTTTGCCGAAATTAAAATCTACGACGACCACCCCGCCGCTTATTTGGCCTTGGGTCAGGGTAAGGTCGATGCCGTCTTGAATACCATTTCGACTTTAGGAATCGTGCTGCGGGATCAGCCGGAGGAGTTTACTGTCGTTCGTGGGTTTGGCCAAGATAACTGGGCAGGCATTGCCGCCCGCGAGGCAGATACGGCGCTGGTTAGCTTCGTGGATGAAGAACTGAAACGCCTCAAAGCCAACGGTACCCTGGACGAACTTCAGGAAAAATGGTTTGGCTTCACAATGAATTTGCCCAATCAAAAGCCGGTTGTTGAAGATGGCGAGCTAGCGTTTGTCGATGCTTGACAATATTGATTGGGAAGTTGTTCAACTGGCCCTGCCGCTGCTAACCGAAGGGCTGTGGAACACCGTGCGGATTACGGTTCTGGCGATTGTGATTGGAACCCTAGCGGGGTTCCTGCTGGGCCTGATGTCCGTCAGTCGGGTCAAAATTTTAGAGTGGGTGATTGCGGCCTATGTAGACTTTGTTCGGGGCACGCCGTTGCTCATTCAAATCTTCTTAGTCTATTTTGCTTTGCCGGTCATCGGCATTGAAGTCGGAGAATACTGGGCGGGCGTTTTGGCTCTGAGCTTTAATGCGGCTGGCTTCATCGCAGAAGTCGTGCGAGCTGGAATTGGCTCCATTGATGTTGGTCAAACGGAAGCAGCCAAGTCGATTGGCATGACCTACCGACAGATTTTAGTGCATATTTTGCTGCCTCAAATCTATCGTCCGATTCTGCCTCCCTTGACCAATGAGCTGATTACCCTGGTCAAGGGGTCAGCCCTGCTCTCTGTGATTTCCGTCTACGAGCTAACCCGGGCGGGCCAGGCGGTCATCTCTCAGTATTTTGTACCCCTTGAGATCTATACGCTCCTAGCGCTGTATTATTATGTGCTGATCTCCCTGCTGACCCGATTGTCTCGCTGGCTGGAAAGAAAAGTTTTGGCCTACTAGCATGGCAGTCCTCAGCCCCACTGAAACAGCGCTGAAGCCTCTCCTGCAAGTGAAGGGGCTGACCAAACGATATGGCCCATCGACGGCGGTTTCTCACTGCTCATTTGGCGTAGATGAAGGGAAAACCGTTGTCATTGTCGGCCCGTCGGGCAGCGGTAAAACAACCCTCCTACGCTGCATTAACTATTTGGAAATTCCCGATGCGGGTCAGGTCATTCTCAAGGGTGAGGTGATCGGTCAGCGCCAAATTCATAAGCAGGGCCAGGCCTGGAAGCCAATTTCCGAACGAGCGCTGGCTCGGCAGCGGCAGCGGATTGGCTTTGTCTTTCAGCGCTTCAATTTGTTTGCCCACCTCAGCGCGCTGGACAATGTAGCAGTTGGCCCCCATCGTGTCCTGGGACTATCGCGATCGGCGGCCCAAGACCTGGCAGCTCGGCAGCTTGAGCGCGTCTTTTTGAAAGAGCATTCACACAAGCGACCGCACCAGCTTTCCGGGGGACAGCAGCAGCGGGTCGCGATCGCGCGCTGCCTGGCCATGTCTCCTGACCTGATGCTGTTTGATGAACCCACCTCTGCCCTCGACCCTGAGCTGGTGACAGAAGTTCTGGAAGTCATGCGTGAGCTCGCCCGCGACGGCATGACGATGGTCGTGGTCAGTCACGAAATGGGCTTCGCGCGCCAGGTGGCCCAGCAGGTCATTTTTATGGACGAGGGTTCGATTGTCGAGCAAGGGGAGCCGGATGCCATTTTCGATCGGCCCCAGGAACCGCGCACCCAGCAGTTTCTCTCCAAGGTTCTGGTATAGCAACTCAAATAAGATACCCCTTGAAACGGGTTACTGTGTATACACAACTGTAAGATAATGGCCGAAAGTATCGATATCCCTTGGGTTCGCCCTCATCCTAAATCCTTCTCCCGAGGGGAGAAGGACTTTGATCTCTGGCTCCCCTTCTCCCCGGGGAGAAGGGGTTGGGGGATGAGGGCTGCCGGGATGACGCTTAATTCTCCGACTTGTGTACACACAGGTAGCTTGAAAAGGGGGAGGTTAGAGCCCAAACCGCAAGATTGTTAGTTTACAATTCCCGATGACTCCACCACTGTTAGAACTTGACCTGGCGATTCAGGGCGTTACTGCTCTGACCGTTGATTCCAACCGGCCTGTGATTGAGGAGGCGGTGATTGGGATTCAAGGCGATCGCATTGCCTTGATATCGTCTACGGCGGATGCCCCCGCCTGGACCGCTAAACGGATTCTCGATTTACCCGGCCATGTCGCCACTCCGGGATTTGTCAATGTCCACACCCACGCCATTCTCAGCATGGTACGCGGCGTTGCGGAAGATTTGGGCTTTGCCCCAGCCTACACGCCGGGGATTCCCCAAGGGTCTGACGTGACGCCAGCGGAAGCCTATGCGCTATCACGCTTAGGGGCCTTAGAAGCGATGCTGTTTGGCTCCACCCTAATCAACGACACCTATGTCCATGCCGATGTCACCCTCGGACCGATGGCTGAAGTCGGGCTGCGGGTCTATTCCTGTGGTCGGATTCACGACGTGGATTTTACCCAAGTTTCTAGGGGCGAGCTAACCTACGACCCGGCAATTGGCGATCGCACCTTAAATGCCGCCTTAGACCTGGCGCAGCAGTGGCACGGGGCCGCTAACGGTCGAATCGGTGTTCAGCTGGCGGCCCATGCGCCTGATACCTGTACTGCGTCTCTCCTGCGGCGGGTGGCTGAGGCCAGCCAAGCTCATAATTTACGGGTCAATACGCATCTTGCCCAGAGCCGTCTAGAGGTCGAGCGGGTGCAGGCGCGGGATGGCATGACCCCAGCGGAACTGCTGGCGGAGACGGGACTGCTGAATGAGCGACTGACGGCAGCCCACTGTCTCTTTTTGAACAACGCCGATATCCAGCGGGTGGGCCGCGCCCGGATGGCGGTAGCCCATATTCCCAAAGGCAACGCCACGGGCGGCACCATGGCCCCGACGCCAAAGCTACGCGCGGCGGGGGCTCGTCTGGCCCTGGGCACCGACAACATGCACGCCGATATGGTGGAAGTGATGCGCTGGGCCATCGCGATCGCGCGGCTTCAAGAGGGCAAAGTCTCCGATGATTGGCAGCCCCATCACGTTTTGGCCATGGCTACCCGACAGGGAGCCCAGGCGATGGGCCTAGCAGACAGCATTGGCAGCCTGGAACCTGGCAAAAAGGCCGACTTGGCTATCTTTGACTTTCAGCGTCCTCACCTGACGCCCTGCATTAATCCCATTGGCAATCTTGTCCACACGGCCCAAGGTCGAGATGTGCAGTGGGTGATCGTCAACGGCGAGATCGTAGTTGAATCTGGCCAGGCGACCCAGGTAAATGAAGCCGAAATTCGAGCTGAGGCCGCCCAGGCCGCCCAGCAGCTCTGGCAGCGCTGCTCTAAATAGCAGAAAATTGCTCAAAGTCGTCTCTGCATAGTCAAGTCCATCTTGAATGGTTGAGATGGTTTAATCGCGACCTTGAGCTAAGTAGGTTAGCCCGATTATTTGTAAGACCTGATATACTTTGGCCTCGCCCTCACCCCAAACCCCTCTCGCGCGGGGCGAGGGGCTTTGAGTCCGGCCCCCCTTCTCCCCCGGGGAGAAGGGGCTGGGGGATGTAGAGCTTTGCTCTTCTCGAAGAGTGGCCAACGCTGGTCATCAGGCGCTTAATTAGGTCCACGTACTTAGTGTAAAACTTGTCATTTTCTCTGCTTCGATGGCTGCTTTTTATCCGGCGGGAATCCGTTAGGAATGGTGAAGCAATCGCGAGTATAGCAGTAGTCATGGCCCGCCATCCGGCCTACCGCTGCTAGCTTGTCGGTGTTGACGCGATCGCGATCGTCTACCAGCTCATCCTGAATAAACAAATGAACCACCTGCCCAATCACGATATTGAACTCTCCGACAGGCACAATTTGTAAGGTGCGACATTCAAACGCAACGGGCGACTCAGCGATACGAGGGGGACGAACCACTTGACTGGGCGCAGGGGTCAGGTCTAGGTAGTCTAATTCAGATTCGTCGAAGGGCAGCGGTTCCGAGGCTTCTGCAACCTGTTGAATGTAGGACTCTACGGTCAAATTGATGACATATTCTCCCAGTCCACCTTCGGTAGCAGGTCGAACGTTTCTCAGCGTATCTTTGTCAGTTTTGTCTGGCTTTTTGCTAATGCTAAACATCAGGGCTAAAGGCGAATGCCCCACCGCGTTGAAGTAGGAAAAGGGAGCTAAGTTAACGATGCCTTGAGGTGACAGACTAGACACAAAAGCAATCGGACGAGGAACAACGCTGCCGATGAGTAACTTGTAGCGAGTGGCAGGCTCAAGGCTTTTAGGGTCAAGCTCCATCAATAAACTCCATATTCTTGGATTGAAAAATCCTATCAGCTTATTCGGAGGACCTCAAAATGTTTCAAGATATCTTTATTAGCCTGTTTGTGACATTTCTTAATGTGAATAGAGCCAATCTATCAGCCTTTTAAGCTTTTTTCTCAAAAGCCTCTTTCGGTAGCTTTAAATACGAAAGATTGCTTTAGAACGCTAAATAATATTGCCAAACTTCCGACGCTGATATCTGCGTCAGACACAACCATTATCCACCATGAGTACAGCTCCACCCAAACTAAAAACTGTTAGCCAGGCCCAAGCAGCCCAGGACTTTCCTCTCGCTGCTGTGCCCATAGAAGCCCGCAAGCCCATTTGGTCGCTGGCTCCCCTACTGATGGGATTCACGCTGGTCTCGACGACGTTAATCGCGGGGGGAATGATCGGCCCGGCCTTTGGATTTACGGATTTGCTCTGGGTTGTCCTGATTGGCAACGCCATTCTGGGCATCTACTGCACCATCTTGAGCTACATTGCTGCGAAAAGCGGCCTGAGCACCGTCTTGATGGCCCGCTTCAGCTTCGGCAACTTGGGATCTCGCTGGGTCGATTTTATCCTGGGGTTTACGCAAGTCGGCTGGTACGCGGTGACCAATGCTTTTATTGCAGATGCGTTATTTAACCTGTTGGGGCTACCGGCTGGGCTCAAGTGGCTAGCGATTGTTTTCTTCACCTATGCCTTTTGCGTGACTGCTTATATGGGCTATCGGGCGATGGACTGGCTGAGCCGCTTGGCCGTTCCGGCGATGCTGATTTTGATTGGGCTGAGTCTTACCTTAGGCTTTCGAGATGCCGGTGATTTGTTTGCGATCGCGCCTACCGAACCCATGTCACTGACCGCCGGTATTGCCGTCGCGGTGGGCACCTTCATCTCAGGCGGCACTCAAGCCACCAACTGGAGCCGCTTTGCCGATTCGACCGGCAGCGCGGTGGGCAGTACGCTGCTGGCTTTTTTGGGCGTTAACGGGCTGCTCATTTTTACCGGCGCTTTTTGTACGCTGGTGTATGGCACCGAGGATCTGATTCAGGCCATGGCCCAGCAGGGCATCCTGGTTGGTGGCGTTGTGCTGTTGATCTTGAATGTTTGGACGACGCAAGACAATACGATTTATGCGTTCTCACTAGCTGGCAGCAATTTCTTCCGCACGAACAAGCGCCATGCCCTTGTGTTAGGCGGTGCGACCTTCGCTCTGGCTTTAGCGCTGGGGGGCATTTACGAAAATCTGATTCCCTATCTGATTTTGCTGGGGGCGGTGATTCCGCCGGTGGGAGGCATCATCATGGCTGACTTTTGGCTCCGACACAATGGCCGATTTCCGGCCCTGAATACGCCTCTACCCGCCTTTAACTGGGCGGGTGTGATCGCCTACATTTTTGCCTCTCTAGTGGCCTATATCTCATCGCAAAACGACTTTGGCATTGCCCCTTTAAACGGCATTATCGTTGCTGCGATCGCCTACGCCCTCTTAGTTCGCTTACTACAGCCCCTCTCCCATGCCTCCCGATAGTCTTTCAAATCTACGCCTGAATTCGTCCCGATCAGCTCTAGCTTCTTCGAGCAAAGTGCTAAAGCGTTCATCATTAACCCGTATCCGAGCCATAAAATCAGAGTGCTCTTTGGCATTTTGTAAGGCCAAATCGATCAGCTGGCTCATTCGCTCGGTCATATCGGCTAGCTGTCCGTCTAACCGCTCAAAAAAATCGACAACAGCATCATCAACCTGACCGATCTTGGTACCGAGCTGGGCAATTGCTTCGGAATTGGCCTCAACAGAGCGAGCATTGCTATCACAACGCTTTCGCAGTTCTTCCAATCCAGCTTGAGTTTGCTGCCAGCCCTCATCAATACTGCGCTTGAAGTCAGCAGCATCTGCTCGCATCTCAGCAATAGAGCTAGCGTTGCTGGCTATTAAGCTTCTCAGCTCTTCGTCCGTCATGACAAACCTCAGTACAAATTTATTATACTTATGAAGGGCTGGCTGTGCAAAATTGGCCACTCGGCTTGACCTATTCCCTGTTGCTCGATTCGTATCACGGAGTACATTCGTTACTGAACCGTTTCAGTACGGTAGGACATGGTACGTATTCTGAAAAGGCTAAAGCAAAACCCGATGGCACGTAAGAAAGGGAATCAGGTATTCAGTATTGTCTTTGCGGTGACCTGGGGCGTGATTACGGGCGTCCTGTGGGCCTATGCAAACCCGATTCAGCTGGTGCCTGGCGTCATCCAGTGGCGGAGCTTTGCCTTTCTGCCGCCGGTGATCGGGATTTTGTTTGGTCCGATCTCGGGCTTTATTTCTGGGTACCTGGGCTCTGTCGTCTGGGGGCTGCTGCTACGCGCTCTCCCAGATCGTGAGCAAAGGCGACGATTGAAATATGATAGTGCTGAGGGTATCTACGAATTTGCTGATCCATGGCCAACTATCGCATTCTTCAGTTCTGCTACCTACTAGAAGCTCACCTGACATTCAATCTTGATGAAGCGCTCGAAAAAGGGCTATCTGGGCGCATTCTCAGAGACTCACCGCGACCAGATCTCCCCTGGAACCCTGTCTCCGAAAGCCATAAATCCCAGCCAGGGCAGAGAATGTCCCATACCGGTAGCGGCAAATATCAGATCTATTTTGGCCTTTTCCAAACCTCAGAAATATTTGCCTTCTGGAAAAATCAGCTCAGCAGCGGAGCTCTTTCCTGAACTGCTCATGGAGGAAGATCAGCTTACTTGTTATGGCTCCTTCTGTGTAAGTGCCAGCGGGCAGCTCGTCAAAGATAGCCTGCAGTTGTCTGGAGCACCTCTATTTTTAGGCCAAGTTGCTGCTCAGTCCGTGAAGGGGATAGCACTGTCATGGAACCTTAATTCATGTTTTCAGAAGTATTGGAGCTCAGCCAATCGTTTTTTTTGAATCACAGGTGCAAGTGCTTTTTGAAACTCGATCTGTTGTTTCGAAAAAAGTTTTGACTACAATTATTGACTATGTTATTCATGAGTGCGGTATCTGGCTGCCTAACGAATTCCGAGAACTAGGCTATTGGGTCAAGTTAACGACCGGAATGCGGCCTGACCCCATTTTTAATAGCTTCTATATGAGCGATCTGGAACGGGTCGCAAAGCAGCTCAATCGAAGCTGTGATGTCGGCGCGGCGCTCAAAAACTACCTGAGCGAATTGATCCCTGAGCGAATCGACCTAGACCAGCGATCGGTTCAACAGCAGGTTCTTTCACCTCGATTTCTGCCACTTGGACGCTGGCCAACAAATCCAGACTACCAGCTCTCGCTCCAGCAGCAATGCGCAGTCAACTTAGCTGCCCTTCAGCTTTCTGAATCAGGTCTATTCTCTGTTAATGGGCCGCCGGGAACCGGAAAAACAACTATGCTTCGGGACATCGTAGCTCACATTGTCGTAGAGCGCGCTGCCCAAATGGCGACCTACGACAATCCTAGCCGAGCATTTACGCACGCTGAGGCTGGCAGGAGCGCAACATCGAAGGTCTCTCCCTACTGCCTCGACAAAAAACTAACTGGCTATGAAATAGTTGTGGCTTCTAGTAACAATGGAGCGGTAGAAAATATCTCAAAGGAAATTCCTAGCGGTAGCGCGATCGCAGACGAGTACAAATCTGTAGCCGCTTACTTTCAAGATGTTGCTTGCGCAGTAGCAAACCAATCCGATGCCTGGGGGATTTTAGCAGCAGCGCTAGGGAGCAAAAAAAACTGTAGAAAATTTGCAGAGTCATTTCGAGATAAGTTCAGCGCTGCTTTAGATAGCCCCTCTAGAGTCAGCTGGACAGAAGCAAGACAATCCTTCAGCAGTCTTGTCAGAACCGTCGAAGCTCTGATCGAAGAGCGAAAGGACTATGAAGCTCTAGTCAGTAGCTACAAACAAATACGTCAAAATCTGCCTAAGATAAAAACACAGCTTGCTGAAGCTGAAAATCTGCTGACGCGCTTTCAACAGCAGCGGTGGCAGTTTCAAGAGCACTTGAGAGATAGTGAAAGCCGGCTAGCCAGGCAGAAGTTGACGGCTGAAGCCATCATGAGCAATAAACCTCATCTGATATTGCGCATCCTGTCATTCATCTGGAAACATTCCAGTATCAAGAACTAACGACAGCGTGTAAACCGGGCTCAGTCAGAGCTAGTACAACTTCAGATTCAGCAGCGAGAGGATAGATCCAAGCTTAGCAGGCTTGATGGGAAAATCAGGCAAGGCCAAATCAGCGTAGAAAAGTTTGAAAAAGTACTGCTGCAAAATCAAAACCAGTACGAAGCCATGGCTGGAGAACTGGCGAGAGGTCATCAGCGACTCGGCAAGGCTTTTGCTGACGAGATCTGGTGGGAACGTCCCGATGCAGTCATAGAAATGAGCACACCTTGGGTTGATAGAGAATTAGATGATGCCCGCTCTCAGCTTTTTATCGCTGCACTACGAGTTCATCAGGCTTTTATCGAGCAGTCTGCTGACAAACTTCGCAGAAATATTGAGCTGTGGCTAGACCTAATTCAAACTGGCAAATTTCTCGGTCAGACCCAAAAGCGTACGCTCATCCTATGGCAGACAGCATTTCTAGTAATTCCGGTCATCTCAACCACGTTTGCCTCCATTGCCAGGTTGTTCAAGCAATTGGATCGAGAAACACTAGGATGGCTGTTGGTGGACGAGGCAGGACAGGCCGTTCCTCAAGCAGCAATTGGAGCTCTGTGGCGAGCCAAACGTGCGGTTGTCGTCGGAGATCCCTTGCAGCTTGAGCCTATCTTTACGCCTCACCCTAATCTAGTAGAAGGGCTGCGTCACCATTTCCAGCTAGAAGATTGCTGGAATCCTCATTCCTACTCTGCTCAAGGGCTAGCCGACCGGATCAATCCTTTTGGTACGGAGCTAAGGCAGCGAGACAAGCCGCTCTGGGTTGGCTGCCCGCTTCGGGTACACCGTCGCTGTATTGAGCCTATGTTTTCGCTGTCGAACGAGATCGCTTACGGCGGTAAAATGGTACTCGCGACAAAACCGCCCGAAGGAATTCTCTTCCCAGCAGGTGTAAGCCGTTGGATCCATACGAGCGGAGAATGCGAGGGAAAACACTGGGTTCCTAACCAGGGTGAGCAGGTGCTACATTTGCTCGCACAGATCACTTCGCAGAGCGCTGAGCTATCTGAAGTGTTCATCATTAGTCCTTTTCGAGAAGTTAGTAACGCCCTCAAAAGGGTACTCAGTCAAAGGACTAGTGAGTGGGCACCTCCACGGCTAAATGTTAGGCAAAAACAAACCTGGTTGGATAAATCGGTAGGAACTATACATACATTCCAAGGTAGGTAGGCAGATATTGTGATTCTCATGCTCGGATTAGATAAAACAAGACATGGTGCGGCGCAGTGGGCATCGCAAAAAGCAAATCTTCTCAACGTAGCTGCTACTCGCGCTCGATATCGTCTATACGTGCTAGGTGATAGAGAGCTATGGGCAGATTATAACTACTTCGATACAGCCTTGGGACTTTTAACCTGAATGGGTTTTGCGCAGCTTGGAACTTCCAAATGGGAGACTACAGCTTTATGGCAATGTGTTTGCTGATGACCGTTGGGCTTATCTTCTGGCAGGAGGCATTGAGAGCGTGATGGTAGACAGTGGAAAACCCTATCGAGCGAGGTTTATTCCCAAAGGCGTTTGCCCCGACACAGCGCCTCCCTATACCGATACCTACCCAGTTCTGCTGCGGGATGGCAGCCGCTGAAAATTGCCGTTCCAGCCTTTTCCAGTTGGGAAAATGGCGATCGCGCTACTAATGTCGAATCAAACCCCCTTTGAAGTCGAACAGGGTTTAACTCCCTTACTGACTGAGCTGGCCCGCGAGGCTGCACCAGAAGCGATTGTTGGCGTTCCCACCCTGGGATTAGACTATGCTCGGCAGGTGGCGCGATCGCTAAATTTTCCGCACTACGTCGCTTTGGGAAACTCTCGCAAGTTTTGGTACGACGACTCGCTCTCAGTGCCGGTGGAGTCCGTCACCAGCCCCGGCGATCTGCAACCCGTCGTGTTTGGGATCGTCTAAGAGCACTATGTCCCATACTGCGGGCGGCAGCAGTACCCGCTGATAAGGTCCGCGTTCAGCGCCGCTGGGTCATGGCGATCGCGGCTTCTACAGTCAGCTCTAGGATATTGCCAAGCGTTGGCAGTACATCGGCTCCAGAATAGACAATAGGCAGTTCGCGGTCTTGCCAAACCCAGACTTGCTGCCGCTGGATATCAATCAGCCAGGCCAGCTGAGTACCTTGGTCAAGGCAGTGCAGAATTTTATGCTGTAAATCCAGGATATTTTGATCTGGTGAACGAATTTCAACCAACCAGTCGGGAGGTCCCTGCAATGGCTCATCAGCGTCTGGGAGTCGATCTGTTTTGACCACGGCAATGTCCGACACCGGCGAAAACGGGGGCACAATGCACCGCAGTTCTTGAATAGCTTCGTATGCCTCGCTTTGACGGTCAATAGTATTGACCAGATTGCGCTGGAGGCGCGAATGAAACAGCGTTGGCATTGGCTTTTGCTGAGCCCGACCGTTGATCAACTCCCAGGCCGGCGAAGCTTCAATGTTGGGTCGCTGGAGAAAAGCGTCTAAGGGGCTAGTAGTCATAGGAGATGGCATAGTGGCCTACGAGCACCAAAGGCAGAACATACTGATGTCCCTATCATAAAACCTATTCCAGGGATCGCAGTTAAAGACGCGGATGATGATTCCAGCTGCAAAACGGGTTTCCAAAACTGACGCGCACGTTCGAATCGCGCCGGTCGTGTTGATGCCAGCTCCCTGTCCGTAAGTTTAATCATTTCTTTGCCTTGATTTATCTAAGCTTTATAGATTTTTCGATGAAGGTTGAACTATCGTTTCATTGTGTTTCCGCAACACCCCTATACCGAAAGACCTATACTTAACCGCCCCGGCAGAAATGTCGGGGTTAATTTTTGGTTTCGCTATCAATCATTTCGTTAGCTGCTGACGGAGCGATCGCAGGGCCGCCCCGCTTCCCTGTTCCGGCGCGCTTTGGAAGATCTGGGCAACTAAAGCGGGCAGATCCGTCTCGGGGAAAAAGCGGCTGGACGGCTGCGGCTGGTAGGCTTCTCCTTGCAAACTGTAAATCTTCAGCCCGCTTTTCTTGAATAGCCAAACTTCCGGCACCCGATAAGGCGCGTAGTCCTCAGCCGCCGTATAGGTCGTGACGTCGATTTCGATTACCAAATCGGGTGGCGGATCGGTTTGCCAGTCAATCCGGTCTTTGCCGACCGCTGACTGCCAGTTATTGATATAGAAGCAGTAGTCTGGCTCAATCCCTCTCGCTTCAGGAATGTCCATGGTAATAGGCGTAAAGGCTTCATAGTTGCGGTCATCGCTATCCAGCAGAATTTCTACAACTCTAGCCAGTACATGAGCTTCCCGACCGTGGCGGGGCATAGGACTCATGAGTAGAATTTCACCATCGCGAAACTTAATGCGGGGAATAGAGCCATCACCTCGACTATCGCGCAGGGCGCAGTAATCTTCCCAAGTGCCGGGCATCCGCACGACCGTTCCGGCAGGAAGCTGAATTTTCTCACGGGAAATTACGGCGTACATCGACGGCAACCAGAATAGCTTCTTTCTTATTCTGGCAGACTATTGCACTGAGGCAGATTAACTCAGTGGGTCGAGTTTGCCGCTTAAATCCCTGGACTTGCTAAACGTCCTTTTGGCTTAAAGGCTGGAAAACTTACAAACTAACCAGTCAGGGGATCAACCAATTCTATGTTGGCAATCCATTCGAAGTCGGCAGTATTATGGGTGACAAGGGATAGCTCCCTGATTAGGGCCGTTCCAGAAAGGCTCGTGTTCGGGTTGAGCCGCATAGATAATTATGTTGCTGTCCAGAAGCACTAGGCTTCTCGACCCGGTAATGAGCGATCTTGACGATTTTTTTTCTGCCATTCGACCGGATCGAGGCCATGAAAGGGGCTTAGCTGAGCGAGTTTGCGCAAGCTAGTGGCCATCTCGCTTCCCTGATGAGATAGCGCAGAGACCGAGACGGGTTTGAGTACCGTGATATGAACTTCTGCATCTTCGGATAGCTGAGGAGGGCTGTCTAGCCAGATAACTTGAGTACCTCTGAGAATGGCCCGATGTGTTTGCAGCATTAGATAGCAGAGTAGAGTTACGCCTATTTTAGCCTTCAGCGATTGGCTGAGTGCAGACGCGAGGTATCTGGGCAAATACAGTCTTCAGGGCTAGGATAACATCGCAATCAGCCCCCTACTCGCAATCAATCCCCTACTATGAATGCTGCATGGAGTTCGCGATACATGGCATCCTTAAGCTGGGCAGTCTAGAAGGGTGATCGCGAAGGGAAAACGATGGATGATTCACAGGCGGGGCGGGTCGTACTGACCCATTCGACCCATATTCCGGGGCTGATTCCGATTTTAGAAAAGCTGGCGCTGCATCCCCAGGTGAAGACGCTGACGCCAGCGGTAATCGGGCCGGTGCGATCGCATTCTCCCAAACTCCAGCTGCGGGTTTCCGTCCCCATTCAGGGCGGCTTCAAGCTGATTGCCCGCAAAGGCAAGACGGCACAGGAAGTTTTTGCGATTACCGGGCTGAGTCAGGACCAGCTCAAGGCTGAGATTGCGACATTGTTGAAATCGAGCCGACGATGAGCCCGCCAGCAGACTGGCTGTGGGAAGGCAAGGCGACCTTTGACCCCGGCTCAGCCTTCTACCGCCCCAAGAGCAAAGTCGGGCGCGACCTGGCGGTGCTGGCGGCGGCGGTCTACCGGCAGCAGCGAGGCCAGCTGCGGGTGCTGGATGCAATGACCGGCTGCGGCGTGCGGGCGCTGCGCTACCAGCTGGAGGCCGGGGCCGAGTGGGTCTGGGTGAATGAGGCCAATGCCGAACTGAACCCGGTGATTACGGCTAACCTGGCGGCGGGGATGCGATCGCGCACCTACCGCATTACCCACCAGGACGCTAACCCGCTATTCTTTAGCTGCTACCAGCAGCGCGATTTCTACGATTTAATCGACGTCGATAGCTTTGGCAGCCCCATGCCGTTTGTCAACACGGCCCTGTGGGCGGCTAAGCTGGGCGGCCTGCTCTACTTCACCAGCACCGACGGCCGCACCACCGGCGGCCACGCACCGGACAAAAGCCTCCAGGTTTACGGAGCCTATGCCCGGGCTCACCCCGCCGTACATGAGCAGGGGCTGCGGCTGCTGATTGGCGTGATTGTGCAGCAGGCGGCGGCGCGGGGCTTGCAGATTCAGCCTATATTCTCTTTGTTTAATGGCGAAATTCATCGGGTGATGGTGCGGCTGGTCAGCCAGCTAGACTGGGATTCTGACCAGTACGGCTTTTTGGCCTACTGCCATGACTGCGGCCAGTACCAGACGGCGAGCTGGCGGCAGCTAGGCCGGGTCGATTGTCGCTGCGGTCAGACACCGGTGCTGAGCGGACCGCTGTGGCTGGGGCCGCTGCACAATATCGAGATGCTGCGGACAATGCGGCAGCTGGCGCTGGAGTGGGACTGGCCCCAGTGCGCTAGCCTGCTCACCCTAATGGGCCATGAAGCCGAGATGCCGCCCTACTGCTATCCGCTAGGCGAAATCGGGCGGCGGGGACAGATGGATATTCCCCAACGCGACCGGCTGCTGGCGGGGCTGCGCGTTCGCGACTTCCGGGCCTGCCGCACCCACCTCGACGCCCAGGCGATTAAGACCGACGCGCCGATGGCGATCTGCCTGGAAGTGGCTAGAAAGGCCAACTTTGAGGCAAAATAAAAGCGCCAGTCTGAGTTTGGAGATCGCCGTGAAGCGCATATTGGTTGGCTTAGCAATCGTTTCTGCTGCGATCGGCGGCAGCGTCGCCTACTACTGGAATCGGGCTACGGCCCTGCCGGACTGGTATACGGAAGCGCCGGGTGAGACCCGCTTTGCCCTGGCTCCCCTGGCTCAGGTGCCGACTGAGACCAGTCAGACTGAGCAGATTGATGAAACGGTGACGGTAGAAAGCATTCTGAACCAAAATCTGACGGCGGACCCGGTTGCCGAAGGCAGAGTTCCCTTAGAAGTCACCCTGAGTGAAGCCGATCTAAATCAGGTGATGGCCACCGCGATCGCGCAGGAGCCCCAGGCGGGCCGCCTACTGGCATCGGCTAAAGGCGTGCAGACGACGATTGAGGGCGATCGTATCCAGAGCGGCGCGGTGATGAACCTATCGGAAATTCCTGCCAGCGCTCTGCCGCGCGAGGGTCAGCAGGCGCTGACGCAGCTGACCGAGCGCTTTCCTCGACTGTCTAACCGAGATATCTACGTGGGCATTGAGGGTAGCCCGCAGCTCAAGGGAGACCGGCTGTCGCTGGGCGATGATGCCGTCATTCGGATTGGCCGGATGTCCCTAGCGGTGGATGACATAGCCTATCAGCTGGGGATTTCTCAGGCCGAGCTAGAGCGTCAGCTGTCGGCGCTGCTCACTCAGCAGGGGCTAACCCCCGAGCGAGTACAGATTGTCGATGGCCAGCTGGTGATTAGCGGCACAGTTCCAGCCCAGTAAGCCGCCGTCGATAGGTCGTCAGGTGAGCTATCTTGACTATGATTGGTCGCTGAATCGACAGTGACCCTGAGAGAAAGTAGCGATCGGAGCGCCTTGTTTTGCAGGATTTTTATGCCCGCAGTCGGCTAATTTTGCTGACGCGCTATCCTGAGGCCGGAAAGACCAAGACTCGGCTAATTCCCCATCTGGGAGCAGAGCCAGCCGCTCGCCTACAGCAGCAGATGACCGAGCATATTGTGGCTGAGATCCAGCAGTTCCAAAGCTGCTACGCGGCCTCACTAGAAGTTCACTTTGCCGGCAGCAGCCGGGCTCAGATGGCCACCTGGCTGGGCAATCACCTGAGGTATCGACCCCAGCCGTCGGGAGGCTTAGGCACGCGGCTTTCGCAGGCGTTCTGCCAGGGGTTCCGCGACGGCATGGACCGGGTTGTTGCGATTGGCGCCGACTGTCCTCAGATCACTGTCCACCTTCTAACCCAGGCGTTTCAAAGGCTGCGCAATCACGATCTGGTGCTCGGCCCCGCCCTAGATGGCGGCTACTATCTGATTGGCCTAAGCAAGACCTGCGACGCAGCTCACGCAGCGCTATTTCAAGGAATCGACTGGGGGACTGCGCAGGTATTCGATCAAACGGTCGCGATCGCGCATCGCCAAGCCCTAACCCTGGCTACCCTCGCGCCCCTCAGTGACATTGACCGCCCCGAAGACCTGGCAATTTGGCAAAACAGGATCAAAATATCGTCTGAAAGCAAGTCCCAAGCGACTAGCGGGACTTCAGGCTGAGAGCAGCGATACCCAAGGCAGTGAGGACGACGCCAGCCATTTGGGGAAGCTGTAGCATCTCCTGCAAAGCGAGCCAGGCAAACAGCGCCGTGAGAATTGGCGTTCCCGAACTGACCAACGCCGTGAGGGTAGCGCCGATTAGCCTCAGACCGTAGTTGTTCAACAAATAGGCACCCAAGGTTAGAAAGACCGAGAGGACGCTGATCAGAATCACCATCGGCCAGGCCGCTGCGGAAATGTCCACTGGGCCAGTAAACAGCAGCAGCGCGGTTGAGAAGCAGACTACGGTGATAAAGGTAATCAGTGAAAATGGGATGGGATGCAGGGCGGGGCGGGCGGGATAGCGC
>NZ_JADEXG010000050.1 GCF_015207255.1 Vasconcelosia minhoensis LEGE 07310
TCTCTATCGCTAGGTCACTGTAGGTATTCGACGCGCCTCGCTTGCCAGTCTTTTGCTTGTTCTTCCAGGCGCTCAGCACCCCTTCATCTATCCAAACGGTCAGGCTCCCTCGGGCCTCCAAGGCGGCATGATACTCTGACCAGTTGCAGATGCGGTAGCGGCTTTTCATGCTCTCCCTTACTTCGACTATTATCTCAACCGTATCGATTCATTCTTGCTCATCACAACTGCCTATCGAACGATTTGTGCAACAAAGCCACCGATAGCTGCAATACCGTCCGCACCAAGGCAGTGTTAGCCTTCCGTGTCATCATGTAGTTTACATGAAAGAGATCCGCCCATTTTCCGATTTTCTCCATTCTTTGGATGACTCGGGTACTCTTTGCTGGAGTTCTTCTAAAAACCTCTTCATTCCCTGCACTTGCTCATGCATCTTATGTTTCCCAAGGTACATTATTTCAGTCATTTTTTTATCTATAACACCCATAATCTCAGAGTCTGATTTTTTCAATCGTTCTCCAATATCTAGAATCTTCTCCGTCATTTCCATCAAAAGCTGATTTGCTCTTGGATGCGGCTGCACATAATCTTCTGTAAGGTTCAAGCTATTAGGAATCATAGCTTGTGGTCTGAAGGAATCCTTTAGAATGAACAACATTAACTCATCACCACGCAGCTTACTCAACTTGTCTCCTAATGCCTTATTGACAGCGTAAATTCGCGCGACTTCTAAGCCTACTCGATGAGCCAAGCCAGGAATAATATCTTTACCAACTAATACATTATTAAATAGTCTATCTGCAATTTCTAACTTGCCCACAAGATCAGGTCCGGTATAAACCTGTTTACTGTCCTTGTCGCCACTTGCTTGAGGAGCAACAGCAGAGTAAGCCTGTCTCTTACTACTCGTCATAGATGCCATTTTTTCTATATCGTTCTCAGTTAAGGGTTCCAATCCAGGTTCAAAATGTCTTACCTGCTTAGTGAAGGTAGGCTGTAGCTCTTGCTGCTCTTTCTTGCGAGTGGGTAACCACGAGGTATACTCGTCACCCTTATTGGTCGTCATAATATCTGGGTATTCACGCTGAGCAAAGTCACTTAACATGATCCAACCATTTGTTAGCAGTCCAGACTCTTGTATCGGGATTGAGATTCTTGCAGGATCAGCATTGTCATCTCCTTGTGCAAAGCGTGTACCTCGGAGTGGTGCATTTGGTGACTCGATGAAGAAGAAAAGGAATCCACCATTTGCTAGACCGAGATCATCATAAATGCTTGTATTATGCTTAAATGTGGGTATATCTTTCTCTAACATTATTTTTGATTTCATCCCACTATTTAGCATTAGCATTACACGTACTGAAGTAGTGTAGTGATTTACGACAGCATTTGAAAGAGCCTGTTTCGCTGCTTCCACAAAATCTGAATACCAGGAAAACTGGTTTAATTTATTGACAGATTCCTCTTTTTTTATCGATTCTACATTCATATTAGATAGTTCTTCAAAATATGCCTTGCCCGTTTTGCCGAGTTTATCCGTGCTGTGTTCCAAACCGGCTTGTGACCATAACATCCCTTCATCTGTCATTTGTTGATAGGGACTGTTAGGATCTGCACTGTATTTTTCTAATCGCTTAGCTTGTGCGTCAGTTATATTTCTCTCGTTGATCAATATGTAATTAAGTTCTGTATAATTTTTCACATCTTCTGTCTGAATCCCACCAGCATTATTATTATTTAGCCATTGTTGGAGGTCGTTCACCATTGCTATTATTGCGGCATTTTGAGTGCGAGGTCTACCATCCTTTGAGCGGTCATAATCATTAATTTTTTTGAATAGAGGTTGGAGATCAGGATCATAACCCGTCAATGCATCTCCGATTTTACTCATTGCCCAACCTACCAACGTCTTATGATTCCGTATCTGAGTCATTAAAGGTTGATCGCCCTTACGTTGTATGGTTGCAGTCTCTGCGGTATTTGATTGAAGCACAGTTATACTATCTAAATGCTGCGTAGGTTCGCTCTCAGATATATGGATTGCTTTCTCTTGTCCCATAGCCCCTTGCAGACTGGCGTCTAGAGGCTGTCCCCCACCCCTGGCGCTATTAATCGCCGATGCTAAATCCGTTGATGCTTCCCCGACTGCGATCCCATGCTGTAGGGTTGACTTCGCTTGGAGGTCTGCCGCTTCGGGCTTTTCTTCTGGCTCGTCTGTTAGGGCAAATGGCGATCTCTGGAGGTCAGAAATGCTCTGTTTCGCCTGTAGTTCCTCGTCTTCTTCCTGTTGCTGTACCAACTCCCCTAGAGTTGACTGGGCGGTTGCGGGGGCATGGATCTGTTCTACCACCTGGGATGCTACTCGATCCGCCTCTTGCTCATACAGGTCATTCGGTGCCCCGATAGTCAACTTAGGCTGAACGGGTGCCGATGGTTCAGTTGCTTGTGTGGTTTGGGCATTACGAATAAGGATTTCCAAAAAGTTTGGTTGAGCTTTCGCCCGTTCCATCCGTTGTGCCCAGAAGCCATCCATCTTAGCTTGTAGCACACCCAGTCTTTCTTGCTCTACAGGTGTGATGGTGCCGTGCTTCTCCTTTAGCTGGAGTCCAAACGCCTCAAACTTATTCTGCTGAAAAGCTTCGTTCTCTATATCTTCCTGCGTTGGAAGGCGTTTAGGTTCCCGGATAGAAAACGGACGAGGTGCAAACTGAGACGTGCTTGATGAGACTTGAGGACTTTGGGATTTGGATCGGTGGACACGCTCGAATGACATACTTGCACCTCGTCAATTTTGTAGTTTCAATGCACAACCATGAACTTCATAACCATAACCCTGCTTCTTCTCAGAATCTTTCCATTCTGACGGATCGGGGGCAGAAATTGAGGAAATCTAACTATTACTTCAACAGCAGATCTGCTAGATAATACCCCTCCCCGCAGAAGTTATCTAGAAAATCTGCTAGATAATACCTTGCTTTCCTGGAATTATATCGAAACTTTGCCGAATAAGTCTGGGAAATCCGGGTGTTATAAAGCACATACGATAGTTAATCCTAGTGATTAGGGTCTTATCGGTCATTTGGGCTAGATAACACCCCGAATGCCGAAGTTATTTAGTACTAAAGCTATGACGCAATCCCAGTCACCTCGCCTGCTAGATCAGGTGAGGGAGTCTATTCGGCTGAAGCATTTCAGCCTGTCTATCGAGAAATCCTGTGTCTACTACATCCGGGACTTCATCCTGTTTCATGGCGATCGCCATCCTAAGGAAATGGCGTAGCAAAAAATGGAGTGGGCTAAAATTAAGTTGAACTCACTATGAAGTCGTCCGTATGGTCATGCAGCGAGTGCTCATTGAACTTCCAGAGTCCGTGTATCGTCAGCTGGTACGGATTGCCGAGGAGACAGCGCAGCCCATTGAAGCGCTCGCTGCCCAAAGTGTAATCAGCAATCTTCCTCCCTCAGCTGATAATGCTTCACCCGAGCTGCGACTGGAGCTGCTGAGGATGCAAACCTTAGAAACTGAGGCGCTATTTGAGATTGCGCAGGCGGAAGTGGAACCCGTTGATTACAGGCGTCAAGCTGAGCTGCTAGAGAAAAATGAGTCGGCCCTAATCACTGAGTCAGAACGTCAGGAGCTATCAGAGCTCAGACAGGCTGCTGATCAACTCATGCTCTGTAAAGCCTATGCATGGTCGATATTGCGTTGGCGCGGGCAGAGAGTGCCGACACTGCAAGAGCTGTCAACCCCTCAGTGAGCATTCCGAGGAAGGCATATATCAGTAGCTTAATCCTTTAGCCCTGCCGCCAGTTTTCGGTCTGTAGACCAGGGACTCGATCAAATTCTCGTTGATTTGCTGTGACCATGAGCAGATTGTGCTGAAGCGCAGTAGCCGCAATCAAGACATCGTAGGCACCAATCGGCCGTCTCTGAGATTTTAGAACAGAACGAATCTGAGCTGCTCGTTCAGCTTCTCCATTGCCGAACTGAAGAATGGTTACAGAGTCTAGAAAGCTGGAAATTGCTGGTTGAACCTTCTGAGCACGCTGCGGATTGATTGCTAGGCCGAAGCGTAATTCCATGACCGTAATTGCGGAAACGCCAACATCAGTAGGTGGAGTTTTCTTGAGCCTGGTTTGAGTGCTAGCCTCACCCTTGATGAAGTCGCTAATGACGCAGGTATCAAGTAAATACCGCATCAGAATAGCTCCAGTTCAGGCGGTGCAAGAAGCTCGTCGCGATAGGACTCAAACGCAGGAAAGTCAGGAATTCCCTCATGGGACAAGATCGCCTCTGGCCATTGAGAAGTAGAAACAGGAGGTGTTTGAATCACCCGACGCAAGGCTTGCAGAATCAAGGTTTGAAGCGGAATATTAGTTTCTGCTGCTTGACGAATCAGATCTTGTTCAAGATCAGGTGGTAAATCAATTATGATTTGCATGACTTCATCCTGCCAGAGGTTATTTAATCTGCTTGTGGAGTAGATTCCTGTTGAATTTGAGGAGAGAACGCATGATTGAGCAACTGCCTAAATTCTTCGTTAAATGCACCACTGACCATCATGCTAGCTATGATTCCAATCACGGTGAGCAAGAATACCCAGTTAATTACTTTCTTATCAGTGGTACTATTCCCAGTATTAGAACTAGGGAGAGTCACATGGCTATGAGTTTCACCAATGTTGCCAACAGGAGCGTTAATATATGAGTCTGAAATATTCAAGGTGTTTTCGACTTTAGGATCATCTTCCATTTTCTTTGTTCTTTGATCTATCGTTTCTAGTTGATTAGATAAGTCTGAATTTGAAGGGTCTGGACTAATTACAAACTGAAGAAGCTTTTCTGGTGTCATAGGGTGCCAGGTCATACGGCGCATATTCACCTGAGCATCGATCAGGGTTATGCCAAGCCACGTCACATCTGGCAGTTCTTGGATAAGACGTTGGATTTCAGTACATGCTTCTGGAGTTCCTCGTTCTTTTAATTGCGATAAAACACTATCTCTTAGTCTTGCAATGCCATCTCTAGTTGTTACAGAGTAAGCGATCACCTCATTACTGTGCTCAGGATCTTCACTGTAAGGATATTGATGAACTAGCCAAATGTATAAATCAGCTAATTGTGCTTCAGTCAAATTTAGCTGAACTCCACTTGAGTAACCGTGAGCAGCTAATTCAAGGACTTCGCGACCAAAAGATGTGTCTTGCTGAATCAGTGACCAAATAAATGACCAACCAGATGGCTCTGAATTTTGAATCAGTACTTTAGCAGCAATCAGAGCCTTCTCGCGCTCATTCTCAACTGGTGACAGCGGGAAATAAATTAGAGACTTTGCGAAGTCTCTAGCTTGAGTTAATCCTTGCCTCAGGAGTTCTTCAAGCAGTTGACCAACGCATTTAGGTTTGAGTATCGGATCTTTAGACTTTTCCAGCAAAGTCAACTTCAACTGCTCATCCCAACATTTATCAAGGCGATCAAGCACAAATAGGTAGTCATGCTCCTGGTTCTCTTTATCAATCAGTGCTATCAGTGTCTTGATAAATCCTTCAAAAGAATTTAGATAAGCGTACTTAACTAATTGCAAATAGGAATCTTCATGTTGATTACTACTGGGAGCAGCAACAATAGCAGGCGTCCATCTTTTCCATATTTCAGATGATAGATTTTCTAAGAAATCAGGGCTTTCCTGTAAGAATAGCAAAAAAGCTCTACCGCCTGCCAGTGCAGGTCTGTTGAAGGGTTTCGTGCCTATCCAGCCATAATCTACATCATCTTTTTGTTGAATATACTTCTTTGCCCCTTCAATGATTCTTCTTCGAGTAGCTTCTTCTGCCTCTTGCCATCCAGGAAGCTGGGGGAGATCTAATTCAAATTCACTACCGTAGTTCTGACTTTCAGGTTTGAGAGTCATTTCCCTATGAAGCTGCCACCAGGCATCCAAATCCCCAGCTTCTAGATTTTCTAAAAGCTTGAGAACTCTTTCTTGTGGTGGGGGATTTAATAAGGGGGAATTTTGTCTGCGATTTCGTCTTTCTTGCCAACTAAGATAGTCATCTCTTAGTTTTCTAGCTTGAGCTGAATCTAATTCAATCGGCTCAATTCTATGTGCAAAAACCTCATGCAAAATGCTGTTATTTTGAGAGGCTTCAATAATTGCATCTGTTTGCTTCGTATCTTGGGGGTTAAATGTCCATTCAAGTAGTTGACTCCAAATCCTTCGAGCTTTTTCACAAGAGGCATTCTGAAGCCTTTCAAGCATCCAAAAAACATCTTCTGAAGTTAAAAATTTTTCAGTTAGAGTGCTGAATAGAAAAGATGGATTTTCTTGAGTTTTTGAAGTAACTAAAACTGCTTGCTCAACTAATGCAAGTCGTTTCCAAGCTTCACTCAGTAGTGATGACGCGAATTTTTCTTTTGGCTTATCACCATCAGTAATAAGTTCTTGATGCTCTCTCCATTGGACTAGAGCTGCTTGAGTAAAGCTTTCTGCTACTCCAGGTAAATCAAGGTTTTCCCATGCTTTTAAGAGAATTTCATCCCCAAGTTTCTCAAACGGGTATCCGAGGCATCGTAGACCTTGCCCTTCAAGCCAGTTAAGAGCAGCTACCAAATCATCTGGTTGAAGTTGAAGTTGTGGAACCAATTCATAATTGAGAAACCATTGATACCCACAAAAAAAATTTCTTTTTTTGGGTCGTGTCAGAGAATTGAATAATTCAGTTGCGGTCAGATGATCTGGCCAGATCGCTTTCAAAGCATATCCTTTGAGTCGATCGTCTTCATCTTCTGGCAGGTGTCCAATCGCAAGAGGCTTTAGCTTCGGCCTTGTAGTTGCATCACCAACTGAGCAAATTGCTTTGGCTGCGCTCACTCTTAAATAAATTAATTGTGTTGAGTCAAGAGCAAGTTCCGCTAATTCTTGCTGAAGCTCAGCGACTTCACACACTTCGGCAATATAAATGGCTAGATCCCGTGCATAAACCTGCTTACTAGGAACACAGATATAAGGGCGTAGTTGCTCAACTAATCGAGGATGCTTAAGCTTCCCATAGTTACGAAAGTTATTTCTACCTATATCAAATAGTTTCCCTTCTTCAAACTGTGTCAGTAAGTTATCTACAATTGATGCTCTAACCTGTGCATCAGTCGGCACATCAGTGTGCAAAATAACATCTGGGTCAGTTTTGATAACTTCTTGAAGAATATTTGATCTCATGCTAGCCAGCCATGCAGCCGTTTCATGAAGCTGAGGAATTAGCTTGCGGTCTGAAACTTCAGATGAAAAAATTAATTCTGTAACCTGAATAAGAGGTATTTCATGTTGTACCAAATACCAAGCGGCTAGAAATTCAGCGTAGGTTTGATGCATCCATCCCATTCGATGTAACCCACGAGATGAGAACAAACCAGTATCTAAAACTTCTTTAATTGCTTCCCTAGTAACCTCAAATTCCTTTTCATTGACCTCTTCGCAGCCGAAACATAACCTTTGAAGAAGGACATCTTCATCGGGTATATTCCCCTGATCAACACCAGTCCACACAGCAAATCGGTTGGTAAAGACAGTAATAGCTGCAATTCGAGCGGCGACGATCAGGCGTTGATCAGCATCTAGGTTACCTACTCGGTTTGAAGCTTGACGGCTTTCACTCACTTCCTCACAGAGAAGCTTGCATCCCTCAAGATAAAGTTCATAAAGTTTTTGATTTGGAGGGAATTGACCATTATGACGGCCATATATATTTAGTAAAAATCTTAGGGTGATTGGTTTAATCGCTAGCGATACAACATCCTTCTGTCCAATCTCCTTTAGAAAATCATCAGAAGAAAAGCCTTCAGCATTCGCGGCTTCGATAACATCTATACGACGAAGTGGAGCTAACTTATAAATTGCAAAGCAATCTTCTTTCCAAAGCTCCTTCAGACCTTCTTCTAGGATTGCCGGAAATACGAATATTCTACACGCTAGACGGAGATGGAGACGATTAATATGATCCTGATATTTTGGCTTCTTAAGCTCATCAATTAAACCCGTCGCTAGTGTCGGGATGCTCAAAAGTCCTTCATCAAGACTATCAAGGAACAAATAAAGATGATGACTACCCCCGAGCCAATTAGTAAAGGTTTCATCTTTGAACAGCTCCTCTTTTAGGTTTGCACAGGATCGGAGATTAAGTTCTAAGATTTGACTAGAATTCCGTATCTGCTCTGTGAGCGCTTTGAGGTTTTTCAATTCCTGAGATTTGCCGATACCTGGTTCCCCCAATAAGCCTAGGCATGGAATATTAGTGATCGCTGCTAAACTCACCAGATCTGGGTTATATGCTTTTCCCCACTTCGCGTCAGGATCACACAGATATCCACCATCAGCCAAGTTTATGCTACCTGACCGAGGACACCAAAACCTTTTCCAGCTATACACCTGTTTCGACATCTTGAACAGCTATTTAAGCTGAGTGACTTTTATCTACTTAGTTTATGTAGTCATTTGAGCAAAATTTTCTACTCAACCGTAACTCGTAACATATAGCCTGCTAGACAGCTGCTCTGCTTCAGTTTTAGCATAGTGCCTTTGCTTAGCGAGCAGTTTTGACTTGTTTGATGATTTTAGTCAACCTACGTTCTGATTCTTTGATAGAGTCCCTTGCTAACTTTCCGAAGCAAAGAGTTCCGGTTCCTGCTGCTCCAGTAATGGCTACCTCTACTACTCGACCACTTTTTAGGAAGGCATATACGCCTCCTGCTGTGAGTATGGCACAGACTACCACTCCGAGGCAGTGCATGTTAAAAGTTTGCTTTGCCTGACGCAACATCTCTTTGTAGGCGTCTAGCTCAATATCTTGGTATGGATCAGACGGCTGATTTTTCATTTTTCCTCGATGAATGCGTGTTTTGCATGAGAACTACCCAACACCCTAAGCAGTGCTCATCGAGGCTGTGATAAGCTGAAAATAACCAAAAAGACAGCTCGGCGCTCGAAATGGGTGTCGAGCTATTTCATTGGACGTTATCAGCTATGTTGTTTCACTAAGCAGCTTCCTCCTGAGAATATTGCAAGCTTGCGTAGGCATTACGGCCAATTTTTTGCCATCTAGGATGAGTGCTTTTTACGCCACCACGTAGTTCGGCAGATAGAGAGTTTCTAGCTCGGCTAAGCTCATCATCGTTCTTCGCTTCGTAAATGCGGCGAGCTAATTCAGTCGTCGTCAAAGGGATTTGGCAAGTCTCCAAAACATGAGCTGCAATGTCACCTAATTTCATGCCCTTGTATTCAGGACGTATCATATCCATTGGACTTCGATGTATTGTCAAATCCGAGCTGTAGATAGTTTGCTCAGCATCCAGCTCTCGGATAACAGAGGTAAGAATGGATTCATGATTTGCGATCGCAGCTCTGAGTTGCGGTATCAACACTTGAAGATGCATCAGCTCAGCCTCTTGTTCGGCTAGCTGATGCTTGCGCTTAGCTATGTCAGCCTCGATGGCCCGACGTTGCTGCTCAAGGGATTCTGGCATATTTACTTCCCCAATACCTGAGTTTTCTTTCAATTCTCGTATACGCTAACAAAGACTGGCGAGATTCGCAAGGTTTGGGGCGCTATATATAGTGATTGAATTCTGTATGTGTGTTTACTTACACAATATGTATGGCTTTCGCTGCTGGATTAGCTCCAGGTTTTAAGTCATCAGCTCATTTCAAGGCTAAACAGAGCGATCAAGCAGTTATGGGATAAATTTTAGCTTGCGGCTGGCGTAGGCACACATACGTAGCAGCACCAGCCCCTCCTTAACGTGAGCAATATTCGACGCGCCGTAGCTGCGGGGCTGATAGCGAATCGGGACCTCGACCAGGTCTAAATTGAGCTTGGCGGCACCGAACAGCAGGTCGAAGTCGCCAAAGGGGTCGAAATCGCCGAAGTAGCTGCGTCCGGCGGCGATGCGCTCGTAATCGCTGCGCCAGAGAACTTTGGTGCCGCAGAGCGTATCTTTGAGCGGTTGCTCTAGTAGAAATGAGAAGAGCAGCGCAAAAATTTTGTTGGCGACCGTATTCAGCCAAGGCATGGCCTGCCTGGAGCGGGGATAGACCAGCCGCGAGCCGTTGATAAATTCGCCGTGACCGGTGGTAATCGCGGTCCAAAAATGGGTCAGGTCTTCAGGTGGTACCGTCAGGTCGGCGTCTAGAATCATCAGCACGTCACCCGTGGCTTTGTCGAAGCCCAGCCGCACCGCGTCGGCCTTGCCCTGTCCGCTTTGCTGATAGGCCCGCAGCGTCAGCGGCCCGCGATAGTCCTGCAGCGTTTGCTGAATGGTGGCCCAGGTCTCATCCTGAGAATGGCCTTCTACCCAGATGACTTCGGTATGGCGTCCCAGCAGCGGCATCCGCGCGATCGCGTCCTCCACATTCCCGGCCTCATTCCGAGCTGGAATAATCACCGAGCAGGTCGGCTGTTCGGCGTCAGCGACGGCAGGCGGGCGGGCAATCACATAGTTAATCAGGTCTAGATGCCGAATCCCTGGCAGCGGCGACAGGTAGCGATTGACTAAATCCGCAATGATTGGCACCCGCTTGGGCAGCAGCAAGCGCCGTCCCCGCTTCAGCGGTCGGTAGCCGGTAATCGTGAGCAGGTTAGTCACGTCATCCATTGACAGCCAGTTTTGTGGCGGCTGGGGGCGGCGCAGTCCCACCGCTTCTCCCAGTCGTAAAAGCGGCTCCCAAAGGTAGTTGTGGAAGGTCAGAATCAGCCGGGTGCGGGGCTGGCAGAAAGGCTGGAGACATTCTAGGACGGCCTGAATATCGCTGAGGTGGCCCAGCGTGTCGGATAAAACAATGTAGTCAAAGGGGTCCGGATGGCCCAGCTGACCGGATGTGAGCGTTTCCGCATCGGCGCAGCAAAACTGGAGCCGGGGGTACTTTTGCTGCGCGATCGCGACCATCCCCGGCGACAGATCGACGCCCACTCCAACGGACGGAGCCACCGCCCGCAGCAGCTCTCCGGTGCCGCAGCCGATCTCCAGCACCCGGCTGCCGGGCGGAATCACAAACTGGTGCAGCCGTTCCAGGTCGCGGTAGTAGTAGCGACTGCGATCGCGCCAGCGGTCGATCTCCGGCGCTACCCGGTCAAAATAGGCCCGGGTCTGAGCCTTAAGGGACTGCTTATCGCTCACCTCAGAGCGGATCGGCGCTCGCGTCACAGCTAGGATTCCGAATAGGGACTCCCTATTCTGCCACGCAGCGGCGTCGGCGGCGTTTTCACCAGCTGCCAATCCTTCACCTCGGCCAGAACCCGATAGGTCGGCGGCACAGGCGCGGCTTCTGGTGCAACCCAGGCGTAGGTATCCGGGGGAATCTGCTCAATGGCAGATAGCCTTTTTCCCAGCTGCGGCGTATAGAAGGTGATCAGAATCGTGGTCTTGGCGGGGCCGCCGTTGGGCATCACAAAGTCAACCGGGTGCTGAGCTAGGACGGCGGAAATGTCTGGACTGCGCAGCGCATTTTTAACTGTCGGGCTGTAGTTGCCCCAGAGGCCGGTGACGCAGAGGGTTGCGATCGCCAGCCCGGGACCCAGCAGCCAGCCCGCCTGCCATAGGCCGACCCATCGGCCCGCTGACCGCTGGCGATCGCGGCGAAACACCAGCAGCGGCACTAGCCAGCCCAGCCCGGCGGCGATGCCCAGCAGACCGTAAATGCGCTCGTCCGCAGCCAGCCCAAGCCGCTGCGGCAGCGCCCAGACAATCACTCCAGCCGTTAGCAACATGCCGCCGAAGAGACCCAGGCCGTAGCTCAGCCCGCGAATGAGGCCTTCGCGCCCCAGCCGATAGGCCCGCCGGTAGCGCCGGGCCAGTTCCTCGAGGGGAATTGCCGCCAGCAGCGCAATAAACGGATAAATTTGCAGGGGGTAATACCAGGTGCGGGTGTCGAAGTAGCTGAGCTCGGCCAGCATGATCAGCGGATAGCCCAGCCACAGCCATTTGCGCTTATCGGGCAGCGGCCAGGCCAGCCAGAGACCCGCGATCGCGAGCAGCGGCCAGGGGGCGCCGTTGGCCGGAATGCTCCAGAGATAGTAGAGCGGGCTAGACTCAATCTCGTAATCTTTGGACAGCAGCAGCAGCTTGCCAAACATCTGCTGGAGCGGCAGCAGCCCGTACTTGTCAACGCTCAGCCCCAGCCAGAGCGCCGGCGGTAGCCCGCCCAGCACCAGCCCGACATAGAGCCCCGGATTGAGCAGGTGGCGGCGATGGCTCACCACCAGGTAGGGCAGCAGGGCTACCAGCGGCAGCACAATCATAAAGCTCTTGAATAGAAAGCCTAGCCCCACCGTGCTACCGGCTAATATTCCCCAGGCGATTCGCTGCCCGGACTGCTCCTCTGCCTTCAGTAAGGCCCAAATCCCCAGCAGCTCCACAAACACCAGCGGCATATCCTGCATCGCCAGCCGCCCCGCCTGAATCCAAATTGGCGTTACCGCTAGGATCGCCGCTCCCCACCAGGCAGCCCGCTGGCCCAGCCAGCGCTGCCCCAGCTCATAGGTCAGCCAGACGCTGCCCAGGCAGGCCAGCGTGCTCGGCAGCCGGGCCACCCCCTCGCGGCTGCCGAAGAGCTGATAGGCCAGCGCAATCAGCCACTGTAGACCGATCGCCCGGTCATAGACCGGGTCGCCCCACCAGGACACCGTCAGCCAGTCCCCGGAGGTCATAATCCAGCGCCCTTGCAGGGCATAGTAGCCCTCGTCGTGGGGCAGCAAACTCTGCTCAGGACTGCGGACCAGCAGCAGCAGTCCAGCCCAGAGCAACAGCGACAGCAGGGAGAAATAGCGGGACGGCATGGGGAAGATGACGCGGGGCAGTAGAGGCGGAATCGGGCTATTTTACTTTGGCTTTGCGGGCCGGGGTGCGCGATCGCGGCTTGTCCGCATAGCTCCTGTCCTCGCTGCGCGGTAGGGTGAAATGAATCTGGGTGCCCTGATTTTTCCCGGCGGAGGTGGCCCAGATCTGACCGCCCAGGCCCTCGATAATCTGTCGGCAGATCGCTAGCCCGAGGCCGGTGCCGCCGACGGAGCGGCGCAGTGCTCCCTCTTCTTGATAAAACCGTTCGAATACGGTCTCCAGTCGGTTGGGCTCAATGCCGCGACCGGTGTCCGCCACCGTCACCTCAACCAGGCCATCCCGCAGCGCAGCCTGAATCCTCACCTCACCGTCAGCATCGGTAAACTTGCAGGCATTGTCAATCAGTTTAGAGAGCACCTCGACCATCCATTCGCCGTCGGCCCGAATGCAGGGCAGCTTGGGCGGCAGCTGGACCCGAATCGGCAGCTGCCGTTCTTCCGCCGACCGCGCCCGGCGGCTGCTCAGGGCCAAGTCGATACATTCCTGTAGCGACAGCGACTCCAGGTTCCACTCAATCCGACCGCTTTCTATCCGAGACAGGGTGAGAAAGTCCTGCACCAGCTTGCGCATCCGCTCGGCGTCGGTAATCGCCGTTTCGAGCATCACCTGCTGCATGTCGGTAGGCATATCGGGTTCGGTATTCAGGCTCTCCAGGCAGACGCGGATAGTCGAGAGCGGCGTCCGCAGCTCGTGGCCGGTGATTGCAATCAGGTTGCTGCGGGTACGCTCTAGGGCCGCCAGCTGCTGGTTCAGGTCTTCTAGGTTGGCGTAGGCTTCCGCCTGGATCAGGGCAACGCTGAGCTGAGCCGCGATCGCTTCTACCAGCTCAATCTCATGGTCGCTCCAGACCCGGGGCTCGGGCTGGCAGAGGTGGAGCTCGACCATGCCCAGCAGCCGCTTTTGGTAGATCAGCGGCACCAGCAGGCAGGCGCTCACCTGCCAGTGGGCCAGCCGCCGCTGCACCGGCTTCAGCGACAGATCCGCCGCCCTGTCGGCCTGCGTATCTTCGATGGCTAGCGTCGCCTGCCGCTGGCGCACCCACTGGTAGAGGGGGTTGTCCTGCAAGGGCCAGGTTTGCCCCGCCAGCGCGCTGACGGTGGGCTGACGATATTCATGCTGAATTTGGACATTGTCGGTCTCAGCGCCGCAGCGGTAGATGATGCAGCGGCTGATCGCCAGGGCCTGGCCCAGCTCCTGGACCGCGATCGCAAAAATTTCAGCCGGGTTGAGCGATTGCCGAATCGCTGAGGTAATCGAGTTGATCAGCCGCTCTCGCTGCTCTTTGGACATAATCGCCCGGTAGGCCTTGAGCAGCTTATACTGCCCCGCCTGCAGATAGGTTACCAGCCGCTGGGCAAACGGGTCGGGCTCCAGCACCGGGTCGGGCTGGTCGTTCAGGTCGGCTAGAAACTGCTGCCGGGCCCGGCCCAGCTTGGCCTTGAGCTGCGGTCGGTAGGCCTGAATCCGCGCTAGCAGCAGGTCGGCAGCCCGCAGGCAGACCTGCCGGTCAAGCGTCCAGAAGCCCTCAAAGCGGCGGGTTTGATCTAGGGCGGGGGCACCCTGCGATCGCACCGTAACCCCCTCTATCGGCTGCCGTTCGCGGCAGATCAGACAGGCGCTATAGCGCTCTCCCAGCACAATCAGATGCCATTCCTGGGTGAGCGTGTCATCCTGCTCAAAGGCAACCGTTTCGTAATTGCCAGACTGGCTGCCAAAGCTGGTTTCCGCCGCTGCCAGCACATAGACCTGGTCGGTGACTTCGGCAATCCGCTCGTAGCGATGGGCTTCCTGGCGATAGAAGCGCTCTTGCTGGAAGCTGGCAATCACCAAGGGTCGTTCTGCCCCGGCTAATACCTGATCTTCCATAGCATGGGAAAGCGCCGTCAGCGACGTCTTAAAGTAGGTCTGGGGCCTCAGGGCAGGTAGGGCCGCCATTAGCTCTTCCACAACGGAAGTTGAAATACCCATGAACGCCGTTCAGGTAAGTACACCGCTCCGTTTATTTTCAGCGCAAGCGGCCGATTGAGCGGCCAATATTTCGGGATCGTTACGATTCCTGCGTTGGGTTGACAGATGTTCTGTGATGTCAGCAAGTCTCTAGGCAGATAGGCGGCGCAGGCCAGATGAACTCAATGGACGATGATCTAGCGGCGGCCCAGCTGGTCCTTTAAAGCGCCGATGTATCGGTCAATGCGGTGGTCATCGAAGCTGCCGGTAATGATCCGCCAGGTAAAGCCCCGGTCTAGCTTGACGGCTTGGTCCACGTGTCGATAGCCCTGCCAGGGTCGGGGCAGCCCCACGACCAGATCCCAACCGTGGACGACACGCCAGGTATGGGGGACGCGGCGATTGTAGGATTCAGCAAAGGCGGCATTGCCGACCCTGGGCGAGCCAAAGGTGTAGCTCTCCACCGTAATCCGCTGGCCAAAATTGTATTGCAGGTCAATCGCGCAGAGGGCAGCGAGCGCCCCTCCCAGGCTGTGGCCGGTGGTGCGATACTGCGTTGCAGGACTGGTGTGAACATAGTCGTGAATCTGCGCCCGAACGGACAGATAGGCTGAGATAAAGCCACTGTGCATTTTTACCGGACGGCTCGGTTCGCCATAGGCATCGGGGTAGACGAGCGCTTTCTCTTCCATCACGGTGTCGGTCACCACGTCTTTAACCTGCGCGCGATAGGCCTGCCGGACGGTCCAATCATATTCCTGCTGACCCAGCTGGGTATTGGTATTCCAATCTTGTTCGGCATCGCTGCCGCGAAAGGCGATAACCGCTAGCGGCGCAGCGGGTTCTGCCAAGATTGCCAGCTGGGTATCGGTTGTGGCCTGCTCTACAAAAGTCGGCTGGGTGTTTTGCCAGGCGCTAAATCTATTGCTTGCAAAACTCTGATAGACCTCCTGAGACAGAATGGCCGATTGCAAAGCAGTCTCATAGTTCATCGAGCTCACCCCCCGTATGGGACCTTATTGTATCCAAGCCTACAGCTCAAAGTCAGCGCAATGCGGACGTTGTAAACTTCCGTCAACGCCCGAGCTCGCGCAGTCGAGAACCAGCTAGCTCCACAATCGAGCCTGGCACTACGAGCGGCCAGAACAGAGCAGCCAGGATGACCAACATCCAGGCGTGGATCGGATCAGGGTCGTCAGGTTGGCGGCCTCTTTTATTGATCTCGAATTGCTCGCGGATTTGGCAAAGGCTAAACAGTAGCCCTAGCGTTACAGCACCAGCTGAGTAAAGAATAAGCATGATTGAACTATATAGGTCAGATAAGGGTCTTATATTTCCCTAATGCGAAGGGATACTCACGATGCAAGAGCTGTCTACCTATGACGCCAAAAAACCTAGTTTCTGCTACTGACATCGGAGCAACCCATTGTGCTAAATCGACTCGGCGCAGTGTTTTCTTCTAAGCCAGACCGGCTAATCATCCCCAGCAGAGGCTAGCAAGGCTGCGGCCTTTCTGAGCCGCATAGGATTCTGCACCGCTCGCTCAGCGCAAATCGACGTGGACACTGTGAACCCAGCCGATATGGTCTGACTCTGGGAATCTGACCTTAAACCAGGTCTCACATTTTGAGCTGAAGGCAAACTCAAGCGCCGCTACCCGGTCACCCACCAGACCATGGGCAGGTGCGTCGTATTCTTCCCCTGGCCCGGTACGCACATTTACCCGGCTTCCCGGTATCCGACCGGCAATGGTGGCAGGTTCAGGCTCCTCACCTAGCGAATAGCCCTCCCCGACCGGCAGATAGATCGGCTCAGCGCTATTGGCGATTAGGTTATCGACCGGACATTCCATATTGGCATAAGCGCTGGGCACAGCTGCCAGCATCCCGACTGCACCCGCGATCGCAAGAATTAGCTTCACGGTACTTTCCCACCGACGATCGTTGCTACTCAGATACTAAGGGGTAATGGCACAGCGATAATCGGCCAGTAAACAAGGTTTACAGCTCAGCTAGTAAAGCCTTTTCTGCAGAGAGCGGAACATCAGCGCGATCGCGCTAATTTTCTCAAGCGGATAAATCGTCCCAACTTCATTATTCTCCGCCATCACACAGAGCAGATGAATACCATTCGCACAGGCGGCCTCTAGCTGAGCCAGGTCAAGGTGCGCCTGGCTATCGATGGGCAATCAGGTCAATAAGTCCCTGCGCTTTCAGGGCGTGGCAGATATCTAAGACGGCACTATGCTCAACCGCAGAAATGGCGATGCGAGGGCTGATGCCCGTTTTCTGAAGGTGCTTAACGGTACCTTGAATCGCCAGGTTGATGATTTCAGTCGCACCAGAGGTAAAAATAAGCTCTCGCGGAGCCGCCTGAATCAGCGTAGCGATTTGCAGAGTAGCTGCTTTGACAGATTGAGCTGAGCATCGTCAATGGGCAAGGAAGTCAGCCATCGTTGCGTTCGGACTTTGTACGGTGCTAATTTTTGGATGTACTAGCAATGCGATCCACCCAGGAGCTACCTACATCGGCACTATTCCCGAAGGTGAAAACTATACTTCTACCCGGTTTGAGTTTCGGTATGGTCGTACAACACGCATTGTTGAAGATCCGCATAATGAGATGCAGTGGATCTATGGCGAATTACCGGATTCTATCTCTATCCGCGAGGAAGAAAGGCTAATTGTTTATCACTCACCTGGGGCGGTGATCAAATCGCGTAGCGACTCGATGGACGTGCAGGACAATTCATTGAAATATGGAGGATATATGGGAATTTGGTCTGGAGGCGCGCATTTTGTAGTGGATTCAGATTGGACAGTCAGGTCTACACACAGGTTTTCAAAGCTTCAATATCAGCTCCCACGATTTTTTCTAGGTTTCGTGTAATTTTATCAATATCCCAGTGCCACCAAGCTAGCTCTAGCAACGTTTGAACGACCGAATCTGAGAAGCGCTGTCGAATCAGGCCAGCTGGATTACCGCCCACAATGGTGTAGGGTGAAACATCTTTGGTAACAATAGACTTTGAGGCAACAATCGCCCCATCCCCAATTTTGACACCGGGCATAATGACAGCTTCATAGCCAATCCAAACATCGTTGCCAACTACGGTATCTCCTTTGTCAGGGTACTCGCCAGGCCGCGGCATCACCCGGGTCCAGCTCTCACCAAAAATCTCAAACGGATAGGCCGAGAACCCAGACATCTTGTGATTTGCGCCATTCATAATAAACTTGAGCCCCCTAGATAGCGCACAAAACCTACCAATAATCAGCCTATCGCCAACAAAGGGGAAATGGTAAAGTACGTTGCGCTCAAAATTTTCTGAGTCTATTGGGTCATCGTAGTAGGTGTAGTCTCCAATCACAATATTGGGGTTTGAGACCGTGTTCTTGAGGAAAGAAATCTGGGGAAATCCCGCCATGGGATGGAGATTATGTAGGTTAGGATGTTGCATGGCTTTCAATACGGATAACCGTCCTCGCTAGAGCCGATATTTTGCCAAAATGAGGCAGAACCTGCTCACCCTTTCAAAGGAGAATGCCATGGATACCTCTAACCTGCTCCGACAGCTGCTGATGCTCGGCATCGGCACAACGTCACTAGTTGCCGAACGGATGCGGCAGGTGACCGAAGAGTGGGTCAGAGAGGGTAGACTCAATCCAGAGCAGGCCAAGGGCTTTGTAGATGACTTCATGGCCCAGTTTAACGTTGATCAGAAGACACTCGAAATTCAGATGCAGCGCCAGATTCGTAACATCATGCAGGACCTAGGCGTGCCCCGCCAGGCCGAGATGGATGAGCTGCGCGGACGGCTGGATCGGCTGGAGCGGCAGGTGCGGGAGCTGGAAAATAAGCAGTGGCGCTAGCGGCTTGGGTTCAATCGCAAACTTGTCTACAATGTCGCTGGTAGGCTTTTAGAAATTGGATTAGAACCGGCTGTGAAAGAAATATTGATAAGCTTTGGCGTTTTAGCCGCCTGCTGCACGGTGCTGCTAGTGGCCCAGCTCTTTGGCAACGGGTCAGACGCGATCGCGTCTCCCCTCAATGATCCCCCCGCCGCTACCCGCGAAGCTAACCCGCTGATGGCCCAGGCAGCCAGCGATTTTTTTACTGATGACACCCCCGAGGAAACCGAATTGGCTGACGAAGATATCGAAACTACCGCATCGGGTCTGCAATATGTAGACCTGGAGGAAGGCTCAGGCGCGATGCCACAAACCGGACAAAACGTCACCGTTCACTACACGGGCACCCTGGAAGACGGCACCAAGTTTGACAGCTCGCGCGATCGCAACCAGCCCTTTTCCTTCCGCGTTGGCACCGGCCAGGTGATCAAAGGCTGGGATGAAGGCGTCGGTACGATGCATGTCGGCGGACGGCGCAAGCTAATCATTCCGCCTGAACTGGGCTACGGGGCTCGCGGCGCGGGCGGCGTGATTCCCCCCAATGCCACCCTAATTTTTGACGTAGAGCTCCTGCGCGTCGGCGGTTAACCGGTGACTTCCCCGCCAGCGCTGCAGCTCGACTACGTGCGTCGGCAGTTTCCAGCCCTGGCGGGAGACTGGGTGTTTATGGACAATGCTGGCGGCTCCCAGACGCTTCAGCGGGTTGCCGAGCGGATTAGCGAATACCTGCTCACCTCCAACGTGCAGCTCGGCGCGTCCTACGCCGTATCTCAGACGGCGAGCGAGCGGTTGGACAAAGCCAGCCAGGCGGTCGCAACGCTGATTAATGCCGAGCCTAGCGAAGTGGTGCTGGGCGGCTCGACCACGCTGCTGTTACGGATTCTGGCCCTGTGCCTGGGGCAGACCTTTAGTCCCGGCGATGAGGTGATTGTCACCGACTGCGACCATGAGGCCAACATTGGGGCCTGGGTCGATTTGCAAAAGCAGGGCATCGTCGTTAAAACCTGGCGGACGGTTCCTGAAACGCTAGCGTTAAACCTGGCAGACCTGGCCGCGCTGATGACGCCGCGCACCCGGCTGGTTGCGCTTACCCACGTGTCGAACCTGCTGGGCACCCTCAACCCAATTCCCGAAATTACCCAGTTTGTCCACGATCGCGGGGCAATGGTCTGCGTCGATGGTGTGGCCTACGCGCCGCATCGGCTGGTCGATGTGCAGGCCTGGGATGTAGACTTCTACGCCTTTAGCTTTTACAAAGTTTACGGGCCGCACCAGGCCGTACTCTACGGTAAGCGAGAGCACCTGCTGGCGATGCCAGGCATCAACCATTACTTCATCGACGATGCGGACATACCCTACAAATTTCAGCCGGGCAACCTCAACTTTGAGCTGAGCTATAGCCTGCTGGGGATTACCGACTATCTGAGCGAATTGGCTCAGGTGCACTACCGCGATCGCGCCAGCCTGCGCGGCCAGCTCCAGCAGGCCTTTGACCTGATTAGCAGCCATGAAGAACGGCTGAGCGAGCGGCTGCTCAGCTTTCTAAATAGCCAGCCCAGGGTGCGGATTTTAGGTCGGCGGGAGTGCGATCGCGCCCAGCGAGTTCCCACCATTTCGTTTGTCATAGACGGGCAGGACAGCGCCACCATTCCAGAAAAAATCGATCCCCATCACATTGGCATCCGATATGGAGACTTTTACGCCAGGCGGCTGATCGAAACCCTGGGCTTGCAGGAGCAAAACGGCGTCGTTCGGGTCAGCATGGTTCATTACAATACGCTGGCAGAAGTGGATCGGCTGATCGCGCACCTCGAACCCTTGATGGGCTGAATAGAGCAGCAGTCATCCGATAGTTCCTACGCCGTTTCACCCAGCGGACCATCATCTACATCTAAGCTAAGGTCAATGTCCATTTCCGCGATCGCTTCGTCTAAGTAGGGCGAATTGGGATCTGTTCCTACCGGCATCTCCACCGGCGTCAGCTCAGGCTCAGGGGTGGAAAAAGGTCTATAGACGATCGTGGGTAGCCCTGCCCCCTGCAGTCCCTGCACAATCCGCTTGGGCGTATCGGCAAAGACGGCAAAGAGCGGATAGCGCTGATCGGCCCCCGTTGGCAGCAAATGCCGGTGAGACAGCGGCATAATCCATTCATAGCCCTGCTCCAGGCAGACCTGAGCCTGCCGCCAGCGAGCCAGCAGGGTGGAAAAATCTTCCTCGGGCCGGCAGATAAACAGAAAAATTTCGGTTTCGGTTTTAATCTTCCATTCCGGATCGCACATGATAAAAGCAACGTCGCAGGGCAGCGGCAGCACTTTGCGAATGCCGCTGGCTAGCCCGGGAACCGCTGATATCGCTTCGAAGCTGCGAATATTGGGCAGGGGAATCGAAATGATACTTTCCTGAGGTCGCCGCATACTCGGCAGCGTTTCTAGATAGGGCCGATACTGCTGGAGTAGCCTAATTGCGCCCTGGTGCTGGCAGCAGGCGGCGAGCAGCGCTTCGTAGTGAATCTGACTGGTCGCCATAGCGGGAGTAGCTGAGAACGTCCGAAAAAAGCTGTCCGCATTCTAGCTAAAACCCGGCTCAAAACTTTGCGTGTTTTCCCGTGAATCAGGCTAGCAGTTCCAAGCCGAACGTCCAGTTCGCGATCGCGCTTGCCCTCATTATCCTCCTCAGCGCCCGGTAAACCTTCGTCGGGCAAACTATTGCAAACCCTGTTAGGCAATGCCCGGCCCCAGCTCAAGGTGCACATTCAGGCGGCGCTCAACGTAGGCTGCAGCCGCGAAGAGATTGTCGAAGTGGTGATGCAAATGGCCGTCTAGAATCAGCTACATTAGTAAATGCCCGATTTGTGGACAAATTTTATCAACTTCCCTCTATTGATATCTAGGTAAAATAGGAATTATCATCTGAACCTAGCGCATTAGAGGTAAGCCCAGTATGGTACAAACACCGTCCAAAATACTAACGCTGTCTGAATTTTTGCAGCTGCCAGAGACGAAGCCTGCTAGTGAATACATGAATGGTCAAATTACTCAAAAGCCCATGCCTCAAGGGAAACACAGCAGGATTCAAGGAGGGCTTGTCTCTGCCATCAATGCTGCGGTCGAACTTAAAAAAACTGCCTGCGCGTTTCCCGAGCTACGCTGCACCTTTGTTGAGCGCTCGACCGTACCGGATATCGCCGTATTTGTATGGAATAGGATACCGAGCGATGAAAATGGAGAAATCTCGAATACGTTTTGCTTAGCGCCAGACTGGACAGTTGAGATTTTGTCTCCCGGTCAGAGTCATACAAAGGTGACGAAAAATATTCTTCACTGTCTGAAGCATGGAACACAAATGGGTTGGCTAATCGACCCATTCGAGAAAACTGTGTTTGCCTATCGTTTAAAGCGAGAAACAGAGGTATTTGATGAACCAGATTCAGCACTTCCTATCCCTTCGTTTATGGAAGATTTTCAGCTGACTATCAAGGACTTGTTTGCCTGGTTGCAGAAATAAGTGAATAAACCTGATTACGTCTGTATGCAGTTAATGAGAGCGTGCTTGCCCATCATGAAGCAGGAATAGAGCCGCCCCCAGACGCTGGAAGTCATTGGCACAGCTGCTCTCGGTCTTTCCTATACCTCCGTATAGTTTCAGCATAATTTCAGCGAACCGTCAGTTCAACGATCAGATCTGGTAACTTTAGCAGGGTATCGCGGTGAAAGTCCATTGCGATCAAAGGGCTTTTTGTGCCCTATTATACTGAACTCATTTGAAACCTAAAAGAGCCAATGAAACTGACCATGAGAATGCGGGCTGGGCGGCTGGTGCGGGGGGTAATACTATTCGCGATTGCGCTTGCCCTCGCCCTCAGTCCGCTCTATCTTCACCGTCCAGCTGCCGCTCAGATTTCCTTGAGCGGCGGCAGCAATAGCGCTCAGGCCGTCGTCAACTGGGTTTATTTGGATGGATACAAAGTTTTTCAAGTCGCAGCGCCACAGGCGGCGGTTGGCAGTCGGGTTAGGCGAGTCGAGAAAAACTTTAAGCAGATCCGAGACGAGTATCTGCAAGCGGATAGCCCCGATATTCGCTTTACAACTGAGCCTATGGGACGAGACGACCTGCCAGCAGTTTTTATCAATAGCAGCTACCTATTCACCCTGACCGAAGCTGACGCCAGGATGCAAGGCACATTGCCCTGGTCGCTGGTGGAGGACTTGCAGCAGTCCATTCCCAATGCCCTCAGACAAGCCTGGCAGCAGCGGCAGCCCGAGTATCTACGGCGCCAGGGTATCATTGCGGGCGCGATCGCGCTAGCGGCAGCGGTCATGGTTGCCATCATTGAGTATGGCCAGCGGCAATCGCCAGGCCGCTATGGCCTAGTGGGCTGGCTGCTGCGGATCAGTCCTAGGGAGTTAGACGATCGGCAGCGAGAGCATTTGCGAGAGGCGCAGCAGCGCAGTCTACAGCTTCTGCAGCTGCTCATTATCGCAGGTGCCAGCCTGCTAATTCTGTGGCTGTTCCCCATGACTCGGCCCTTTTGCCTCAAAGCAATCAACGGGTTAAAAATTCCCTTTGTGATTTTGGTGCTATTGATTGTTGCCTATGTCGGCGCTCGTCTCAGCTTTGCGTTCATCGAAAATCTCTCCTCAGGACTGGTAAACGAAAGCCTATCGGCAATCCAAAACTCTCGCCGTACGGAGCTGCGTGTCTCTACCATTACCAGCGTGCTCAAAAATGTTGCGACTTTTGTTTGGATTGTCATCGGACTGCTGGTGGCACTGGCCCTAGTCGGGATTAACCTGGGCCTGCTCATTGCCAGCTTTAGCGTGATTGGTCTAGCCCTATCGCTGATCTTTCGCAATCTGGTCACAGGCGCAGTCAACAGCTTTTTCATTATTCTGGAAGACCAGTATGCGATTGGCGATGTGATTGCGCTGGAGGACGTGGCCGGAGGACTGAGCGGCCTAGTCGAGAATCTCAATCTGCGGATTACCCAGCTTCGGGATGCTTCTGGACGGCTGATTACGGTGCCGATGAGTCAGATTTCTGCGGTTGCCAATTTCTCTCATGAGTGGGCCAGGGCCGATCTCAAGATTCCAATTCCCTATCACTCTGATGTGAACAAGGCGCTAGAGATCGTTCGCTCGACTGCCGAAGAGATGTACCGTGATGCTGAATGGCAGTCGCTGATCTTAGAACCAGTTGAGGTTTTGGGCATTGAGGATTTTGGCGATCGCGGCCCGGTGGTGCGGGTCTGGATCAAAACGCAGCCGATCAAACAGTGGGATGTCTCTAGAGAATTCCACCGCCGCCTGAAGCTGGCCTTCGACGCCGCTGAAATAACGGTTCCCGCCCAGCAGCAGGAGATCTGGGTGCGGCCTGCCACCGATATGCAGTTTCAGCTAGACGGTCTGACTGACAATAGCGATAGCAATGGAGACAGTCGCGGTCAGGAAACCGCCACCATTGGCGCAACGCCCGAAGCTGGGAAGCAGGACAGTCAGGACGAGGGCGAAATTGCGGCTGAGGCAGCCGAGGGGGATTAGCCCGCCACTGGACAACGCCTGCGGTCTGAGCTGCTGGACACCCCCTGGACAACCCCCAGCAACGATCGGGAAAAGTATTGGCAGTTAGCCCCAGCAGCAGCCTGGACCGTGGCCCAAATTGGTCAATCAGAACCTGAAACATAGATTGCTGCGGTGCACGACTATGATTTTTTGGAAAGCAGGTCTTCACGATACTGCTTTGGCACCAGGTAGAGGAACAAAAACCACCAGACCATCACGAATAGAAATACCGGCGTTACCAGCCACAGCCGATGGGTCAGGAGCCAAACTGCCGCTGGCATGGCGATGCCCGTCAGCACAATAGACCAGGGCTGACACCACCAGGGCTTGAGCTGCCAAAGCGAGTCGGGTGGAGGAGTTGAATCGGTCATGATGCAAAGTCTGTATGCGATTAAGGAGCCATCGTATCGGCCAGAGGAATCCAGCCCCCTCTGTTTTAGCAAATAGCGGACACCTAATCGGCACTCGGACGAGCTGCGGCCACTTTGGGTCAGTATCGGCCAGCTTTTGCACCCAGACGTTGGTTTCCTTCACCGCGTAGACCATGCCCAGGGTCGGCATCCCCACCACTACTTCGGGCTGCCAGTCGCGCACCCTATCGGCCATAAAGGTGGTCAGCCGGTCTTGGACATTCTACAGACATTGGCAAATCCAATCTGTAGGCATCGCTAGTTTTTGCAGGCTTTACGACAACCACTAGCAGCCCTAGAAGCTAGACGACACAAAATCTAATACGCATAAAGTTGCCCAGCCAATGTTCTGCAAAATGAATAATACTATTATGGTATTACCCCTGCGATGTCAAAATTGGCGATTTGGAGGATAGATACTATGCGGGTAACGACGAAGGGGCAGGTTACCATCCCTAGAAAAATCAGGGAGGTTTTAGGAATCACGCCTGAGACTGAGGTTGATTTCGTAGAGGAGAACGGTAGGTTTTATATTGTCAAAACGAGCCAACCAGCGTTTACCAGCAAGTTCAAAAAGCTTAGAGGCATCGCCACTACAGCCATGTCTACTGACGAAATCATGAGCCTGACCAGAGAACGGGTGTGAATGGCGTTTTCATTGACTCCTGCGTGCTGCTAGATCTGTTTACTGCCGATCCGAACTGGGCAGACTGGTCAGAAGATGTGCTGGAACGCTATAGCCAAACCAATACCTTGTACATCAACTCGATTGTCTATGCCGAAGTCTCCATTGGCTTTGGCAGGATAGAGGATGTAGAAAACGCGATCGCCCAGATGGATATTAAAGTGATAGAAATCCCTCGTGAGGCGCTGTTTTTAGCGGGAAAAGTTTTTCTCAAGTATCGAGAAAACAAAGGTACCAAACGTTCGCCGCTACCTGACTTCTTTATTGGTTCCCATGTATCAGTCTCAGATTTTGCCCTGGTGACTAGAGACCCTAAGCCCTACAGGACTTATTTTCCAAAGGCCAAGCTAATCTGTCCTGGGCTTTAGAGTGACCGATCTGTCCGCCCATGGTTGAACGCTAGGGCAGCGTGGGTAAACCGCCGCAGGTGCTGGACATTCAAGCTGAGGAGTTGGGTCTGAATCTATTAGGAATCGAAGTCAGCCTGGTTTAGAAGCGCCCATACGGGGTATTTTGACTGGGTGTAGTTAGATGCGGACCATCGCTTTGATGCAGCGCCTAGCTGCCTAAATTGAGTTGCCAGCGGAACTTGCATGGAACAGAGTCAGCTGAACTGGATCGCAAACTTCATCTGGGGGATAGCGGACGATGTCCTCCGTGACCTCTATGTCCGGGGCAAGTATCGCGACGTCATTTTGCCGATGACGGTGCTGCGCCGTCTGGATGCTGAGCTAGAGGCGACGAAGCAGGCGGTGCTGGAAATGAAGGCGACGCTAGACTGGCAGGCAGTGGGCTTCTGGGCGCGACCAACCCGTGTAGTCTCTCGCTAGAACAATCGGGGGCTGCCTCGGAATCTGCTCACAGTAGAGGTGCATTATGCGCTGCCGTTGGGGCCGACTATCTTGAAGGGACTCATACAGGTTTGGCCAGCGACGGCGAAACAGGGGCGATTGGGAGAGTTCGGCGAAGCTGTAGGCATGACGGGTCAATTCTGCCTTTCGATTCAATAAATGTATTCCGAAAGTTCCTACATTTTTTCTGTAAGCATAGATACCGTTAATGCGTATGCATCAGCAGTTCATAAAAGAGAATTCTTAAGATAGAAAATAAGAGCTTAAGAGAGAAAAGGGAGCAAAGAAGTAATCCCTGCACACCTGCCGCCTGCAAAGTATTCTTTAGGGACAGACCAGAGCTATGAGTCTAGCAGCATATCATATCGGATTTGAGACTTTAGACCAGGAAGTAACAGATGTAGACCTGAAGCTTCAGGGCACTCTACCAGACTGGCTGACAGGCAATCTGCTGCGAACTGGCCCTGCAAAGTTTGAGGTGGGCGAGCAAGCTTACCGGCACTGGTTCGATGGGCTGGCAATGCTTCATCGATTTTCATTTGAATCTGGCAAAATTCGCTATACCAATCGTTTCTTGCAGAGTGGCAGCTATCAGGATGCGATGGAAACGGGGCAGATTCACAGCGGTGAATTTGGTACGGTGCCTCAGCGATCGCTCCTTACCCGCCTGCTGACAATGCTGGTTGATCGACCTTTAACAGACAATGGAAATGTCAACGTGACGGCGATCGCCAACCAGACCGTCGCCGTCACCGAAGCACCTGCGCCAGTTGCCTTTGACCCTACCACCTTAGAGACCCTCGGCAGATTTGAATATGCCGACGACCTGGCTGGACAATCAACCACTGCCCATCCCCATTTTGACCCTAAGCGCCAGCAAATTATCAGCTATCAGGTTCAGTTTGGTCGCGATAGTGCCTACGCCTTTTACACGATTGAGACAGCGGAAAAACAGAGATCCTTACTGGCAAAAGTTCCAGTTGACAAGCCTGCCTACACCCACAGCTTTCCTATCAGCGAGCGATACATTGTTTTCATAGAGTGTCCCTTGGTCGTCGACCCGCTCAGGCTAGCGACGATGCGCTTTCATCAAACGCCCTTTATCGAAAACTACCAGTGGCGTCCAGAGCGAGGCACGCGCTTTCACATTATTGACCGAGAAAGGGGTGAGCGAGTGAATACCTGCGAAGGGGATCCCTTTTTTGCATTTCACTATGTCAACGCCTTTGAACAAAACGGTCATATCGTTGTAGATGCATCCAGCTATCCAGATGCGACCATTATTGATGACTTTTATTTGGATAATCTTCGCTCCGATACCGGAACCCTACAAAAGGGTCAGCTCACTCGCTACCGCGTACCGCTTCAAGGAAAATCCGTCGTCAGCGCTGAATCGCTTGCCGACGTACAAATGGAGTTTCCACGCATTCACTACGAGCGCTGCAATGCTCAGCCCTATCAGTTTGCCTATGGCGGTGATAATCAGCAGCCCGATGGCTTTATCGATCAGCTCGCCAAAGTAAATGTAAACACGGGCGACACAAAGCTGTGGCGGCAGCAGGACTGCTATCCGGGTGAACCGGTTTTTGTCGCCGCTCCCGGCGGAGTAACAGAAGACGAAGGGGTGATTCTTTCGCTGGTATTAGATGCGAGCAGGCGTCAAACATTTCTACTGGTACTAAACGCTCAGTCGTTTGAAGAAATAGGCCGAGCTAAAGTGCCCCATATCATCCCCTTCAACTTTCACGGACAGTTCATCAGCGATGCGGCTCCTAACCAGGCGTACCATTGAGCTCACACCTTAACTTGAAGTAAACATCCTTCAGCTTTACTCAATTTATCATCAAGTGGAGAAAAGAAGATGCGACAGTTATCACCCGCGAACTGGCAAAGATTTTCAGCGCTTGCTGGATTGCTACTACTAGTCAGCCTATTTCTATATTTGCGCCTGCCTGCGTCTAGCTGGGCGATGGAAAGCCGCAGCGGCGAGCAAGTAACGATCGCTCAAAACGAAGTGATCGAGGATGACTTGTACGTATCTGGAGCTGTGGTGACAATTGATGGTACGGTGCGAGGAGATGTAATTGGGGCAGGTCGCCAGATTACCGTGAACGGGACTGTCGAGGGTGATTTGACTGCTGCCGGTCGGACGATTGTAATCGACGGTACGATTGACGACGATGTGCGCATAGCAGGGCAGGTCTTGCAGTTAGGTGAGAATGCTCAGATTGGCGATGACGTGGTGGCAGCGGGCGCAAGTTTGGAGAGCATGGCGGGTAGCGCGATCTCTGGCGATTTATCATTTAGGGGGGCACAAGCGCTATTAGCTGGCACCGTACAGCAGGACTTTAGGGGGGCAATGGCGGCTTTAGAACTGCAAGGAACCGTTGACGGAAATGCCAGTGTTGACGTCGGCGGGGAAGGTGATCGCCCCCAAGTCGCGCTGCGGGTTGATCTGCCTTTCCTCTCTCCGCCGCCTGTGGCAGTGCCCGCTGTTGCAGGGGGTCTGACGGTCACCGACTCAGCCCAGATAGCGGGCACGCTCAACTATCGATCTCGCAGCGAAGCCGAGATCGCACCGGACGCCCAAATCGCAGGCGGTGCAAATCGCGAAATAGTCGAATCAGCTACGCCTCGATCGGCCTTGATTGTGTGGGACCTCGTACAGCGCTGGATAACGCTGCTGTTGGTAGGGGTGCTGATATTCTGGGTGGCCCCGGGCTGGATGAATCGCTTAACGACGACTGTTCAAGCTAAGCCGCTGGCCAGCCTGGGTTGGGGGATTGCAGGCTTGCTCATCGTGGGGGTGCTAGCGATCGCCATCCCGGCAGTCACCATTCTCCTAACCGCTCTCCTAGGTCCCTTCCTATGGAATTTAGGCATCTTGATTTTGGGCGTCGGCCTCCTGACAAATATCTTGTTAGTCGTAAGCTTCTTGCTGTTTATCGGGTATGTGCCTGCAATCATTCTCAGTTCTGCAACAGGACAACGGCTACTGTATGCCACTCGGAGCGACCAACGATCAAAGCGGATTGCACCGCTTGCTGTAGGACTGCTCTTTTTTGTTCTATTGACGGCTATCCCCATACTGGGTAATTTTATCTATTCAGCTGTTGTTGTTCTAGGCGTAGGAGCCCTTTTAATTTGGGGGCGGACAGGATCAAAGCCGACTGCGATCGCCTAATAGCAGCATAGGAATCACGTCATGCGAGCTGTTTTGTGAATGTAGAAATACTTTACGGCTGGGGATTCGGCGATTTCTTCGGCCCGGCGAACGACACGGGCCTTAAGAGTGCGCACGGTGAAGAACAACCTGATTACTGAGCGAGGGGGAAAATGGTGTACTTGCTGGCGGCGAACTGATACCAGCCGAGAAGGTAATCAATAAATGTGTGTTATTTAACTTTAGCTCTCTTGCTGATATTGAACTGATGTTTAGGATCGGGAGCATTGTGAGTCGACTATGCTAGATAACAAAATTGCCAATCTGTTTCAGATGGATAGCGCTACATGGGCGCGCCATGCCAACCCCTGGAGCGTGTTTACCCGCACCTCGGTGTTGCCGCTGCTGATTGTAGCGGTGTGGAGTCGAGTCTGGATTGGCGGGTGGTCCGTGGTGCTGGTCATCGTTGCCCTGGTTTGGAACTGGGTCAACCCGCGCCTGTTTCCCAAACCAAAATCGACGAATAATTGGGCGTCTAGGGCCGTTCTGGGCGAACGGGTTTGGATTAATCGCGATACTGTGCCTATCCCAAAACATCATCGCCAGTTTCCGAACCTGCTAAATGCGATCGCATTTCTCGGCCTCCTGCTGGTCATCTGGGGGCTGATCGTCCTATCGGTCTGGCCTACATTGATGGGCTTTGTGCTGACTCTGGTTGGCAAGTTCTGGTTCCTAGACCGCATGGTGTGGCTGTATAGCGACATGCAAGATGCCACCCCTGACTACCGGAGCTGGCTGTACTAATGTCGAGCCATTCTCCGGTTTCTTGTCACAGTTCTGCCAAGCAGCTAGCCTTCTAGGCAATGCCATCCATCTCACCGGTCAGATCTGCTACGACCTGGACGGTCCAGATGCAGCACAGCGCCCTCAGCAGTTTGCCGCCGATTTTGCCGTGACCCGCTATCAAGCCAGTGGTGAACTTGATCGCAGCTTTGGTGACAATGGCATTGTTCCGCTCACGTCTGATCTCAACCAAAGCCATGCGATCGCCGCTCAGGGAGACACTATTTGGGTCGGCGGTAATACCGTTCAGCAGTAGCAATTTTGGTAACGAGGACCACCATTGTCTTTGTTGCCGCTAAGTTGAAGCTGTTTCGACATGAAAACCGCACGCTATGATCATTCGCCTCACCCCATTACTGCTGGGGGCAACCCTGTTACTATCCTGCACGGTGCCTCCAGAATCAGCCTCGTCCCCTGCGCCCGATTCTCCCCCTGCGGCTAGGCCTGAAGAGCCCCTCAACGAGCCCCTGCCAGAGACGATTCGCGATCGCGTTAAAGCCGACCTGTCCGGTCAGTTAGGCATCCCCGCGGAGCAGCTCACGATTAGTCAGTACAGTCGGGAAACCTTTTCCGATGGCTGTCTGGGATTAGGCGGACCGGCTGAAGCTTGCTTGGCCGCTCTGACCGAGGGCTGGCAAATCGAGGTGGTGAATCCCCAAACCGGCCAGCGCTATGTCCATCGCAGCGATCTTACTGGCGATCAAATCCGACAGGCAGAGGCCGAGCCAAGCCTGCCAGCATCGGTTCGCGATCGCATCTTTGGAGCAGCTGAAAGCGACGGGCTCAGTCCATCCCGCAGCCTGGGAATCATCGACGCCGAGCCCCAAACCTGGAACGGCTGCTACGGACTGGCGACGGCAGATGAACTTTGCACAGAGGTGGCAATTTCGGGCTGGCGAGCCGTCATTAGCGATGGGGAACAGTACTGGATTTACCATAGCGACAGCACAGGCGAAACCGTCCGCCTCAACGCAACAGCCAGCGGGGGCACTGCCGTCCCCACCTTTATTTCTCGGGGCGCTCCGCAAGCCCTCGGCGATGAAACCAGCGTTCAGAGCACCCTTCGCCACGACACTGGCGTGATAGAAACCGCCATGCTAGAAGCTGATGGTCGCCTCTTCCAGATCCGCTCTCGCGACGGCGAGGTCCTAGATCGCACGATTACACCGGTGGGACAGTCTCGGGCGGAAGCGATATGGCAGCGGCTGGAGCAGGCCAATTTTGCTCATTTCGATGGCATCCGCTATCAGCCTAGTGATGCCGATGCTCCCACCGTGAGGCTGATGGCTCGCAGCGGCATTGTTGAATATCCCGCAGCCAGCACCGACGGTCTGCCCGCCGACCTGCAAGCCGTGATTCAGCAGTGGAGGGCGTTGCAGTAGCGGTCTTGTCTCGCAACGCTATTCGCAGTTCGGAGCATTTCTTAAAGAAACGGATAGTTCAATCTCAATATGTTCAGATCAGCCCTTGCCTTAACCATCAGTGCCGGATTCGCAGTGCCGCTAACCCTAGCCGCAGCAGCCGATCAGTCCGTGCAGGACAGCCAAATGCCTTCTATTGCGTCGATTCCCGCTGAGGCTAAATCCGATGGGAACAGCTGGCAATTACTGACGGAAATTCCCGGTGATCGCCAGCCCGTTGCCTTTGGTGATGGGGGGCGGCGCTTACTGACACTCAACCCAGACATGCTTCAGGTTTGGCAGACCCACTCTGGGAAGGCGATCGCTGAAATCGTCACTGATGGCGACACCCGCTTCATTGATGCTGCCCTCAGCCCAGATGGTAACCGAGCTGCGGCCATTGTCCAGACCCTATCGACCCAGACGCTTCAGCTCCAGATTTGGCATGTGGAAACGGGCGCGGTCATCCGCCAGCGTCCCCAGACACTGGCTCATTCACTTGGGGAAGAGGCGTTTCCGGTTGGGTCGTCGCTCAATCAGCTAGCGTTTGCTCCAGATGGCAACCTGGTCAGTCAGGTGGTACTGGCGGCTGATGCTGAAACGGCTCCGGCTGAGGTAAGGCTGCGACGGCACAATGGCGAGACGGGGCAGGTGTTGCAGTCCTTGGAAACAGGTCCCGATACGGCTGTACGGCAATTTACTTTTAGCCTTGATGGAACTTTGCTGGCAGGTGTTAGCACGATGAGCACTGGGCCAGAATCAGCGGTTCGTCAGGTCGTCGATATCTGGCGGCTGACCAACGGTACTCACCTGATGCGGCTAGAGCCCCTGGAAGATAACCGCTGGAGTCTGGTCGATATCGTGTTCAATCCGGCGGGCAGTCTGGAGGTCTTGAGCCAGTGGCTCTACGATGTGCGGCTAGATACCTGGGATGTGACCACCGGGAAACGCCTACAGCGTCGCACCCGCATTTCCGATATTGATCGCCAAGACCGCTTCGGACGCTTGAGCCCCGACGGTACGCACTACTTCGTTCGCAGCGATGTCGCCGGTACGCGCCTGATTAACCTCGACCATCAAACGGTTCAAACTCTGCCCATTTATGCAGAAACAGCCCTGTTCGATCGACAGGGGCATAGGCTAGCGATCGCCACCCAAACCGACATTCACCTATATATGCTCAAGCCATCGGATCCCTTGGCGGCTGAAAAAAGTATTCAGTTAGATTAACGGCTTTGCCGTTGCGGATCTTAGCTACCACCACGCCGCGATCGCGCTCAGCCCGACCGCCAAACGTTGCGCTCCACTCAACGGCCACCTCGTTGTTAGCAGTCAGTGCCAAGGGATTGCTGACAAAAATGTTTTCTGCTGTAAAGTGAGCCTGAGGAAATCGCTCGTAAAACCGTTCAAACCATTTCCGAATCTTCGCCTTGCCCCGATGGGTGCCGCCCCAGGGCGGTTCACCTGGGAAGGTCAAGGCAGCATCATCGGTCCAGGCCGCCAAAAACTGGTCAATGTCGCCCCGGGCGCGGGCGGCAAACTGCGCTTTAGCTCGCTGCTTTGCAATTAGTGCACCAATCATGTTGCCTCGTTGAAGTAGTCATTCGCCAAGGTCGCCAATTAAGACGGAGACTCAGGGCGATCGCCGAGCCGACGGCGATATCGTCCCGCCAAATACAACCCAGTCGAAAATAGTCCGACGCCGAACAGGCCCAGGGAAAAGAGACCAACCGAAAAAATGCCGACAGAAAAGATGCCGACGGAAAACATTCCTGAGGCAAACACGCCCATCGCGAAGTCGCCCGCCGCAAAGTAGCTTTTGGCAAACTGCCCCGCCTCGAACGGATCGGCGATCGCGAACAGGCCAATGAGCGCCAAAACGACACCGACCCCTAAGCCGATATATTTTTCCACTGAATTCATGGGAACACCTACTCGAACTCAACGGGCATATGAGGAAGCGGCGCTGAAGAGTAGCTGAGAAATACACCCACGTTCCAATGCCTCTTAGTTAGAGATTATCTCAGTCGCCTCGTCGAAACGTCTCTCAATCGGAGCAGATTTTCTGCGTCTCCTCCCTGAGACAGAGCCTCAATCTGATTTTCTCCTTCAATTTACCAAACTTATCATTACCTCTGGGGCTCTACCACAAAGGGATTGAATATCGGAATCCCTGCGCTCTCAAAATCGGTGACGTTGCGAGTAACCACACACAGGTCATGGAGGCGCGCGATCGCGGCAATAAACAAGTCTGGCTGACCAAAGGTATAGCCCTGCTTCCGACCAACTTCCACCAGCTGACGCCAAACTAAAATCACATCTTCGTCTACTGGCAAAATGCGCTCCGTGAACCAGGGTCGTAATGTGCTATTTAGCCATTCATTCAATTCTTTCTGAAAGGCATCATCGTTCTTAATCTGCTCAAGTTCAAAGCGGATTTCTGCCAGCGTCACCGTGCTGAGGTAAAACGACTGCGGCTGCTGGCTATCCGCCCACTGCTTGACAGCAGGGTGACAGTTAGGCTTGCGCAGTTCAGAGATAATATTCGTGTCGAGCAGCCAACCCTTCACAGATCTATATTTCTAACTGGAGCCTGAACGCTCGACTGTTCAAAATCCAGACGGCTTAGCGGAGACTGGGACAGCAAGGCATGAAGGCTGGGCTGTTCCAGCAGGGGAAGCAGTTTAGCAAAGGCTTCAGCCGACAGGATGACGACCGCATCTTTCCCCCGAACGGTCACACGCTGGGGTTCACTGTCTCGGGCCAGACGCACCACTTTGCTGAAGCGAGCTTTCGCCTCCTCCAGCTTCCAACTCTGCAAGCCTTTAATTTCGGAAGATTGCGAATCATGTGACGGATAGGAAAAGGAAGCCATCTATAAAACCTGACTAGTACTGGTCAGATTCTAGCTCAAACATCCGTAGGTTAGCCGGTGCTGGTCCTCAGTATTGCAGCTAAAACTAGGCGATCGCGTTGCTCCTTAACCATCTGCTAGAACTGCTGACTTTGAGCTAATATGATTTTACGATGGGCAACCAAATGGTGTAACCAGCCATGCAGCGCGAAAGTATTACGATTCGGTTTCCGTCTGATTTACTGGCTCAGGCTAAGTCCTTAAAGGGTGGCACAGAATCCTTCAATGATTTAGTCGTCCAAGCCCTCGACCAGGAAGTTCGCCGTCGTCAGGCATTTGCGGCCCATAAGCGAATTCAGATGAGACGACAGACCGTCTTAAAGCGTACAGGAGTGCAGACGGATTCTGCCGAATTGGTTCGCGAACTGCGTGTTGAAGACGATCCTAGTGCCTAGAGTACTTTGTCTCGATTCCAGCGTAATCGTTCCCTACCTGGTACCAGAAGACAATTCACAGAAGGCTGAAGCACTTATTCAAGAAGCGATTTTGACTTCAATTAGGATAGTGGTTCCCTGTTTTGCCTGGGCAGAAGTTGGATCGGTATTGCTTAAGAAGGTGCGCCAGAAACTGCTTACCAGCGAGGAGTCTCAGGCGTGTTTTGAAGATTTTCAGATGCTTCCGCTAGAGTTTATCGATCGTTCGAGCTTGAGAAACAGGGCTTGGGCGATCGCGGCTGAGCATCATCTGCCTACTTTGTACGATGCAGCTTTCCTGGCCTGTGCGGAACTGTGCGGTGCTGAGTTTTGGACAGCGGATCAGGTGCTGATTAAGGGACTATCGCCTTGCCCTACCTATGTTTGTTCCCTTCTTCAATATCGCGCTTGACCTAGCCTATGCCGCTCTCAGCAGTTACACGCAGGATCTGTAAAAACTGAGACATCAGGCGGCTCAAAAATCCGGTTAGAGCGAGCCGCATTGGCTATGGCGGGTAAACAATGCCGAACTCACTCAGGTCTATCACTGTCGCTGACCCAGGATACGGCTGGGCTAATTGCTCGCACGGTGGAGGATGCGGCGATTTTGTTGGGAGCGTTGACTGGGATAGACCCGAGAGAGCTAGCGACTGCGGCGAGTGCCCCCGGACAGTATGCCCGCGATCGCGGGCGATCGAGTCACCGTTCCTGATCCCAGCAATACAGTTCCGCTTGTCGCCTCAGAAAAAATAACTATCACAGTCGTCGGACTGCGCTGCTAGCTGATCTATTATTCTAATTCCAGGGTCTGAACTGAAGGGCCTTGACTTTTCAGTTTGCACCGGCATATCCCCGCTTTTACATGGCCAATCAGGAACCGCAGCTTTTTTATCCGCCTAAGCAGATTCCCTTGCTCGTCAGGCTGGTGCAGAGTATTACCTATCCGCTGGCGCGAAAGCTCTATCATTTTGACTTGACCGTTTCTGAAACTGCGGTTGCTAAGGTCAAGGCCATTGATGAATCGCGCCTGGTCTATATTTGCAATCACCCTACCCTGGAAGATGGAATTGCCCTCTTTGCCCTATCTGCTCGGGTGGGGCAGCTTTTTCACTACATCGTGGCGCACGAGTCCTTTGGCGGGTTGTTGGGCGGCTTCATCCAGCGGATGGGCTGCTATTCTATCCGGCGGGGGCTGGGCGATCGCGCCAGCATTGCCGAGACGCTGAGCCTGCTGAAGCAGCCGCGCTGTCGGCTGGTGATTTTTCCAGAAGGGGGCTGCTCCTACCAAAATGATACCGTCATGCCCTTCCGTACGGGGGCGATTCAGATGCCGCTACAGGTGATGGCGAGTCTGGCCAAAAAAGAGGACGAAGCGGATCTCTACATCGTGCCGCTGAGCCTCAAATATCGCTATAGCCAGCCGATGGAGCGGGTCATAGAAGAAACGCTCAGCCGCCTAGAGGCCAAGCTGGATTTGAGCCCCGATACCGCTGAGTTCTATCCCCGGCTGCGGGCCGTTGCCCAAGTCGTCCTACAGCAGGTTGAGCAGGAAGCGGGGCTGATTCCCTGTGCCGAGCAGGATTGGAATCATCGGATTGATCGGCTTCGCAACTATTTTATTACCACCTGCGAAAGTAAACTGGGGCTCAAGCCAAATCCGAACTTACCCATTCGCGAGCGGGTTTACAAAATTCAGTCCCTGCTGGAAACCGCAGAGTATCAGGACAAGTATGAAGCCGTCCACTGGATTACCATGCGACTGCTCAACTTCGACGCTATCTACGATGGCTATGTGGCCGAAGCGCCGACGCCAGAGCGATTTCTCGATACGCTCATTCGGCTAGAGCGAGAGGTCTTTCAGATTGAGCATCCCCAGCCCAAAGCCCACCGCAGGGCCTGCTTTTACATCGGCGACCCAATCAATCTGAGGCATTACCTGGACGACTACGCCGCCGATCGCACCGCGACCATCGAGGCGCTGACTGAGCAGCTGCGTCAAACGATGCAAGATAATCTCAATCAGCTCTAGCCCGCTGACGCCATTGCGCGCTAGCACAGCCCTGCCCGCAGAGCTGCCGCCCAGGCTACAAGGTCTAGCCAGGCCCAAAGTCCGTAGGTGTGACCAGAGGCCGCTCGGGCAGCTGCGCGTATTCGCTGGCGATGCGACGAAACTCTTCGCCATCGATGGTTTCTTTTTCAATCAGCGTATCGACGAGCCGATCGACCAGGGGGCGATGATTTTCGAGGATTTCTACCGCTTTGGCGAGGCAGTCATCGGCGATCGCGCGCACCCGAGCGTCAATTTTTTCGGCGAGCTCGTTGGAATACTCATTCCGCGACATAAAATCGCGGCCTAAGAAAGGCTGCTGATTGTCCGTTTCCATCGCAAAGGCCCCCAGCTCTGACATACCAAAGCGGGTAACCATCTGGCGGGCAATATTCGTCACCTGCTCAATGTCATTTGCCGCCCCAGAGGTAACCTCGTCCGGGCCAAAGACGACCTGCTCAGAGGCGCGCCCGCCCAGCGACATAACCAGCCGATCCATTAGCTCAGCATAGGAGATCAGACCGTCATCGACCTGTTCCTCCTTCGGCAGGAAGCTGGCAAAGCCGCCGACGCCGCCCGAGCGGGGAATAATGGTCACCTTGTCGAGCGGATTGGCGTGTTTGAGCATTGTCGCGACTAGGGCATGGCCGACTTCATGATAGGCAATCAGCCGCTTTTTTTTGCTGTCCATCAGCGGCATCAGGCTTAGGCCCATGGTTAGCCGGTCGATGGCGTCGTTCACCTCCAGCATGGTGACGGCTTCTTTGCGCCGTCGGGCGGTGAGAATTGCGGCCTCGTTGAGCAAATTCGCTAGCTGAGCGCCAGAAAAGCCGGGAGTGCGCCGCGCGATCGCTTCAATCGACACCTCATCGGCAATCTTTTTCTCCCGGGCGTGGACCTGCAAAATGCCCAGTCGTCCCTTGTAAGTGGGCAAATCGACCATCACCTGACGGTCGAAGCGACCCGGTCGGAGCAGGGCTGAGTCGAGTACATCCGGTCGGTTCGTGGCAGCGATAATAATAATGCCGCTGTTGCCTTCGAATCCATCCATCTCGGTCAGCAGCTGGTTTAGGGTCTGCTCGCGTTCGTCATTGCCGCCGCCGATGCCCGCGCCGCGCTGCCGGCCGACCGCGTCGATTTCGTCGATAAAGACGATGCAGGGGGCATTTTCCTTGGCTTTTTTGAACAGGTCGCGGACGCGCGAAGCACCTACGCCGACAAACATTTCGACAAACTCAGAACCAGAAATTGAGAAAAAGGGCGTCCCAGCCTCACCCGAGATCGCCTTTGCCAGCAGCGTCTTACCGGTTCCTGGCGGGCCAACCAGCAGCACCCCCTTAGGAATTCGCGCCCCAATAGCGGTAAAGCGCTCGGGATTCTTCAAAAAGGTGACGACTTCCTGAAGCTCCTCTTTGGCCTCATCGATACCAGCGACATCGTCGAACATTACGTTAGTCTTTGCTTCCATCTGGAAGCGTGCTTTGGAACGGCCAAAATTCATCGCATTTCCCGATGACCCCGACGAGCGCCGCAGGATCAGCAGCAGGCCAAAGACTAAAATCATGGCCAGCAGCGCGTTGGTCGCTAGCCAAGTAAGGGCGCTATTGTCAGAGACCTCCAGCACTTCGTAGGCCACATCATTTTCATTCAGGCGCTGTAGCAGCTCTAGGTTGCGGTCATTGGTAAATAGGGTAACGTCGTGCAGCGGGTCGGATTCCTCATCTCCTTCTAGCCGAACCTTGGCCACGCCACGCACGTTGTCGAGTTCGACCGACTCAACCTGACCGCTCTCAATTTTCTGTAACAGCATGCCGTAGGTCAGGGCATCGGCCTGATCTTCTTGGGCCAGGACGGGCAGAGCAACGAGGCTCTGGAGTAAAAACCAGCCTGCGGTCAGGGCGCCAGTGGCGATCGCGCCTACCTGAGACTGAATCGGACGAGACTGCTGGCGAGCGGGCTTGATCATGCTTCGGTGACCATCTAAACAGCGAAAAAATATCTCCAAACCAGTCTAACCTTCTGAGCTGAGAACTGGCTGAAGACCCTCCGATTTCGCCCAACTTCCAAACTGACCCCGTTGCTTTAGTAGCTAGAAGTGGCTCGGGGGAAGGCTTAGAAGCAGAAACTGATCTAACTCATCATCATGTGGGGTTATGGGGCATGTGGGATTATGGAGGCATATTTGCAGCAGCTATATTTGGTCCATGGCCGCAAATCGTGCGTTTGCACCTGAAGCCCCCTGAGATTTCCCAAAGACTCTAGTTAACGTCTTCGATAGAATTGCCTTGGCTCAACTCTCTGGGATCCACGAAGAATGAGTGCTCCGACCTTTAGCATCGTTATTACGACCCACAATCGGCTGGCGCTGCTCCAGCGCGCGATCGCGTCTGCCCTGGTCCAAACCGTTCCCAGCGAAATAATCGTGGCGGACAATGCCTCCACCGACGGCACCCAAGCCTATGTCGAAAGCCTGGGCGAGCAGGTGGTCTACCGCCGCAACTCGACCAACGAGAACCATGCCGGCGCGGTCAACGCCGGGGTCGAGGTGGCCCAGGGCGATTGGGTCAAGCTGGTGGATGACGATGACTACCTGGCTCCAAACTGCGTTGAGGTGATGCAGGCCGCGATCGCGCTGCGCCCCGAGGCGGCGATCTGCTCCTGCCAGGCGGCCCAGGTGGATGCCGAAGAAACCGAGCTGAGCCGAACGCCGGTCACCGGGCCGGGTAAGATCTTCTATATTCCTCAGTCCGACATTCACTACGGCATGCTGCTAGAGGTCGTCCCCTTTGGCACCCCGATCCAGGTCGCCTTCCGGCGGTCGGCGTTTCTCCAGTCTGGCGGCTGGGATCGGTCCATGACCAGCTGCGATGACATCGACTCGTGGATTCGCATTGCTCAGCACGGCGACGCCCTGTTTATCAACGAATGTCTGGCCTACCGAACGGTCTGGCCCGGCGGCACCGATCAAAAAATTGCCCTGCAGCGCCGCCTCAATACCAACATCCTGATCAAAGAGCGGATCTACGAACGGATCAGCGAGCAGCATCGCCCCAAGCTGCCGACGCTAGCCTCCATCCGCCAGTATCTGCATCTGCACTGGATGCTCGTTGCCCTCAAGCAAAAGCAAATCTCCGCCGCGATCGCGCTAGCCTTCCCCGCCGTCTTCTCCCCCACCGCCTGGCAGCTCCTCCAGCAGGCCATAGACTTCCGAAAGCAAAAAACATCCCCCCCTATTCCCAAAAAAGTCCTCACCCCCTAACTCCTCCCCTTCTTACCCACCACCCACCACCCTCTACCCACCACCCACTCCATCACTCCCCTACCCGATCACCC
>NZ_JADEXG010000007.1 GCF_015207255.1 Vasconcelosia minhoensis LEGE 07310
CCCTCAGCCAGCCCCGCACAAACCCCCGCCATCGCCGCCAAATTCAGCGTCTCTATCCGATCGGAGGCTTGGTGGTAATGGGGATTTCTTAAATCAGCGGTATCGGTGACCAGAATCGCCGGATAGCCTGCGTCCCAAAACGGAGCGTGGTCGCTGCGGCGAGTCGCGGGGAGTAGATTGCCCTGGCCTACCATCGGCAGCCACTGGCAGGGGGTGCCAGCCTGCTTAATATGACGCTTCAGCCGTTGCATCGTCAGAATGGTGGGCCAGTTGCCAATCAGACCAATGAAGTTACCACGGGTGGGATAGACCCACTCTAGGGGTTTAGCGGGGTAGCGCTGCGATCGCGGCGCATCGGAAAAGTAGCCTAGCATTTCTAACGACAGCATCAGATGGAGCGGCTGCCCGGTCTGAGTCCGGCGGGCCACCCAGGCTCGACTGCCTTCTAGCCCGTATTCCTCTAGGTCAAAAGCGACAAATATCACTGGGCGTCGGGGCGGAGACTGGGCCAAGGTTGAGGCAAGCGCCAGCAGGACGGCTAGACCGCTGGCGTTGTCGTCAGCGCCGGGCGAGCCAACGACGGTATCGTAGTGAGCCCCGACTAAAATAGGCGCTAGACGAGTCTGACCCGGCAGCGACAGGCTCCAGTTGGAGTAGATTTTGCCCCGGACGGTAAAGTCCTGCGATTCTACCGCTCCCCACTGCTCGAACTGCGATTGAAGATACTGCTGAGTGTAGAAGTGCCCCTCGGTCGCGATAAACGGGTCGCGCTCGCGCGTGAGCTGACAGAGGTGGCCATAAAGCGTTTTTTGTAATTCTGAATGGCTCATTTAAGCAGATGAGTTAATTTATTTTGTTCGGTTTAAAGCGATCTCTAGCACGCTATATCGTTCTTCTCTACAGGCCGATTCCAGCGCGGCAATTTGTCAAGCCCCTGGAGAAGCAGGTTCTGGAGAGGCAGGTTCACGTCTCAAGGCTGATTAGAACTTTTTATCTGCAATTTTCAAGGATAGCTGAACCCTTTTATAGAACGGAATTTGTGTCAGCTATACAACCCAGATAGCCTGCGTTTTAACGGTCAGAGACGGATGACACCGCCGTTCAAAGCGGGTATAACCCTGTATACTGATAATCCTGTAGCTTCTAACAAGCCTCTCAATGTAATTTTTAGGAACTCAAAAGTTTTCTGTTTTCTGCTTGTCTAGTTGCTTTGAAGATACTGCGAGGTTAGCCATTCTTTAGATTTAAAATGACGATTCTCACCCTCTTAGGAATGACTGCTTTAGTCGGTGGAGCCCCGACCGACCGAGCTATGACCCATCAGCCCCAACCCGAATTGAGAGATCCGCTTGCTACTGCTTCAGCTGCCAGGCCTGACGACTGGGTACCCGCTGACAGCCCCGCTGATTTTGTGCAGCTGAGTCGTTCCAGTATGCTGACGGCTGATTCCTCAAGCCAGGTCGTAAATGCTCAGTCCGATGAATATTTAATGCCTCACTGCGCTGAGCTACCGGCCGAGGTCGATGCGCCGCTGAAGGCATCGACCAATCGGCTAGAAGGTACCGCTTCCTGGTATGGCCCTTACTTTCACGGCAGGCTCACCGCCACAGGGGAAATTTTCGATCAGAATGAGCTAACCGTGGCGCATAAGACGTTGCCCTTTGGCACGCTTTTGAAGGTACGCAACCTGCTCAATGACCGAATGGTGATCGTCCGCGTCAACGATCGCGGCCCCTATGTCGGCGATCGCTCCCTCGACCTGTCTCGGGCCGCTGCTGAATGTTTAGATAGCACCCAGGTCGGCTTAATTCCCTACGAGGCGGTCTTACTCAAAGTGTCGGAACCGTCAGACGGGTCTATCGCAATCGGTCGAGCTCAACCGGCAGATTCGCAAGGCGGTCAGCTCAGGTCGGCAAAGACTTCGGTCACCAGCCGTCGGGCCTTCTGGTCCAGCTGGTTCCAGTCCAGCGCACCCGTTTCTGAATCCAATAGGGTCTGGTCTATTTCCAGTCGCGACTCAGACGAGCTGTCCGGGTCATAATTCTGCGCGCAAATCCGGTAGCACAGCTCCCAGAGGTCAATCCGCCGCTGCTTTTCGCCTGGCTTTTCTAGGCAGAGCGTATAGACCGGCATCGGCTGCGGCAGCTGCTGGAGCTGGGCCTGAACCCGATCGTAAGCCTCGGGTGAGGCGGTACTGAGCTGCTTTTGTAGGGCAAAGTAATCCTGCTGCTGCCGTTCGTCAGTTCCCTCAGGCCAGAGAAAGTCTTCCTGATAAGTCCCCCGCCAGTCCGAATTGTCGAGCTGCTTGCGAATATTGTCAATCACCCGAATCAGGGCGGGCTGCATCATCAGTGTGGCCTGCTGGCGGGCTAGGGGAGTGGCAAACTGGGGCATAGCTGATATTACCGAACCTTAAGCCAGCCGAAAAGCTGTCCAACGGTGAGCTGGAGGCCAGTGGCGAATTCTGGGATGGGGAGCCGATCTTCGACGCTTTCGAGGGAAATAGGGCGTTCGTTGGGACTGTAGATTTGAACGAGCTGTTCGCTGGGGTCGATGAGCCAGCCCATCCGGCAGCCGTAATTGAGGCAGTGAAAGATATTACTGGTAACGCGGGTGGTCGATTGCTCAGGGCTGAGGATTTCTAGAGTCCAGTCGGGAGCAATGGTGAAGGCGTTTGCAAGGGTGCCCCCCCCGTCAGTCGGTAGGCGCTCCCATAGGAAAACGGCAATATCGGGAACAGTAGAGCGATCGCCAAAGGTGCAGCGGAGTTCAGGTAGTGCTAAAGCGATTTGAGCATCTTCAGTAACAGCATTGATAGCATTGACCAGTTTTTGCTGAATGCGGCTGTGCTGGCCCTTTGGCATCGGTTTCTGAATCGCTCGTCCGTTGATATATTCGCTGGCTGGCTTGGTTTCTGGCAATCGCAGAAATTCATCCAGCGTAATGAATTTTGAGGGAGTTTGAACCATTAGCTATTGCCCAGATTAATGCGCTTTGTTCGGTAAAGAAACACCTATGGATGAGACGCTATTCGTTATCCTCAATGAAAAGCTGATTGAATGAGCTAGAGGTATTCTGTTCTAGATTTTGTTCGTTTGCTTTGACAGCGGCAAAACCTCTTGGACTAGATCTTTGGACTAGACAATGATACTCTCTGCCGTTTTCGTAGATCTTGTCCGCACTTACACAGCTTGCAGCGTATGGGGTTGAGGTAATGTTTTTCCCTCGGACTGATAGCTTTCAATCAATAATTCCAACACTTCTTGAGCATTCTCAATCGCTTCTTCGTATGTATCCCCATGGGTAAAATAGCGCTGGATCTCGGTCGCAAACTCCGGTAGCTCTGCAATATAGCACTCATCCTCATCTGACCAGGCAATATTGACTCGATATTTAAGCGGCTTCATAATGACTCTCCTTCACAGCTAATTAAGCATGAATAGGAAGGCGTATATTGAAGATTGGGTCCCCTCAGTCCAGGCTGGATACTTTGTAGTCCACAATAATTAGGGTAGGGAAAAAATGCGGTAAAGGAAATGAGCTATCGGCAACCGGTGCAGGTGATTGGAGGGGGTCTGGCGGGGACGGAAGCAGCGTGGCAAGTGGCTCGGGCTGGGGTGCCTGTGGTTCTGCATGAGATGCGGCCAACCTATACCAGCCCGGCTCATCACTCGGAGCATCTAGCTGAACTGGTATGTAGCAATTCTTTTGGGGCTATGGCCAGCGATCGCGCCTCTGGTCTACTGCACGAAGAGCTGCGCCAGCTGGGTTCAGTGGTGATTGGCAAGGCCGATGAGCACGCTGTCCCCGCTGGGGGAGCCCTGGCCGTAGACCGGGCTGTATTCAGCCGCGACCTGACCGAGACGCTAGCCCAGCATCCGCTGATTGAGCTGCGCCGGGGCGAGCTGCGGCAGATTCCGCGGGAAGGGATTGTAGTGCTGACGACGGGACCTTTGACCAGCGCGGCGCTAGCCGAGGACCTGAGGCGGTTTACCGGCCAGGACTACATGAGCTTCTTCGACGCGGCCAGCCCGATTGTGGTAGGCGATTCGATCAACCAAGACATCGCCTTCATGGCCTCTCGCTACGACCGAGGCGAGGCCGCCTACCTCAACTGCCCGCTAAACCGGGCGCAGTATCTAGACTTTTGGCAGGCCCTCTGCGAGGCTGAGCAGGCGGAGCTGAAGGACTTTGAGCGAGAGACAGCGAAGTTTTTTGAAGCCTGCCTGCCAATCGAGGAGATGGCCCGGCGGGGGGAAGACACGATGCGATACGGTCCGATGAAGCCGGTGGGCCTGTTTGACTCGCGCCTGGGGGCATTCGACGACCCGGCGAATAGGGGCAAAAAGCCCTACGCGGTGGTGCAGCTTCGGCAGGAAGATAAGGCCGGCCAGCTCTGGAATATGGTAGGCTTTCAGACCAATCTGCGCTGGGGAGAGCAAAAGCGGGTATTTCGGCTGATCCCCGGCCTGGAATCGGCTGAATTTGTGCGGATGGGCGTGATGCACCGCAATACCTTTATCAACTCACCTGAGCTGCTGAATGCGTCGCTTCAGTTCGTTCAGCGGCCGACACTGCTGGCGGCGGGGCAGCTGGTGGGGACGGAGGGCTATACCGCCGCCGCCGCTGGGGGCTGGCTGGCTGGCACGAACGCGGCCCGCGTAGCCCTGGGGCTGCCGCCTTTGACACTGCCGGTGACCGGGATGATCGGGGCGCTGATTGACTTTATTAGCTCGGCTGAGCCCAAGCACTTCCAGCCGATGCCGCCCAATTTTGGAATCATTCCTGCCCTGCCGCGGCGGGTGCGCAATAAGCGAGAGCGGTATGGGCAATATCGCGATCGCGCCTTTGCCGATCTGCAAACCTGGGCAGCTGAGCATCGCCTACAGCTGCATCGGCTGAGCGCAACGGCTTAGCTGTCTCAGATTAAGGCTGCGGGTCTGTGCGCCTATCTTGCGAAAGATTACAGGCAGCAGTTACTAGTTCAGCTAGTAGCATAGATCTGTCCCGGGCGCAGTACCACTCGCCGCATCTGTGCCCATAATAGAGCTAGACGCCTGGGGCAACAGCCATGCGAATATTACTCGTAGACGATGACGAGGTGCTGATGCAGGCCCTGGCCGATCGGCTTATCCAGCAGCGCTACGCGGTTGACATTGCGAGCGACGGCCAGAGTGCGGAGGGGTACATTGGCGTATTTAACTATGACTTAGTGGTGCTAGACCTGGCGCTGCCAGATGGCAACGGGATTAAGTTGTGCCAGGTCTTTCGCCAGTCTGGGTATCATAATCCGCTGCTCATGCTCACCGCCCATGCCTCAACCGATGAAAAGGTCAGGGCGCTCGATGCGGGCGCGGATGACTATGTCGTCAAGCCGTTCAATTTTGACGAACTCTGTGCCCGCATTCGCGCCCTGCTGCGCCGGGAGCATCAGGCGCTACCCTCAGTGCTGCGGTGGCAGGCGCTGACGCTCAATCCCAGCACCTGTGAAACGCGCTATCAAGACCAGCCGTTTCACCTGACACCTAAAGAGATGGGGCTGCTAGAGCTGTTTCTGCGCCATCCCGACCGCGTCTACAGCCTGGACGCGATTATCGAAGATCTCTGGTCTTTTGAAGACCCGCCCAGTGAAGATGCGGTTAGAACCCATATCAAGGGGCTGCGGCAAAAGCTCAAGGCTGTAGGGGCTCCCAAAGATTTGATCAAGACTGTCTACGGATTGGGCTACCGGCTTAAGTCGTCCGCGGATGACGACAGACCCGTTACTAGCCGTCGTGCTGAGCCCAAGCTAGCTCCGACAGCCGCCCAAAATGGCCTGTCCCAAGCAGTTGCTGCCGCTTGGGAAAAGTATCAGCACATGATGGCCGAGCGCATTGAGGTACTGGATGAAATCGCGATCGCCCTGTCTCAGGGAGGGCTTAACCATGACCTACTCAAGTCGGGTCAGGTCGCAGTTCATAAGCTGATCGGGGCGCTGGGCAGCTTTGGCTTCCCCGAGGGGTCTACCATTGCCCAGGCGCTATCACCCTATCTACAGTCTCCAGAAACGCTGGATGCCGGTCAGATCAATCGGTTTACCCAGCTGGTGGAACAGCTCCATCAGTCGGTCGAACAGTCTTCCGCTGATGAGCTGACTGAGGCCCTAGCCGCAGGTGCGCCATCGCTGCTGATTGTGAGCGAGGATTTGGACCTGTCCTATCGCCTCAGTGCCGCTGCGACGAAACTCAGTTTGCAGGTCCGGGTTGCCCACACAACTGCCCAGGCCCTGCGTCTGGCTGAGAGAACCCTGCCGCAGCTGCTGCTGCTCGATGCTGAGGCCTCCTCGCCGCCCGAGCAGTTCCAACAGTTGTCGCAGCTGGCGCAGCTGGCGACCATTCCCTTTTTTGTAATCATCGACCATCCCAACTTAGAAATGCGGCTGCAGATGGTTCACCAGGGCGCCAGCCAGATTTTGGAGCGCTCGGAAGCTCCCGATCGGCTGGTGAAGACTGCCATCGACGCGCTGAAGGCCAAGACCCGGATGGCGAAGATCGCGATCGTCGATGACGAACCGCAGCTGTTAGCCGTTTTACAAACTGGGTTAGAAGCCTGGGGATTTCAGGTTACCCCCCTAGAAAGTGCCAGCTGCCTCTGGGCCTCTTTAGAAGATGAACCGCCCGATGCCCTAGTCCTGGATATCGAAATGCCCGGCATTAACGGTATTGAGCTATGCCAAGTGCTGCGGGCCGATCCTCGCTGGCAGCAGTTGCCCATTTTATTTTTGACGGTGCATCAAGATGCCCAGGTCAGAGAGCGCGCTTTTTCGGCAGGCGCAGATGACTTCATCGATAAATCCGTCGCAACCGCTGAGCTCGCGACGCGTATTCTGAATCGGCTGAGACAGGTTCGCCCCGGAGCCCCACAGCGCTAGCCCTCAAACGAGGTTAATCGGGCAGTAGCCCAGCCCCTGAACAAACCGCTGCCTGAAACATCTCAGGTCCTCAGGGCTGGGGGCACCATGGGAGATCACGACGACCTGATAGCGATTCATCACCTCGGTTGGCGTTAGTCCTGCTTCTAGGCCACCCAGAGCCTGACCCACGAGATGAGTCGGCTGGTAGGGAACCCCATTTTCATCGAGTACCGCGTTGAAGTCTGCCGCCTGAGCTGGGGGCAGCGCCTGCTGTAAATCAATCTGCACAACCCACCGATCGACCAGATAAATTACCGTCAGGGTATGGTGCCGGGAGGCAACCACTTTAGAGACATAGTCAATGATTCTGAGCGTCAGGCTCGCATTCGCAAAACAGTAGAGGTACTGCATCGTTCCCATATCCGCAACAATTACACTCTAAGAAAAGAATCTGAGGAACTTGTGAAGAAGTAATAGCAATCTGCAAGATTGTCTAGGCCAATCGCTACGATAGAGGCTAATTTGGCTGGGCCTAATAAACCGGCTCATTGGACCGACTCATTCCCTGAGCTGCTGGTTGAATATGGAAAACCTGCCGTCGCTATCCCAGACCGGTCGTGCCGATGGTCGTTCGGTAGAGCAGGAGCTAACGCAAATTTTTGCCGTGACCCCTGGCCTGCTGTGCATTGCTGGGCTAGATGGCTATTTTAAGCGGCTCAACCCTGCTTTTGGTCTGACCCTGGGTTACTCTGACGAAGCCCTCTTGTCTCAGCCATTTATCAACTTTGTTCACCCTGACGATCGCACTGCGACGCTGGCGGAACTTCATTGTCTGGCCAGGAGCAAAGCCACTCGCGACTTTGAAAATCGCTACCGGGCTCAGGATGGCTCCTACCGTTGGCTACTCTGGACTGCTCTGTCCAACCCGCAGGAGGGCCTAATTTATGCATCGGCCCAAGATATCACCGAGCGCAAGCAGGCCGAGCAAGCGCTTAAGCAAGAACGGGATTTTAGCCAGGCCATTTTGAATACGGTAGGGGTGCTGGTGATGGTCCTGACCCCCCAGGGACGGATTGTCAGCTTCAACCGCGCCTGCGAAGCCATGGCGGGCGTCTCACTGGAGGTCGTAAAAGGCCGCTTTGCGTGGGACTTATTGCCCGTTCCGGCAGAGGCGATGGCCCTGCAAGCCGCCTTTGACCATCTGGCTCAGGGGCAGATCCTCCCTTCCTGGGAAAGTCATTGGGAGAGCCCAGGCGAGACTCATCGCCTGATTGTCTGGTCCAATACCCTTTTGACCCAGGCCGATGGCACGGTTGAGTATGTGATTGCGACCGGCATTGATATCACCGAGCGGCGGGCCGATCAGCAGCGGCTAGAGCAGCAAAACCGCCAGGGTCAGCTGCTGACCGAGTTGAGTCGCAAAATCCGCCAGTCGCTGGAGCTGTCTGAGATTTTGCAGACGACGGTGAGCGAGGTGCAAACGCTACTGGGCTGCGATCGCGTCTTTATCCTCCAGGCTCAGGCCGATAGGACTGGCAAAACCGTTGCCGAAGCCTTTGTACAGGCTGATTTTTCCCTACTCCAGCCCGGCCGCCAGTTGTTCAGCTTTCCCCCCAGCTATTTAGACTACCATCGGCTCCGGTCGATCTCCGTCGCGCCGACGCCGTCCGAGCTGCCCGCGCCGACGCTGCTAAACGCCATCTCGGTCCAGTCTGAGCTAGTGGTGTCGATTATTACCCATGGTCGATTTTGGGGACTGTTGGTTGCCCACCAATGCACCCAGCCCCGCCAATGGCATTCCATAGAAGTTAACCTGATGCAGCAGCTAGCCGATCAAATTGGGGTCGCTATTGACCAGGCCGAGCTGCTGAACAACTTGGAAGGCCTGGTGACTGAGCGAACGCTAAAGCTGACCCAGATCAATACCCAGCTCCAGCAAGAGATTGGCGAGCGGCATCAAACTGAACTGGCCTTACGCGAAAGCGAACAAAAGTTTGCTGGCATTCTGGATATTGCCGAGGAGGCCATTATTTCGGTCGATCAGAACCAGCAGATTCAGCTCTTCAATCAGGGAGCCGAGCGGATTTTTGGCTATCAGGCGGCGGAGGTAATCGGGCAGTCGCTAGATATTCTACTGCCGAGTAGCTCTCGTCAGGTACATCGGCAGCATGTTCACCAGTTCGCCGCTAGCGGAACGGTGTCACGGCGCATGGCGGAGCGCAGCAGCCAGGTCTCTGGCCGCCGCAAGAACGGGGAAGAGTTTCCTGCTAAAGCATCGATTTCCCGGCTACAGACTAAGACAGGCAATCTCTTTACCGTGATCATTGAGGATATTACCATCCGTGAACAGGCAGAAGCCGCCCTAAGGCGCAGCGAAGAACAGCTGCGGCTCACAACCAACGCGCTGCCGGTGCTCATTTCCTATGTCGATACGCGGCATCGCTACCGGTTTAATAACCGAGCCTATGAGACCTGGTTTGGTCGGCCCTATACCCAGATGCAGGGCCTGCATCTAAGTAGCGTCCTCGGGGCGGCCACCTATCGCTCGGTGCTGCCCTATCTGGAGCAGGCGCTAGCGGGTCAAACGGTGACCTTTGAGACGGCCTTTCCCCATCAGGACGGTAATAGTCACTGGGTCAGTGTTAGCTATATTCCCGACGTTCAGGCCGGGATGGTGAAGGGCTGCTTTGGCCTCACCAGTGATATCAGCGATCGCAAAGCTACCGAACAGCTCAAGGACGAATTTGTCTCAGTCGTCAGCCATGAGCTACGGACGCCGCTGACCTCGGTGCATGGCTCCCTCAAGCTGCTGGCCACAGGACAGCTGGGAACCCTAGCCGATGAGGGCAAAGCGCTGCTGGAAATTGCGATAAAGAATACCGAGCGACTGACCCGACTGATCAATCATGTTCTAGATCTAGAACGAATTGAGTCGGGCCAGGTGACTATGGTCCAGGAATGCTGTCAGGTGACTGACCTGATTGACAATGCCGTGCAGGCGATCCAGCCGATGGCCCGGGCCCACGACATCACGTTTCAGATCCAGGCAGAGCCAATGGCCCTATGGGTTGATCCGGACCACATCGCGCAGACCTTGATCAATCTGCTGAGTAACGCGGTGAAGTTTTCTCCGCCCGGGTCAGTGGTGCGGGTGCGGACAGTCGATCGGGGCGAGCAGGTGCGCTTTCAAATTGAAGATCGGGGGCGGGGCATTCCCTCTGACAAGCTAGAGACTATTTTTGAGCGGTTTCAGCAGGTCGATGCGTCTGACTCTCGCGAGCGCGGCGGCACCGGTTTGGGGTTGGCTATCTGTCGGGAGATTGTGCAGCGCCACGGTGGCCGGATCTGGGTAACAAGCCACCACGGTGAAGGTAGTCAGTTTTGTTTTACACTGCCCAAAGACGCCGATCCCAATTCACACGGCTTATCTGGGAGCTGACAAAGTTATGGGCAGCAAGCGCATTCTACTGGTTGATGATGAGTCCGATATCCAGACTGTCGCCCGTCTAGGTCTGACCCTGGGAACAAATTGGGAAGTTTTAACCGCGGTTTCTGGGCAGGCCGGAATCGAGGTTGCGATCGCGCGTCAGCCCGATGCCATTCTGCTCGACGTGATGATGCCCGACATGGACGGCCTAGCCACTATCGCCGCGCTCAAGGCCAACGCCGAAACCCAGACCATTCCGGTCATTTTTCTCACCGCTAAGGCCCAGGCGGCCGACCGTCGCAGGCTATACGAGGTGGGCGCGCAGGGGGTGATTACCAAGCCCTTCGACCCGACGACGCTGGCCAGTCAGGTCAGTGGCTTCTTGGATTGGCCGCTGACGGGCTAGCCGTCTCTCCACCCTCATAAAAAGCTCATAATTGGGCTCTATGATAGAACCCTGTTTTCAGACTTCGGCCCTTGGTGCTGGAGACGTGAGAGCATAGAACCGGTTAGCATTGCACAGGCATCATGGAAGCACAGACAAAACCTACCGTTATCGTCACTGGCGCATCTTCTGGCGTGGGTCTGTACGCGGCTAAGTCCCTAACCCAGCGGGGATGGTTTGTGATTATGGCCTGCCGCAACCTAGAGAAAACTAAAACAGTCGCTCAGCAGGTCGGGATGGCCACCGACAGCTACCAGATTATGCCCCTCGACCTGGCCAGTCTGGAGAGCGTTCGTGAGTTTGTCAGGCTGTTTAGAGAGCGCGATCGCACCTTAGATGCTCTGGTCTGCAATGCCGCTGTCTATCTGCCACTGCTGAAAGAGCCCGCCCGCAGCGCCGAGGGCTACGAGCTCAACGTCGCCGTCAATCATCTGGGCCATTTCCTCCTCTGCAATCTGCTACTAGAGGACCTGAAGCAGTCTGCCGCTGAGGAACCCAGGCTGGTTATTCTCGGTACGGTAACGGCCAATCCCAAGGAGCTAGGCGGTAAAATTCCCATTCCAGCGCCGCCCAATCTGGGTAATCTAGAAGGCTTAGAGGCCGGGTTTAAAGCGCCGATCGCGATGATCAATAACGGCAAGTTTAAACCAGGCAAAGCTTACAAAGACAGCAAGCTCTGCAATATGCTCACCATGCGCGAGCTGCACCGTCGCTATCATGATTCCACCGGCATTACCTTTAGCGCTCTCTACCCTGGCTGCGTCGCTGAAACAGGCCTGTTTCGGAATCACTATCCCCTCTTTCGTACCATTTTCCCCTGGTTCCAGAAAAAAATTACCGGCGGCTATGTCTCTGAAGAAGAAGCGGGCAAGCGGGTGGCTGACGTTGTCGCTGAGCCGAACTTCAATCAGTCTGGCGTTTACTGGAGCTGGGGCAATCGCCAAAAACAGGGCCGTCAGGCCTTCGCTCAAGAAATCTCAGACGAGGCCAGCGACCAGCACAAGGCTAAACGGCTGTGGGAGCTAAGCGAAAAACTGGTAGGTTTGGCTTAGTTGGACTTAGGGGTCAAAACTTGCGTCACAGTCATCTCCTTCAGCCGTGACCATACTCCCGAGCAGAGTAGTCACTACGACACAGCGTGGCGGCACACCGCCATCGACTGCGGACACTTTAATGACAAAAGGAACGACTGCTACAGTAGGATCCGAATTCGGTACGACCTGCCCCTTATGGTTGAAGGCTATGCTAGTGGCTTGTACATTATTGACGAAAGCTTCAACTTTAAGCGCGCTCTTACCATCCCCAATTTTCTGTTCAAGGCTGGTGCTACTGGGTGCAGAGACAGTTAGGGCCGGGGCTCCAGGGGTCGTAACTAATCCAATCGTGCGAGTTAGGCTTTGTTGTTCGGCGTCAGTTTGAGCCTTGGTCATAATTTGCAGCACTTCGCCTCGGGCGGCATTTAACCGCTGACGGGTGACGAATGACAGCCAGCCAGGAGCCGCGATCGCGCTGATTACGCCAATCATTATAATGACGACAAGCAACTCAATAATAGTGAAACCGGCAGATGCAGAAGTTTTAGCACGCATAGCATTCAAAGCTCAACCCTAGTAATTCAATATCCCTAATTATTCAGAGGGTGTTTTTTCGATCACACCGCGTACGAGAACCTGAGTTTGCAGTCGAGGCAGCTTGCTGCTCTCGCTGATGCCACCAAGTACTGGGCTAGGCCCCCCGTTAGACGGGTTCGCGTTCCCTCGAATAAACAGAAAGGCATCTTGCCCAGCCCGGTTAATTACACCGGCTGTAGTGCCTGTTATGGGCACAGTATCTCGAATGCAGGCGAAAAAGCTGGTAGATTTATCTGCGTTGCTAGGCAACAAGACATAGGCAGTCGGCAGTGCTGAACCAGGAGTTGGTTGTTCACCGGTCAGAAAACGACAGTCTGGTTGATTTGCTGTAACTGTAGTGGTCGTAGCGGTATCTAAATAGTCGACGAGCACCGATGACTGGCCTGATGTTTCAGAAACATAGGTTACCGGGTCGACATTTGGGTTGAGAATTTGCCTTGTCCAAGTTTCAAAGCTAAAACCAGGTCTGGAGGGGTCTAGATAGCCAGGCCGTTGAACAAGGCCCGTACTCGAAATGGTTTGATATTTTCTCAGCTCGTATCGGACCAGCCTAGATTGACCTTCCCACACCGTGCTGCTGGTATTATTGATCTGTCCGTAGACCACTAATGTATAAGCAGCTTGGCGAATTTTGAGGACTTTGCACTCGTCCTTTTGGGCAGGAGTAGACAAAGAATCACAGTTGCTAGGGAGAGCGCTGGTATCTACCGGGTCAAGTCGCCAAAACGCTAAGACTGGGACCGCGTTAGCAGGAAAATCAGTGACGCCAGTTGCCTGATTGACCACCGCTGCTGGGTCGGTGTAGACAAATACGGCCTCTCTCAGATCGTCGGCAATGTAGTCGAGTCCCCGTTTCATGTTTTTCTGGGTTTGTTCTAAAACAGTCTCTCGCTGGTCAGTTTTTAGTAGGTCAACTGTCAAAAAAAGCAGCCCCGAAACGACAATACTGGAAATTATCAGGGAGGTCAGAATCTCCAGCAGGGTAAACCCTCCTTGGCTGAGCTGACGAGACTGGCTCAGCAGCCTATACCAGTAAATCTTAGCAGGATGATGGGTCATGAGTTTACAAATTTTGGGCAGTCGTAGCGATATTAGAATTGCCGGAGAGGCATTTCAACATAACCGTCAGAAAGACTCTCTAATCACAGTTCATTGAAGCAGGCGGAGTAGAGCCTAGATATCTCCTATAATCGCAGAGAGAATTTTCTCGATCGGGTTGGACGATGGTTGTATAGAGCACTGCCAGCGGCTTAGTTGCTCTTTGTCCTTCGCCGCTGGTAAAGCTCAGCTGGGCCGGGCGGGTTTCAAGGCTAGTTTTGTTTCTGTCGAATGAGGCATAGTCATAGACCCGTACACCCAGCTCAAATGCCAAGGGGTTTGCCCCGCCCGTCGTCCGGGTTTTAATCACTTGCACAGCATAGTCAGGAGTACCATCGTCGTCTATATCAACCTGCAAGGCGGTGTTCTGATTGCCGGTAGGCCAGGCATGGGTATCAGCGGTGGGGGCACCGGCTGCGGCAACCGTACCGCCCGATATCTCCGCAATTTTGTCAATACTGCCAGTATCGCCGCGTTCAACCGCCAGCCGCACCTTGTCAACTTCGGCCTGGGCAAGCTGTAGGGCCTGCTCCGCCTTTTGATTCTGTATCCGAGTGGCGACAGCGGTGACCATCATTGGCGTTGTTGCGGCCATGCTGGCGGCGATGACGACAATCGCGACCAGGCATTCAATCAGTGTGAGGCCGGCGGTGTGAGTCGCTTGGCTGAAATAGCGACCCACCCACCGATGGCGGAACTGCTGGGCAAAACGGTTAGATGACATCGCAATGGGCTCCTAATTGACCTAACAGCTTGAAAGCGCGCTACACAGATTTTGGATGTAGGGATCGTCTACCGGCAGCTCACGAAAGAATTCGCTGCGAGGTTGGCCTACGGTGACAAAGCGTTGAGCAATAGGCGCTGAGGGGGCATATTGAAGGCCCACATCGTACCCCCAGAGCCGGTTAGCCGCGCCGTAGAAAACAATGTTTTCCTCTCTCTTAGGGTTCTCACCTGGTTCCCAGGCATCCTGGTCCCAAGGAGCAGTGGCCTGAGTGCTGAAGTTGAGCTGAAAGAAACCACCTGAGATATAGAGGTTTTTACTTTTCCAGTGCTCCAGCAGTCGGGGGAAATTGTGCATACCGCCGTAGGGCTGTTCTACGCGAGAGGGAACAATTCCAGCGATTAGCAAGGCATTGATGCGCGTATTATTTTTAGCAGAGATCTGGTTGGCTGCATGTTGGCTTTTATCGGTAAATCTGCCATATTCAATAGTGCCTACACCTGACACTAGATCAGGTTCACCATTTCTATTGAGTCTGATCGGGACACTGATTGCGGTAGGGACGGACCCTCCTGTCTCCCGTATCCACTGTTCTCTGCTAAAAGCTATCTTCCGAGCAGGGTCTGTCCCAGACTTGTAGGGGCGATTGAAGTTGAGGAAAGAAGAATCTACTACCGGGGAACCGTCTCCAGAGCCCACATCATAGACAAACCCATCCTCAATCACGCCATCCCTAAAGTTGTCAGACTGTGTTGTGATCCCATCGGCAAAAATTTCAGCCGGTCGCCACTTGTCATCTTCAGCAGTGGCAAATGTGGTATCTAAGGTGCTACGGGTGTAGAAGTTGTCGTAGTCGTCGTCCAGCTTTTGGGTGAACTCTTCTAGCCGAGCACCGCTGCTCCTATCCTGGTGCCAGTTAAAGTCACCCCTAATATACACCGGGTTGTCTGAGTTAAACGTTATTCCGTGAAGCACGGTGGATGGGCGGTTGAAATCTTTTCCATTAATCAGTCGCCAGCCGTGGGGGCGGCGGTCGGGATCGGCAAAGAAATCAACGGGCTTGGGACTGATCAGGTTGTCAGTATTGAGCGGTGGGTCCTGAGTTCCGGACTGGTTTCCCAGATTATTTCCGGTTGCCTTCATTCGACAGTTGGAAGTGATAATAGTTGCTAGCGTGTTACAGCTTCCCCAATTGGCTGCCCTGGGACGAACGATGGAATCTTCACGGACCGCATCTTCACGGAATGCGTAGACAACGCCATCGGTTACTGCTGAAATCCACTTATCACCGTTGTTTCCTCTATTGAAAAGCTGGTCGAGATCCATATCCATTACCCGGGTGTTTAATACCTCTCGACCATCCATGATGCCCTTGTCCAGCAGAGCTAGATTGAAGAAACCGGCGGGAGTAGAAATGGTCATGGGTTGACGCGTTGAGGGATCGGGATCGAACACTCCCCTGAGGGTTTCGGGATCTGAACTATCCCAGTTACTCAAAGTAGGCGGGTTAAATTCCGTAGGGTTTCTAAAGGGCAGCTGCCAACTGTCAGGGCTGCTCGCACCAGCGCCAATGTCTCTAGGGTCGAGCTTGATGCTGCTGATGCTGAGCGCTTTGTAAGCTACCGCTGAGCTTTTGTTTGTTCCACTCGTGACAGGGTTGTTACTAATGTAGGCTTGAGCGATGTACTCCTCAGTGGAGGGCTGTGTTTCGCGCTGGTTGTGATTAACCGTGGGAAACAGGTAGTAGAGGGCGGGATATTTCGGTCCTGCCTGCTTGGAGCAAAAGATGTTTGCCAGCGCTAGCCGCTTGTCACGACCTGAAATGCTGCTGAATTCGGCATCTGGGTTGCAGGTGAGTTCGTATGTACCTGCCGTAAAGGCACCTGAAGTCGGCGCGAGGGAGTAATCGTGAATCTTCGTATTAGCCCCTCTAAAGCCGAGAGCGCGATCGCGCTCGGTCTGGTAGTACAGGGCTAAAGCTCTAAATTCCTCTGGGCTGGTCTGACTGGACAGGAATGTCGCCCAATCCTCCAAAGTCTGTACTTTTGGGTCGCCCGCGAAATTAGTAATGACATAGTCAGCAACAGACTGTCCCTTACTGCTAATAATACTCTCGCTAGCTGATTTCAAGCTATCGAGGTTGTAGGCTAGCATCCCCAGGGTACAGGCCGCGCTGTGAAGCGTAGACTTGTCGGCCAGGCTCAGATCTGTGCTCGGGTCTGTCGCCCGAGGAACTTGGTACGACACCTGGTCAGACCCTGAGGCATCGATGTAGTCGTCAAAAATCCGTCTGAGCTTGGAGAAGTCTCCCCACATGGCGAAGTAAGGATAAGGATGAACCTGATTATCCTGTACCGGCCTGAAAGAGGGCGCACCGCCCAGCGGATCACCGGCAAAGTAGGCCAGATTCCTCAAGGCGCTGCCAAGCGGGCTAGTACGATCGTTAACCGCTGTCCGGAAAGCGGCTTCAGGGTTAGCATTTGACTCAAATGGAACCTTAAACTCCCAACCGTTGGTGCCCCGACCGTTCAAGAAGTTCACTTCGAGCGTTGAGGTACCGGGATAGGTCTTAAACGTGCGGCTGTCGCGCAGGCTCATGAACGTCCCGGGATGGACGGTTGAAGCGACGCAAGCCAGGGGATACTCACCGCCATAGGATTTATAGTGGTACACCGCCATACTTTGTACGGCCGCCAGATTATCTCGCAGGGAACGGCGCTGGCGCTGCTCATGACTAGAAACACTACTAGGCGGGTAAAGGGGATCATTAGCGGCTCCCCAGCCATACATATTTCCTAACTCTAGCCGCTGTCCCACAATTAGCCGCAGCCCACCCGCGACGGCACGCCGCTCCCAGTAGCCATCTAGACCAAAGTTACCGTTGCTAGGATTTGTCGCATCTGGTGAAAAGGCATTGAGGGTGGGGTTGGTCTCGATTCTGTCACCCAGTACCGATGCATCACTCGCCAGGCTATTTTGTGAGTTGTATACCGGCTTGGGACCATAGCGATTATCGGCTCGGTAGCCGTCATCTAAGTATGGAATAACGGCATCAGGCAAGTTGCGTATGCGGCGATTATTTCCGTTGGCAAAAATGGAATTTGCCCAGTTTGGGTCTCTTTTCCAGGTCGTTGAATTGATATGGGTTGAGATACCAGTCGTAAAAAGCTGAATCGGATCCAATGCAACATCGGATGGGGAAGGCGTTTGATTTGGCTTAGACGCAACAGAATCATCGGTGTCATCTGTCAGCCTGGTATTATTCTCTTGATTGGGAGCCTCATTTCTACTGGTATAGATATGAAATTTGGGGTATTTATTGCCGTTGCTGCCGACCCCAGCTCCCTTTTCAAACTTATCAGCACCGCTAGCGGTTTTGGTCAGCGCGCCAAAGATAATCTGCCCTTGAAAATCGGGGGTCCCATCGTTGTTGTCATCTCTTTGGCCTAGGGTAATCTCAGAGTTGGTATTGCTATAGACGCAAGAGCTAGGCGAGCTCAGCATGTAAGCCTTAAACTGCTGAGGAGTAATCAGGCTACCCTCGGTATGGATCGCGCCATTCCAGTTAAACTCTGGCCCCGAAAAAATTTCCAAGTCATAGCGGAACCAGGCTCCCCATTTATTGCCCCGGTTAGACTGGCGTACCTGCTGAAACTCCGAAGCGCTAACGGTGCGATTGGCCGCGCTGCTGTTGACGACTAGCGTATTGATTTGGAAATTCTTTTCTAACTGGGCCTGATTGACGACCTGCCACCCCCCCTCTGGCGTCCTCGCAGATGCTGTACAGCCGCTCGCGGTCTCAGCCGTGTTGATTGGGCCATTGCGAGTTACCAGGGCCTGAGCCTTGGCCGTTGAGACTTGGTCATCTATATTTTGGCTGGTTCCACCCGGGGGCGTCGCTTCATCATCCATCAGGATGGAGTAGGCAATCGTTTCGTCTGTGCCGTCACCGTTGAGGTCGGTATTAAATGACCAGGCATTATCGTCAGCGCTATCAACTCCGCCAATATTTAATCGGGTCTCTCCGGGCAAGGTGTAGGGATCGTCCGCTGATGCAATGATGCCGGCGCTACCATTGTTAAGCATCATGGCTGCTAGCACATCGCTAGAGGGCACACCACCAGGGAAGCGAGGATCCTTAGTAAATAAGTACTCAATCTTGGCCCGAGCCCGGTCGAGCGCGGGCGCGGCAACGTTGTCTACTACCTGCTGCTCTCGCTCTGCGATGGCTTGACTAGAACGCGTAAACGACCGATAGCTCATTGCCCCGACCGTCAGCGAAACCATCAGCAGCAGCAGGACAGTGGTGGGCAGCACGAAGCCGGCCCGACTGAGGCGAGCCGGCCGATTCACCCAGAAAAGGAGTCTCAGCAGACTAGCAGCAAGACGATTGGGCAGGCGCTTGACCCACCGCCAGAGCTGGTAACCCAAATTTTTCGTGGCTCCGGTCGGTTTATCAGTTGGCATGGCAGGCCCTTAGTCCTAGATCAGGTAGGTAGATCGATCGATCGATAAAGCAGAGCGGGCGTTGAGTAACGCCCGCTCTCAATTGGGTTTCCAAATCTGTCAGGCAGATAGAAAACCTGATGAGGTCATAGTGAGTTGAGGCGTCGAAGCGTTTAGTAATTCTATGCAAATTCATATTGCCCAGAGGGGGTACCAAAACGATCAAAAAACAGGCAAAAAAATGGCATATCAATGCGTCCTGACGTCATCAATCTAAACTGCTTTTAGAGATTTTCGGTCGTCTTCGGCAGGGGCATTAAAAAACCCCTCTGTCCTATAGGACAGAGGGGTTTTAGGATTTTGGCCGAGACTAGAGACTCAGGCAGGGATGCCTGACCGAAGAGATTCTCTGACGGGAATTACTGATACTATAATCGGGGGATTAAAACGCGATCGCAGTATTCTCACTCAAAAATTTCCGTGTGAATACTGGCTCACTATTTAGCCTAGTATTTGTTTAAATTAATTCCCGCTTCGCGAGCCATCGCCTCCAGCCCTTTCTTTTGTAAAGTCTTAATCGCCTTGGTCGAAACCCGCAGCTTCACAAACCGATTGCCCTGGGGCCACCAGATGCGCTTATCCTGCAAGTTTGCCTCTTGCAGCCGCTTGGTGCGACGGTGGGAGTGGGAAATTGAGAAGGCATTATTAGCCTTTTTGCCAGTTAAATCGCACTTGCGGGACATAGGAATCTCCAGATTGACACAGTTAGCCATTATAGACGGCAACGGCAATGGGTAGCAAAGGAGCACTGCCAAACCTCTTCCCCACTCGTGGCATTGACTTTTGGTAAGACTAAGTGCCTTATAATTAATAAGACAAGCAATGCTACATTTAATATGGCAGCCAAGACAAAGATTACAGTCACCGTTGACGCAGACCTGCTACATTCCCTAGAGCAGTACAACCATCAGAGCCGCTCTGAGATGGTTGAAACTGCGATGCAAGTATACCGAAAGCATCTGATTGACCAACAGCTACTTCAGTTTTATGCCCAACACTCAGAAACACCAGAGGGGCAGGCTTGGGTTGACATTGCCCATGACAATTTAGACGCGGCCTTTGCGGATGATTAGGCAAGGAGAAATTTACCTGTGCAAGGCGATTAGGTCGTCAGGCGATACCAAAAAAAGACCGGCACTGGTGATTTCAGAAGATCGGCGAAATTATTACAGCAGCACGGTTCTAATCGTTCCATTCACTAGTAGGATTGACCAGCTGGCTGCGACACGAGTTCTGATCTCAACAGGAGAAGGAGGTCTGGAGCGTGATTCAGTAGCCATGTGCGATCTCATCACCACCGTAAAGCAATCGCTTCTGGAGCGAGGTCCCTATGGGGGAGCGATTAGCCGGGCAGCACTTAGCAAGATTCAGGAAGGGATCATGATTGCAATAGGGGTCTACTAAAAAGCTTTACTCCCAAAGCCCCTCTCCTAGAGCAGGAAAGGGGCTTCTAGATAGACTTTATTTAACTGCGACTACCTACCGCTCGGTCAGCTGAGTCAGTAGCGTTGTCGAGCGATCCGTAAAGGTCTTCATGCCGTCGGCGTCAAAACCTTTCTGCGCCATTAGGGCTAGGTCATAGACCTGCTCGCAGATCAGCGCCGCCAGCTGCTCCGAGGGAGAGGGTTCGCCGCTGGTTTGGACGATCGCCCCCTGCCCTAAGTTGGCCAGGTTCTGAATCAGGGGGTGAGAGGTATTGACCAGCAGCGTATGGTTCGGCGGAAACTGGACGGCCTGATGCTGGATAAAGGCGCTCATCTCCTGCATCCGGCGAATTTCCTCCGGCAGCAGCACCATCGCCGGTGGAGCCGACTGATCGTTGGCCTTCAGGGCCTCCGTCCGAATCGTCACCTGGGGCCGCTTCAGCGCTTTCTCAAACAGCTCCTTGACTTGCTCGCTGCGGGTCTTATTCGTCGCCGAATCGACGATCTCGCTGGACTTGTCGGCGTCGATCAGCGTCTGGTCGAGGTCTGAATCGACCCGCAAAAACTTCACATCGGAATATTCGCTTTCCAGGAAAGAGACGAAGTGCGTATCGATGAAGGAATCCATAAACAGCACTTCCAGCCCCTGGCTCTGGTGCAGCTGAATGTAGGTGGCCTGGGATACCTCATCCGTAGCGTAGTAAACCCGATTTTCGTGCTTGCCCTGATTGCGCTCCAGATAGTCCTTCAGGGTCGTGTAGAACGCACCATTGGCATCCGTCGCCACCTGCGGGGAGTCAGCCTCAGCCCAAGCGTCGTCTTCACCCTGCTGCACCTCGACTTTGGGCGTATCTGTCTGGCCCAGGTCAGCCGTCGTGCGGAAAATCACATAGTCCTTCACCTGCTGCTTGAACTTATCGTCATTCAGCGAGCCAAATTTGACGAAGGTACCCAGGTCCTGCCAGCAGCGAATGTAGTCGGCCTGGCTGTCGCGGTAGAGCTCCTTCAGCCGGTCGCCTACCTTTTTAGCAATATAGTCAGCAATTCTACGGACGGTGCGGTCGTTCTGCAAAAAGCTGCGGGATACGTTTAAGGGAATATCCGTACTGTCGATCACCCCACGCAGCGGCATCAGAAAGCGAGGAATAATTTCTTCACAGTTTTCACTGACGAAGACCTGATTGCAGAAGAGCTTGATTTGCCCTTTGTTGACATCGACATCGGGCTTGAGCTTAGGGAAGTACAGGATACCGTTGACCACAAAGGGATAATCGGTATTCAGGTGGACCCAGAGCAGCGGCTCTTCTTCAAAGGGATAGAGGTAGCGGTAGAGCTCCAGGTAGTCCGAGTCTTCCAAGCTGCTGGGCGACTGCTTCCAGGGGGCTTCTTGCTTGTTGATGACCTCGCCGTCCAGCTGAATCGGCACGGGCATAAAGTCGCAGTAGGTTTTGATCAGCTGTCGAATTCGACCGGGCTCTAGATACTCCTGCTCATCATCCATCAGGTGGAGCGTAATCGTGGTGCCCCGCTCTGTTCGCGCTGACTCGGAAAGCTGGAACTCCGTCGTGCCATCGCAGGACCAGTGAACCGGGGTGGCTGCTTCCTGGTAGGACAGCGTGTCGATATCAACCCGGTCCGCCACCATGAAGGACGAATAGAACCCCAGACCAAAGTGACCGATAATCTGCTGGTCGGTGCTGTCCTTATATTTGGTGATAAATTCTTCGGCGCTGGAGAAGGCGACCTGGTTGATGTACTGCTTGATCTCCTCAGCCGTCATACCAATGCCGTTGTCGGTGATGCTGAGGGTCTTAGCGTCTTTGTCGATCTGGAGCTGAATTTCGGGTGTCAGCTCGCCGGAAAATTCCCCCGAGCGGGACAGCATGGACAGCTTACTGATGGCATCTACCGCATTGGAAACCAGCTCACGGATAAAGATTTCGTGGTCAGAGTATAGCCATTTTTTGATGATTGGGAAGATATTCTCAGTATGAATACTGATGTTTCCCTGCTCTAAAACCGTAGTCATTAGCGCAACGTTGCCTCCTGGATGGGTTAGTGCTAGATTCTATTTTCCAAAATTTAAGCTTAAACGCTAGCAGGGCAGAAGGGGATAGGGGTGTGGGTTTCCCTACTTAGTCAGCGCCGATGAATGGAGATTGCGACTGAGGATGGTCCGATAGAGATCGGCGTAGGCAGCGGCTTGGTGGGCCAGCGTAAACTGATTTAAGACCGTTTGGCGAGCAGCTTTGGAGAGAGACTGCGATCGCTGTGCTAATACCCAGCGAATCCCATTCGCTAGGTCGGCGGGGCTGAAGCACTCAGCCCGGTAGCCATTTTGTAGATGGTCAATACCGTCCTTGAGTCCGGTCGCGTCAAACGAAACGACTGGAGTGCCACAGGCCATAGACTCAATCGCGGTTTTGACAAAGGCTTCTTGCTCAGAGGGTACGACAGTCACATCAGCGGCTGAATAGGCCAGCGCTAGCATCGTTTGATCATGCAAATAGCCTAAAAAGTTGACTGGCAGGCCCAGATCTAGCGGTTGAGCAGGCCGATCGCGACCAAAAATGACGGCTTCGAGCGAGTGAGGCTCAGCCGCGAGCCGCCGTAGCGCCGGGGCAAGATGTTGAAATCCCTTACGGCGATCGCCCGTAGGACTAATCGCCCCGAAGAGGATGAGCTGCTTATTTTGAGGCAGCCTGAGCAGGTCGCGGGCAGTAGCTTGGTCAATGGGGCGATAGCAATCGGTATCAATCGCATTGGGAATGACTTGGATAGGCCGATGCTGAAATAGGCTGCTGGCGCGAGCACAGTCGGCCAGCCAGTGGCTCAAAGGCGCGATGGTTAGGTCAACATCCTGCCAAGCTTTGGATTTACGCCGCCAGACCTGGCGCGATAGGTCATGTTCCCGGTCCGAACCCAGCAGCGGACAGCGACCACAGCGCTGCTGGTAGCCCTCACAATCGCCAGCATAGTGGCAGCCGCCGGTAAAGCTCCACATATCGCGCAGCGTCCAGACCATTGGCTTACCCAACTGCGGCAGGTCTTCGGGCCTGAGCAGCCCCTGGGCAACCCAGTGGAGATGCACGATATCCGGATTGATTTTTCTAATTTTGGCGACCACTCGGCTGGGATAAGCCGCCGCCGAAAACAAACCACTCTGCTTCTGCGGATAGCGTTTGAGCGGCCAATATTCCCAAGTCTGACGCAGACCGCTGAGAACTTTTTGAGAGCCGGTCACGGTTTGAGGCCCCAGCACGTAGGGATCGCTCGTCCCTTTTTCAGCTACCAGCATCCAGGAATTAACCCCGGCCCGACGTAATCCTGTATGGGTTAAAAACGCCCCGCGAGCCGCGCCGCCGTTAGCGTCTGAGGTGCTGAGATGAAGCACTTTCATACTGAGATTGCTTTGACGGGGTCTTGGGCATAGCCTGTGGCAGAATTTTCCTTGAGCACAACTCGAATGATCTCATCAGGGACGTTTTGGCTCTTCAAATAAGCCCAGGCGCGATCGCGCCTGATTCCCCGCGGTACCAGCGTACTCCCGACTAGCTTCAGCACCTTCTTGCCGTAAAATAGCCCATGCCGCCAGCGCGGAATGCGCACAGCATTTCGGTACATACTGTTCACCATGTGGTCCACGTTGTGGGGAGACTTGCAGCTAGATAAACTCTTCAATACCTGCCGCTTGGCCTGGAAGCTTGCGCTGGCGTACCACTGAATCCACAGCGGCATATAGCGAAAAACGTCAGCCGGGCAATAGTCGGTAGTCGCCTGCAGCCGACTCGAAAGCTGTACCCGATAGCCCTTGGCCTTTGCCCGGCAGATATACTCATAGTCGCCGCCGTAGTGCCGAAACCGCGCCGCATCCGGCAGGCCAATCTCAGCCATAATTTCTGCGGGAAGAACGACCAGATTGCCATTGAGCGTATCCACTTGCTGCACAAGCTGCTCCGCAAACTGACGGAAGTGGCTAATCGGCCGCCCCGCAACCACACCGCCGAACACAATCCAGTTGGGGGACTGCCGGTCGCGAACAATCCCACCCGTCAGCGTCTTCCCTTCCTGCTGCTGACAGCACTGAACCAGCTGAGCAACACAGTCGTCTGCCAGGGTGATGTCGTCATTTAGCCAGACCAGATGGCTAACGCCCAGCTTCTGCCTGGCATAGTCCATTCCTAGCGAGATCGCGCCCGTCCACCATAGCTCCCCATCCCCGCGCAGCAGATGAACCTCTGGGAACGCCTGCTCAATCCGCTCCGGCGTCCCATCGCCAGAGCCATCATCCACGACAATCACACTCACCGATACGGTGACCTGACTGCTCTGCTCGCCCAGCTGCTGCAAGATTGCCTGCGTATAGCGCCAGCGATTGCGCACTGGAATTACAATTCCAATTCGAACAGTCATTCTCTGCTCCTATCCCTAGCCTCACCCTATATATACCCGCTGATGCTCTGATCCTCCCATTCTTCAAAACTGGCCATTCTTCAAAACTGGCCATTCTTCAAAACTGGCCATTCGCCAAAACTGGTCATTCTTCAAAACTGGCGCGACCATTCTTTTGGCCAGCGCTCTACTACGACCTTCGTTTGGGTAAAAAACTCGACCGCGTGGCTGCCCTGACCGTGCAGGTCGCCGAAGAAGCTTTCCTTCCAGCCGCTGAAGGGAAAAAACGCCATTGGGGCGGCGACACCGATGTTGATGCCGATGTTACCCGCCTCGGCCTCGTAGCGAAACTTGCGGGCGGCTGCGCCGCTGCTGGTAAACAGGCAGGCCATATTACCCCAGGGACTGCGGTTGACGAGCGCGATCGCGTCCTCGATCGTCTCCACCTGCATCAGCCCCAGCACCGGCCCAAAGATCTCCGTCTGGGCTAGCTCCCCATCTGGCTTCAGGTCTTGCAAAACGGTCGGGCCGATAAAGTTTCCAGCGGGCAGGCCCTGGGGCTGCCGTCCGTCTACCAGGGCAGTCGCCCCTTCCTCAAGGCCGGTCTGGATCAGCTGCTCGACGCGATCGCGGCTTTGGGGCGTAATCACCGGTCCCATCTGGACATCGTCCTCCAGGCCGTTGCCGACTTTGCGGGCGGCGGCGGCGGTTGCGATCGAATCGGCGAAGGACTTTCCGGCAGCTCCGACCGTTACCGCAACTGAGGCGGCCAGGCAGCGCTGACCGGCACAGCCGAAGGCGCTATCTGCGGCAATCCGCGTCGTCATCTCCATATCGGCATCGGGCAGCACAATGATTGGATTTTTGGCTCCGCCCTGGCACTGCACCCGCTTGCCCTCGGCGGCGGCCCGGCTGTAGATATAGCGAGCGACCGGGGAGGAGCCGACAAAGCTGATGGCCCGAATTGTCGGATGGTCGAGAATCGCATCGACCGTCTCCCGCGAGCCGTTGACCAAATTGATTACGCCTTTGGGCAGGTTGAGCTGGTCAATCAGGTTAAAAATCTTCTGCATTGTCAGCGGCACCTTTTCCGACGGCTTGACGATGTAGGTATTGCCGCAGGCCAGGGCATAGGGCATAAACCAGAAGGGGATCATGGCGGGGAAGTTGAAGGGCGCGATCGCGGCGGCTACGCCCAGCGGCTGCCGAATCATAAACTCATCAATGCCGCGAGCCACGTCTTCTAGATAAGTCCCCTGCATCATCATCGGAATGCCGCAGGCCGTCTCTACGTTCTCAATCGCCCGCCGCAGCTCGCCCCGCGACTCTGCCAGAGTCTTGCCGGACTCGGTGGTAATGGTGCGAGCGATGTCCTCCAGGTTTTCCTCTAGCAAGAACTTTAGCCTGAACAGCGGCTGCACCCGCTGGGTCGGCGGCAGGCAACGCCAGTCGGGAAACGCTGCCTGAGCTGCCTGGGCCGCCTGATTGACCTCTTCGGCAGGCGACAGCGGTACCTGGGCCAGCCGCTCTGCCGTCGCTGGATTGACTACTAGCAGGGAATCGGTCGCGCTAGAGGCCGTCCACTGGCCGTCGATGTAATTTTTCAGGGGAGTCATTGCAGATACGCCATATATAGGGGTATTAGTTTTATAAAAACGCTAGAAAAATCCCAGCTAAAGTGTTAGTCTCTGATCCTATAGCGCCCTGCCAGCATCTATCGAAATCTACAGGTAGAGGTTTGGACGCTTCATCTTACGCAAAAGGCTCTACATTTGGGCCGTCCCTTCACCACCCCGCCGCTACCTAAACGACCTATGGTTCAAGAACTCAACCGGCTGCGCACTCAAGCTTCTTCTCAAGCTTCACGGGGACCGTTCCCAGCCAATGCGCCAGCGGCCCATCCCGTTTTCTATCGTACCTACAGTCGGCGTTTGGGCGATGGGCAGCGGGAAACCTGGGATCAGGTGTGCGATCGCACCCTCACCGCCCTCACCCAGCTGGGGCAGCTCAACGCCGAAGAGCAGGCCCTGGTCGCACGAATGCAGCGAGAGCTAAAGGCCCTCCCGTCAGGGCGCTGGCTCTGGGTCGGCGGCACCGAATGGAGCAAAAATCCGCAGAACTTCTCAGGCGCTTATAACTGCACCAGCACCAACGTGGTGGACTGGCGCGCCTTTGGCCTGATGATGGATCTGGCGATGATGGGCTGCGGTACAGGAGCGGTTCTAGAAGCTAAATATATCAACCAGCTTCCCGCTATTCGCAATCGGCTCAGGGTTTCGATGCGCGGCGGCATTGGGACGACGCCTGCGGCTGAGCGGCGAGAGACCACCGAGATTCGGATTGATGCCGACCAGAACCGGGCTGAGATCATTGCTGGCGACAGCCGCCAGGGCTGGGTGAAGTCCTATCAGGGGCTGCTGGAGCTATCGACCGATGAGCGCTTCAGCGGTGAAGGGGAAGTCGAGGTGGTGGTAGACCTGAGCGACATCCGCCCGGCGGGCGAAAAGCTGAAGGGCTTCGGCGGGGTTGCCAACCCGGTGAAGCTGCCTACCCTCTACCAGCGCTGCGCCAATATTCTGAATAAGGCTTTGGGCCGAAAGCTAAATTCGGTTGAGTGCTGCCTGCTGATCGACGAAGCGGCGGCCTGCGTGGTGGCGGGCAACATCCGCCGCAGCGCCGGAATTCGTCAGTTTGATGGCCGGGATGAGCTCGCCGCCCAAGCCAAAGATAACCTCTGGCAGCAGGATGAAGCAGGCAACTGGCGCATCGACCCGGAGCGCGACTCGCTGCGGATGGCCAATCACACCCTGGTCTCCCACGAAAAGCCTTCGCTAGCAGACTGTGAAGCCTCGGTGCGGAAGCAGTTCTACTCCGGCGAAGGGGCGATGCAGTGGGCCAAGGAAGCCGAGCGACGGGCGCAGGGAGAAGGCCGCTACGGTCTGAATCCCTGTGTGACCGCTGATACCTGGGTGCATACGGGCGACGGTCCGCGCCAGGTTAAAGAGCTAATCGGTCGGCAGCACAGCACCTACGTGAACGGAGAGCTCTTTAGCACGACCCCAGAAGGATTTTTCCTATCGGGTGAAAAGCCCGTGGTGAAGCTGACCACCCAGGAAGGCTATGAGCTCCGGCTGACCGAAAACCACCAGGTTCTAAAGGTAACGGCTCAGACCCAGAAAAGACAGTATACCGAATGGGTTCCAGCGGGCGAACTCCGGCCCGGAGATACCGTTCTCCTACAGGACCATCGCCACCTTCAGGCTTGGGATGGCGCGGGCACCCAAGCAGAAGGATGGCTGCTCGGGAGTCTGGTTGGGGACGGCAGTCTGGCCGAAACCCAGTGGAATGACATCGGCATTCTTCGCTACTGGCAGGACTCTCAAGATGAGATGAGTCAACATGCGGTGCAGCTGTTGGCAACCGCCGTTGGCTACACCAAAAGGACCGCAGAAGTTCACTCTCACAAGCAGCTCAAGCATCGAGTCATCAATTCGACCGGCCTGGCCAAGCTAGCCGCTGATTTTGGCATCACTCGGACCCATAAAACCGTCACCCATGCCGTAGAGCGGGCTAGCTATGACTTTTATCGCGGTTTCCTGAGCGGAATATTTGACGCGGATGGCAGCGTCCAGGGAACCCAGCTCAAAGGGGTGAGCGTACGGCTGGCTCAGAGCAACTTGCCGAATCTACAAGCCGTTCAGAGAATGCTGTCTCGACTGGGGATCATCTCAAAAATTTATCCAGAAAGACGACAGGCAGGCTATCGAATGCTGCCAGACGCCCAGCGGCAACCGGCTGAGTATTACTGCCAGGCGCAGCATGAGCTGATCATCAGTAAGGACAATCTGCACCATTTCCAGCGGCTGATTGGCTTCCGCGAGCCTCAAAAAGCAGCCCGGCTAAGCGAGCTGCTGACCGGCTACAAACGTCAGCTGAATCGAGAGCGCTTTGCGGTCACCGTCCAGTCGATTGAGTCAGACGGCGTTGAGAAAGTCTATGACTGTACCGTACCGGGACCAGCCTGCTTTGATGCGAACGGGTTTGTGGCTCACAACTGCGGCGAAATCATCGGACAAAATTTTCACTGCAATCTGGCGGAAATTCATCTGAATCAGATTGACCCGGCAGACCACCAGGGCCAGGAGGATGCCTTTCGGGCGGGCGCGATCGCGGTTGCCGCTTTGCTCAACCATCGCTTCACCGAGCCGCGCTATCAGCAGTCTCGGGCAGAGGACCCGATTGTTGGCGTTTCCTTTACCGGCCTGTTTGACTTCTTTGTCAAAGCCTTTGGGGTTGAGTGGCTGCGCTGGTGGGAGGCCGGGCGGCCCGATACGGTCGCAGGGCTGGCGTTCAAGACGAAAGAGCAGGAATGCCTAAGCCGTTGGAAGCAAATTGTACATGAGACGGTTTGGGACTACTGCGATCGCCACGGCATCAAGCGTCCCAATCGCTGCACAACGGTGCAGCCCGCTGGCACCAAAAGCCTGCTCAGCGGCGCGTCTTCCGGCTGGCATCCGCCCAAGGCCCAGCGGTTTATCCGCCGGATTACCTTCCGCAAAGATGACCCGGTGGCGATGGCCTGCATTGACTACGGCTATGCGGTCGTCCCGTCCCAGTCAGACAAGGACGAAAATGGCAACTTACTCACCGATCCCTTCGACCCGCGCTGCACGGAATGGCTGGTCGAGCTGCCGGTCGAGGTGGAGTGGGCCAACCTGCCCGGTGCCGACGAAATCTCGATTGAGAAATTCTCGGCGCTGGCCCAGTTTGACTTCTACATGCAGGTGCAGAAGCACTACACCGCCCACAACACCTCGGCCACGATTGAGCTGCGGGAAACCGAGATCGAGCCGCTCAGCCAGCGCATTTATGACGCCATTCAAACCGATGAGGGCTACATCTCTGCTGCGCTGCTGGCCCGGTTTGATAACCTGCAAACCTTTCCTCGGCTGCCCTTTGAGCCGATTAGTAAAGACCAGTACGAGGCGCTCAACCGCGAGGTGGCCATTCGCCGCACCACGGAGGATTTCCACCAGGCCCTAGAACGCTATGACGCTGGCGAGCTGATCGAGGCGGGGCCTGCCGGCTGTGACTCAGACAAATGTTTGCTGCCCGAGAAGCAGCCCGATTAGCCCGTAAGGGTCTAATCAGCGACTCTATTTGTTTTATCCGGAGCGTTTATCACCTCGGCGTAAAATCTCTTGTACCGATTTGGCGAAGCTGACTCGATGCAAGAGATTCGATGGCTGAGGCGCGATCGCGCAAGCGGGTTTACACTGCTGGAAGTCCTGACCGTGATCGCAGCTATCGGCATCATGGCTGCCATCATGGCTCCGACCTGGTTTCGGTTTTTAGAAACCTGGCGGTTGAATGCGGCTCAGGATACGGTTTATCAGGGGATTCAGATGGCTCAGTCGAAGGCCCAGCAGAATCATAGATCCTGGGAATTTAGTATTCGTCAGGGCGCTAACGGGGTTGAATGGGCGACCCATGCAGAGAATGTGCCTATCAGTCAGTACCCTTGGCAGCCGCTGAATGCCAGCATCCAGTTAGACAGTGAGACCAACTTCGCAACCCGGGGAGGAATCTCCTATGTGCGATTTGACCACAGGGGACATGTTCAGCACCGCCTGGGTCGAGTGACGCTAAACAGCAAACGGGTTTCCGATGTGAAGCGCTGCGTTATCGTATCTACTCTAATCGGGGCCACTCGAAAAGCGAAGGAGCAGCCCAGACCCAGTAATGGCAAGCTGTGCGACTAACTGAGAAGGCCGGCAGCAGGCGCGATGCCCCCTTTGACAGATGAGAAACGGCTTGAGAGTTTTCACAATAACAGTGAAAACTCAATTGGGAGTACCCCTATGGCTTTATCTGCATCAGACGTCATGAGCGATTTAGAATACGACTGGCTCAGCGTACTGCACAACAAAGCCCAGGCGATCCAAGCCTATGAAATCTATATTCAAGATGCCAAGGCAGCTCAGTCTCAGCCCTGCGTCGAAATGTTTGAAAAGCTGATGGAGCAGGAGGCCGCGCAGATTAAAGAAGTGCGCAGCCACCTGATGTCAGTCATGCAGCACGGCAAAATGTAGCCTTTTTGGGCAGCGGTCAGAACAGCGACGTTTATGCCGCTGCCTGCAACAGCCAAAATCCGGTGTAGGTGACTCCGGCATCGTCTGGCTGCACCAGCAAAAAGTGCAGCCCCTGCGCCGCTTGCTTACGGTGCTCAAATATTTTTCCCGCCTCAGCGACCGTCTCATCCTCAAAGGTCGCCAAAATCCATCGGTCGGCCAGCCCCGCTTCTAAAATCAGGCCGTTTGGAGCCCCGGCGATGTATTCCAGCGTCACCGGCTGAGTAGCGGCCAGCCACTGGACCAAACGCATCGACTGGCGACCGCCATCAATCACTACGCCAGGAATCCGAACCGTACTCGGCAAACCCAGCTCAACTGGCATCAGCCAGGGTGGAATCGAGAGAATCGGTATCGGCTCCTGCTGAAAGCTGAGCAGATTGGTATTAGAAATCGCGGCAAAGCGCCAGCGATCGCCCATCAGCTGCTCCGGCATTGGCGCGGGTGGCGGTCGGTCAATCGCCAACGGCTGATAGGGTTCGTCGATATAGGTGTCCAGGTTGGGATACCAGGCCGTCCGCTGGCGCAGCCACTGCTTCAGGGTGGCGAGGTCGCGGCGGGGCTGTACCGATACGGGCAAATCGCGGCAGGCCACTTCTATCAGGGTCAGCGTCTGAGGCCGAAAGACTTCTATCCCCTCGGGCCAATACCCAGCTCGCTTATGGGCCAGCTGCAGCTGCTGCCTGAGCCATTGGGCATTGGCCTCACTTTGGGGGCAGAACTCGCCGTAGGTGAAGTCCATCACTGGGGCGCAGATTAGCAGCTCCCACAGCGGGTTGCCCTGCGCATCGCGCAGCGGTCGGCGATAGAAATCGACCTGCCAGGAAGGGCTCATAGACTTCAGGCGATGACGCTGGCAAGCACAGGCTCCGGCGGCTCCGTGGGCTGGGGCAGATACATTTGGGTGACGTATTCGGCCACCATTCGGTCGGTGTTGAACCGGGGGGTAATGGTTCGGATGGAGGCTTTCATCATCCGCAGCCAGCCGCGCGAAAGACCGGCGCGATCGCGGCTATAGTACAGCCGAGCAATATCGCGCTCTAGCAGCGTATAGAGCGATTCGGCATCGACCGCATCCTGCCGTTCGCGGTCGTCGGGCAGGGCTTCGCCAATCTCCCAGCCGTTGATGCCCGCCTGATAGCCTTCACACCACCAGCCGCTCTGTACGCTGAGATTGAGCACGCCGTTGAGCGCCGCCTTTTGGCCGCTGGTGCCAGAGGCTTCGAAGGTGCGGCGACAGGTGTTCAGCCAGAGGTCTACCCCCTGCACCATCAGCTTAGTGGTGTAGAGGTCGTAGTCTTCAATGAAGGCCACGCGATCGCGCAGGTCGGGATGTCGGCTCCACTCCATCAGCCGCTGAATAATCCGCTTGCCCTGATGGTCATCAGGGTGCGCCTTGCCTGCGAGAATGATCTGAATCGGTCGCTTGGAATGGGCTAGAATCCGGCTCATCCGCTGCAGGTCCCTAAAGATCAGGTCGCTCCGCTTGTAGGCGCTAAATCGACGGGCAAACCCAATCGTCAGCACCTGCGGATCGAGCAGGCGACCGACGGCGTTGATATCGTCATCCGCTTCTCCGCGAGCTTCGCGGGCCTGCCGTACCCGGTCGCGGGTATAGGCGACCAGCCGGGCTTTGAGAATACTGTGCCGATGCCAGAGGGCCTCGTTGGGAATCTCTTCAACCCGGTTCCACAGCTCTGTATTCGTCAGCTGGGTAGACCAGCCTCGCCCCAGATAGTCTTCGTAGAGGTCAGCCATCAGCGGTGCCACCCAGGTGCGGACGTGAATGCCGTTAGTGATATGGCCAATCGGCACCGCTTCGACCGGACGGTTTGGATAGAGCGCCTGCCACATCTGCCGGGAGACGTGGCCGTGCTGCCGACTGACGCCATTCGCGGCTCGGGTCAGCCGCAGGGCCAGGATTACCAGACTAAAGGGCTCCCAGGGCTGATCCGGCTGCCGCGCCCCCAGGGCCAGAAATTCTTCGCGGGTCAGGCCCAGCTGCGGCCAGTAATGCGCAAAAAAGTCGGTCATCAGCTCGGCGGAAAAGACATTCCCTACTGGCACCGGCGTATGGGTAGTAAAGACGGTGAGATCGCGGACCAGGGCCTGAATTTGTTCAAACGACTGGCCCGTTTCCTCCCGCGTCTGCAGGGCAATCTCCAACAGGGCAAAGACCGCATGAACTTCATTCAAGTGATAGATCGAGGGCTCAATACCCAGCGCCTGGAGCACGCGCACCCCGCCAATGCCCAGCAGCACCTCCTGGGCCATTTGAGTGTCGAGGTCACCGCCATAGAGCCGCCCGGTCAGCGCTCGGGCAGCCGCATCATTTTCGGGCAAATCAGTATCTAGCAGATAGAGGACGCTGCGGCCCACCTGGATTTGCCACACCTGCACCTTGACCAGTCGCTGGCGAATATTCACCTTGACCGTAATCGGCTGGCCATATTCATTACAGACCTTCTCCATCGGCAGCTGGGAAAAGTCGAGGTCCACGTAGTCGGCCTCTTGCCAGCCGCTGCGGTTAAGCCACTGGCGGAAATAGCCCTGCTTATACAGCAGCCCAATTCCCACCATCGGCAAACCCAGGTCAGAGGCCGACTTAAGGTGCCCCCCGGCCAACACCCCCAGGCCGCCGCAGTAAATCGGAATGGATTCGTGAATGCCAAACTCAATGCAGAAATAGGCTACTGGATGCTCGGGCGGAATCATCGGCGCGACCCGGCTGGCCCAGGTATTGTCTTCGTTCAGATAGCAGTCGAGCTGGTGCGATAGCCGGTACAGCCGTTTCAAATAGTGGGGATCTTCGGCCAGCTGCCACAGCCGCTCATGGGATACCGACTCCAGCAGCGCTACCGGATTGTGCCTACAGCACTGCCACAGCCCCGGATCGATGGCGCTAAACAACGCGACCCGGTCAGGCGTCCAGCTCCACCAGTAGTTGTAGGCAAAGTCGGCCAGCCGCCGCATTGGGTCAGGCAGCTTGGCTCGAAGTCGGCTGATAGATTCCATAGAATACTGAGACTATTGCTCTAGTAGAGCGGACGGTGTTGGGAGCAGCTCCCGCTAACAGGATAACCCTGCTCAACCCCTACCGGCGTATGAATTAATCTAGGGGATTTTCTGCCCGCGGTAAACCTTGGACCGACGCCCAGAGGTATAGTTAAGCGGCGTGCTTTAAACTCCAGTGCTATCGGCTTTGCCTATGCCCGCTCTAACCCAATTTGGCGACCAGATGTCTCATTTGACAGGCGTCCGGGCGATCATGAAAGACATCATCGAAACGCTGCGGCTGGGCCAATCATTCATCAACCTCAGCGCGGGTAATCCAGTTATCTTGCCCGAAGTAGAGCAGCTCTGGCGCGACTGCACCACGGCCCTGCTGGCCAGCGAGGAATATGGAACCGTCGTCTGCCGCTACGGCTCTAGCCAGGGATACGAACCCTTTATCGCCGCCGTACGCGACGATTTCAACCAGCGCTATGGGCTGTCGCTGAGCGATCGCAATTTTCTGATCACGCCGGGTAGCCAGTCGCTCTACTTCCTCGCGGCCAATGCCTTTGGCGGCTACAGTAGCACGGGTCAGCTAAAGCGAATTGTCCTACCGCTGAGCCCTGACTACACCGGCTATGGCGGCATTTCGCTGATTCCAGAAGCGCTGACCGCCTACCGTCCCCAGCTTGACCTAGACCCGACCGCGCATCGCTTCAAATACCGGCCCGACTTCAGCCAGCTCGAAATTACCCCGGATACGGGCTTTGTCCTATTTTCGCGCCCCTGCAACCCGACGGGCAATGTTCTCACCGACGAAGAGGTCACCCGGATTGAAAGCCTGGCTGCTGCTCAGAACGTGCCGGTCCTGGTTGACTCGGCCTACGCCCCGCCCTACCCGGCGCTCAACTACACGGAAATGTCGCCCCACTTCGGACCAAACATTCTCCACTGCATCAGCCTTTCCAAGGCGGGGCTGCCCGGCGAGCGGATTGGTATCGCCATCGGCGATGAAGCCATGATTCAGGTATTAGAAGCCTTTCAGACCAATCTCTGCATTCATTCCTCGCGCTATGGCCAGGCGATCGCGGCCCGCGCCATCCGTTCAGGCGCGCTGGCGGAAATTTCTGAGCAGGTAATCCGGCCCCACTACCAGCGCAAATTTGCCGTGTTGGAAGCAACTCTCGATCAGCAGATGCCGGGCAGCGTCCCCTGGTATCTGCATCGGGGCGAGGGGGCGATTTTTGCCTGGCTGTGGCTTCAGGAATTGCCGATAACGGACTGGGCGTTTTACCAGGCGCTGAAGCAGTGCGGCGTCATCATTGTCCCCGGCAGTCCCTTTTTCCCAGGGCTAAAGGACGACTGGCCCCACATGCGTCAGTGCTTCCGGATTAGCCTGACGGCATCCGAGGCCGACATTGTAACGGCGCTGGAGCGGCTAGCGCAGCTGGTCGATCGGGTCTATGCGGGGCAGAGCACCGAACATCGGGCAGTGGCAGTCACTGCTCCCAAGCAAGAGGTTGCCCGGTAGAAGTCATGGGAGACTGGCTAACGATTGGCCGCGTGGTGGGTGCCCATGGTCTCAACGGCTGGCTCAAGGTGTACCCCGAGAGCGATTTCCCCGAGCGCTTTGTCAGGCCCGGTGACCGCTGGCTGCTGCGACCCCAGGCGACAGAGCCCGAACCGATTCAGCTGTTAGCCGGGCGCTACCTGGACGCTAAAAAGCAATATCTAATTCAGCTAGCGGGCATCGAGAATCGCAACCAGGCAGAGGACCTGCTTTACTGTCAGCTCGTTGTCCCGGTAGACGACCGGCTGCCGCTGGAACCAGGGGAGTTTCATGTTGCTGACCTAGTGGGCCTCTCGGTAATTTTGCGCGAGAGCCAGACCCAAATCGGGCAGGTGGTCGATATTCTCAGCGCCGGGCAGGACTTGTTAGAAGTTGCCCTCGATGCCGATGCCCTCAATACGCAAAATTTAGATACGCAGAATAGGCAGACCGATTTATCGCCTCAAAAAGGCGGGTCTAAAGCGCGATCGCGCCGTAGCAAAATTTTGATTCCCTTCGTCGAGCAAATTGTGCCCGTCGTCGATCTGGCCAATCAGCGCATCGAAATCGACCCGCCCAGCGGCCTGATTGAAGCCCAGCGCTAGCCTATTCCAGTAAATTTGAAACGCACCAGGCTGAGCTGTTGAGCAAGTCCTGCCGTCTTTGGGTCAGAGATAACTCACTGCCAATCCGCTGCTCCTGGTAGCTGCGCTGCCAGACTGGCGAACCCGGCTGACTGCGGACTAGATTAATCCGTTTTGCAGCTGCGGCTTTAAACGCGGCAATAAAAGAAGAGAGCACCCGCGGCTTAGTTGGTGAGCGCACGAACGACTTGGTCTCAGCGACCACCCCCCGGTCTTTGACCACCACCAGAGCCTCTAGCCCGTTGGGGACAATCACCCACTGATCGAGCGTGATTTTAGGATGGTAGCTGGCGGCGCGCAGCCATTCGTCAGCAGCGATTTGACCGGTGAGGTTGAGACGACTGCTGGCTGGGTCTAACCCAAACAGATTTTCTTCTTGGTAGGTGCGGAGCTGGACGTAATAGGCTACGGCCTGGACAGGGGAGCGATCGAGCTGGGCTGGGTGAATCAATCTACCCTCTATAACCCTTCAGGGTTGTGTACAAGTTGTTTTCTAAGCTGCCCAGCCGGAATCCAAAACTCACAGCCTTGAAACGTTTTTTAGGTCTCAGGCTGGCTACAGTTGAGTAAGAAACCCGCCTTGAAGCTATGAAACTCGATTTTCGCTTTGCCGTCATCAGCGATTTGCACATTGCTCTGCCCCACACGATCTGGGACTCACCCAGTCGCTTCCACCTGGTCGAGGTGAGCATTCCAGCATTTGAGCAAATTTTAGAGCAGCTGGAGCAGCTGGAGCTGGATTTTCTGCTGCTGCCCGGCGACCTGGTGCAGCACGGCGAGCGCGAAAATCATCAGTGGCTGGCCGACCGTCTAGCCAAGCTGCCGTTTCCGACCTATGTCGTTCCCGGCAATCACGATGTGATTACTCGCCAAGGGTGCGATCGCACCCTCCCCCTGGCCGACTTCCCCCGGCTCTACCAAAGTTTTGGCTACAGCAATCCCGAGCAGCTCTACTATCGTCAGGAAATTCTGCCCAACGTTCACCTGATCGGGCTGAATACCAACGCCTTTGACGCCGAAGGTCAGCCCTTTAACTCGGGCTACATCGACGCTGAGCAGCTGGCCTGGCTAGATGCCCAGCTCGCCGAGCTCGCCGACCGGCCCGAACGGTTCGTCATGGTGATGCTGCACCACAACGCGATTGAGCATCTGCCGGGGCAGGCCAAAAGCGCCATGGGCCAGCGCTATATGGTCAGAAATGCTGGCGCCCTGACCGAGCGGCTGAAAGCAGCAGGCGTGCCGCTGATGTTTACCGGCCATCTGCACGTACAGGACATTGCTCGCTGCGGCAGCCTATACGAGATCACCACGGGCTCGCTGGTCAGCTACCCCCATCCCTACCGGCTGCTGCACCTCTGGACCGATTCGCAGGGGCAGAAGCAGCTCCAGATTGAGTCCACTCGGGTCGAAGCGGTGCCAGACTGGCCCGCCCTCCAGACCACCTCGCAGACCTGGATGAGCGATCGCGCCTTTCCCTTCATGGTCAAGCTGCTGACCGACCCGCCCCTCTGTCTGGCGCCTAGCGAAGCCAAAGCCTACGCGCCGCAGCTCAAAGACTTTTGGGCCAACGTCGCGGCAGGCGATGCGGTATTTGACTATCCGCACCTGCCACAGCCGCTCCAGCGCTACTTCCACCGATTCAGCGCCGTTGATGCAGACGGGATGCCCCAGGCGATTGACAACAACGCTGTTCTGGCTTTGTAAGCCGGTCTAAACTGCCTGAACGGGTGAAAATCCCTGCTGCCGGACCAGCCCTCGCAGCACTCCTGCCGCTGCAGGTGACGTCGAAGACACCATAGCGGCTAAGGGGTTGGTCGCTTCACCCAAGCCCTGATTCGCCGCTTGGTAATCCCACTTCAGCGCCTCGCGGTCAGCGATCGCGAACCGCACTGAGCGCTAGCGGCAGCTGCACCGTAAAGGTCGCTCCCATGCCCTCGCCTGGGCTGGCCGCTGTGACTGTCCCACCATGGGCCTCAACCAGCTGCTGTACAAGCGTCAGCCCTAGCCCCGTGCCGCCGTGCTGACGGGTGATGGAGCTGTCGTGCTGGCGAAAGAGCTCAAACAAATGGGGTAAAAAGTGAGGTGATATCCCTTTTCCGGTATCGGTCACCTGAATTTGCCCTAGGTCATCTTTTTGCTCTAACCGTAGGGTAATCTGGCCTTCCTCAGGCGTGAATTTAATCGCATTGGTCAGCAGATTCCAGACAATTTGCTGCAGCCGATCGGGGTCGCCCTTGACCGGGCCGACTGACGGATCTAGCACCTGCTCCAGTCGAATTGACTTAGCCTCCGCTGCCAGCCGGGTCGTCTCAATCGCGGCCAAAACGGGTTCAAGCAGCATCACAGACTTCAGCTGTAGCGAGAGCTGACCCCGAGCAATCTTAGCCACGTCCAGCAGGTCGTCAATCAGCTGCGTCTGGTGCCTGACGTTGCGCTCAATGATCTGGAGCCCCTGGTCTCGCTTATCTGAGCTCAGCGTTTTTTTCTGTAAAATGCTCGTCCAGCCCAGGATGGGATTAAGCGGCGTCCGCAGCTCGTGGGAGAGCACGGTGAGGAACTCATCTTTGACCCGGTTGGCTGCCTGCAGCCGGTCGGTCTGCCGCTGGAGCGAGGCCATTAGCTCTGAGCGCTCCAGCGCGATCGCGATCTGGTCGCAGAGCACCTGCATCAGATCGGTTTCGACTGGGTTAAAGCCAATTCGGCTGCGGCTGCCAAAGGACAGCGTGCCGTAGAGCCTGCCGTGGGCAATCAGCGGCTGACAGGCGCAGGCTGCCATGCCCAGCGATCGCATCTGAGCCATGATCGGATGGTCTGAGTTTTGGATGTCCGACCAAACGACCTGACAGCGCTGCTGAGCTGCCGTTCCCGAAATCGATTCTCCCAGCCCCAGCTGCTGTAGCGCAGCTTCCTGTTCAGCCGATATTCCGGTAGCCGAAATCAGTCGCAGCACCTGCTCGTCTTCGACCAAGACATAGTTAAGGTAAACAGCCAGATCCATTGACCCTTCCAGCTTTTGAAACAGGCTGCTGATCAGAGTGAGGGGGCGATCGCTAAAGAGCAGATCGCGGGTCGTTTCGTAGAGCAGCTGGAGGCGATCGCCGTTGGCCTGAAGAGCAGCTTCTGCCCGCTGACGCTGCTCTAGCTCGGCTTCGAGCTGCTGGTTACTGAACTTGAGCGCCTGCCTTTTTTCGATCAGGGCATCGACTAAAATTTTGAGCGACTGAGACAGCCCCGCCACCTCATCACGACCTCGAATTAGCGGTAGGCTGGCCTCGGTCTGGTCCTGCCGCAGTCGGTCTGCCGCTGTGGCAATCTGCAGCAGCGGCCGAGTTAGATAGCCGGCGACGAACCAGCCCGCGATCGCAAATAGCCCGCCCAGCAGGCCGCCCTGCAGCCAAATCTGCCGACGCACCTGATAGACGGGGCTCAGCGCCAGGTCGGTGGGCTGACAGACCAAAGTTAGCCAGCCCAGACCGGGATAGCTAAGATATCCATCGCTACGGGCAAAGCCACTCAGATATTGCTCACCGTTAGGCCAGGTTTCGACCCGGTAGCCGTCATGGGTATCCGCTGCCGCGCTGACGCTCTCCAGCCTCACGGTTTGGTCTTGCCAGCCTGACGGCCCGATCAGGAGCTTCCCGGTCGAGTTCAGAATCAGGATCTCGACATCCATTTGAGCATTCAGCGGTCGAGATAGCGAATCGCGCACCGACTTTGCCCATTCCCGACTCAGGTGAGTGCTTAAAACGCCAGAAAATTCTCCAGTTGCGGTGGTGACCGGGGCAGCTATATCGACTATTTGTAGCGATTCTGGCTCTAGCGACTCTGGCGACGGGTCTGACACCGCTTTTGCCAGCAGCGCTTCCTGAACGTCGCCGATAAACAGGTCGGACTTTGCTGCCTGAAACCATCTGCGATGGGAAACGCTCTGCCCTTCTAGCTGCCGGTCGGTGCTAGCGATTACCTCACCCTGTGGGTTAGTCAGACTGATCCGGCTGTAGCTGGAGTAGCTGTTTTGTAGCGTGTTTAAGAGCGATCGCTTTTGTCCGACAGGTATCATCGGGTCACGAATGACATCGAGCGTAGACAAAATTTGCACTTCTCGATAGCGCTCAAAGATGCCGCGATCTAGCTTGTCAGATACCTGATAGGCAAGCTGGGCCAATCTTTGGCCGACCTGCTGCTCAATCCGGGCAGTGGCAGTATAACTGACGACCAGACTCGCCAGTAGCGAAGTCACCAGCATAATCAGCACCACAATCAGGCCAACCCGCGCCCTGAGACTGCGGCGCGGGTCTAGCCGAGCCGCTATGCGAGCGGGCCGCAGTCGGAGAAGAACCATGAAAGCGAGTAAGCGTGAGTGACGTTAATCACCGCTGCCGTCAACGGACAAAAGCAACACCAGCGGACTTCGACGACTGTCCAGGGAAAGCTTGGCTCTACTGTAGTCATTTTGCTTGGCTTCTCATACTATCCCGTAGCGGTAGATTCAGTCTGCCCTACGGATAGAGGCTAAAGATCCGTAACATTTTTTATACTTTAATTTCGTTTTCGAAGAGGAATTTGAAGCCCAAAACCAACGTCCAGGCTTTGTCTGGCGCTGATTCGCATATTTTTTGACCGTAAGTTATTCAGGGTATAAAAATGAGTTCAAAAGACTTAGACATTGGCGAGCAAGCCATCAGCAAAGCGGCAGAAGCCGGATTAGAGTCTCAAATGGATCAGGCAGAAGACTTAGATGTCGCTCTCCACACCGAAGCGACGGATTTGGCCCAGGGCAAGCTGAAAGCGGTCGAAGTTGAAGGTGAGGGGCTGGTTGTCCAAAACGAACTGCGAACCGATGAGCTGAAGCTCAAAACCGGGGAAGTGAAGATCAACCCGATGCAGGCAGTGATGGGTGAGATTGAGCTGGAGCGGCCGACTGAAGCAGAAGCCTACGCGGTGCTCAAGGCCGAGGATATCAATCGGGCATTTGACTCCGACTATGTTCGAGAAAAGCTGCGGGGTCAGAAGGTTACTCTGCCCTCAGAAGAGACCGTGTCAACCGATGCCCAAAAGGTGAGCTTTACGATTCCAGAGGCGGGCCGGATTGCCGTAGATGCCGATGTGATGATTATCGAGCAGGTTGAGACTAAGCACATTGCGTTTACCGCTGTGCCTGAGCTTGTCTCCGGCGGGCATCAGGTGACCCTCACCGACATGCAGTACGACGATGCTGCTAACGACATGCCAGAACTCACCCAGGCCCTGATTGACACCACCGAAGAACTACTCGACCTGCGCAACCTAGAGTTGGACAAGATGTCGCTTAAGTTTGACCGGCTGGAGGTGCAGCCTGACCAGCTAGTGATTCAAGCCCAGGCAGAGATTCGAGCCTTCAGCTAGCGATCGCGCCGTTATCATGACCGCCTAGCATCACTGAACCTTAATCAGCACCAGATCGCCATCGATCTGAGCTTCATAAGATCCTAAGGGCTCAGCGGCGGGACCCTCAGCGACGGTGCCGTCTGGGTTGAACTTTGACCCGTGGCAGGGACAGGCAAATAGGCCTTCCTGCCACTCGACACCGCAGCCCTGGTGGGTGCACATCGAGTTTAGGGCGACGATGCCTTCCGGGTTGGCTGGGTCGCGGATGACGACTACTGGCCCGGCGATGAAGCCTTTTTGGGCGAGGGAGCCGTTGGCATCCAGTTCGGCGACGGTTCCCAGGGCGGCAAATCCATCCTCGCGGATGCTGTCATCTACCTTAGGAGTGGAAGATTCTGACTCGGCTGGGGCCTCAGTCTCTGAGGTCGTTTCTGAAGGCGACTCTTTGGGAGTGCAGGCCGCGATCGCAATTGGCAGCGAAGTCGCCATGAAGCCCGCACCGACCCAGTTGATAAACTCACGACGTTGCATGGGTTATCCTCTAGCTACCGAACGGATTGGGGCTCACGGCTGAATCGGGTTCGCCTGATTTGATCAACCAGCCTTGATAGCGGGCGGCAGTGATCAGCACAAACAGCAGGTCTAGCCCCACGACGCTAGCAATCACCAGCTCCGAGCCGCCGGTGCCGAAGCCATAGCTATGCAGTCCAGTCCCCAGCACGAAATTCACGCCGTACCAGGCCATCAGCACCGCGTTAAAGGCGACGACGCTGGCGACGCTGATGCCAAAGTTGCCAATCCAGCCGACCAGCCGACCGTGCAGCGGCACCAGATAGCACAGCAGGGCAATCAGCGCCCAGGTTTCCTTCGGGTCCCACCCCCAGAAGCGGCCCCAGGAAAAGTGCGCCCAGATGCCGCCAAGGATAATGCCGGTCGTCAGCAGCAGTACGCCTACCTGCAAGACCCGATAGTTGAGCTGGGAGAGCAGCTGAATTCGCGACTTGGCCTGAGGCGTAAACAGATAGCTGCCCAGGGCGACGTGGCCCAGCCCCAGCGCTAGCGCAAAGCTGGCGTAGCTCAGAGCAATCGTAGGAACGTGGATGCTCAGCCAAAAATTATCGCGCAGCACCGGCACCAGCGGCGAGATGCTGGGGTCCAGGACGGCGGGTAGGCTGTCAGCCAGAATCAGACACACCACCGACAGCGGAGCCGCCGCGAGCAGATAGTATTTAGAGCGGTAGATCAGTTCAAAGATGAGCGCGATCGCGGCAATCCCAAATCCGACCCAAACCACTGACTCATACATATTGGTCACCGGTGGACGCCCGGCGATCTGCATCCGCAGCCAGAAGCCGTAGCTCTGCACGGCGACCCCAGCGACAAAGAGGCCAATGGCGCTCCAGTAGAGTTCGAGCGGCTTAATCCACAGCGCCGCTAGCATGAAAATAAAGGCAATGCCGTAGAGCTGCCAGGCTTTAGCAAAGGGGTGAAAGTGGTTGAAGAAAACCTCGCGCCGCATGACGCTATCGGCGGGATAAACCTCCGGGCTGAGCGCCGTTAGTCCCGACTTTAGCGACGCCGCTAGGGGAGCCAGCAGCGGCAGGTGACGGGTGCCGGACAAAAACGTTTGCTTGATCGTGGCGAAGTTGGCCAGCAGCGGGGCGACGGATTCTGCCGGATAGAGGCTCTGGCCTTCAGTAATGCCGACCCATTTGCCTTTGATATCGGTGGGGTGGGGGACAATTGCGATCGCGTCATCGCTCACCGTCTCCAGCATCAGCGTCAGCCGGTCTTCCAAGGTAATCGCCTCTCGCTGGTCGCGGGTCAGGTCTTCTCCTCTAATCTCAACCTGATGCGCCTCTCGAACGACAGCGCCGAGAGCCTGATTTCGCATCAGTGTTTCGAACGAAAAATGCTTTTGATCCGGGTCGAGCCCTACCTGTTCTTTTAACGGACGATAGCTCAACAGCACAAACGGCTCTTCGTTCCAATTGCGGTTGTTTAGCCACAGCGACAGAAAAGTTTCCATCGAGCTTTCTCGAATGCCGTCGTGTAGATAAGTGGTAGATCCGTGGATTTTTGCCACCGTCTCCTGAGCCACCGTATCCAAAGGTTTTTTACGCCCGCCCTGCTGCACGGTCATCGTCTCCAGCGCGTCCAGCGCAGAAGGTTGAAACTGGCTGAGGGGAGCAGCGATAAGCAGCAGTCCCAAACAGAGCCCAATCGCAAATTTTAGAAGTTTCATCATGATGTTTTAAATGTGGTGAATCAGGAAAAGGGCCTGCTAACGTCCCAAAAAGAAACCCATGATTGGAATCGTCCCAACTGATTCTCGTTCCTCTACTTCAGGCATCCCCAATAAATCCGCAACAACCCTCAGCTTCTTCGCGACCGAGCGGCCATAAAACATCGTGCCAACGCCCACAATCACCATCAGTGAACCCAGCCAGGTCAGCCCCGTCACCCACCAGGGTTCGCGCTTCACCTGCAAAGTAGACTGACTCAAATCGCCTGGATTCCACGACGCCTGAGCAATTTTCCAGCCCTTGAACCAGGTGGGATGATTCATCCAGACCCGACGGTCGGCCCGCTCGCCCGTGTGAGGTTCCATCAGGGTGACGGCACTGGTCCACATGGCGACCGACTCGCTGCCTTCGTTACGCTCGACGATAAAGTCGTTGAGCTTCACCGCGAAGGGCAGCTGCAGCAGTTTTGGGCTAAAGGCGACGTACCAGTCACCCGCTGGCGTGCTCACGGTCGTCGGTTCGCCCCAGGGCACCCAGACCGGCTCCTCAGCCCCCACTGCAACCAGCAGTGCGGGCTCACCGCTGTCGGCAGGAGCCGTTTCCGGCAGCGGCACCGTTGCTCGCTTGACCTGAGCCTGGGGCAGGTATTCGGCCAGGGTAATTTCAAAATCAGCCCAGCCTGGCGCGATCGCTTCGCCGACCGCCAGCGGCCCTGACTTGAACCCCTGAGACGCGCGAGCGGCGTAATGCAGGCTGCCCTGCGCATCTACGACGACGCGGAAAAAGGCGTCTGGCTCAGGAGAGACAGGGGCCTCGTAGCGGATGTCAGCCGCGATGGGCCGGAGGAAATCTGGCGGCTGGACGGCGGCTCGAACGGGCTCAAAGGCGGGATTGCTAAACACAAACCAGCGCTCTGTCGTTTCACCGTTGGCCAGTTCCAGCTGCACCGCTGGATTGCGGAACTGGGGGGAGGCGGTTTCGGGCTGGCGGTTGCTGTCTAGACGAAAGTCAGGCCAGAAGCCTAACAGCTTCAGCTCCCCAGAGCCGATTTGGCTGGTCTGCCCAAGCTGCGATCGCACATCTATCGTCCGCGATACCCCCGCCCAGGAAACCTGCAAGGTACCCCAAGGATTGTTTGGGTTCTCTGCTGGAGCTGTCAACGCCTGTCGCAGTGCCTGCGGGGAGTCCGCTTTGACAATCTGTAGCTCAGCGGGGCCAATGTCGATCTGACGGTAGGCGGCGGGTGCGGCGGCCAGCCAGCGGTCTAGGGTTTGACCCATGCGATCGCTACTCAACCTCAGCCGCACAGCAGGATTATCGACGGCAGCCCCGGTCTCAAAGTGAACCGTTTTAATCGCCCGATCGCTGTAGCCCAGTAGGGAAAGATTTCCCACCCGATTAGGAACGACCGTACCATCAGACTTAATAAACAGGGATGCCTGCTGTGGCTCCTGGCCCGGCGCGGCGACTTCTAGGAGATCGCCTTCAACTCGCAGGCTGCTAACCGGTCCGGCATCGGTGCGCGCCAGCAGCATTCCCTCGACGCTCAGGTGAATGACCGCCGCCGAGCCCGCGATAATCACGACCAGACCCCAGTGGGTAATGGCAAACCCCAGCTTTCGCGCCCCCCGCCAGGGATAGCGTGACAGGGTGGAAATCCCTAAATTCAGCGCGAGTAAAAACATCAAAGCGCCGAACCAGGGGCTCTTATAAATTTCCTGCTGCACCACCGCTGAACCAACTTCGGACTCGTAAAAGGTGGTGAAGATCAGGATAGTCGCGATCGCGCCTAGCAGCGGCACTGCTAATTTAATCGACCCTAAAAATTGACCTAGGTGATTAAGTTTCATTTAAACTTTTTGAAAACAATTAAAGTCGCAAAAAACAGAAAGCTGCTCCCTCATGAACTGTTGAACTGCCCTAATAAACTGTTTGAACCGTATCCTCTCTAAATATCAAAGGACATTTTGTATCCAAAGTTGCAAAGTGCTCCTGAATCATTCAATATTCGGATTTTTATTATCGAATTAATGCATGTCAGCCCGAAAATGGATCGTTTTGGACGCGCCCAAAACGGTTAAACCTTTGGCAAATCTAGAGAAAATAAGCGCTATAGGATATTTGAATTTGGCGAATGACAGAAATATGTAATTTCGGCTTTTGTAAATGCAAAATTAGCATATCAGAATTATTTTTTGTAGCTTTGTACACAAAAACTGAGCTGGGATCGCCATAGTTTTATGTCATAGGGCGTATAAATGAATCGTAAATTTATACCGCCACAGCTTTAATCAGCTGATTCCGATGTGCAATTAGCGAGTGATGACATAGTTTGGATACTTTCCTATCTAAAAGATTTTTTCGCTATTTTTATTATTCAGTGGAGCGTAATTGAGCATGTCTTTGAACGTAGAGCTTTTAGAGCAGAGCTTTGAACTAGTTAAGCCAAAAGCAGACGAGCTTGTGACCAGTTTTTATCACAACTTATTTACCGACTATCCAGAGGCAAAGCCGCTGTTTGAGCATTCGGATATGAGCAAGCAAAAGCAAATGCTGAAAGGGGCGCTGGTCATGGTAGTTGAGAATTTGCGCAACCCCGAGGTGCTGAACAGCTCCCTCAAAGGGCTGGGAGCCCGCCATGTTAAATATGGGGCAATGCCTGAACACTATCCTTGGGTTGGCAATAGCCTGCTTAAAGCACTAGGCGAATATGCCGGAGAAGCCTGGACTCCTGAGCTAAAGGCAGCTTGGGTAGGAGCCTATGGGGCGATCACTGAGATTATGCTCGATGGCGCAGACTACTCCAAGCAATCTGTTCAGCTCGATAGCTCAGCAAATATATCTTAGGCCGACGGTTTTCTCTTACGACTGGTTTCTCAGTTTAGATGGTAGCTAACTCCAACCGACGTTTTGACCTGAGGAAAGGGCTGAGTCTCAGGGTGGCGGTCATCCTGGTGATGGTCATCCTGGTGACCTGGTTCTCGGCTGCTTTTGCGCTGGAGCAAAAGCAAATATTTATGCCAGGGGAGACATCGGTCGGTCACTATCTGTTTGATACCTCCTGCGCCTCTTGCCATGAAGGATTCAAGCCGGTTACGAACGAAACTTGCAACCGCTGTCACGAGGCCGAGCTAGCGGAGGATGCGCACGGGGCGACCAAGTTTCGAGATCCTCGTTGGGCAACCTATCGAGACAATATCGACGTGCTGACCTGTACTGCCTGCCATAACGAGCATGTCCATATGTTTGGCCGGGGCGTGCACCTACAGCCAGACCTCTGTATGGTGTGTCATGAAGAGCTGACGGTGTCTCAGCTCAAAAGCCATGAGGGCTTTGCCGCCGATGGCTGCTGGACTGCAGGCTGTCACAATTTTCATGACCATCGGACGATTTCTACCGGTTTTCTGCGCCAGAATATGGGCGAGCCCGCCATGCTGCCCGTGCAGCAGCTGCCTGACCGAAATGTGACGACAACGATAGAAACGGCCCCTGCTCCCAACCTGAAGCAGGAGTTTCTAGGAGGTAGCACGTGAAAAGGCTACTGGCTGTTTTAATCATGCTGCTAATGGCCATCGGCACGGCTCTACCCGCTGAGGCCGTCAGCGAATCCGAGCTGGATCAGATCACAGAACGCTGGCAAATCAGTGTCCACGCGCTCAATGAGGTGAACTGCGCCAGCTGTCATCAGGAAAGTGAGTCTAACGCCTTTGTGGCCAACCCCAGCTATGAAAGCTGTCAGTCCTGTCACGAAGACCCCGTCGATACCTTCTTACTAGGCAAGCACGGGATTCGACTGCTGGAAGGGGAAAGTCCGCTGACTCCGGCGATGGCCCGGCTGCCGATGAAGCATGACGCCTTGACTAAGGAAATGAACTGCAATACCTGTCACGACGTGCATTCTGTGGACACGGTGCAGGCTGCGGTTGATGCCTGCCTGACCTGTCACAACGATACCCATTCCCTTACCTATGAAAATTCTAAACATGCCGAGCTGTTTTTAGCGACAAAAGAGCTGCCTCGGCCCGGGCCGACCGCCGTCACCTGCGCCACCTGCCATCTACCGCGAACTGGCTTTGATCAATCCGATGGCACCACGCTGGTCAAGGTGAATCACAACAATACCTACACGCTCAAACCTCAGGATCGGATGGTGGGCGAGGTCTGTATGAACTGCCATGGGGTGGAATATGCCTTCAACAGTATTTTTGACCCTGAGCTGGTCAAAGCCAATTTTGACCGACCGCCAGCGCTTTCATTGGAGACCTTTGACATGATGAGAGCGGCTGAAAAACTAAGGTCGGGCAATCCTTCTGATGAGGCAGAGTAATGGCTGCTTTCTATCAGAATTGTTCACCCGTTCGCAACGTTTCGCCCATGCGTTGTGAATGGACTAAATACAAACAAATCTATACCAGGAGAACCTTTCAATGACTAGCACAAGTTGGATACAGCGGTTTCGCACTAGGATAGTCGCTCTATTTGCCCTTGCAGCGGTAGTCTGCTTTACTACCGTTGCCTGCAGCGGGGGTAGTTCTACTACCGAGGCAGGACCCGCGATCGCGCCTGACCTGGTCGCCGACTACATTCATACGGTACTGGCCGCTGACCGGACCGCCTACACTCAGCATGTGGTCAACCGGGTCAAGACCCTCGAAGGTAAATCTAAAGAGGATGGTGTCTTACCGGTCGAGTCCACCGAAGCGTGGCAGCAAACCGATGGCGTGCCGCTACCGGCCCAGATGTTTCGCCTAGGCTCAGAAATTGCCAATGAGTCCGGCTACTTCACCTACAATCTGATCTCGCCCTGGAATATCAACGATAGCCAGGGGCCTAAGAGCGAATTTGAGAAAGAGGCCGTTGAAGAAATCGTCGCTACGGGTGAACCCTATAAAGGGTATCAGGAGGTAGGCGATCAGGCTTACTACTCGGCGCTTTATCCGGATACGGCAGTTGCTGAAGCCTGCGTCAGCTGCCACAACACCCATCCGGTTCACCTAGAGCGCTACCCCGATAAGGTATTTGAGATGGGAGATGTGATGGGCGGCATCATTATCAATATCCCGGTTGAGAGTATGCCTTCTACCTGACGGAGCCTTGCTCAGAAACAGGAGTATCAATCGAAAATTGCAATGCTCCTGTTTTTTTTCTATTTTCCTCTAGGTCTTTAAAAGCCCATGCAGCCTAAGTTCTCTACCCTGATTATGCTTACCCTGATCTGCGCTGCTTTGCTGACCCCATTTGCAGTGAGCTCGGTCTATCTTGATGCACTAAGAGAACGCTCTGTAGAACTGCACCAGTTCATGCGGGGGGAAATTTATAAACAAGCGACCGGTTTCACCGCGCTGTTTTTTGTGCTGGTGGAAATGCTGCTCAGCTTAAGAAAGCGCAGCCGCAGCTGGTTTGTAAAAGTCAAAATTCCGGGTTCAGTCTTATTCTGGCGCAGCCTGCATATTTTTGTCGGGGTAGGGCTGCTGGCGGTCGTGCTGGTGCATACCCTGGGCTCGAACGGGCTTAACTACAATGCGGTTTTTCTATGGATGTTCTTTGCCGTCACCCTTTCGGCCCTAGTCGGCGTAGTGGCTGAAACGGGGGTTCTAGAATCTTCGCGGAAGTTTTTTAGCCTGGCGGGGAAGTCCGAAGCGGGCGTGGGTAAGGGCACCCTGATTCGCAACATGCGGGCCGTTTGGCTGCCGACCCATATCTTTTTGGTGAGCGTGTTTACCCTAATGCTGGGGGGACATATTTTTCTAGCCTATTATTTTCAGTGATGACTGCGATGGCTGCTGCGAAAGAACAATTCCCTAGAAGAAGGCTGACCGCTGTTGCGGCAATCCTGATCGCTGGGCTGCTGACGGTGCTGCTGACGCGACCGGCAGAGACGGCGGTGAGCTTTACGCCCCTGTCCGGGCTGATGACGCTCAAGGCAACGGCGGCTGAGGCGGTGCCCTATGAGGTCGCGATCGCGAACCCAAAACCCACCCTCATCGAGTTCTACGCCGACTGGTGTACCACCTGCCAGGCGATGTCGCCAACCGTGGCCGCCCTGCATCAGCAATATGCAGAGCGGCTCAACTTTGTCATGCTCGATGTCGATCGGCCCCAGTGGGCGTCCCAAGTGTCTGACTATGGGGCTTCCGGCGTTCCTCAGTTCACGCTGTTGGACTCAGAGCAGCAGGTTGTCAAAACTTGGGTCGGCAAAGTTCCCAAGGCTGTCTTCAAGACTGTTTTCGATCAAATTTTAGGCTAGCGGTAAGCGCAGAGGTCTATTATGTCAATTCTGAACCAGTTCCTCAAGTTCCTCGAATGGCTCGAAGCCGCTCAGACCATCTTTGATTTTCTCACTCATCCCATTGGACTGTCAGCGGTACTGGCAGTCTGCTTCTATTTTCCTATGCAGATCCTGGGCTGTGACGCCCCTACCGCTGCGACCCTCTCATGCACAACGGCCCTGACGATGTTTTGTCTATTAGAACGGCCTGACTTTTGAGCTTCACGACAGTCTGCCGGTAAAAATGCCCCAGTTTAGATTAGCACCAGTCAAGATTGCGTCGTGTAAATTGGCCCCTCTCAGATCCGCCCCTCTCGGGTCAGCCCCGCTTAAATCTGCTGATTCAAAGCAGGCATTGCGACAGTCGGCTGCGTTCAAGTTAGCTAGGTACGTTCAAAGCGCCGTTTGCCCTGAGCCAGGTTGTCTGCGCCAGCGTCAGCCCTTGAGCATCGGTAAAGACAGCCCCGGCAACCCGGCTTGCAGCCAGACCTACCCCAGCCAGGCTGGCATTTTCCAAATTTGCCTGCTGCAGATTAACGCCAGTCAGGTCGGCCCCGGTCAGGTCAGCCTCGGCCAGCTGCGCACCAAAGAGAGAAGCCCGCTCCAAATTGGCCTTTTGCAGGCTGGCTCTGGTCAAGTCAATCCAGTCGGCCTGAGCCTGAAGTAAAAGCGCACCTGCTAGGTTCGCTGCTGTTAGATTGGCATTCAGCAGCTCTGCCTGGGTAAAGTTAGCTCCAACCAAGTTGGCCTGGGTCAAATCGGCGGCTTCTAATTCTGCCAGATAAAAAGAGGTGCCCTGTAGGGTTGCCCGTTGCCAAACGCTCTGGCCCAGCTTGGCCCCACAAAAGCTAGCGCCGCTGAAGTCAGCTCGGCTGAGAACGGCCTGGGTCAGGTTGGCGTTCTTAAACAGGGCTCCGCAACCCGTTACCTCGGTCAGACAAGCCTGGTTCAACGTGGCAAATGACAGGTCGGCATCGTCTAGGACTGCACCATGAAACCTGGCGCGAGGCGCATGCAGCTCTCGTAAAATTCCGCGCTCTAGCCTTGCCCGAATCAGCTCCGCTGCCTCCAACTGCGCCCCTTCAAGGGAAGCTCCCGATAAAACGGCGAGGATCAGGGTAGCTTTGGAAAAATTAGTTCCCAGGCAGGAGGCGCCGGTGAGATTGGCGCAACGTAGATAGGCTTGGGAAAAATTGCCTCGATCGAGCTGGGCTCCTGCGAGATCGATATGGCTCAGTTCAGCCTGCTGCAGCGACTGATGCGACTGAACTCTAGAAACCACTTCTCTAACCGTCAGCTGAGTCATTGTAAATAATTCCTAAACAGTATCAAAAGTAACAATTTGCGCTGATGACTGTATAATACACAACTGTTTTATTCGATTACCTATGGCTTGAGGATTCGTTTCCCTTTTTGTCCAGACTTCCTGACATCGGCCCCCCTGAGCTGGCGAGGAGTCCGCGAGGGCCAGGTTCGCAGCTCTGAAAGATTGGCTGAACCATAGTTCCAATCGCTGCTAGCAGCTTGGCAAACACACCTGCCAATCAAGAATTCATGGGTTAAACTTGACTGAGAAATGGTAACCCACCAATGTCCCGAGGTGATAGAGCATACGATGCTGCATAAAGTGCTGGTTGGGCATCTTTTTTCTGAAGCCAGAACTGTGAATAATTCAAATTCAACTGATTTAGACATTGACGCTGTGAAATTTAGGGTATGACTAAAGCAGGCTCGAAAAATGGAATATATTTGCTATCCAATGATGTGGTTATCGACCAGGTCATTGCACTCATCAATAGTATTAAAGCAAACTACAGCAACGATATTCCCATATGCATTATTCCTTACAACGATGAAATCGAAAGTCTAAAAAAGATAATTTCTCAGTTTGAGCATGTTTTTTTGTTTGAGGACCAGAAGTCGATTCAAAAATGGGATCATTTCGTTCGAGATATCCATCAGATATTTTTAGCCTATCCCTTTCAAGATAAACCTAAAAGGCGGATAGAAACGCCAACCATGCATAGAAAGTACTGTGCATTTGATGGATTATTCGAGAGGTTTATCTATATTGATACCGATACACTGGTTATGAAACCGCTGGATCATGTATTTAGAGCCCTCGACACCTATGACTTTGTTGTTCATGATTTTCAGCGTAAGACCGACCGAAAGAAAAAAACTGTGCAGAGTTTCTTTAATGCTTTGAAAGCAGACTATAGCTCGGAAGAGGATCTGTATCTACGCTTTCACTGCGGCGGATTCTGGGCATCTCACCGAAAGCTTTTCACTGAAGCAGACCTGGCTTTCTTCCTAGATGAGGTCAAAGCAGGTGACGCCGAAGCTTTTAGAGCTGAGATTCGAGGCGAGCTGATAGCGCAGCTGCTAGAGCAAACAATGCTCAACTACATGACTATCAAGAAAAAAGTCAGCCTTTACAACTTTACTTTAAATGAGGGGGCCGAGCACAGCACGGGCTGCAACGTCACGTCGAAACATTTCAGGCAGTCTGAAAATGTGCTCTACGATCGAAACAAACGGCTGACATATCTGCACTATATGGGAATCAAAAATAGCCGATTCTTCCGCCTTTCCCGCCTATACGAAAAGCCAATTCCCTGGAAGCAGCTTGCCGCAAAGCTGTGCGACAAGCTGCTAAATTGGGAAATATCAAATATTCCCTACGGCGACCTTTTTGTCCATTACAGGTTTATGAATAAATAGTTATTGCGAAGGAAACCTAGCGCCCTATTGCCGAAAGTCCATATCTCTATACCGTTATACCTGCCATGCAAACATCTATTGTCATGCAAACCCCTAAGGATATTCAGCAGAAGCTTTACGATGCGCTTGAGCAGATAGAGCCTTTCAAGCATTGCGCTTTGCTGAGTTTCCCTGACCATTACAACGTCGGCGACCACTTAATATGGCTAGGCCAGGTTTTTTATCTACGCAAAGTCCTGAACGTTGACATCAGCTACGCATCTAGTATCGAAAAGTTCTCACCAGAAGTCATGCAGCGCCGACTCCCTGAGGGCGCACCGCTGCTAATATGTGGGGGCGGCAATTTGGGGGACGTATGGTCTTACTATCAAAGATTCTACGAACGCATTGTTCGCGAGTATCCCGACCGTAGAATCATTATTTTTTCACAGGCCGTTAAATTTCGATATCCCAACCGGCTAGAAGAGGCAAAATCTGTTTTCAACTCTCATCCAGATTTAACAATTTTTATCCGGGATCATTACAGCTACGCGGTTGCTAGTGAGCACTTTAGCAGCTGCAAAGTTTTACAGGCACCTGATATGGCGTTTGCCCTAAGTGGTTTATCGGGCTTAAAATCTGATTACAAAAGCAAGTCAGATGTGCTTTACCACTGCCGAAACGATCACGAATTCAATCGGGAGTTTGACGATAAGGGATTTGAAATTGACAAAATGAAGACGGAAGACTGGCAGTCTTTTCGCTTTAAAGGCAGTCCTAGGGTTGCTTCTGTTGCGGGTGTCAAGTGGCTATTTCAATACAGCTGGGAGCAGGGTCAAATTCTTCCATTTGAATGGGTCGAGCGCCAGTACTGGCAGCGGTTCCACAGGGATTTACAGTATTTAAAGGATACCCCCGAGCAGCATTTACATCTCAAGTCCTGGATGTTTATGCACCATGGCGTCTATCAGTTCAAGAAGTACCGGCTAATTGTCACGAATCGTCTCCATGGCCACATTTTGGCGACGCTAATGGAAATACCCCATGTATTCTTGGCCAATTCCTATCATAAGAACCTGGGCTTTTACGAAACCTGGACAGGAGATGTTCCCTACTGCCGGTTTGTCAAAGACCCTTCTAACGTTGCCCGGGCCGCAAAAGAGCTCATGTCGCTGACCTAAGGCGTTGAACTTACTTGAGACGGCATAAGACGGCAAGCGCCTATTTCCCATGGCTGATGATTGGCTGGCTTTGGCAATTGGCAATTCGCGCCTTCACTGGGCGGCTTTTCGCGGTCAGCAGCTACTCCAGACCTGGCATACGCTGCATCTACCGCCAGAAACAGTCGCTCGCCTGATTGCCAATGGGTTTCAGCCTGCGATCTGGGCAGGGCTAACCCAGGACCTAGTGCCCCTCCTGACCCAGCCGGGACTATGGCTCGCTTCGGTCGTGCCCCAGCAGACCGCCATCTGGGCCGCCGCCGCCGTCACCGTTGAACCCGAGCAGATTCCGCTCAAGGGATGCTATTCCGGCCTGGGCCTGGACCGCATTCTGACGCTTTGGGGCGCTGCCTGGACTGGCGGATGGCCAGCTTTGGCGATTGATGCGGGAACGGCACTCACCCTGACTGCAGGTGATGCGGACACGGTTTTAGGCGGCGCTATCTTGCCCGGCCTACGACTCCAGTCCCAGGCTTTGGCTCAGGGGACGGCGGCACTGCCAGCAGTCAGCTGGCACCCGCGCCTGCCCCCCCGCTGGGCTAAGGAGACGACGGCTGCGATTCAGTCTGGAATCCTCTATACGCTGCTGAGTGGTCTGCAAGACTATCTTGACGACTGGTGGCAGACTTTTCCTCAGGGCCAGGTGGTACTCACCGGCGGCGATGGCTCGCTCATTCATACCTACCTACAGCAGTGCACCCCAGAGGTCGCCTCTAGGGTGCGCTTTGACCCAGCTCTCATTTTTCGAGGGATCTGTGCCTATCGAGAAACTACAGCAGGGGCTGAATGTTAGCAGTATAGGCCGATTCGCTGAGGCCGTCATCCGCTTCGGCAATGGCAGACTCATTCAACATCGTTTGCAGCCGCTCTACCCGGTTTTGCGCATTAGGATGGGTGCTGAGAAACTCAGGCGGCGATCCTCGGCGCACCAGCTTCTGCATGAAGCTGACCATTGCTGACTGGGCATAGCCCGCCCGCCCTAGCGTTTCAAAGCCATGCTGATCAGCTTCGTATTCGTCTTCGCGGCTAGCTGGGAGCTGCAGCGCAACTTGCACGCCAATGTTCACAAGCCGGTCTCGATTGACGCCTAGGGCACCGGTGATGCCCTGCGCGATCGCAACCTGACGCATCTGCTTTAGGGCATGCTTGCCGGCAATATGACCAATTTCATGCCCCAGCACACTGGCTAACTCCGCCTCGTCAGAGGCCGCTTGAATCAGGCCAGTCGTGACATAGACATAGCCGCCCATCGTTGCAAAGGCATTGACGGCGTCGTCGTTAACCACCTGAAATCGGTAGGGCAGATTGGGTCGATCGCTGGCCGGCACCAGGCGCTGGCCGACGCTGTTGACATAGCTGGTGACGGCATCGTTGTTATAGAGTCGAAACTCGCCGCTGTTCAACAGCTGCTGGTTGATTTGACCGCCTAGCTGAACTTCCTGCCGGTCCGAGATGTTAGACAGCTGGTAGACCCGAATACCGTTGAAAATCAGGTCAAAGATGCCTGCATGGGAGGGTTGGGGGGTTGCCATCCCGATTCCAATGGTCATCACAAAGGCCATTAGGCCATATAGGAAACGACGATAAATTTTGCCTGGAGTTATAAACCGCATCTTGGACATGGCTGTGGGGAATTTATTATCAAGAAAAAACTTAAGCTTTTATTATCGCAATCTTCATAGCGATGGTAGCTGACTTCAAAGCTGTAGATTGTCGCCCTGTAGGGGGAACTTTTTCCCTCTCATTCAGAATAGCTTTTGAAAACAGGGATCGTCTAATAGGCCTGTGACAATTTTGAAATTGCAGACTCAGTATCTGGTTTGACTTCGGGATGCTTACTCAAAGGCTGCAAACAGAGGCAGCACAATTCTGAGCCGACCTGTCACCTAAGAGAAGCATCCCTGTGATTAAATACTAACGATCCCAATTCGGTTGGAAATCGAAATTATTACCTATATTGATGGGGTAGGAGCTTTCTCTGCTATGGCTATTTTAGATTCAAAAGGGCGGCTTTTCGGTAAGCTCAGCCTGCTCGACCTCGGCGCCGCGATCGCGATTCTAATTGTGGTGGTGGGAATTTTCTTTTTTCCTGGGACGTCGGGGTCGGTCGCCCAGGTAGGCAGCACAACTCAGGATATTGAGGTAGACGTCATCGCTCGAGGGCTGACCGTGCTCAATCCCGAGGATTTTCTACAGGAAATGGCGCAGGAGAAATCAACCAAGATCATTGTACGCAATCAGGAATACGGTCAGGTCGAGGTTAAATCAGTCATTGCCCTACCCCGCAGCGTGGCAGTACCGCAGCCGGATGGGTCAGTCAAATCCTATCCCGACCCGCGTCCCGAGCTAGGCTATACCGCTGATATGCTGATTACGCTGGGCGGGCCAGCCCAGATCACTCCAGACGGCCCGGTACTGGGGAACAATAAGGTCAAAATCGGCACCCCGATCGAGATTGAGGGTTCAACCTATGATTTCAAGGTGAGTACTGTAGCAGTGCGAATTTTAGAATAGCCTTATTCTCCCCGGTTCAATCAGGGGTTCAATCAGGCGAGACCAGGGAATCGGAGGCCATTTCAACCTGCGAGTCGAGGCTATCCCCTATCTTTTCAGAGATTCCTGCAATCCAGGCTTCGTCTTGCTGAGTATAGCTGCGCGGTGCGTTTGCGCCTAGAATCAGCGCCCCTTGCTGGCCCAGGGGTTGACAAATCACGCCCTGAGTATTTTCAGGTAAATAGTCAAACTCAACTCGGCCTGGATAGATGGAGAGGTTGACGAGATAAACGGGACGTTTTTTTTCTAGCACGCGCTGTAAAATCGGACCGGGCTTGACCTGCGAGTTGCTGCCTAAAACGCCTCTTCGCAGCAGCACTTGCCCCCTGTAGTAGACCACAATAGAGCGAGTGACCGTATTGGTCAGCAGCAGACTCGAAGCCCAGGCTAGCTCTGTCTTCAATGCGGCTGGCAAATCAGGGTTGAGGTCAAAACCCTCTTGACCTGCTAACTGGACTGTTTCGGGCGATCTGGGCTGAACCTGCTGCCAGAGCAAACCGATTAAAATCAGTAGCGCGCTTAAAATCACGCCCAAGGCGTCGGCACGAGCCTGCGACGCGGTTAGGGCTGGGGTCGCGAGCCGATTGACTAGCAGCAGAACGCCCCCCAAAGCACCCACGAATAGGGGCAGCCGACGCAGGACTTGATTTTGATCGGGTCTTGCCACGATACCTATGACCGGATCGGCAGCCGGGCGAAAAAGCGGATGAGTCCCTCTATGGTACCCTAAAGAAAATAGTACATTTGACCTAATGCGGCCGCTAAGCTAACAACAGACGCAATATCAGGACAGGTAAATTCCATGACGCTGCAATTTCTAGGCTCAGCTTTTCTCTCGGCGTGGCTCGGGACCGGTAGCTGGCAGCCAATAGAAAGCCTACAGCTGAGCTCGGTAGACCTGCGTGTCGCCTGGGAGTCGCCTTGGCTGGCCCAGCTGTCAGCGCCCGATCCGACAGCTGAAGCGATTGTCAATGAATACCTCGAGGGGCTGAGCGCGGCAGGTTTTAGCCGCGAGGCCCAGGGCGTGTGGCTGGCTACCGGCCACACACCAATGGCGCAATCCCAGGGCGATCAGCGCTTCCCAGCGGCTTCCCTGACGAAAATTGCAACTACGCTGGCGGCGCTCTCGACCTGGGGGCCTGAGCATTCCTTCGAGACCCTGGTGGGCTGGCGGGGCCAGCTGGCTGATGGTATGATACAGGGCGATTTGATCATTCAGGGCAACGCCGACCCGCTGTTTGTTTGGGAAGAAGCGATCGCGCTAGGGAATGCGCTACAGCGGCTTGGCGTGCGGCGGGTGACCGGCGACCTGGTGATTGTCGGCAGCTTTACGATGAATTTTCAAACGGACACGTTGACCGCCGGGCAGCTGTTACAGCAGGCAATGGATACTCGCCTTTGGTCAAGTGAAGTCTGGCAGCAGTATCAAACTATGCCCCCCACGACGGCCCAACCCCAGGTTCAAATCGAAGGTCAGGTCCAAGTCGCTAACCCAGAACGGCTCAATCAGGTCTCTGGCTGGCTGGTACGGCATCGTTCACTGCCGCTAGCTGCGCTTCTCAAAGCAATGAATATCTATAGCAACAATGCCATGGCCGAGCTAATCGCGGATAGCTTGGGTGGACCGAGCGCCGTTATCCAAACAGCCGAAGCGCTGGCCCGCGTGTCAGCCGATGAAATCGAGCTGATTAATGGCTCTGGGCTGGGCGAACAGAACCAGATCTCAGCTCGGGCCGTGGTCGCTATGCTTCAAGCAATCCAGGCCGAGCTGCAGCCCCAAGATTTGACCATAGCCGATCTGTTCCCCATCGCCGGAGCGGATGGGGGCACCCTTGACGCCCGCAAACTACCGCCCCACGCTGCCCTGAAAACTGGCAGCCTTGCCTCGGTGAGCGCCCTGGCTGGCGCATTCCCCACAGAGCAAAAAGGCATTGTTTGGTTTGCGCTGATCAACTACGGCTCTGGTCTGGAGGAACTGCGGACTCGACAAGACCGCCTGCTAGCGGCGCTAGAACAGCGCTGGGGCCGGGCCGAGGCAGTGCCGCCCGGCCTCAAAACGACTATCCAAATCGGCCAGGGAGATTACCAACTGGGTGATCCCAGGCGCAACCAGGATATGCTGTAATGTTCCAATTTACGGAACGGGTAGGTTTTCAGGCACAAACTCAGTGACCACGCCGCCGCTGACGGTAACCGTATCCTGGGCCAGGTTACCGACGGCCCGAGGCCCAGAAACGTCCACCAGGGGGTCGCGCTGGCGGAAGCGGACATTGCCCTCTGCCTCAACCTGCTGGCTTTCAAACTGCCAGCTGAGCCGGTCGGCGGTGAGCAGGGAGCCATTTTGGCGGTTAGCACGGACGTTTCGGGTGAGATAGACCGTCTGCTGATTCAGATCCATCCTGGCAGCGTCGGCGGTGACAGTCACCTGCGCCTGTTGAAGCTGCACCGGCTGATCGAGAATAACGCTGCCCTGATCGAGATTCCACAAAGCGCTATCGGTGTTCACCTGCAGCGGCCGCTGGGGCAGATCGATCTGGACCGCTTCAGCCAGCTTGACCGTTTTTTCATCCAGTCGGACAATGCCCGATTTTCCCGCCACCCGCTCGGTCACGGTGCGAAACTCCTGACTCTGAAACTGCTCAGCCTGCAGCGGCTGATCGGTCTCAATCCGCTGCTCGTCGATGTACCAGATCATCGCTTCGGCTTTGAATTCGACCCAGGGAGCGGCTTTGGTCTTTGCCGTAACGCCGCCCTCTAGCTCAACCCGACTGTCCTGATTATAGACTCGGGCCTCATTGGCGCTGGCATTAAGCTGAGGGTGACTGCCGCTAATGCGATCGCGGACTAGCAGCAGATCTTCTTTGGGCCGCCACTCTAGCTCGTTGCCCCGCAGCGTAAGCTGATTTTTAACCCCGTTGGCAACGATATTTCCTTCCAGAAATAAGGTTTCACCGTTTTGCTCCACTTCTCCCCTGTCGGCTTTGACCCGATAGATCACCTCGCCGTTCTGGAAGAATTCGCCTTCGGGAGCATTGAGCTGGGCCAGCTGCTTGTCTATGCTGTAGGTCACTGACTGGGCTTTAACCCGCCAAAGCAAGTCGCCGTTTTCGTCCGGCTGCTCCAAGGTGACATCGGTCAGCGTTAAACCCGTTTCGACCTCTGCAGCCGAATCAGCAGACTCAATCTCAGGCCCAGGCTGGGATCGCTGAAAGATTTGAAAGCCAACTCCAGCGGCAACAACAGCCACAGCGACAATCGCAGTCCACCGATACCACTTTGTCATAGTCTGCTGCGGCCTGCCCCGGATGCTATTTGAGAATGTGCTTTCCTAATGTAGCTAATTCTATAGCCCTAGCTACCCAGCAATCGGCTCAAGTTGCCTCAAATAGCTGACCGGATCTGAATCTTGGCAACAAAGCTACGGCTGGATTTCTGCCTCATCCATCACCGCTAGACCGGAAAGCGGACGGTATGAATAGCCGTTCTGAGCGCCGTGGCGGGGCAGCTTCTTAATGTCATTTTTGACGCCGTCTAGATCGATATATCGGTCGGAGACGTTAATCAGGCTGTCACTCGTCATTGAGCGCAGGCTGACGACTTCGATCCGAACGCCGCGATAGCTAGCCGCATCTACGGCATAGGCCAAATCGCCGTCGCCGCTGACCAGCACCGCCGTATCGTAGCAGCCCGTCAGCGCCATCATATCGACTGCAATCTCAACGTCAAGGTTGGCTTTCTTAGAGCCATCCGGCAGCTGAATCAGGTCTTTAGCAATTACCCGGTAGCCATTTCGCCGCATCCAGAGTAAAAATCCCTGCTGCTTTTCATTGGTCTGATCTACACCGGTGTAAAAGAAGGCTCGAAACAGTCGAGAGCCCGCAGTTAGACGGCAAAGTAGTTTGGTATAGTCAATTTCGATACCGAGCTGTAAAGCAGCGTAAAAGAGGTTGGAGCCATCGATAAAGATGGCCACTCGACCACGGTTTTCGAGCACCTGCTCTGGGGTAAAAACAGAGTCATGTCCAAGAATTTGAGGGTGATTCACCATAATTTTTATAAGAAGATGGTTGAGCTTTTAATCTGCCTTTCGGCTGTTGCCTATGGTTCGAGAGGTAGCTTGTGTAAAGTCTATTTTTTTAATAAAGGAAATCCTCGCTGGGTAGGTCGCCTCAGAGCACGTCATGCAGAGGGATCTGTTAGGGCTCCATCCGACTGTGCGGTTGGAACTGTGCGGTTGGAACTGTGCGACTGGACTGTCAGACTAAACCATCAAAATCGCCTATCCAGGCAGTCCTAGGCTAAGGCTGACCAGAGATTAGCCAGGAACCGACAAATCAACTTGGACACATCAACCTGCATTAACAAGCTATTCTATCTCTTCACTAGGCGTTTATTCCTATTATCTTTTCCTTTTCTAAAGATTATCTGACAATCCGGAAGTCGGATACGAGATTTCAAGCCCAATCGAGTTTCGATGGAAACCCGTACAGATTGTCAAAACTAATCACTCCAATTAGTTGGCTTACTATAATTCTGCGAAAATCAGAACTCATCAGCGATTCAGATCAGCGATGTGATTGCCGAGAAATTATAGGTTTTTCTAATCACAAACCCGTAAAAAAGCAATCACAAAAGGCTTAGCCCATTTTTGCTCAGGCGCTGTAGGCTAAGAATGTTAACTAATTTAACAAACCGCGATCGCGCTTAGCGCAGGGTTGAGGGGTTGAAAGCTCAGTTCGGCGACTGTGGCGGTTTGCTTCACAGTTTGTTACAAGTAGAAATAATCTTTAACCGAGGGTAACGATCAGCATGTTAGGCGGCCTGATGGGATCCCAATCGACCTCAGCCGATTTTGGCGAGCAGATGCTCAACTCTGTAGCTCGCCAGGCGATTCAGAGGTTATTTACCAAAAGTCAGTCGGTTGAGGTGACGATTCGCTGCTCTCCTTCTAGCAAGCTGCTTCAGGGTGTTGTCGATAGCTTTCAGATGCGGGGAGAGGGGCTAGTGATTCGCCGCGCTTTTGAAGCGGAGGAAATGGAATTTGAGACGGATGCCGTATCCCTTGACATGGGGATGGGAGGCGTGCTGTCGGGTAAGCTGCGCCTCAAGCAGGCCACCCATGCGGTCGCCATGGTCAAGTTGACAGAAGCGGCGATCAATCGGGCGTTTGAAGCCGACCTAGTGCGTCAGCGCTTGGAGAACGTAGACCTTGAGCAGCTGACCGATCTGTCGGGGGGTGAGCCCCTCACCTTTCGAGATGTCCATGTTGGGCTACGGCCGGAGCAGCGGGTCAAAATTCATGCCAAGACCGATCTGCCCAACCGCGACAACGTGCCTATCAGCCTGTCGGCCCGGCTGAGCGTAGAGCGACGGCGGCGGGTAATTTTTGCCGATCCCCAATTTGAAGCCGACGATATTCCCGAAGACCTACGATCGCTGTCTGAAGCATTGCTTCCGGGGTTTGTCACCGTGTTAAATCAGATGGTTGACCTGGAGCGCTTTGACCTGGACGGTGTACTGCTGCGCGTCAATCAGCTAGAGGTGCAGGGCAATCGACTGCTGTTTAATGGTTATGCCGAAATCGAGCATTTTCCGAGGGGGCGTTAGGCCCGCGATCGCGGGGTGAGGAATTGGGGGCAAAAACCGCTATATTGCCCCTTGACGATGACCGCAACTACGGCTGTCGTCGCGACGATGTGTACCTCGGTGAGCCATGGGTCTAACCAAACTGTTTTCCCTTGGCGGCGTGGTGATGTGGCCACTGCTGGCCTTTTCCCTACTGGCGACGACGCTGATCTTCGAGCGGCTGCTATTCTGGCTGAAGATCTATCAGCATCAGGAGCGGCTGATTGGACAAGCTTTAGAACTCTATGCCCAAAAGCCGCGGGCTGCGGTCGAGCTGCTCCAGCAGTACCGGCAGCTGCCGCTGGCACGAATTTTTTTAGCTGGCCTAACGTTAGAACAGTCAACCCCCGAGGAGTTCAGGCTGGCGCTGGAAAGCGCAGCCCAATCCGAGCTGCCGCTGCTGAAGCGATTTAACACCATTTTTGAGTCGATTATTGGAGTGGCGCCGCTGCTGGGATTACTCGGGACGATTCTAGGACTGATCGGCTCGTTTTCATCCCTGCGCCTCGGCGAGGTCGCTGGAGAAGAGGCGGTAGGCGTGACCTCGGGCATCGGCGAAGCGCTCGTATCGACGGCGGCTGGGCTGATCGTGGCAATTGTGACGCTGCTGTTTGCCAATCTATTCCTAGGGCTCTATCGCCGTCAGCGGGCCGCCATCCAGGCCCACAGCGGGCATTTAGAAATTCTCTATCGCCGCTACTATCGCCGGGCGCTGCAGCGTCAGCGCAGCCGAGCATAGGACTCAGCGCGGCGCGATCGCCCCTAGCGTGACAGCGCCCCCCTTTTTCTCGGCAATGCTGTACAAAATAGGGGAGATTCAATTCTGTACTCTACCCGGGTAGCTGGATGAAACGAACTGGGTTGACATGGCTAATTAGTAGCGTGGTCTTCTGCCTGGCCGCGCTGACCATTATCACCATTGGGGCAACTCAGTCTGAACTAGAGCCGCTCAGGGCAGCGGTCAGCTCCCTTCCAGCGCAGACCGCTTTGCCCAGCGTAGACCGCTCGCAGACCGCGCTGATCCCATCTAGGCCAGCTTTTAGGCCCGGTCAGGGCGCAGCGCCAACCGGCTCGACGGATTTTGTCTATCGGTTTGCCGACCGGCATTTGTCAGACCAGCAGCCGGTAGACTCAGTAGCCCAGGCTGCACCCAGTGCCCAGCCCCCTAGCTATCAGCCCATCGAAACGATCTATCTAGCCGACCCGTCTAACTATGGAGAGCGCTATCGCGCCGATGCCTACGGGCAGCCCGCTAACCATCAGCTGATTGTGGTCCTCCATGAAACGGTGGGCTCAGCGCTCAGCGCGATTAACCTCTTCCAAACGCCCCACGTTCGCGACGAAGACCAGATCAGCTATCACACGCTGATTGACCGGGAGGGCACCGTCATCTATATCGTCCCGCCAGAGCTGCGGGCGTTTGGCGCGGGCAGCTCCGTTTTCAACGGCCCCAGCGGTGCCGAAGCCGTCGTGACCAATCCGGCCTTGCCAGGTTCGGTCAATAATTTTGCCTACCACGTGTCTTTGGAAACGCCAACCGATGGACGCGGCAATGGCCAGACCCACAGCGGCTATACCGAGGCTCAGTATCGGTCGCTGGCCTGGCTGCTGGCGCGCTCAACCGTTCCTGACCGGCGGATTACGACCCATCGCCAGGTCGATCGCTCGGGAACGCGGATTGATCCCCGCAGCTTCGATTTTGATTATTTTCTCACCCTGCTGCACCAGTATCCCCACCGCCTAGCCCTGGCTGGCTAGGATCAGGGAACTCATCTCGCTTTTCGCAGCATAGCGCTCAGCCGTTGCCGCCAGGATTTCCGGATCGGTGGGGTCTCAACTGATCTGGCATCGGGATCGTCGAGATAGCGATAGTACTCCCAAAGCGTACGGTAAGGACCCCCGGGGCGCATCGGCGTGCCGGCCCAGTGCAGGTAGCGCAGCGGGCGATCGCCGTCGTAAAGCCTGCGATCGCGCTGTTCAAAATGGGGCGAGCCGCCCCAGCTGCCGGGTTCGCTAGGGTTGGCTTTGGCGATATTTAACCGGCGAGGAATGGCTTTGAGCACGAGATAGTTGATGATCGGCTGGTCGGTCGTGCCGCTCGAGAAGTCAAAATACTCGCGGTGCTGGGCACAGTCTTGCAGGAGGTCATACATCTGCTCCAGCGAAATTGCCCCCTTTTTGGAGCCCCACAGACCGCTGTTGAACACATCCTGCAGCGCTTCTGGCGTAAAAATGCCGTCGTCGATGACCCGCTGGGAAAAAATATCCTGAATGCCACGGCCCTTGAAGTGGTAGTCGCAGCAGATAAAATCAGCCTGTTCGAGATAGGCTAGCGTCTCCGTCACGGGACCAAAGAAGAGGATGTCGGTGTCAATGTAGAGAAAATCATCTAGTGGCCCAAACCAGCCTGCTAGCTTTCGCATTTTGTTCGGCAAGGCCAGAAAGTCTTTGGGGAAAATCTCGCCAATCTTCTGGGTAAAGGCCTCTAAAAATGCTAGGTCGGGAAATAGGCTGACCTGATATCGCTGGAGCCGCTCGGCCACGCCCTGATAGCGCTGGTCAAAGGGGATTAGGACAATCGGAACATTCGGGTCATGCCGGCGCAAGCTGCTGAGCAGCGCGATCGCGTTATCGGCAACCCGGTCGTTCGCTACGATGTAAATTCCACGCTGCATGATAGTTCCTATCTGGTGATCGTCAGCCTCTCGCTCCGGCTGGTCGGCCCCGAGGCAAACCCCATTTGGCCCCAATCTAGTCCCAATTTAGCCCTTGAGCAGGTCCTTATTTGCCTTTTCAAAATGCTCGATAGACTTCAGCAGGTTAACGGCGTTTTCGTAGGCCGTTGAAGTCATTTCATCGCGTTCCCGCGCATTCGGCAAGGACTCATCGGCCAAGAGGCCCAGCGCCCCGATGATGTTATTTAGGTTTGAGCGCATTTCATAAGAGGTTTGCGTCACGGCCTGCTCCAGGGACGACGTTTCCTCAACCGGCTCGCCCTTAATCTGCTCTGAAAACTGAATCGCGCAGAGCTGGGCGTAATACTCGCCCTTCTGAAGCAGCTCGGCGTGGCTGCCCATCTCAACAACCCGCCCCTGCTCCAGTACGACGATCCGGTCGGCATTCTGAATCGTCGAAAGCCGGTGGGCGATGACTAGCGTGGTGCGATCGCGACTCAGCTGATCAATGGCCTTCTGCACCAGCCGTTCCGAAATCGTATCCAGGGCACTGGTCGCCTCGTCCAGGATGAGGATATCCGGGTCCTGTAGCAGGGCTCTAGCAATGGCCAATCGCTGCCGCTGGCCACCCGACAGCAGTACGCCGCGATCGCCAATCATCGTATTCATCCCTTTGGGCAGACGGGTAATAAATTCGTAGGCATTTGCTCGCTTCGCTGCGTCAATGACTTCTGCTTCAGTGGCGGTTGGCCGACCATAGAGCAGGTTCTCATGGACGGTTGCATTGAATAAGAACGTGTCCTGGCTAACGATTCCCAGCCGCTTCCGAAAGCTCTTAATATTAAACTCTCTAAGGTCAATTCCATCGATCTGGATGCTGCCCTCGGCGGGGTCATAGAAACGGGGTAGCAGGTCTGCCATCGTAGATTTACCTGCCCCCGATGAGCCTACTAAAGCCAGCGTCGTCCCCTTTGGCAAATATAAATCAATATCGCGCAGGACATATTCATCGTGTTCAGGATATTTGAAATAGAGATGGCTAAAGCGAATCCCCTCAATCAGGTCGGTATACTGCCGGTGCCCCTGGGGCATAAAGGGCTTGTCATCGCGTCGGAGGAAGTCACTGATAATGGCAACGCTGGGCGCAGAGTTGGCAAACTGACTTCGAGCCGCATTGAGCTGGCCAATATAGGGCAGCATCCGAAATAGCAAAAACAGGTAAGTCAGCAAAACGGTCGAAAAAGCGGCGAGCTGACTTTTGAATAGCAGCCTGCCGATGGTAGCGACCGCAATCAGCGCCAGGATGCTGAGCACTTCATTGATTGGCCCGATGCCAGCAAAGAGCAGCTGCGATTCATATTCTGCAATTTCCCGATCCAGAATCAGCTGGTCGATGACGCCATACTCAAAATCCTCATTGGCCGTTGCTTTAACTAAGCGGATACCTGACAGGACTTCAACAATCCGAGATGAATAATCGCGGGATAGCTTTGATAGGCGTTCTCCAAATTGCTTCGAACGCCGGACGGCAGTCTGGTTGGCTAGCGCGACTAGTCCCAAAGCCAGGGTTGAGATCAGCGTTAACTGCCATGACGCTAAGATGAGTAAAACGAGAAAGACTGAGATCGTAATGACGATCGTTGCCAAGCGAGTCAGGGTTCGAATCGCTACGGTCGTACGGCTAACTTCCGCATTCAAGTGGTTGATTAAATCGCCAGCTTTCGTTCTGGAAAAGTAATCTAAGTCAACGTCCAACAGAATGCGCAGGCCGTCTCGGCGTAAGCCTGCGGCCAGCTGTCGATTAAGTTTTCCCGAGGCCAAAGCGCTAGCGTAGGTCGAAGCATTTTTCAGCACAATCATCAGGACGATTGCCATTGCCATGACGGGCAAGCGGTACTGATCTGGAACGCTGTCAAAAAGGCCTAGGAAGTGCTTCAAAAGCGCGGGTAGTTCCCGTTTGATTTCGGTGGCCTGACCCAGCAGCTCCAGCAAAATTGGAATGATCAGAACGGTGCCAACGCCGTTGAACAAAGCACTGGCAAATCCCAAAATAATTGAAAGAAATAATAGTAGGGGATATTTGAAAGTTGACTTAAGGAGGAGTTTTCTAGAGTACATAGCAGCCTGAGGAATTGGTCGACGATTGAACCATTACTTACTCGAAAGACATAGCATTACTCACGGCGTCAGACTGAGTCAGGCGCTCTAGAATCGGCTTCAGCTCGGTCGCCATTGCAGTAATGCTATAGTGCCTGATGCATCGCTCTCGCGCCCGTTTGCCTTTTGCCTCGGCCGCTGAAAACGAGCTGAACATAGATTTCAGAGCCTCTGCGAGCTGATGGGGGCTATCAGGCTCAACCAGATAGCCGGTATCTGCCAGAATATCAGGGATGTCCCCAACTCGAGTTGCTAGAACAGGCTTGGCCAGAGCCATGCCATCTGTCAGTTTAAGGGGGAATTGAGCTTGGGCGATGGGGCTATTGCGCTGGGGTACGACTACAGCATGGGCAGCTGAAACGACTTCTGGCATCTGGTCGTAGCTGTATTTAGGCAGCTGGATAATCCATCGCCCCCACCGTTGCATAAGCGCCTGGTCGTAATTGTCGTAAGGACTGCCCCCGACAATTACGACCCGGTAGTCGGGCTGATTAAGCTGGTCCAACGCTGTCAGAATGTCTTCTATCCCCTTGTGAGGTCGGGGTGCACCAGGAAACATAAGTACCTTGTAACCAGCTAGGCCATACTTAGCCCGACTGGCTTCAGGATCGTATCGGTCTGGGTCAAACAGGTCGGTATCCTTCCCGTTGGGAATGTAGTGACCTCCGAAGCGCTTCTGCAAAAATTTTGTATGTAGCGTGATGGCATCAGCCTTGTCTACCCAGTGTTCAATCCAGCGCAGGTAGAGGGGATGGTCAGGCTGACGTAGTGCTCCGTCGGGTTTGATGACATCTCGTACAACCTGCCGCCATGACTCGGGATAAGAACCCTGGTCGCCTCCATGCCAGCTAAGTTCCCAATCGTCAATGTCAAGGATAATGGGAATGGGACGCTGAGTCCACCAGCGATTGAGTAGGGCCACCCCAAAGCTGCTGGGCTTAAGCTTGTAAGCATAGATTATATTGCCATCTAGCTGAGTCATCAGCTGCTGCGCCGATCGAAAAAAGCGAGGATAGGTGCCTCCGGCTAGGGCCTTAACGGTCATATCAGTAGCAAAGTTGGCTTTGCTGGGGTCATCTATAAAGCCCAAAATTTCAACTGTATATCCTAGCTGCTTGAGCGCAGCAGCCAGTAAAAATGGTCTGACGGCGCCTTTCCATCGACCTGCACCGCTGCTCGATAAATCGCTGGCAATGATGGATACTTTGCCCAGACGTGTCGTTGGCTGGGCGCTACTGTCAGACATAGATGGGTTTTAGGGAGTGGAGATGTGACACAAATCAGCGTTAAGGAGACAATACAAAACGGAGATGGCTGCCGTATAGCTAGAGAAAATCGAAATCCATTCGATATTAGCCTAGGCTTTGAATATCGAATGAAGCCCAGCTGCGACTTTGCTAAAGTTTCATCGGCACGGCTGAATAGCGAGTTTTACTAGGCTATTAACTAACATGCCCTGTAAACTCTCTGTAATTTCCCGATGACGAATTGTCAGTGGCTATAGCCATAAATCGGATTGAGCTCCCGGCTAATGGTCCGATCGAGAAAATCGATCGCTTCAGCTGATAGGTCCTCGCGGTAGCCGCCGACCTTGCCTTTGCGCACCTTGCGCTGAGCCGGACTGCGGTGTCCTTGCAGCACGCCCGCTCTAACGTCAGGGCTGCCTTCGGCCTCTAGCTTCTTCATATTATTGAACGCAGCAAAGTCAATTGCTTCCGCTAAGATTGCGGGCGGAATGGCAAGTTCGAGGAAATCAACGACTCGGCTAAGTTCTTCAAGGGTGTCCCGCTTAAGATCCTCATAGCGGACACAAAGGAACGCCTGAGTCGTATCCTGATAATTCTGCCAGTCGTTATAAAACTGAATGTAAGCGGATAGGTCTTCGCCAGCTAAGACGTACTGATTGAGGTCCGGCGGCAGTATTTTTTGATGCTGGTAGTATCGGGAAACGAGCGCATCTCGCGGATCGCGCACCAGTAAGATAACCTTATGCTGCTGATAGGTATTGCCAAACTGCCCGTACTTTTCATGCATGGGCTTGATTGAGGGCAGATTGGGATTCCGCTCAGAAAACGCGAACAGGTCATGCAGGTTGACCGATTCAATCCCGTAGGCGAGCTGCATGGCTCGACCCAGCATCACCCGCAGCCAGGTTCTGCCGCAGTTAGTCAGCGATAGCAGCAGATACTCTGCCGTTTTACGCTCGCGCTGGTGTTTGTCAGCTGCCGACTCGTAAAGGCGACGGCTGCGATCGCGCAGTCGGTTGAGCAGTGAATAGGTGGGTGGGTGGGTGGTAAAAATGGCCTTCTCTAAGCGGGTTGGCATTGAGCTATCGGGGAAAAACGGGCTTTTATTTGGGCTTTGCTCAGGTTGTCTAAGCTGAATATTACTGTTTTCAAGTATTCCCGCCAGCCTGTCGGTTCAATCTGGATTGTGGTCTGGCTTCAGTCTGGAATTTGCTCTAGGCTCATTTCCCCCAGGCTACCTCTGCGAAAATCCGTCAGCAGCTGCCTTGCCGCTCGTTCGACGTCACCCTGAACCTGCGTCTCAGCCAGCAAAACAAGATAGGTTTCACCGCTGTAGTCCGCCGGGTCAAGGCCAAAGCGCTTTTGCAGCGCCTGCAGGCGGGGCTGCCCAGATTCCGCCGCGTCGAGCTGCTTCAGCAGGTCTACAAAGGCGGCTGCAACCCGCTGCGTATCGTAGGCTGCTTCGCCAATGTCGTCGCAGATAGCCAGCTTCAGAGCGGCCTCCTGGTCGGTCAGATGAGCAGGGATGACGCCCGGGGCATCGAGCAGCTCTAGCTGGTCAGAGATTCTCACCCAGCGGAGCTGACGGGTGACCCCGGCCCGGCGCGCACTCTCGACGACCTTGCGGTTCAGCAGTCGGTTAATCAGCGCCGATTTGCCCACGTTGGGAAAGCCGATCACGACGGCCCGAACGGGACGGGGCCGCATGCCGCGATCGCGGCGACGCTGGTTCATGGCGCTGCCCGCCTGCTGAGCGGCCTGCGCGATCGCGGCGATTCCTTTCCCCTGTTTTGCATTCGCCCAGTAGGGGGTTTCGCCTTGGGCAACAAACCAGCTTTGCCAGCGCTGCCGCGCGGGGTCCGGCACCATATCAACCCGATTTAAAATTAGCAACCGCTGCCGTTCGCCAATCCAGCGGCTAACCTGAGGATGCTCAGTCGATAGCGGAATCCGAGCATCCCGCACCTCCAGCACAACATCGACGCGCTTGAGCTGCTCGACCAGGGCCCGTTCTGCCTTGGCAATATGTCCGGGATACCACTGAATAGACGGGGAAGCCATCGCTTTAGCCTAGCAGAGGCAAAGGGCAGCGGAGAATGGCCAAAGGGATGAACCGACGGCGCGGTTCTAGGGAACGATTAACACCGGGCAGGGCGATAGATTGATCACGCGGCTGCTGACGCTCTCTAGATGGCCCCCTTCGGTGAGGCCAATGCCGCGACAGCCCATGATGATCAAATCCGCTGCAACTTCGTCTGCCACATCGCAGATCACGAAGGCTGGATTTCCCTGCCGCTCAATCGTCTGCGACTCAATCCCCTGCTGCTCGAAGAGGGTTTTAGCCTGCTCTAGCAGCTGAGCGGCAGCAGCCGTTGCCTGGGCCAGAGCCGCCGCCGTGGCGTCGGGGTCAGTTTCTGAATCCACTTCCACAACAGAGAGCAGTACCAGGCGGCTATTGCACAGCTGGGCCAGCTCGAGCGCAGTGCCAGCGACCTGCTTGGCCTCTGGGCCAGCCTCAAGCGGAAATAATACCGTTTTATACATAGGGCTTATCGCGGAGGGACCGCAGACTTCGGTAAGATACTGGGGACGCCGGAGCGACACCCAACTCACTGAGTGAACGCTTTGAATGCTCTGAGATCTAGGATAGACAAGCTTTATCCGACTTAGGGACGGGGCGGACATACTTAAAAAAAATTTTCATTGGGAGGGTTATTTCCGTGGCCAAAAAAACGCTGGCAGACCTATCGGCATCTGATGTTTCGGGTAAGCGGGTCTTAGTTAGGGCTGATTTCAACGTGCCGATTGACGACCAGGGCAAAATTACTGACGACACCCGCATTCGAGCGGCGCTGCCAACGATTCAGGACCTGACCGAGAAAGGCGCCAAAGTCATTCTCTGTAGCCACTTTGGCCGACCCAAGGGAAAAGTGGTTGAGGGCATGCGGCTGACGCCGGTGGCCGAGCGCCTGTCAGAGCTGCTGGGCCAGACCGTCGTCAAGTGCGACGACTGCGTTGGGGATGACGTCGCGGCAAAGCTCAGCGAGCTGCAAAACGGTCAGGTGGCACTGCTGGAAAACGTACGTTTTTACGAAGGCGAAACCAGTAACGATCCGGAATTTGCTAAGCAGCTGGCCTCAGTCGCCGACCTCTACGTCAACGATGCCTTCGGCACCGCCCACCGCGCCCACGCTTCGACAGCTGGCGTCACCCAGTACCTCAGCCCGGCGGTCGGTGGTTTTCTGATCGGCAAAGAGCTGAAATATCTGCAAAATGCCGTCGAAAATCCCCAGCGTCCCCTGGCCGCAATTATTGGCGGGTCGAAGGTATCCTCTAAAATTGGCGTGATTGAGACGCTGATTGAGAAGGTCGATAAGCTGCTGATCGGCGGCGGTATGATCTTTACCTTTTACAAGGCTCGCGGCCTCAGCGTCGGCGATTCGCTAGTGGAAGCAGACAAGCTAGAGCTGGCCAAAGCCCTGGAAGCTAAGGCCAAGGAGCAAGGAGTTGACCTGCTGCTGCCGACCGACGTTGTCGTTGCGGACAGCTTTGCTGCCGATGCCCAGGCCCAGACCGTCAGCGTTGAAAACATTCCCGACGGCTGGATGGGCCTCGACATTGGGCCGGATTCGATCCAGGTCTTTCAATCGGCGCTGAAGTCCTGCAAGAGTGCAATCTGGAATGGACCCATGGGGGTATTTGAGTTTGACCAGTTCGCTAAGGGAACAGAAGCGATCGCGCATACCCTGGCCGACCTAACCGACAGCGGCTGCATCACCATTATCGGCGGCGGCGACTCGGTGGCAGCAGTCGAAAAGGTCGGCGTCGCCAGCAAGATGAGCCATATCTCCACCGGCGGCGGCGCTAGCCTAGAGCTGCTGGAAGGTAAGGAGCTACCGGGCATTACTGCCCTCGACGATGCCTAGTCGGTCAGCTTGAAAGCTGAATCGTCTATCACCGTTTGACTGAAAGAAAGGGCATAGATTTCTATGCCCTTTCGCCGTTTTGAATCCTTTCATCCCAGCTACGCATGACCGCTGACACCCTCACCCAAACCCTCGTTCAGCGCATTCAGCAGTCGCCCCAGCAGCAGATTTCCTTCGCCGACTTCATGGCGCTAGCCCTCTACCACCCGCAGCAGGGCTACTACTCCACTCGCGACGCCGTTATCGGGCCCCAGGGCGACTTCATCACCTCGCCGCATATGGGTCATGACTTTGGCGAGCTGCTGGCTGAACAGTTCGCTCAAATGTGGCAAATCCTGGGCCAGCCGCAGCCGTTTACGCTGGTCGAAATGGGAGCTGGTCAGGGTCTGGTCGCAGCGGATGTCTTTGCCTATCTCCAGCGCCAGCATCCAGCCTGCTTTGCAGCCCTGCAATATATCGTGGTCGAAAAGTCGGCAGCGCTGCGGGCGGCACAGCAGCAGCGGCTACGGCCCTGGGCAGAGCAGGGAAAGCTGAGCTGGTGCGAACTAACCCAGCTATCTGCCGATTCAATCACCGGCTGTGCCTTTTCCAACGAGCTGGTAGACGCCTTTCCGGTGCACTGGGTTGAGCTGCACGCGGGTCAGCTGTGGGAAGTTTACGTGGCTACCGACGGCGCAACGCCCTTCAAGCCAGTGCTCCAGCCTGCTAGTCAGCCGCTTAAAGCCTATTTCGAACGGCTGGGCATCGATTTCACCCAGGGCTACCCGGACGGATATCGCACCGAGGTCAACCTGGCCGCGTTGGACTGGCTCAGCGCGATCGCTGCTCGACTCCGACACGGCTACCTGCTGACGATCGACTACGGCTATCCGGCCCACCGCTACTACAGCCCGGCCCGTAACCAGGGCACGCTCCAATGCTACTCACGCCACCGCCATCACGACGATCCCTTCAGCGCCGTCGGCGAGCAGGATATTACGGCCCATGTCGATTTCACGACCCTGGAGCAGGCCGGCAAAGCAGCAGGTCTAAAAACAATTGGGTTTACTCAGCAGGGCCTGTTTCTGATGGCTTTGGGGCTGGGCGACCGGATAGCTGGGCTGTCTCAAGCCACCGTAGCCGACTCCCCGGCCATGCAGCAGCTCCTGCGCCGTCGAGGCGCCCTGCACCAGCTGATGAATCCCATGGGGTTGGGGAACTTTGGCGTTCTGGTTCAGAGCAAAGGTCTACTTTCAGAGGAAATGGCTCAGCCGCTCCAGGGACTGACCGTTCCGCCAATGGCGGGCTCAGCTGGATGAAACCGCGATCGCGGTGCTAGTCCACCCGTCAGTCCACCTTGATATCAACGCTGAAGGTCAGCACGGTTTCATCGATGCCCTTCAGCTTCAGCGGGCTGTGCTTGGCAATTTCAGCCTCGTCTAGGTAGTCGGCCACCGCCGCCGAAACCAGAATGCTTTCGGCGTCAGCGGCTTCCTGAATGCGGGCGGCAATGTTGACGGTAGGGCCAATCGCGGTGTAGTCGGCCCGCTCTGAGCTGCCAAACATACCGACTACCGCCGTCCCCTGGTGGATGCCGCAGCGGAACTGGACCGGGCCAATCTCCTGCTCAGCCCAGCGGGCATTCAGCCCTTCTAGTTCGGTATACATCTGCCGAGCCGCCGCGATCGCGCGTCTGACCTGCTCGTTCGGGCTGAGGTCCTCTGGCGCGCCAAACATCGCCACCACCGCATCGCCCATGAACTTATCCACCGTACCGCCATTGTTGAAAATAGCCCGGGTCATGGCTTCTAAGTATTCATTCAGGAGTTCGGCCACTCGGCGAGATCGCAGCGTATTCGAGAGCTGGGTAAAGCCCACGATGTCGCTGAACAAAATAGTCACCAGCCTGGGCTCTGGCCGCAGGTCGAGCATCAGGTCGCCCTTGCCCGCCTTTTTGACCAGGGCCGGGGGGAGAAACCGCTGCAAGACCGACTCGGTGAGGTAGCGGTTGAGTTCGGCTACCCGTCGCTCATTCGCCTTTAGTGCCAGCAGGTTGCGCACCTCGGCCAGCAGCTCACGGTCGTTGAACGGCTTTGAGAGATAGGCATCGGCCCCCTGCTCGACCCCTTCCAAGCGGGTTTCGCTATCGACTTTGGCCGTGAGCAGAATGATCGGCGTTCCCTGCAAGTCGGGATTGCGGCGAATTCGCTGAATCAGCTCCAGGCCAGAGACTCCCGGCATCATCAGGTCGGTAATGATCAGATCGGGCTGATACGACTCGGCCAGCTCTAGCCCCGCTGACCCCTGATTAGCCGTGCGCACTAGATAGCCCTGGCGCTGCAGCACGCTGGAGACATAGGTGCGCAGATCGGGATTGTCATCGACGACCAGCAGCTGCGCACCGACAAAGGTGGCTGGGGTACTCTCCGCCAGCGGCGGCAGCTCTGCCGGCGCCTGGTCACAGGCCGATTCCGTTTCGATATCGGCCAGCTCTACGGCGGCGCGGCCCTGGTCCAGCCCCGCGACCTGCTCCACCACCTGCTCTGGCGGCAGATGGCCCGCGCCCAGGGGCAGCTCGATCGTAAAGGTCGTGCCTTCACCGTAGATCGAGTCCACGGTGACCTGACCGCCGTGTAGCTCTGACAGCTCTTTCACCAGGGAAAGCCCTAGGCCGGTGCCCTCGTAGCGCCGGTTGGCCGATCCGTCGGCCTGGCGGAACCGCTCAAACAGGTGGGGAATCTGGTCCTCCCGAATCCCGATGCCGGTATCCTGCACCTGGAGCCGACAGCGCTCGCCATAGAGCGTTAGCCTGACCGTAATCGACTGGCCAGCCGGCGTAAACTTCATCGCGTTAGACAGCAGGTTATAGAGCACCTTGTCGAACTTTTCCAAATCGAGATAGACCTGAACATCGGGCTGAATTTCCGTCAGCAGGGTAATTTCCTTGCGCTCGCAGTAGGTCTGGAAGGACTCCACGACCTCTTCGGCAAAGCGAGCCAGGTTGCAGGGCCGGAAGGTGGACTGCATCCGACCGGCATCTAGCCGCTGCAGGTCGAGCAGCTGGTTGACCAGGCGCAGCAGCCGCCGCGAGTTACGCAGGGCAATGACCGACTGCTCGTAGTTCAACCCCTCCTGGCGTTCCACCGCAGACTCCAGCGGCCCGATGGTCAGGGTGAGCGGGGTGCGAAACTCGTGGGAGATATTCTGGAAGAAAGCGGTTTTCTGCTCATCTAGCTCCAGCAGCTGCTCGGCCTGCTGTCGTGTGGTCTGGTAGAGATGGCCCTGCTGCACCGCGATCGCGGCCTGATGCGCCACCGCCCGCACAAAGTTGACCTCATCGGTCTGCCAGTGCCGGGGCTGCGTCACCTGCCTTAAGGTAATACTGCCGATAATTTTGCCCTCGATCAGCAGCGGCACAATCAGCAATGCCCAGGCGGTCGAGTGCAGCGATAGCGTATCGTTAATCACTTCTGGCTGCTCACAGGTGTTGTCAATCACGACGGGCTCTCGAACCTCCAGCAGCTTCTGAAGCACGGGGTTGTGGGCGATGGTCGTATGGGAGTTGGGCAGCGGGTCGGCCGGAGCGGGCGCGATCGCATCTGGGTCCAAGGCATCGTAAAGGCCCACGCACTGAACGAACTGATCCTGCTCGGTCCAGAGCGACAGAGCGCAGCTATCGACCTGGAGTGCCTGCCCCAGCTGCTGGGTAATCGCAGCAAAAATCTCTTTCGGGTCGAGGCTGACGTGAATGGCTTGGGTAATCGTATTAATCAGCACCTCTCGCTGAGCCAGAGACTGCACCCGTTCATAGGTCCAGGTCTGCGACAGGGCCAGGGCCGCCTGCCCGGCTAGGGTTGTCAGCAGCCGGATCTGACTCTCATCCCAGGGCCGTTCCTGACGCGCTTGATGCAGCGCTAACACCGCCATTAGCTCCTGCTTGCAGAGCAGCGGCACGACGATGCTAGAGCGAATACCCAGGGCCTGATAGACCGCCAGTCTGGGATCGTTAGCCAGACTTTCATCGGGGTCTAGAATCTCAATCTGCTGGGTTTCCCAGACGGTTTGGGCCAGCTGGTCGAGCAGTTGAGGCTCTGATTCAGCCGAGTCAGCGCTGTAGGCAAATGAGGACTGCTTTAGATCGACCGCATAGAACGGCTTGATCACGCAGTAATCCACTTCAAAGGCAGATCCCAGCGTTTCAGCGATGGTTTGCAGCATCTGCTGGGAGGTTTGGGCACTGCGAATTGTCTGGGTTACCGCATTCAGCAACGTTTCCTGCCGCAGTACCCGATTCAGCTCCTGGGTTCGCGCCTGCAGTACGTTGTGGGTGTCAACGGCCTGCTGCACTACGGCCTTGAGCTCGACCTCTTCCCAAGGCTTGGTGACATATTTGAACACCTTGCCCTGGTTAATGGCGTCTACCAGGTCTTCGACGTCGGTATAGCCGGTCAGCATGATCCGAATCAGACTGGGGTACCGGTCCGCCGTCAGCCGCAGCAGCTCTGTGCCGCTCATCCCGGGCATCCGCTGGTCGGAAATAATCACTGCAATATCGGGTTGCTCCTCTAGAGCAGCGAGGGCGGCCTGCCCGCTCTCGGCCCGCAGCACCTTGAAATCTCGATAAAAGGTACGATAGAGCAAATCCAAATTATCGGGTTCGTCATCGACCACTAAAATTTTGGGTTTGGCCGCGGTTCTCCGCTGATGGCGCTCCTGAACTACCATGCACAAACTCTTACTCCGGCCGGGAACGTCAACATTAACAGCAGCTATCAATCAGCATACACACGGTCTAGCACTCATTCAGGATGCCCTCCCTCCCTCAGTTCTCTACCATGTCTGCGGTCAATCAAAATATCCCCGCTGCTTCGCAGCCGGAAGGGATCTATCAGACGCGGTTGGCGAACGTAGCCGATTTGCCACAGCTAGTCGAAGTCCTGAGCACTAGCTTTTACCCAGCTTCGCTATTGAATCACTGGTTTTATTGGGTAATGAAACTTGGACTGCATGAAGATTTGAAGCGGCGCCTCCAGTCTTCCAACCCTCGCTACCGCTGCCTAGTGGCGGTTCGCTCCGGGGGGGTAACCGCTGACCGAGACACTCCTAGCATCGGTTTGACCGGTCAAACCGGTCAAACCGATCGGCAAGTAGCTGGGACGGTTGAAATTTCTTTCCGGCCCTGCCAGGCATGGCGGCTCTTCCCACCGCATCGGCTATACCTTTCAAACTTAGCCGTGCGCCCTGACTGCCGGCGCACAGGCGTGGCGCAGCAGCTGCTCGCGACCTGCGAGCAGATTGCGACTGAATGGGGCTGCTACGAGCTCTATCTACATGTGATGGAAAACAACGAAGCAGCTCAAAGCCTCTATCGAAAGAACGGATATCAGCGTTGTGAAGTCGGCAATCCGGTGCTGGCAGCGCTGGGATTACGGCCTAAGCAGCTGCTACTGTCTAAGCAAATTTTGAGCTAAAATTTAGACCCCATGCCTGTGAATACCGATGATTTAAAGCTGCTTAGATGGCCGCTCTGGTCACATTGAGATTGTGTGTACTCCCGATAAGTCCGTAGCGCTGTCTTTAAAGAATAGATAAAAAACAAGAACTTTTCTAACATTGCTCGCGAAACCATAGCAAATTGGGGAGTAATAAACCTGCAATCTGTAGGCGTAGCCGTTAGACGCTCTAGAATGTGCTCTAAGATCATGGATGCTCTTCCTTCTCTGTGTTCCTCCGTCGATCGGGTAATCAGCCGTTCTCGAACCGCCCAGCCCACCCTCAAGTTCGCTCGATTCACTTTGCCAAGCTCACACGCGATTACCCAGGAAGCCGCTGCCAGCAACGATGCCAGCAATAGTGCTCGTGACCCGGTCGATGCGGCTGCGCCGCTTTCTACTGCGGCTGGGTCGGCCCCTACCTTCTCTGGAGAGCCGCAGTCGGCAGAAATTTGGCAAAAGATCCAGGATGGCGACCTGTGGATGGTGAACAGCCGCCGCCGCAATGGCATTATTATTCTGCGTGAATTCCATGCTGAGTTTGCTGGGCCAGGCGCCGCTGTCGGCAGCACCCTCGATGATGGCTGCCGGGCAATTATCCCGATTGGCAATTTATCGCTAGTCAAGCCCGAGTCCCATGAGGCTTATCAAAATGCTTTGAAGATTCGCCTACAGTGGATCCGGCTAACCCAGAATTTTACCGACCAGCCGCGGCCCGCTGACCGAGCTCAGATGATTTTAGAGCAGTTCAAAACCTACTTTGACCAGCAGACGGTTGACCAGGTGCCGAATGAAGCCTTTGCCCTGCTGGTTGGGGTGACACCGCAGACCATCCTAAGAGTCCGGGCTAAGTCTGGCTGGCGCCGCTAGCAGCAGGGCGATGAGCGGTCGGGTCGGTCAGCAGTTCCTGAAAGTGACGCATCGTCCGCTGGTTTTCGAGCTCCGTCCCAATGCTGACCCGCAAACCGCCACCGGTATGGCGCACTAGGGTTCCCCGGTCAAGCAGCTGTTCAAACAGGCGCTGTTGGCCAACAGCAGAACTATCTGTGCCCAGCGATCGCAGGCCGCGATCGCTGGGTCGCAGGTAGATAAAATTGCTCTGGCTGGGCCAAAGGCGCAGTTCGGGCTGTTGAGCCAGCGCGGTAAACAGGCGTTCGCGCGAATCTAGCAGGGACGGGATCTGAGCCAGCAGGCGATTGCGCTCAGCCAGGGCAGCCAGGCCCGCCGCCTGAGAAAAGCTAGGCAGGTTATAGGGCAGCCGAATTTTTTCCAGGGCGGCAATCAGCGGCGGCTGGGCAATCGCGTAGCCGAGCCGATGGGCCGCCAACCGAAACGCCTTGGAAAATGTCCGCAGTACCACCCAGTTCGGCCGGGCCAGCGCTGCTGCGACCGTCGTCTGCTGGCTAAACTCGAAATAGGCCTCATCGACTACGACCAGTATGTCTGAGGGAAGCTGCTCCAGCCAGGCCCGTTCTGCCGCAGTGAGGGCATTGCCAGTAGGCGAGTTGGGGTGAACCGCAAATACGACCCGAATCGGCGGTTCCGACTGAGTCGCGATCGCCCGCTCTGCCGCCGCCAGATCGATCTCAAAGCGCTGTTCAGAACGGCCAACGCTCACCACTGGAATATCCAGCGTCTGGGCCAGGACGGCATACATTGAGAAGGTCGGCACTGCCACCAGAATAGCTCCGCGACGGCCCAGGCAGGTGGCGATTAGCAGCGACCGGATCAGCTCGTCCGAGCCGCTGCCGAGGGAGATATGGTCTGCATTGAGGTCGGCAGGACTGAGTCCTGCTGACTCGGCGACATAGGACAAGACAGCTGTTTTGAGGGCCTGGTGACTGCCGTCCGGATAGCGATTAGCCGAGATTTCATGGCGATAGCGCTGGCTTAGCGCCACCTTCAAGTCGTCTGGCAGATCCAGCGGATTCTCATTGGTGTCTAGCGGGTCGATCTGGGGGAGCGCGTGGGCCGGCTGCACATAGGCACCGAGCTCAGCCAGATCGGGACGAAGGAAAGCCATAGGTGCAAACGCAAATCAGAGAGTCATCTATTTATTATTGCTAAAAGCCGTGCCGTTAGGACAGCCCGGTCCGGCAACCCATCGTCTGTGCAGGCCAATTCCTGGGGTATGATAGTCAACCATTGATCTTCCAACATTCCCCTAGGTGATCCTCAAAGGGCTATGACAGAGCAATTTCGTATCGCCCTGCTGCCGGGTGACGGCATCGGTCCGGAAATCATGGCCGTAGCGGTAGCCGTGCTGGAGCAGGTCGGGCAGCTGTGCGACCTCAAATTCGAGTTTCGAGCAGCCCTGATCGGTGGCGCGGCCATCGATCAGACCGGCCAGCCGCTGCCGCCCGAGACCCTAGAGACCTGTCGCCAGAGCGACGCCGTCCTGCTAGCGGCAATTGGTGGCTACCAGTGGGATGCGCTACCGCGCCAGCAGCGGCCCGAAACCGGTCTGCTGGGGCTGAGGGCTGGGCTGGAGCTGTTTGCCAACCTGCGACCGGCCCGAATTTTACCTCAGCTGGTAGACGCCTCCTCACTGAAGCGGGAGGTGGTTGAGGGTGTCGATATCATGGTGGTACGAGAGCTGACAGGCGGCATCTATTTCGGCCAGCCCAAGGGAATTTTTACCACCGAGACGGGCCAGCAGCGGGGCGTCAACACCATGGCCTACAGTGCTGACGAAATCGACCGGATTGGCCGGGTTGCCTTTGAAACCGCCCGCCAACGGCAGGGGCGACTCTGCTCCGTAGATAAGGCGAATGTGCTGGAAGTCTCACAGCTCTGGCGCGATCGCATTACCGCTTTAGCATCTGATTACCCCGACGTCGAGCTCTCTCACCTCTACGTAGACAACGCCGCTATGCAGCTGCTGCGCTGGCCTAAGCAGTTCGATACGATCGTCACTGGCAATCTATTTGGCGACATCCTATCGGATGCCGCGGCCATGCTGACGGGTAGCATTGGGATGCTGCCGTCGGCCAGCGTAGGCGCATCGGGACCGGGACTGTTTGAACCCGTCCACGGCTCTGCCCCCGACATTGCAGGACAAGACCGGGCCAATCCGCTGGCCCAGGTGCTAAGTGCAGCTCTGCTGCTGCGCTATGGACTCCAGCAATCCGCTGCTGCCGACCGGATTGAGCGGGCGGTTTCGAGCCTGCTGGAGCAGGGCTATCGGACGGCTGACATCGCCGCTGCTGGTCAAACTGCCCTAGGCTGCCGGGCAATGGGTGAAGCACTTCAGCAGCAGCTAGCGACAGCACTGCCACAAAGCTGATGGCGGGGCTGATGGCGGGACGCCGGGGCGCTGCGGTGGGCCAACGGCCCCGAAAAGGTGCCCAAGAAGGTGTTAGTTGTTCGTAAATCAGTTACAGTCAAGCTAATGAATGGGGTATTTGCAACCGTGCAACCGTTACCGCAGCCTGAGCCCGGAATACCAGGAGCCTCTAGGGTTCCCAATACCATCCCGAGCAGTCCGCTAGGCAGTCCGCAGGGAGGCTTTCCAGAGACGCCGTCTCTGCTCGACCCAACCTTGCTCAAGGCTGCCCGACATATCTATCGCACCTTTTACGAGGTCCACCCGGAGGTCGTGCGGCGACCGATTGGGGTAGCGATTGGTCGGTCGACCCATCGGGGTAAGCTAATCTTCGGCGACAAGCCGGTGCTGCTGCCCCACGAGTGCTTTATTCCACTCAGTCAGATCGAGCCCGGGCTCCATTAGCCGCCGCCTAGGGTACCGACCGCAGCGAACGAAACCCGGCGCAAACAAGGCCCGGCGCAAACAGGGCTAGGTCGATTGGACATTTTACTGCCTGTCATATTGGTTTTTATCCTGGGTGCTGCCGTGGGCAGCTTCCTCAACGTCGTGATCTATCGGCTGCCGGCGGGGCTATCGCTGATCTACCCGCCCTCCCGCTGTCCTCGCTGCCACACTCGGCTGAAGCCCTACGATAATGTCCCGGTGCTAGGCTGGCTGTGGCTACGCGGTCGCTGCCGCTACTGCCGAGCTCCCATTGCCGGCCGCTATCCGCTGATTGAATTCATTACAGGCCTTTTGTTTGTATCGGTGCTGGGGCAGTTTGGCGGCGGGATAGAAATGCTAGGCTACTGGCTGCTCGTAAGCTGGCTGCTCGTTTTAGCCCTGATCGACCTGGATACGCTGACGCTGCCTGACCCCCTGACGATATCGGGACTCTGCCTGGGCTGGGGATTTCATGCTGCCCTAGCCTACACCCAAACGCAGACGTTGAGCGGCGGGCTGGCCGGGCTGATGACGGCAGTCGTTGCCAGCATCATCGGGCTCTGGCTGTTTGATAGTATCTCGGTTTTAGGTTCTATTCTGCTCGGTAAGACCGCCATGGGAGGCGGAGACGCCAAGCTGGCGGCGATGCTCGGCGCCTGGCTAGGCTGGCAAGGGCTGCTGCTGAGTACCTTTCTAGCAGCGGCGATTGGCGCGTTTGGCGGGGTGGGCGCGATCGCGCTAGGACAGCTCGACCGACAGCGGCGTATCCCCTTCGGCCCGATGCTGGTACTGGGTGCTTTAATTACGCTGTTCTATGGGAATTTGCTGATTCAAGCCTACTTGGGTCTATTTCTGCCGCCGGTGTCCTGATACTGGTAGCAGAAATAGGCGTTGCCGCAGTCTCAATCATCTATGATTTATCGCTCAGATTTAAAGTGAGTTAGGACAGCTGAGCCAGTAGGATAGGGGGGTAGCTGTCACCAGCAATCCAGATTGCCGACGTTAGAGCCTTAAGAGAAAGCTGGCTGGCAGGTTGAGTAGTGGGGTAGACAAAACCAGGTATGTCCCTATTTGACTGGTTTGCAAATCGGAGAAAGGCGAGTCCGATCAGCCAAGAACGCCAAGAGCGCGATATTGCCGATGGGCTCTGGACGAAGTGTGAACAATGTGGGGTCCTGGCCTACACCAGAGATCTGCGGGCAAATCAGCAGGTTTGTCCAGAGTGTGGTCATCACCATCGCATTTTCAGCGAAGAACGAATTTATCAGCTGATCGATGCCGATTCCTGGCAGCCGCTAGACCGGCAAATTATGCCCCAGGATCCGCTCCGCTTTCGAGATCGAAAGACTTACCACGACCGCCTTCGCGATACCCAGACCAAGACTCACCTCAGCGATGCCGTCCAAACGGGGCTCGGCCAGCTCAGCGGCGAGCCGGTGGCGCTGGGGGTGATGGACTTTCGCTTTATGGGCGGCAGCATGGGCTCGGTAGTCGGAGAAAAGCTCACCCGCCTGATTGAACGGGGCACAGCAGACCGCCTGCCAGTCGTGATTGTCTGCGCCTCCGGCGGAGCCCGCATGCAGGAGGGCATGCTCAGCCTGATGCAGATGGCAAAAATCTCGGCTGCGCTAGAACGGCATCGGGCAGCGCGCCTGCTCTATGTGCCGGTACTTTCCCATCCCACCACCGGTGGCGTGACGGCAAGCTTTGCCATGCTGGGCGATATTATCCTGGCTGAGCCCTCGGCCACGATTGGCTTTGCCGGTCGTCGAGTGGTCGAGCAGACGCTGCGCGAAAAGCTGCCAGAAGATTTCCAAACCGCTGAATTTTTACTCCACCACGGCTTTGTCGATCAGATTGTGCCGCGCACTCAGCTCAAGTCAATCCTGGCTCAGCTGATCCGGCTACATCGGCCGGTAACTTCGCTCAAGCCAGTCCAGTCGGCAGCTGACGATGCGGTTGAGCCGCTGCGCGCCCGACAGGCGCTGCGGCCGTCGCTGTTCGTTCCACAGGATTCGTCATCAGCCTAAGTCTATTGGTGCAGCTGTGCGCGCAGCGGCCCTAGGTAGCCTTTCGAATACGGGATATTCGAAAGGCCTTTGGGCGAACTTTGGGCGAATGAGCTGAGAATCGCTCCCATGGGATGGCCATTCAATGGCATGATGGAAGGAATAAGATGACTCAATTGATAGAAGCTACTGGCGTTGCTGTTGGGTTCTACGGTTATCTGAGTCAGGCTGTGTTGTGATTGACGAGCATTTAATAAAAAGGAGAACCATGTTTAAGAGATACATCTGGCTGGTGATAGCCACTGTATTTTTTATCAGCAACTTGTTTGTAGGTAACGCGATCGCGGCTGAGCTAGATGAGGCCACTCGGACAGTAAAGCTAAACGAACAGGGCGACACCGTTGTCCTATCCCTAGAACAAGTTGCTCGCGGTCGGAGGCTATTCAACTATGCCTGCGGCACCTGCCACGTCGGTGGCATCACAAAGACTAATCCCAACGTGGGGCTGGAGCCAGAGGCCCTAGCCGGGGCTTACCCTGAGCGCGACAATCTGACCGCGCTGGTCGATTATTTGTACAACCCCACGACCTACGACGGGCTTCAGGAAATTTCTGAGGTGCATCCTAGTATGAAGAGCACCGACCTCTATCCCAAGATGCGAAGCCTGACAGAAGACGACATCGAGGCGATCGCAGGCCATATTCTGCTCATGCCCAAGGTGATAGGAGATATGTGGGGCGCGGGCAAGACCCAAACTTTGTAAGCTGGGTCAGGAGATGGGCCATTGGCTCGTCCTGCCTACTTAGATTCATCAGCAGGGGATTGAGTACAGTCCCCTGTTTTCTATGGGAACCGCGATCGCACCCGCTGAAACCCACATGAAACGACGTACGCTCCTTTTAGGAGCAGCTAGCGCGGCGGCTGGCTCATTCCTATCCGCCTGTCGTCCTAGGACGGGTGCTGACTGGCGGACAAAAATCTTAGCCGGTTCGGTACCGGACCAGGTCCTGCGCAAATTTAGCCAAGCGCATCGAGAATCTCAGCTGGCGTTTAGCAGCGAGCCCCAAATTCTGGACCTGTTTGAGCAACTTCAGAATTGGCAGCAGCCGCCCCAACCCCAAACCTCACCCTGGCAGCGTCTGCTGCCCTGGCGGCAGGCAGCAGGCATCCCAACCCCCGCGGCCCTGGTTACTTTGGGCGACTATTGGCTACAGTCGGCGATTGAGCAGGCTTTGATTCAGCCGCTGGCCCTCGCCGACTCTACCTCCTGGCAGCGCTTGCCGCCACGCTGGCAGCAGCTGGTAAAACGCAATTCTCAAGGCCTTTTAGCTGAGACAGGCGCTATCTGGGGTGCGCCCTACCGCATTCAGAGTCTGGCCATTGCCTATCGTCCGGGACCCTTTCTGGCGCCAAACTGGCAGCCGATGCACTGGTCTGATCTCTGGCTGCCGGAACTGAGCCGACGCATTGCCCTACCCGATCATCCTCGGGTAGCAATCGGCCTGGCCCAAACTATTCTGGGACATTCGATCAACGACAGCGACTCCCTGGCGCGACCCGAAGTTAGGGAGCAGTTCAAAGCGCTGCACCGACAGGTCAAAGTCTATGATTCGCAGACTTATCTAAAGGCGTTGCTCAATGACGACATCTGGCTAGCAGTCGGCTGGTCTGGCGATATCCTGGCAGCCACCGCTCGCTACCCCAGCATCAGGGCCTTGATCCCGCCCGAAGGGACCCTTTTGGCGGCGGATATCTGGGTGCAGCCCAAGCAGCAGGCCGACACCGAGGCCGAGAAGCTCAGCCGAGACTGGATTGAATTCTGCTGGCAGCGCCCGGTTGCGACTCAGCTGTCCCTATCCAGCCACGGCATTTCACCCGTCTTTGTCGAAGCGGCTGATGCGGACGTTCCCCCACTACTGCCTGATTTATTAGTCAATCAGCCAATGCTGCTCAATCCTGACATTGCCCAGCGGAGCGAGCTAATTCAGCCACTGCCCGCCGCCGCCCAAGCCGCCTACTGGCAGCTCTGGCAGCAGACTCGCCAGGCATGATTTCAGGACTTGGACTTCTGGCTAGGGCTCTGGGCTATCGCCTCGGATGCCGCCCCGGCCAAAGTAGTTGAGCGAGACCGAGCAGGGCGCAGCCAGACGAAGATCCGCGATCGCGTCCTCATCCTGACCTACCTGTACGCCGCTGAAATCGCAAACGTAAGCCCCCGACAGCTGCTCATTGCTGAACACCCGTAGGCTATAGCCATAGGACTTGGCCGTGGTGCCAAACTGGTTGATAAAGGCGTAGCGTTCCAGGTAGTTCAGCAGGTCCCAGATCTGCCGGTTGACGATCACATCGACGTAGGCAGGCAAATCTGTGTCCTTTTCGGCATAGGCAATCCAGTTTTCGACCAGGCGATCGCTGCCCCAGATCATCCCGACCTGATCCCGCACCCACCACAGACTCGGCGTCGTCGGGTGAATCGGCGATAGCGTAGCTTCGGTGACAATGGTTTCACCGAGTTCGGCCTCGGGCAGGGTGCGGTCTAGCGGCAGGCGAGAGACATTTAGCAGCTGCGATCGCAGCTGGCTCAGGGTTTGGCGAGGAGTGGCCTCAGCCGAGGGACTAGCGGCCAGCCCTGTGGCATTGGTCGCCAGGGGAAAGCCCGCCGCGAGCGCTAGGATAGCGACAGCAAGCTGCCACGACTGGCGGAAAAGTTTAGATATCGGATTGTCCTGCTTCATACTGCTAAGTCTGGAGGGCGTTTATGCTTTGATCATCAGCCGTAGGCGATGAATGTGGCCCAGTCTCAAGGACTGCTGTGAAACCTGCTCCAGCATCGTCAGGACATGTTCGGGACGCAGCAGATTGCCGTCATTACGGCAGCTGCCGACGTAGTGCAGGACGGTTCCCGAGTTCAGCAGCCGTTCTCGTAATGATGCGGGCAGCTCCCAATCCGCTGTCGTCAGGTCGGCCACCGCTAGCTCAAACAGCCGCGATCGCAGATCAACCCGCCGCGACTTACCAGACTTCGTCGTCTGGATCTGGACAATCTCATCGACGGCGAGTACCGCCTGCACCCAGCGCTGCCAGTCAGCTGAGTCTTCGGCCTCAACCGCAATCAGATAGGCTGCCTGAGCGAGAGCCTTGGTCGCTGACGGGGTACCGAGCGGAATTTCGTCAGTCTGGTAGAGCGGGATTTCATCCGGTAGCTGAGCCTGGAGCCGGGATTGGAATTCGCTAGGCGCGATCGCGTCCGTCAGCTCAAAATCAATCAGCTCCCCCGTACTCGTCGCCCCCAGCATCAGCGCATTGGCTGGGGAAATCCGCGGCCCCGGATGGTAGCCGCCGGTAAAGGCAATGGGCAGCGCCGCCCGCCGCACCGCCCGGTCCAGCAGCCGCACTAGGTCCAGGTGGCCCAGCAGCGCCATCTCCCCCAGCTTGCCCAATCGCAGCCGCAGCCGCTGTACCCGGGACTGGTCGGGCTGAAAGTGGCCCACAAAGGCCGGGATCGGCAGCGGCGGTACGACGACATTGTGGCCAAAGTCAGGGCCGCAGATGCCACAGTGGGAGCAGCCTTCAAAGGAGCAGTCGGGAACGGTCGCCGCCGCCAGTGCCCGCTGCCAGTCGTCGATCAGCCACTGTCGGTCAATCCCCGTATCGATGTGATCCCAAGGCAGCGGCTGAGTCAGTGACTCGGATTCGTCCGTTGGGCTGAGGGCGTCCGCCTGGTGATATTTCCAGCTCAGCCCGGCAGCCGCGATCGCTTCCGTCCAAGCAGCAAAGGCCCGATCCAGGCTCTCCCACCAGGCATCCATCCCCGCCCCCAGCTCCCAGGCCCGGCGAATTACAGCCGATAAGCTGCGATCGCCCCGACCGACAAAATTCTCCATCGCCGAAATGCGGACATCGGTAAAGTTGACCTTGACCCCGCGCAAGCGGCGACATTCGGCCTTGAGCAATACCTGCTTACGCTCAAACTCCGCCGTCGAAACACGGTGCCACTGAAAGGGCGTATGCGGCTTGGGGGTAAAGTTGGAAATGGTGATATTGAACCCCAGCGGTCGCCGCCCCTTGAGGCTGCACTCCCGCCGCAGCCAGCGCACGGTTTCCGCAATGCCGACCACATCGACGTCGGTTTCGCCCGGCAGGCCGATCATAAAGTAGAGCTTCACCCGATCCCAGCCCTGCTCGTAGGCGGTCTTCACGCCCCGCAGCAGCTCCTCATTGGTCAGCCCTTTGTTGATGATGTCGCGCAGGCGCTGCGTCCCGGCTTCCGGCGCAAAGGTCAGCCCCGTCTGACGCAGGCCGCCGACGATATGGGCAATATTTTCATCAAACCGATCGACCCGCTGGCTGGGCAGCGACAGGTTGATATTTTCGTCCCGCAGCCGATTTTTGATCTCGACCCCGACGGCGGGCAGGGCCAGGTAGTCAGAGCAGCTCAGGGACAGCAGCGAAAACTCGCTATAGCCCGTCGCCCGCATCCCCCGCTCGATGGTATCAATCACCTTGGTCGGTTCGACGTCGCGGGCGGGTCGAGTCAGCATCCCCGGCTGACAAAACCGACAGCCCCGAGTGCAGCCGCGCCGAATCTCTACCGTCAGCCGGTCGTGGACGGTTTCCACATAGGGAACCAGGCCGATCGAATATTCGGGCATCGGTGGCGCCACCCGCCGCAGGATGCGGGCCGGCACGTCAGGCCGATGGGGATGCACCGAGCCGTCCGGGGCCGGGTCGTAGAACCGCGGCACATAGACGCCGGGGACCTGGGCCAGATCGAGTAGCAGCGCTTCGCGGCTCAGCCCCGCCGCCTTGCCTTCCTCCATCACCAGGCCAATCTCAGGCAGCAGCTCTTCCCCATCGCCCAGGGCAATGAAGTCAAAAAAGTCGGCGTAGGGCTCAGGGTTGGAAGTCGCGGTCTGCCCGCCAGCAAAGACAATGGGCCAGCTGCCGTCACTGACATCCCAGGCCCCGGCGGCATCGCGGTCCTGCCAGGTGAGCGGAATTCCGGCCAGCGAGAGCATCTCTAAGATGTTCGTTGCACCCAGCTCGTAGCTTAGGCTAAAGCCCAGAACATCGAACTCAGTTAGGCTACGGCGCGATTCGACCGCAAACAGCGGTGTCTGGGTCTGGCGCAGCTTCTGGGCCAAGTCTGGGGCGGGCAGATAGGCGCGATCGCAGAGCTGTCGCGGCTGGGCGTTCAAAATGCTGTAAAGAATGATGTGCCCCAAGTTGGAAGCACCCACTTCATAGATTTCGGGATAGGTCAGCACCCAGCGCATCTGGGCCGCTGACCAGGGCTTGTGAACAGCCCCTAGCTCATTGCCCAGATAGCGGGCCGGACGAGAGATCTCCGGCGTCAGAAGGTCGTTAACCGCAATAGCCACTTTAGAACCGCGATAGATAATATATCTTCCAACTATAGCGAGTCCCAACTACAGCGAGTCTAGTGGCCCTGGAATTGAGTCGGCATAGAGACTCAATCGACCTGAGCCGCTTCTGCGAAAAGGCTCAGGTCGATTAAATAAGCTCTGGACATTGCGTCCAGAGGAACAGTGCTTAGAGACCAGGCAGATCAGCAGTCGCGTCAGCCTGGTCGCCTAGCCGCAGACCCGCTGTTAGGCCGCAGCCACCTGTGGGCTAGCAGCGCTCTCCAACAGGGTAAAGATGCGGTCGAGCTGAGTCAGCTCAAACACAATCTGAATCGAGGGCGGAACCGAACAAATGCTCAGGCGCTTGCGCAGCATCTGCGCCGTATTAAGAGCAGACATCAGGCACACCAGACCCGCATTGTCGAGGGACTCAACCTGGCTCATGTCAACCCTGAGTTCAAGCGCATGCTCGGCTGAGATAGCTGAAATGAGCTGCTGCTGAAACTGAGATGCGCTTTTGGCATCCAGTGCGCCAGCCGGTCGAATAACGGTAATAGATGAATTTAGGATCTGCATAGCCTCACTTCTCCTGATCAGCTTTAACGAGATTGAAAACTTCTAAGCGCTCTCCAGTAAACTTGAAGTTAGTCTTTTGGCCTTTGAGTTGCACAGGCGATAACAGTCTGTTTGTCGAAACTTAACTGGAATTGTAGCTTGTTTAAAGTTTTCAGTAAGTATTTAAATTAAGGCGTAGCCAAGACTACCAATTCATTCCCAATTCCCGAGCTTTAAGGCTGAAAGCCTAGCTGAGTCAGGGATGAGGGCGCTACGCTAAGACTTAACCCAAGCATTAAAAACTCCATCTGAAGCGCTGAAACCCCTAAACCGCAGTCACTTCTAAGAATCATCAAGATAGCAAAATCCTATTATAAGTTCTGTTTATGCAATAGATATATCTGTGTCGATTGGACGAACACCATTGCAAACTCAAGCAATTGCACCTTTTTAGAAACCAGCAATCTTCCCACAGATAGAAATGGATTTTGTACTTTGCGGCACAATCAGCAGGCTCAATCAAGTCAACTCACAGGATCGTTTAGAGGTCAAATTAAGCTCGATTCATCGAGCCTTGCTCAACGCTGGCAGCAGTAAGGGGTCATAGCTTCGAGCTGGGCGCAGCTGAGATCGATTGAAAGCTCTCTGCGTGGGTACGCCAGAAACTGCTGACAAAGAGATTGAACGGGCGAAGATTCAGACGCTGCTCTGACGCCGGATGCAGCTTGAGATGGACTAGCAGGGAAAAGCAATCGACATCAATGGCAATTTGAAACAGTTCGGCAGGCCAGATTAGGTCGGGAGCATCACAGAGGTCGTAAAGCTCAAGCGGTGAACCCTCTAGGGACACAACCGCCGTTGTAATCGCCTGCTGCCGCATCCCTGGGGCGTCAGAGAGGCCTTTAACCAGCAGCATTGGCCGTGCCCAGCAGAGGTGACGCGCTTCAGTGACCTGAATCGCCTCAGCGTACAGCCGGGCATCGCCATGCTCTAAGTACAAAATCTGGGACGGGAGAATATGAGACATTTAAATCAGTATCTACACAAATCTTATTAAATCACTCATTTAGTGAAATGAGGGGAAGAAATGTCTGATTTGCCACGATTTAAGGTTTTTTGTAGAATTGAGCCCCCGATGGCAGCTCGTTTATTAATTTTTGATGAAAACCTTAACTTGACTTTCGGTCCTACAGGTTCAGTTGGTTTTCCAAAAAGGCGTTCTAGGTGGACTCAGCGCGCGCTGAGGAAACGGGCTATTATGTTTGGGAGCGGATAAGCGGGTCTAAGCAGAGCAGCGACTCAGCCATCCGATCATGACTTTGACGAATTTTATAGATAACCCTAGACCATAAACTTTAGGGAAAGTACGGGTATGTCTGTCGAAACCATTGAAAAACCGTCAGTTTCAACGACTCGTAAGCTAGCACCGCGATATCGGGTCCTACTCCACAATGACGAATTTAACAGCATGGAATATGTGGTTGAATGCCTCGTCAAGACCGTACCCGGCCTGACTGCACCCCAGGCCGTTGACATTATGATGCAGGCCCACAACGCAGGGGTGGCGCTAGTGATTATCTGTGAGCTAGAGCATGCTGAGTTTTACTGCGAAAGTCTGCGATCGCTGGGACTCACCAGCACCATCGAGCCCGACGAATAGCGACGGTTGAGGCGATGAAACCAGCCTGCCGCTGGGTCGCGCGCCAAACCGCTGGGCTGCGAATTCTCTTCTTTCTCCTGCTGCTTCTCGTCATTTGGGCACCCGCAGCGCTGCTGCTGACCCAGCTAGGTCGAGCCCTAGGCCTTCAGGCAGTGACCGAAATCGCGGTCTACGGGCTGCTATATCTGGAGTTTGTGGCCCTGCTCAGGGTTTGGGGGCACCGGGTCTATGGCTGGCGGCGCCCGCTTCGGCGTTGCGGCCTGAGCTGGTGCTGGGGAATGGGTCTAGACTTTCTGCAAGCGCTCGTGATTGGCCTTTTCAGCGTTTTCGGGCTGTTTGGCCTGGAGGCGCTGCTGGGCTGGGCTAGTAGTCCTGGCCTGACAGTGGCGATCGCATCCATAGCCTTAGAAGGGCTGCTGGTGGGGCTGGGCGTTGGGCTGACAGAAGAGCTTTTATTTCGCGGCTGGCTGCTGACCGAGCTGGAGGCGGACTATGGCCCGACGATGGCACTATTGGTCAGCAGCGCTATATTTGCCACCGCTCACTTCATTAAGCCGCTGTCCGACATTCTGGCCACGCTGCCGCAGTTTTTGGGCCTGGCGCTGCTGGGGCTAGCGCTAGTCTGGGCGAGACGTACCCCTTCCCACAGCGGCCCACAGCCCAGGGCCGGGCTAGGCTATCCGATTGGCCTGCATGCGGGTTTGGTATGGGGCTACTACATCGTCAGCGTGGGCCAGCTTAGCCGATCAACCGGTCGTGCACCCGACTGGCTCACCGGCATCGACGGTAATCCCTTGGCTGGGCTGCTGGGGCTGCTGGTGATGGGGCTGATTGCCTGGCGGTTTGCCCGGGTTGCCTATCCCAAATCAGGTTGAGATATTGCTAAACCGCTCCCAAAACGGCGGCCAGTAGAGCTTTCTGGGCATGCATCCGGTTTTCTGCCTGGTCCCAGATCCGGGACTGGCGGCCTTCCATCACCGCCTCGGTAATCTCTTCGCCGCGATGGGCTGGCAGGCAGTGCAGCACGATTGCCTCAGGGTCGGCTAGGCCCAGGATAGATGAATTGATTTGAAAGGGCTGAAAAATCGGGATCCGATTTTCAGCCGAGTCCTCCTGTCCCATACTGGCCCAAACGTCGGTGTAGAGGGCCTGAGCCCCCTGAGCGGCGGCTTGGGGATCGCGAGTAATCGTGACTTCGCTGCGATCGCGGCTCAGCTCTCTAGCCCGCTCAACAACTGCCGGGCTGGGCTCATAGCCCGCCGGTGTCGCCACTCGGATATTTATCCCGATCAGGGCGCAGCCCAGCATCAGGGAATGGGCAACATTGTTGCCGTCCCCCAGATAAGTCAGGGTTAGTCCGGCGCAGGTGCCAAAGGCTTCCTGCACCGTTAGCAGGTCAGCGAGGATCTGGCAGGGATGCTCCAGGTCAGTCAGGGCATTGATGACCGGAATTTCGGCATGTTGGGCAAACTCCTCAATTTCGCTCTGGGCGTAGGTCCGAATGGCAAGAACGTCCACATAGCGGTCGAGCACCCGGGCCGTATCTGCCGTCGGTTCGCCTCGCCCAATCTGGGTCATGTTGGCATTGAGGTCGATCACCTGACCGCTGAGCTGATACATAGCCACCGAAAAGCTGACCCGAGTTCGAGTTGAGGCTTTATTGAAGATCAGCCCCAGGACCTGATTGGGGCATTGGGGAGTCAGCTTGCCGGCCTTCAGCCGAGCGGATAGGTCAATCAGATCGGTTAGCTCAGTCTGACTGAGGTCGGCCAAGCTGAGGAGGTCTCGCCCTTGGAATGACATGATCCACGTCCTTAACGCTTTGAAGTTAAAACGCTACCAGATCTGAAGGCCACGGGGAGTAGTGGAATGAGCATTGGCTGAGCTGTTCCTGCATCAGGACAGGACAACCCTTTATAAAACAGGGGGCTTGAGGCACAATCTTTACAAAGGGTTAATAAAGGGATTGCCAATGAGGCTTTATAGCCAGATTGTGTTTCCACGACTGCTCGACTGGTCGATGTCGTCTGAGTCTATGCAGGTCTATCGCCAAGAGCTGCTCGCGGGCGTAACCGGAAACGTTCTAGAAATTGGCTTTGGCACCGGCCTCAATATGCCCTACTATCCTCACACCGTCAGCCATTTGACGGTCGTTGATCCCAACCCGGGTATGAAGCCAATCGCGCGTAGGCGAACTGAGGATTCGACGATCCCAGTCGAATTTCAGCTGCTTAGCGGCGAATCGCTGCCCATGCCCGATGGCGTTTACGACAGCGTCGTGAGCACCTGGACGCTGTGCAGCATTCCCGACATCGAGCAGGCTCTGGCGGAAATTCATCGCGTGCTGAAGCCCGGGGGTCGATTTTTTTTTATCGAGCACGGCCTAAGTGATGAGGCCAAAATCCAGACCTGGCAGCACCGGCTAACACCGATCCAAAAAGTGGTTGCCGATGGCTGTCACCTGAATCGGTCGATGGCTAAGCTAATCGGCCAGTTTTTTGATCAGCTTGAGGTTGACCAGTTTTACGCCCGGGGGCTACCGAAGGTCGTCGGCTATTTTTACAAGGGGATCGCAGTCAAGTCATCCTAGCAGACGCTACTGCTTGGGCAAATTTAGCGCCGCATCTAGTGTTTCTCGGGCGACTTCGGCTTCGGACTTGGCATCGCGGTAGCGCAGATTTGCCTGAGCAAAGGTCTTCAGGGTTTTAAATCCGCTTTTGAGCTCGTCTATCTGGGCTTCGCTGATTGGCTCATCGGTAAATAGCAGATCGACTAGGTTACGAACCTGGATTGCTTCTTCTCGGGACCCCTGAACCTTGACTTTGAGATTGGCCAGGTTGCTGAGCACCTGCACCGCCTCGACGATCTGATCGTCGGCAGCAGAGGGTTCGGTCTTGGGCTCCTTCACTTCAATAAATTCCTTGGGACTAAAGCCATCACTCAGATCTGTGGCTAGTTTACCGTCATCCATCATCTCCATCAGCTTATCCATCGCCTTTTCGCGAGCTTTGCTGGAATCTTTACCCGAGACGGGAATGAGCACCTCGGGGTTTTGAGCAAGCGTATACTGAACCATGGCTTAACCAGTATATTTGTACTGCAAAATTATACCGTAAATGCTCAATTCAAACATTGGCTTAATTAGCAGCATAGCGGCCTACTGGCAGATTTAGAGAAACTATTTGCGCTATATTTCGCGCTATCGCATAATGGGGGCGCTTTTAGGGATTCCAATCAAGTAAGGTTAGCTGTATTTAAGCGGTATGGGTCGTAATGCTCGGTGGTTGGTGGGATTGGGCTCGGTGCTGTTGGTGCTGGGTTTGGCTATTCTGATATTCAAACGCTCCAGCCGACTGAGGATGGTCTCTCTGCCCGCAGAAGAGCCCGCTGCGGTACAGGCCGATGCGCCGGTTCGGGTGCAGGAGGCAGCGACGGTGCAGGCCGCGATCGCGCAGAGCGAGCAGGCGGCGGAGCTCGCCCCGGTAGCGACAACGGCGACCGAGTGGGACGGGGTTGTCGATCGGTGGACCGCCGCGATCGCAGAACTGCATTCCATTCCGCCGGAAAGCCCGGCCCGAGTCTATGCCCAGCGGCGGCTGCAAACGGCGATTCAAAATCTGGCCGAGGCTCAGCAAGCGGCGGCCCGCCAAAGCACCTGGGCTGCCCTACCTACTTTAGGTAGTGTCATCATCGACCAGCAGCTCTCTGGATATCTGTCATACCTGGCTGTGGTCGGGACGCCCGACATTTTAATTGTGGGCAGCTCGCGATCGCTTCAGGGAATTGATCCAGCGGTGCTACAGCAGGTATTAGCCGAGCAGGGATACCCCGATCTAAAGGTCTATAATTTGAGCATCAACGGGGCTACGGTTCAGGTTGTCAACTATCTATTGCAGGCGGTGCTGACGCCAGAGCAGCTGCCAAAGCTAATTATTTGGGGCGGGGGAGCGCGCTCGTTCAACAGCGCTCGGCTCGATCAGACCTTTGCCAATTTATTGGATTCGCCTGGATATCGGGCAATTTCAGCTGGGGTCAGGCCTGCTTTAGCCGAGCCCAATCGCCTGCTCGACCCCAACCTGATTCTCAGCGACCTGACGGCAGCGGGCTTTCTCCCGATCGCGAATCAGTTTGAACCGGCCGATTACTACCGTCGATTTCCCCGCGTCAGCGGTTTTTATGACACCGACTATCGGCCCTTCTCCATCCAGGGCGTCCAGACCATTACCCTTGAACATCTGGTTGCCTTTCTTCAGGCACGTGGTATCGAACTGATATTTGTCAATTTACCCCTAAGCCAGGACTATTTAGATTCAGCCCGTCTGGTCTACGAACGCCAGTTTCAGCAATTTCTGCAAAACCAAAGCCAGACCGATGATTGGGCGGTGATCGATTTGCTACAGCAGTGGCCCGAGCAGCAGACCTATTTTGCCGATCCCAACCATCTCAATCAGACTGGAGCGGCATCTGTAGCCCGGCTGTTGGGCAGTGCACCTGAGGTTTTAGATGCGATTGAGCGGGTGCGGGGAGTGGGGGAGTGATGGAGTGGGGGAGTGATGGAGTGGGGGAGAATCAGTCCAAATTGGGTCTAAATTGGGAACCCTAGCTAGGATAGGGGTAGGCAAATATTCCCTAGACTCATTTGCCTAGACTCATTTGCCTAGACTCATTTGCCTAGACTCATTTGCCTAGACTCATTTGCCTAGACTCATTTGTAGGTGGGAGAACCTGCCCGGAGGCGTTACCTGAAAACTTGGAAGGGCGGCCAAACGGACTATCACTCGCACTGAAACTTTAGAATGGCGAAATTTTGAACAATCCGGATCCTTCAGCGATATGTCACTTGCCGACCACTACCGAACTCTAGGGCTGCGAACGGGTGCATCGTTTGCTGATATTAAGTCATCCTATCGGCAGTTAGCGCGGCAGTATCATCCCGATGTCAATCCCACCGATCAGCAGGCCAAGGACCGGTTCATCCAAATTACCCATGCCTATAATACGCTGGTCGAAAAGCTTCAGCCTAAACGGCCCGTCTTGCCCCGGCCGGATCGGTCGGCGCGGGCGACCGTAGAAACGGTGAAGACTGTCTTCAAAACTGAGACATCTCCTCCACCGCAGCGGGCCGAGACCCATCTGGATTCTCACCTGTCTCATCTCGATCGGCAGATCAAGCAAACGGCCTACATCCAGCTGCAGCTGCTGCTGCGGGAGAAGAAGTTTCCCCGCGCGATCGCCCTGGTAGAAGGGCTTGCTCAGCGCCTACCCCAGGACCCAGAGGTGCGACAGTGGCAGGCGATTACCTACCAACGCTGGGCTCGCGATTTGATTTCACAGCGGCAGTACGCTAAGGCGCGGGTCTATCTGCAAAAGGCCCTGCGCTCCGATCCCCACAATCGTTCGCTCTGGGCCGAGGTCAACCGCGACTTTTGGCAGCTCGAGCAAAAAGTTAGGCAAACGGCGACCCGCTCTTAATGGCAAAGAACTCGCGATCGCGGATTGCGTGCCGCCGTTTCTCAGTCCCGTCTGCCCTGTCCGGCGTCTGGCTCTGCCTCATCGGCTGGGAAGTCCTGCCTAGAATCTCTCAAACTCCGAAAAGAAGCGTCTACGTTCGGCAGTCGGCGAATCCGGTTCAGCTGCTCCAGCGCCCAGGTCGCGGTTTTACGGACTTCGGGGTCTTCGTCTTCAACGGCGTGGCCCAGCATCTGGCTCACCTGAACGACCAGGTCGTAGATTCGGGTGAGGTCACGGATGGCATTTTTGCGAACCTCAGGATTGTCGTCCTGTAGGGCAATCGCCAGCGCTCGGTTCATCGGCCGGAGTGAGCGGACGCCAATCTCAGACAGGGCCGCCAGAGCTAGACTTTTCTCTTTAGAGTCTGCGTCAATCATCGAATTGACCAGCGGCTGAATCGCGGTAGAGTTACCCCGCTGGCCTAGCTCCCAAATTGCCTTGCGGCGCTGGCTGGGGTCTGGACTTTGGAGTTCTTGGATCAGCTCGGCGGTAATATTGACCTTGGCTAGGCGGGTCGTCTCGCCCATCTGCGATACCGGCTCGGCATCGGTTCCTGTGCTGCCCTCCAAACCGGCGCCCAAAGCCCCGACATGGCCACTATTGCCGATATTGCTACGATCGCCATTCCCCGCAACGCTGACTGAAGCGTCAGCATAGTCCCCTGGGCGGGCAGCCGCAGGGAAGGCTGCGGTCGCGACCGATGGAGACAGACCAGGCTCCTGATCGAAGCGTGTATCAAACTTAGGAATCTCGCCCCAGGAATCGTCGTCCTCGCCCTTTGAGCGACCTCGACTGAGCAGGGCAAAACCTAAACCCAGTAAGAACAGCGCTGCCCCAACCAGGACAAAAACTAGGAACGAACCTGCGCCATCTTCGGCAGTATCCGCAAGCTCAGGTTCTAACTCCTCTAGCGCAGCCTCAGGAGCCGCTTCAGGAGCCGCCTCGGGCTCAGCCGGAGACTGGGCCAATTCGACATTGAGACTGGTTTCAGCCAGCTGTGGGGTATCTGCCGCCGTCGCGATCGCGGCGGCGGCCTCAGCCTGCCGCTCGCTCCTATGCAGCCGCTCCCAAGTAGAAATGTCAATCTTGCCCGTCGCTGGAATCCCAGCATCTTGCTGAAAGGTTTCTACAGCCCGCTGCGTAATCGCGCCATACAGGCCGTCTACCGGGCCGTCATAATAGCCCCGCTGCTGGAGCTGCTGCTGGAGCGTTCCGACCGCCTCACCCCGGGTGCCTACGCTCAGCAGGGCTGTAGCCCCTTCAGTCGAGTCGGCGGGCGGACTGGTGGAGGATGCCGCCGCGGCCGACTGAGCGAGCAACTGCGGCGGGGTCTGGGCAAAAGCAGTCGCTGCTCGGCCGCGCTCTGCTAGGCCACCAACAGCAGCTAAACCTGTGAAAAACAATAGAGCAGAACGCCAAATCATCGCTAGTCTTACCTTGTAATCTCCCCTAACATCCCAACTTCTGCCCTCCCCCTATAGCTGCTGCCCTAGTCATGTCTGGTCAGGGCACAGTCAATGCAATGCTTGAGCTTATGCTCAGAAAAATTGAATCATCAGCTGAGAAACCAAGCTGGAAAGGACCCGCTGTTCTACATGGTCTCAGAATACCCGCCTACTCACTTCAACTAAATCGTATAGCTGAAGTCAAAAACGCCACGCCTAAAAAGCGCTTTACCCTACGCAGCAGCTCTCATAGCTGAGTTAGCGATGCTGAGTTAGCGATATGGATACCTACACTCTACCCTAACGCTATCTGCCCGCCGACGTAAATAGAGCGGGCATACCAGATCAGCAGAGATCTGAGCAGCTCTATTTTGCCGCTATCCTACTGCAAAAGCGCAGAACCGCATACGAGCGACTATTCAAACTTGGGGGCAAACTTGGGGCTTGATCCAGCTCTGCCCTCGCCTAAGCGCTGGGCAATCAGTCGGGAGCTGTCTTAGTTCGAGCTGGCAAAACTGGCGGCGCTTGAGCTTCCGGCGCTGGAACGGCAGGCGACGGACGGGTGATGAGTGATTCTAGCTGAGCCCTTTGGTTGATCAAATAAATACTCACCAGCGTCAGGCCCACGCCCATCCACTGCAGCAAACTCAGGCTTTCTGACAGCAGCAGCATACCAAACACCAGCGCAAAAACAGGGGTGAGAAAAGTCAGTGAGCTGAGGCTGGTCAAATTTCCCTGGGCAGCTAAATAAAAGAAGACGCCATAGGCGATCGCGCTGCCAAATATGGTGGCATAGGCAATTGACATCCAGCCAGAAATGCTGACGCCTTGCCACTGAGCGGTTTCCTGCCAGGCCGACAGGGCAAACAGCGGCAGCCCGCCCAGCACCATGTGCCAGCCGGTGGCCGCGATCGGGTCGGCGTGACGGCTGACAAAGCGAATCAGCACCGTACCGACCGCCATCGACAGCGCCGCCATCAGCATCAGCCATTCGCCCTGCTGAAACAGATCGGTTAGGACTTCGCGGCCCAGGGTGCCATTAGTCAGCGGGCTCTGACCGTTAAACAAACCCCAGATCCAGGGATCGGGTAGTCCCAACAGGCTGATCCCCAGCAGCCCAATCCCCAGCCCTAGCCAGCCAAAGGGGCCTACTCTTTCCTCAAACAGAAAGCGCGCCATTACCGCCACGGCCAGGGGCTGCGAATCAATCATTACCGACCCCAGCCCGGCTCCGGTGCGGGTTAGTCCCTCGGCTAAAAAGCCTTGAAACATCGTCCCGTCAATCAGGGCAAAGAGCAAAATCCAGCTCCAGGCCCGCCAGCCGCGCGGCTGCGATCGCCCCAAATAGACCGCCGCCAGCAGGACGAGAAATCCCGCTGGCAGCAGCCGCACCCCAGCCAGGAAAAACGGCGTCGTATCGTCGATGGTGCCTTTCATCGCCACCATGGCGGTGCCCCAGAGAAAAAAGGGCGAAATCAGCAGAAGAGAACCGGCAAAGGACTGAGCTGACCGAGCGGAAGAATGCATATGTGCAGGAATATCAGGGGATTGGAGCGGCAACGAGGGCTTAAAGGACGGCCTCGGCAGGCGTATACTAGTCTAATTAGGATAGCGCTGTACCCTCTATGATCTGGCCGTTTAAGCCGCGATATCGCAAACAGATTGCCCGCATTGAAGTGACGGGCGCGATCGCGGGCGCTACCCGTAAGCGCGTCCTCGAAGCGCTCGACGAAGTCAAAGAGAAGAAATTTCCGGCGCTGCTGCTGCGAATTGACAGCCCCGGCGGCACGGTGGGCGATTCCCAGGAGATCTATAGTGCCCTGCGCCAGCTGCAAGACCAGGTGAAAATTGTCGCCAGCTTTGGCAATATCTCGGCCTCGGGCGGCGTCTATATCGGCATGGGAGCGCAGCATATTGTAGCCAATCCGGGTACGATTACCGGCTCGATTGGCGTCATTCTCCGCGGCAACAACCTGGAACGACTGCTGGAGCGACTCGGCGTTTCATTTAAAGTGATCAAGTCCGGTCCCTATAAGGACATTCTGGCCTTTGACCGGGAGCTGACGCAGCCCGAGCAGACCATCCTGCAAGAGCTCATCGACGTCAGCTACGGCCAGTTCGTTCGCACCGTAGCAGAGGCCCGGCACCTGACTGAGTCGGCCGTGCGCAGCTTTGCCGACGGCCGCATTTTTACGGGTGAGCAGGCACTGAGCTTAGGTATCGTAGACCGCTTGGGCAGCGAAGAAGATGCCCGGCGCTGGGCGGCAGAGCTCGCCGACCTCGACCCGGACCAGACAGAAACCTATACCCTGGAAGAGCGAAAGCCCTTCTGGGCGCGTTTTCTCCCCGGCGGCCGACTATATCTGGAATCGGCTGGCGGTGCTCTGGCCCTGCCGTCTGCACCGTTCTCGGCGACGTTGGGCCGGCTGGAGTTTGAGCTCTCGACCCAGGGGCTGCCGCTGTGGCTATACCAGCCCGGGTTCTATTAGACCGGTAGGCGGTAGGATAAAAGCCGAACGGAACGATATCAGTGAGGAATGGGGCGGTGGGTCGAGTACGGGCGATTCGGGGAGCGACGACGGTCTCTGAGAATTCGGCGGCAGCGATGACAGAGGCGGTCCATCAGCTGCTAGACGAGCTAGAGCGGCGCAATCCGCTCGACCCGCTGGATATTATTAGCGCCACCTTTTCGGTGACCCGGGACCTAGACGCCATTTTCCCCGCCGCGATTGCCCGGCAGCGCGATCGCTGGGAGAATGTGCCCCTGCTCGACGTCCAGCAAATGCATGTCGCAGGCAGCCTGCCCCGCTGCATTCGCTTTTTAATCCACGCCTATCTGCCTGCCCTCCAGGGCGAAGTCTATCACCCCTATCTGCGCGGCGCCCGCGACCTACGCCCCGACTGGTGCGTAGCGCCGCCGCTGGTCTGCGATCGCGAATAGCTCCAGCCCTATCCTTCGCTCTCAGCAGCCTTTTCAACGGTAGCCGCAGGCTTCGGATGAAAGCGAATGCCCAGAAAGACATCGTACAGAAAACTCATAAAATCCCGCGTCTTCAGCAGCCCCAGCGTCTGCGGCGAGCCCTTCTGATCGAGCAGTGGCTGCATCACTTCGTAGGCCGGTTTGTATTTATACCAGGGAATCGACGGCCAGAGGTGGTGCACCAGGTGGTAGTTCTGACCCATGATCAGCAGATTGAGCACGGCGCTGGGGTAAACCCGAGCGTTTTTCCAGCGGTTGCGATCCTGAAATGGGCGATGGGGCAGATAGTCAAAAAAAAGCCCCAGGGCCAAGCCCACCACTAGAGCAGGCGAAAACCAGTAGTTAAACAGATAGTCTAAGAAGCCAAACTGGCAGGCGCAGTAGACCAGCGCGGCGACTGCCAGCCGGCTCAGCAGCCACTCCAGCAGCTCATACTTGCGCCACAGGCGGCGCTGAAAAAAATAAATTTCGTGATAAAAAAACCGTGCCGCAATCAGCCAGAGCGGCCCACCGGTCGAGACGAAATGGTCGGGATCGTTCTTGGGATCGTTGACATGGGCATGGTGCTGTAGGTGAACCCGGGTAAAGACCGGAAAGGTAAACCCCAGCATTAGCGCACTGCCATGTCCTAGCGCCGCGTTCACAATCGGATTGCGATGGGCTGACTTATGGGAAGCATCGTGGATCACGGTTCCGACTAAGTGCAGCGCGAGCGTATTCAGCAAGAAACAGCACCAGCTCGGCGTGTCCCAATTGAAATAGCCAACCGTCGATATTACGATCAGGCAAAGAGCGCCGAAAAACATGAGCAGATTAGGGCTCAGCCCACCGTCTGCGTCGAGAAACTGCTTCGGGACTCTTTTTGTAATCGTCAGGGGCTCCACTGCCACCGACACCATCGCTTTGCTCCTTCACACCGGGTCTTTTCAGAGATTCATCTAAGCTCTCCTCGGTAGTATACGCTACCTGCAGAGGCCAATGAAGATTTGTATCATTATCTCATTTCCTATAACAGGGTAGCGTCAAAACCGCCAAGTTTTACCGCCGCTGCTAGCCAATATTCTTACCCACCCCATCTGCCGAACATGCTAATATCCTTGCAGTTTTTGGTCACACCAATTTCAGTTTGGGAACCCTATGCAGCTGCGTCGTGCCCTCCGCCGAACCAAAATTGTCGCTACGATTGGGCCGGCTACGCAGGAACCGGAAACGCTGCGAGCGCTGATTGAGGCCGGTGCAACCACGCTGCGACTGAATTTCTCCCACGGCACCCATGCCGACCATCAGCGTAATATTCGGCTGATTCGCCAGCTGTCGTTTGAGCTCAATCAGCCCGTGGGCATTTTACAAGACCTCCAGGGACCCAAGATTCGGCTGGGCAAGTTTGAACAGGGAGCTGTCTACCTGGCCCGGGGCGATCGCTTTATTCTGACCAGCCGGATGCTACCCGGCAGCCAGCAGGTGAGCTCTGTGACCTATGGCCCGCTGGTAGACGAGGTGCCGGTTGGGGCCACTATCTTGCTCGACGATGGCCGGGTCGAAATGAAGGTGATCGACAAGGATTTTGACCAGCGCGACCTGCACTGTCAGGTGGTGGTAGGGGGCAAGCTCTCCAACAGCAAGGGCGTCAACTTCCCAGGTGTCTATCTCTCGATCAAAGCGCTGACGGACAAAGACCGCGAAGACCTGATGTTTGGGCTGAACCAGGGCGTAGACTGGGTGGCTCTGAGCTTTGTCCGCAATCCCCAGGACGTTTTGGAGATCAAAGAGCTGATCCAGAATGCCGGTAGCCGCAATGTGCCGGTGATTGTGAAGATTGAAAAGCATGAAGCGATTGAGCAGATGGACGCGATCCTATCGCTCTCTGATGGGGCCATGGTGGCCCGAGGTGACCTAGGCGTGGAACTGCCCGCCGAGGAGGTGCCGCTGCTGCAAAAACGGCTCATCAGGACGGCCAATCGGTTGGGCATTCCGGTCATCACCGCGACTCAAATGCTCGATAGCATGGTCAACAACCCCCGCCCCACCCGGGCCGAAGTATCGGATGTCGCCAATGCCATTCTGGACGGGACCGACGCAGTGATGCTGTCCAACGAAACCGCTGTCGGAGACTATCCGGTCGAAGCGGTGGCCACAATGGCGCGCATTGCTATCCGAATTGAGCAGGACCAGTCAAACCTTTCGATTTCAAACCTCTCTAACGAGGTGCTCGACAGCAGTCGCACCATCCCCAATGCAATCAGTCAGGCGGTCAGTCATATTGCTGCAAAGCTTCAGGCGGCAGCAATTATGACCATGACGAAAACCGGCTCAACCGCCCGCAACGTGTCCAAATTCAGGCCGCTGACACCTATTTTGGCCGTCACTCCTCAGGTTGATGTGTCCCGACAGCTGCAGCTAGTCTGGGGCGTTAAACCGCTGCTGGTCGTCGATCTGTCTTCTACCGGACAAACCTTTCAAGCGGCGCTCAGCGTCGCGCAGGAAAAGCATTTCCTGAATGAGGGCGATCTGGTGGTGATGACCGCAGGCACCTTGCAAGGGGTAGCCGGGTCAACGGACCTGATTAAGGTCGAGGTGGTCACTGCCGTGCTGGGTCAAGGCCAGGGCGTAGGCGAAGGCTCGGTCAGCGGGCGGGCGCGGGTGGCACAGGATGTGCTGTCGGTGGGTGATTTTCACTCGGGCGAAATCCTAGTGGTGACGCGCACCAATGCGGACTTCGTTGATGCGATTCGACGGGCGGGCGGCATTGTGACCGAAGACGGCAGCCCCATGGGCCATGCCGCGATCCTGGGCCTGCGGCTGGGGATTCCGGTGATTGTTGGGGTTGAGCAGGCAACGGATATCATTCGCGACGGGGCCATCATCACCCTCGATACCGCCCGCGGCACCGTCAGCTCAGGCGTCATCAACGCGCCGATCGAAACCACGCTGGGATAGATGCTAGCTGGCGTAGGAGGGGGCGGTGCCGCGGTAGATGCGCTCGGCCTGCTCGCGAGACAGTCGGCTCCCCCCTGGCAGATACCCTTGGGAAGATGACCCAGACTGGCCGTTGGCCTGCGGCTCAATCGGACTGAAGGGCGGAATGAAGGCGTGCTGGCGGTCGTCGTAGGCTAGCACCTGGCCGGTTTCAATATTGTAGACCCAGCCGTGTAAGGTGAGGTCTCCCCGGAAGAGGCGAGAGTGAACGGCGGGATAGGTGCGCAGATTTTCTAGCTGGGTGAGCACGTTTTCGGCCACCAGCATGTCCAGCTTTTCGGCTTTTTCGAGATGGTCGTAGTTGTCTTCGACTAGCTGGCGGGTAGCTTCGGTATGCTTTAGCCAGCCGTAGACTAGCGGCATTTTTTCCTCTAGCTCGCCGACCTGTAGCAGCCCTTTCATCGCGCCGCAGAAGGAGTGACCGCAGACGATAATATGTTCAATATCGAGGGCTTTAACCGCATATTCGATCGTGGCCCCTTCCCCGCCCTGGGTCGCTCCGTAGGGCGGTACAATATTGCCCGCGTTGCGGATAACGAACAGTTCGCCCAGGTCGGCCTGGGTAATCAGCTCTGGCTGCACCCGCGAGTCAGAGCAGGTAATGAACAGGCCGCGAGGGTGCTGACCGTGAACCAACTCTGCCAGCAGCGCCTTATTTTGAGGCACATAGGTATCTTGAAACTTGCGCAGCCCGCGGATGAGTTCTTTCATAGATGTCTTGAGCTAGCCTGCTTGAGCCAGCCGATTATCTAAAATTTAGGCGGGTAACCGCCTGCTATCGTTATCGTAGATCAAAGGGGACCGATGTCAGTCGTTCAGAGTATTTATACCGATGGGGCCTGCTCAGGCAATCCAGGGCCGGGGGGCTGGGGGACGCTGATTGAGTTTGACGATGGCGAAGTGCATGAGCTAGGCGGCAGCGCGGCTAAGACCACGAACAATCGGATGGAGATGCAGGCCGCGATCGCGGCCATGGAATTCATCCGCGACGCCGCTGCCCCCTCGACCGTGCCGCTCTATACCGACAGCGAATATCTTAAAAAAGGAATTACCCAGTGGATAGCGGGCTGGAAGCGCAAAGGCTGGAAAAATTCAGCCGGCAAGCCCGTCCTCAACCAGGACCTCTGGATGAAGCTAGATGAACTTAGTCAACAGATTGCCAAGAATCAGCAGATTCAGATTGACTGGCGCTACGTTCGCGGCCACGCTGGAAATGCAGGCAACGAGCGCTGTGATCAGATCGCCCGAGCCTTTTCCCTGGGGCAGCCAATCCGGCTGAGTACCCGAATAGTTGACGATTCAGAAGACCATCCAGATTCTGCGATCGCAGCTCCAGCCATCAAAGCGAAGACAGTTCCCACAATAGCGCCAGACCCAGGGGTAGAATCCGACAATGGCAATGATAGCGGCGATAACGGACTGAGCAAGGAGCGGGACATGGCAGAAAGCACGGCAGCTGCAACCGATTTAGGCAGGGGGGCACTGGAAATCAGTCGGATGGAGCGGCTGAGAAACACCTTGGAAACGCTCCAGGTCACCGACGAACTCGCCAAGCAGGGCTATCTGATCACCTCTGCTGAACTCGCTGACCTGATGGACGTAAATGCTAGCGCCGTCACCAGTCGGGGCGACTATTGGGCCTGGCGAAACTGGACAGTGTCTCGCATTCGCCGTGAAGGCAACCAGATCCTATGGCAGCTCGAACGGATTGATGAATAGGCGGGGGCCAATCAGCCAGGCCCGAACTTTTTTGAGCGACCATTCCCTTTTTCTTTCCGCTTTGGACTTTTGCCCTTACGATAAATCTAAATCTTTTGCGACCCGACGGCTGGAGCTGGTCAAATCCTGACGCCAGGCCAATCTCACCGCGGGCGGGTGACGGTTATGGGCGAGGCAGAAACAAAATATCCTCTTAAGCAATACGTTTGGGCGCTCAGTCAGGGCGCTCGCCAGGTCCCCATTGGCCACCTAGTCGATGGTCGCTATCGGGTCGTTGCCCCATCCGTATGGCTAGATACCCAGGCAGAACGCCTGCCCAAGCTGCCCCAGGCCATTCCCAACTTTGTCCAGCCCTATCTCAAAGCCTATCCCTATCAGCTCCACGTGCCCCGGGTGTATGGCATCTGCCACCAGGAGTCGGGGGCGGCGGTGCTGCTGCTAGACAACGTCCCAATTGATCGGCTAGGCGATTTGCAGCCGGGCATTGCCCAGGTCTGGGAAACGACGACGCCCTTTCGTCAGGTTTACTGGCTGTGGCAAATCCTGTCGCTGTGGCAGCCCTTGCAGACCCTAGGCGTAGCGACCAGCCTGCTCAAACCCGACAATATTCGTATTGAGGGCTGGCGGATCCGGCTGATTGCCCTGACCGGTCAGGGCAATCAGCCGCCCCTCTCGCGCCTAGCTGAGGTCTGGCTGAGCTGGCTACCGACCGCAGCCCCAGAGATCGCCATTGAGCTAGAGGCGATTTGTACCGCGATGCAGACCGGCCCGCCTGACCTCAAGCCGATCAAAGCGCGGCTCAACCGGCTGCTGCTGACCCAGGCGACGCCGCTGACATTGCAGCTCCAGGTCGCGGGCAATACTAGCGCCGGTCCTCAACAGCCGCGGAATGAAGATGCCTGCTACCCATCCCGCGATGAAATTCGACGGGCTAGCGCAGCAGATCTGCCACTGCTACCGCGCCTGGCAATTGTCTGCGATGGGGTCGGCGGCCATGAGGGTGGAGAGGTGGCCAGCCAGATGGCCGTGCGATCGCTCCAGCTCCAGTTTCGCAGCCTGCTGACGGAAATGGCCGAGCAGAACGGGCCGATGGCGCCAGACCTAGTCATCGGGCAGATCGAGGCGGCCATTCGCATTGCCAATAACCTAATTGCCACCCAGAACGACCAGCAGGGTCGAACCGACCGCCAGCGCATGGGAACCACCCTGGTCCTCGCGCTCCAGCTGCCCCAGCGGATCGAAACTGCCCAAGGTTGGGAAGAGGTCAACGAGCTCTACATTGTCCATGCCGGCGATAGCCGCGCCTACTGGATTACGCCGGAATATTGCCAGCAGCTCACGGTCGATGACGATATTGCGGGGCGAGAAGTGACAGCGGGACGCAGCTTTTATGCGACGGCTCGGCAGCAGCCCAACGCCGAAGCCCTGACGCAGGCCGTCGGCACCCGCGATTATCGCTTTCTCAAACCCCACATTCAGCGGCTAATTTTGGACGAAGACGGGGTCCTACTGCTCTGCTCCGACGGCCTCAGTGACAATCGACGAGTGGAGGAATCCTGGGCGAACTATGTCGGACTGGTCGTGAAGAAGATTGTGCCGCTGAGCGCCGCCGTCGATTCTTGGATTGAGCTGGCCAACCAGCGCAACGGTCACGATAACGTCGCGGTGGTGCTGATGAGCTGCCAGGTGGCCTCTGAGGAGATGCCACCCGAGCCCATCAGCCTGATGATGCCCCAGCCCCAAAGCCTGGACGACTTTACCGCCGCATCTCGAGCGCTGCTCTACGGCGAAGCCGAGGCGGCGATCCCAGACGCATCTGAACCAGATGAACGCGCCTGGCCCCCGATCGGGGTGAGCAGGCTCACCGTGATTGCGATCAGCGTTCTGGCCATTACCGGTCTTTTCCTCTGGTTCAGTCTCAGGCCTGCCGCACCGCCGCCTGAGCCGCCCGAACCCGAGCGCTCATCCGAAATGCCCGCTAGGAAGGGGCAATCCTATGCAAAAATAGGAGTCTCATCTTAACCCGATTATTTTTTGCGGGGGCTCTGTGGAAACGGAGCCTCCTCTGTCTGAAGTCTGCACGGATTCCTATGAACGTTGGCGATCGCATCCGCATTACTAGCCCCATCACCTTCTATCACCACCCCCTCCATCGCAGTGAGCCCTACGATGCCCAGGGAATGGAAGGCGTGGTTGCCGATATCCTGACCGACTGGAAGGGCCGTCCGATTAGCCCCAACTATACGGTGGTTGTCGAATTTCAGGTGGAGGGGGCTAAGCGCCCCTTTAAAGCCCACGTTCGAGAAGATGAGGTGGAAGTCATCTGAAAAACAAAAGGGACTGACATTGTCAGTCCCTGGCGGAGGGATGGTTGGAACGAAAGATATTGTCGTAGGCTAGCTACGCTGGTTTACTGGCCCAACGCTTTGGCGCTCCCCCGGTCGAGTACGTCATACCGCAGCGCTTGCAGAGTCTTGTCATCCGCTTTAGCACTCCCTCGGTCAAGTACCTGAAAGCGCTGTTCTTGCAGAGACAGCTTGTCATCGGCTTTGGTGCCGCGCTGGTCGAGCAGCGCTAGGCGGCGCTGTTGAAAACTATAGGATTCCTCGGCAGCACGGGTCACAGGCGCGATCGCGGCGGTGGCAATCAAAACAGACAGGATAGAAATAGCAATGCGTTTCATGGTGAATTTGTCCTCTTTGAGTCATGGGTGTTTAGTTGTTTTGAGACTGCATCGAGAGCGGGGTAACAACCTCAAAAATCTTCTCTTCAGCGCTCGTATTTAAGAGAATAGGGGCCGATCGAGAAGAAGTCGGGAGCGATCCAAAGCCTTTTGAGAAATGGGTTCAGACAGCTTGAGAATGGGCTTTGCAGAAAGCATTCGGCAGTACCATAGGGCTATTGCCTCCGACATCAAAGCATCCGGTACAGCTATCCGTGGAGAATCTATGGAGATCGGCCATGCGAATTCTGTTAATTGAAGATGACACCGTCCTCAGCGATCTGCTGGTCACGGCATTGACCCAGCAGCGCTATGCCGTCGATACCGCTGAGGATGGCATCTTTGGCTTGGAATATGCCGACAGCGGCACCTACGACCTGCTGCTAATCGACGTTGGGCTGCCGCGGCTGGATGGGATTAGCCTCTGTCAGCGGCTGCGGTCGGCGGGCCATGCGACACCGATTTTGTTAATGACGGCTAAAGACGCCGCCGATGAGCGCATCCGTGGCCTCGACGCCGGGGCCGATGACTACCTCACCAAGCCGTTAGACTTGGGGGAATTGCAGGCCCGGCTGCGGGCGCTGCTCCGGCGGGGAGAGGTAGCGCCAACCTCTATTTTGGCGATTGGGCCGCTCCGACTCGACCCCGTGAGCTGTGACGTTACCTATGCCGACAAGCCGCTAAAGCTCACGCCCAAGGAGTACAGCCTGCTGGAACTGTTTCTGCGTAACCCCCATCGGGTTTTCAGCCGCAGCCTGATCGTCGAGCATCTCTGGACCTTTGACGACCCGCCCTTGGAAGATAGCGTGAAGGCCCATGTCAAAGGGCTGCGGCGGCGGCTCAAACAGGCCGGAGCTGACGGCTGGATTGAAAACGTCTACGGTCTGGGCTACAAGCTGACGCCCCAAATTCCCTCTCAGACTACGTCCCAGAGCGAGTCTTCTGTACCCGCTGAGTCTTCTGTCCCCGCTACGTCTGCCACGATGACGGTCGAGGAGCAGTTTGGCCAGGGATTAGCGGCGCTTTGGACAGCGCATCAGGGGGAGATCGCAGAGCGGCTAGCGGTGATTCAGTCAGCCGCGATCGCGCTTCAGCAAAACTCGCTCGACCCGACCTTGCAAACCAGTGCCGTCCAGGCCGCCCATAAGCTCGCGGGCGTCCTCGGCATGTTTGGCCGCGACGACGGCACCCAGGTGGCGCGCGACCTGGAAACGTTGCTGATAGACGGTGAAATGCCTAAAGCGACCCATTTCGCTGCCCTCGTCCAGCAGCTTGAAGCGACCTTAAACCTGACCCAGACTTCCCTACCGCCTGAGCTAGCCGCCCGGCTGCTGTTAGTCAGCCCCAATGCCGCTCTGGCCGAAGACCTCCAGAGGCTGACCCAGACTGGCGGCCTGGGCTGGCGTTGGCATAGTAATGGAGCAGACGCGATCGCCGGGCTGCAAACCCACAGTCCCGACCTGGCCGTGATCGATCTCCCGGTCCCGCTGAGTCCAGACGATCAGCCGCTGCTGACTGGTCTATCAACTTCCCAAGTGCCAACCCTGGTGCTCACGGCTAATAACACGCTGGCAGAGCGGGTACAGATTGCAACGGTGGGAGCCCAGGTGCTGGCTAAGCCGGCCACGGCAGACCAGATCTGGCAGGCGGCAGCGCCTTTGCTGGAGCGTCCTGCGGCTGAGGCCATCCATATTCTGGCGGTAGATGACGATCCGATTTTGCTCCAGGCGCTCCAGACCCTGCTGACGCCTTGGGGCATGCAGGTGACGCCGCTGGCCGACCCCAGCCGCTGCTGGGAAATGCTGACCCAGACCGGGCCCGACCTGCTGATTCTGGATATTGAAATGCCTGACTTTAACGGCATCGAGCTCTGTCAGGCGATTCGCGCCGATCGCCGCTGGCAGGGTCTGCCGATTCTCTTCCTCACCGCCCGGCAGGATGCCGCCACCGTGCAGCAGGTCTTCGCCGCTGGGGCTGACGACTATGTAACCAAGCCCGCCCAGGCCCCCGAGCTGATCACCCGAATTAACAATCGCCTCGCCCGCAGCCGCCTGCTGCAAACGCTGGCGCGACGCGATGCCAAAACGGGTCTGGCCAATCAGCATCAGTCTCAGCAAGCGATCGAAGCGCTGATTCAGCAGGGGCAGCCCTTTACGTTCGCTCTGTTGCAACTCAGCGAACTCGCCCAGATTCATCAGCGCTATGGTCACAGCGTCGGCCATCAGGTGCTGCGCCGCTGGGGCGAGCTGCTCAGGGCTCAGCCGCTTACCGCTGCGGCAGGCTACTGGGAAAATGGCGAATTCGCGATCGCGCTTCCCCAGGTCACCAAGACCGAAGCCCCCGAATTTCTCGCCCCCGTTTTGGCCGCCATTCGCAAACAAATTTTCACTGCGCCCAGCGGAGAGCGATTTCAGACCGAATACCGGCTGAACTTAGCTGAGTATCCCACCGACGGCGGCAGTCCCCATGCCCTTTATCAGGCCAGGTAAGCTGTGGAACTAGAGCGATAGGGGAAATGTCTCTAAAGCAGTCTATGAGTCAGCATCCTGTGATCCTGTATTAGCATGAACCTACCTTACGGCTTGTCCGAAATCGGCGAGAGAGGCTTTGAAATTATGGAGGATGGTTCCGAAGCGCTGATTTCAGGATTCATGACCTCACAAGATTGGCAACCTGCGGCGATGCCGAGTGCCCTGCCTGGCGTAGGCAATCCGGCCCTGTCCGTCCGCAACATCACCAAACGCTTTCAGCGAAAAACGGTCGTTAACGATATTGACCTCGACCTGTTTCCCGGTGAAGTCTATGGGCTCATCGGCCCCAATGGCGCCGGTAAAACCACGCTGATGTCCATGATGGTGGGGGCAGAGATGCCCACCCTGGGGGAAATTTGGATCGAGGGCCAACTCTTTCGGCAAGATCAGAATTCGCCCCAGCTGCAGCGGTGTATCGGCTTTCTGCCTGACGACTATCCGCTTTATGACGACCTCACCGTCTGGCAATATTTGGAGTACTTTGCTCGGCTGTACGGCATTAGCCCAGGGCTGCGGCATCGTCGGATTTATGACATCCTCGAACTGGTGCAGCTCAGTAGCAAGCACCACAGCCGCACGACTGAGCTATCACGGGGCATGAAGCAGCGGCTGGGTTTGGCCCGGGCCATTATTCATCAGCCTTCTGTACTGGTGTTAGATGAGCCCGTCTCTGGCCTCGACCCGGTCGCCCGGATGGAATTTCGCGACATTATCAAAGCGCTCCAGCAGAGCGGGATGACGATTTTGATCTCGTCCCATGTGCTCAGTGACCTGGCAGATTTTTGCAGCACCATCGGCATCATGGAGCTGGGCTACCTGGTGGAAAGCGCGCCCCTGAATGAGCTGTATAACCGGCTGAGCCGTCGGCAAATTTTTATAGCCACCCTGGGCGAGGGCCCTGCCCTGGCTCAGGCCCTCGATGCTCATGCCTGCGTGGTGTCTCAAACCCGGGTGTCGGATCGGGAGATTTGTGTGGAGTTTGCCGGAGATGAGGCGGCGGCGGGTGAATTATTGCGATCGCTCATCGCCGCTGGCATTCCTCTGTGCCAGTTTAACCATACCCGGGAAGACCTCGAAACGATTTTTCTCAAACACTTAGACCATAAGCAGGTGTCGTGATGTCCTATAAGCTGCCTCAACTCTCCGAAATGGCCTTTGACCGAGTGGGCCACCACAATCCTCAACTCCTGCGTGAATGGCAGGGGCGGCTGCGCTGGCGCAATCTGCTGCTAACGTTCTCCCTGTCTTTTGGGATTCAAGGACTATTGCTTCTGAAACGGCTTGCCCAGCTGCCCAGCAGTCGGCTCTTCATCAACACGCAATACTGTCTTCAGTACGATCCCCACCAGGGCTGTCAGCTAGGTGCAGACCAGCAGCCGCTGATTGACTGGCCGCTGGTTTGGGCAGATGTTTTCCGTGATCTGAGCTTTGTGCTGGTGTGGGTGCTGATTATCGGCGGCATTTTTTTACTGGCAGCCGATCTCTCTAAGGAAAACCGGCGCGGGACGCTGAACTTTTTGCGGATGAGCCCGCTGCGGGGACGACGCATTTTGCTAGGCAAGCTGCTGGGGGTGCCAATATTGCTGTATCTGGGCATTGCCGCTATGCTGCCGCTGCACCTGGCCACGGGCCTGATGGGCAGCTATCCGGTGGGCATTGTGCTGGCGTTTTATGGGGTGCTGGGCGCGATCGCCCTTTGCTTTTACTCGGCTGCGCTCTGGTTTGCGCTGCTTGCCGAGGGGCTACAGGGCTTCCAAACCTGGCTGATATCTGGCCTTAGCGCTGGCCTGCTGCTGCTGAGTTGGCAACTTTGGCATTTCAACCTCTCTGGGGACTGGTTTTACCTATTTAACCCGCTGCACATTTTGGCTGATTGGGAAGTGAAAGGATGGGGCCAGCAAAGCGCCTGGCCCTTTATCGGCTCAGATTTAAACGGATTTCGTCAGCTGGGCTGGTTCTTTATGCCGGTGGGCAGTCATCGCGGCTGGGTGCTAGCCTTTGCGCTAGCCAATGCGCTATTGCTGGGGCTGTGGTTTTGGGTGGCACTTGAGCGGAAATTTCAGACCCCTGCCAACACGGCTTTGGGTAAGCAGCAGAGCTATGGTCTGACCCTTTGTTTATCGCTCATCATCATGGGGTTTGAGACGCAGCACCCCTTCAACCTTCCATCTGCGCTAGATACTGTCTTTAGCTATCGCATCTCGATGGTGATTTGGGCCGTCCTGCTGATGTTTTTGCTACTGCCCTCTAAACAGCTCTTGCTTGACTGGGCCAGGTACCGTCATCATCAGCCCCATAGGGCATCTCAGCCTACATCTCGAAATCCGTCTCGGAAGCAGGCTCAAAGCTCCTCCCGCCGCCAGCAGAGCCTCATTGTAGATTTGCTGTGCCACGATGGCAGCCCGCCCGCTTTTGCGTTGGCGATCAATCTGGGGATTATAGCAGGCGTTTTTCTGCTGGGCATCGGGCTTAGTGCTTTAATCAGCCCGGTGACAGACCCAGTGGACGCTGTCATGGCCTGGGGGTTTTGCGCTGCCGTGCTTTTGATTTGTTCGCTAGTGGTGCAGTGGATTGCTCTAGCGAATTTGCTCCACTGGCGCTGGCTGGCCTCTGGGGCAGTGGCAGCGATTATCGTGGGTTGGCCTTTGGTGCTATCACTGACCGGAATTGACCCCTATCGGGGGGCAATGGGCTATCTGTGGCTGACAACGGCATTCCCCCAGGCCGTGCTGGATATGGCTAACGGGAGCGAAATTTTCCTGGCGATCGCCGCTCACCTGGTCCTGATTTCTGGCCTCAGCTTGGGCCTGGGTCGCCGCTGCCAAATTCTGGGGCAGTCGGAATGGAAAGCCTTGATGGATCAAGGTTCCCGTCGCGAATATCTCCGGCCCTAGCCTGAACCCTACCGGCGCTGGGCTTTGCTGAGCATTTTCCGCGATAGGCGCAGAGGCAGGTCTTCGCCATCGGCCCAGTCCTGGAGAATTCGGTAGAAGAGCTGGCGATCGCGACTTTGCAAAACGGCGGTCTGGTCGGCAGTCTCGATGGCGTAGGGATAGCCGCCGCCGACGATCACCTCGGCTCGCACCCAGTCCAGCACAGTCTTTACTCTTCCCTCTTCCCATAGCCAGCGGGGGAGCTCTATCCGGGCGGGATAGCTCTGGTTGGTCTTGAGGTAGGTGAAGGTGACGCGATCGCGCAGGTTGCCATAGCGGTTGAGGATGCCGCCGCGATCGCACTGACAGAGCGGGGTGCGATCGCCCCAGGTCATCAGCGGGTTGAGCAGCTGGGCATCGTGGATGGGGACGGCGGCTTCCAGGTCAGCAAAGGTTTTGAGCAGCGTTACGAGGTCGCGGGAGCCCGCCGTATCGACATAGCCGACCAGTGGCACCCGATAGCGTTCGCTGGCTTGCAGCAGCTGCGTCACCGACTGCACGTAGGGCTGGCCGATTTCGTCCTCCATCATATCGGCAAAGGACAGCACCAGCGAGCCGTCAAAGAAAACCAGACAGCGCTCTGGCTCGGTCACCTGCTGCATATAGTCCACCAGTCGCTGCACTTCCATTTCAAACCGGCGCAGATTTACCCAGCGTTCAGCGGGCTGACTGGTCTGGCTCAGCTCCTTGGGCGTCAGCACGTCGAGGGAAATATCCTTGACATAGTCCCGCTGGGCGGCGTGGGGATTCTCAAACCAGCCAATTTGCACCAGGGCGATGGGAATCGAGAGGTCCTTACTGGGGAAAATCTGCGAGCCATCGACGGCAAAGGTGGTCACCTGGTCGAGCTGGGCTTTCACCCAGGCCAGGCTCTGCTCCCGATTGGGCCAGCTCAGTCCGCTGCGAATAATGCCGTCCCGGGTGTCCCGAAAACTTTCCAGCGGTCGGGCGCCGACTTCGCCCGACTGGTCCTTGAGCCAGCTGGCTAGCTCCGCCTCTGAGGTTTGACTCAGCCCTTCCCAGGCCGCCTGATAGGCTTGCAGGCTGCTTGCTGCGCCTTGATTGAATGTGGCGAAGTCGGTCCGCTTGTGATTTAGGATGGCTTGGATTTGGGAGGGTTTGATGGCCATTTGGAGGGGTGGAGGGTAGAGAGTGATGGGTAAGTGGGGAGTGATGGGGTGATGGGGTGATGGGGTGATGGAGTAAGGG
>NZ_JADEXG010000051.1 GCF_015207255.1 Vasconcelosia minhoensis LEGE 07310
CTGTTAGTTTGTAAGCTGCATCCTTGAAGGTGGCTTTGACTTGCTCTGTTAACATCCGCTCTACCGATGGCTCTCTATAAGCCCAGTTTAACCTCATTCAGGGGAGGTTATTTCAACGCTGCTCCCTAAGATCCAGCTTGAGCTAATTGGATCTTAATCGCTTTGTCAATTTCCGTCGCTGCCTGCATTACGCTGCTAATGCCGCTACTTTTTTTTCGAAGGAACCCCCGTCGTTTTCCTTTACAAACCGCAGGCTTGCTTTTGCCGATCGATTTTACTCTGGAGCAGCGGCGTCAGGCCGGTGTAGGCATCGCGGTTGAGCCGTTCAAATTCACGCTTGAAGTGGGCGGCGACGGTAGGGTTTTGGATCACCAGCAGGTTTTCGTCATTCTGGGTATTGGCGGCTTTGCTCCAGTTTTGCGAACCGATAATCACGGTGGCATCGTCGATGACGGCGAATTTGTGGTGCAGTTTATCCCCCTTGAGTAGTTTGGGAGAGCCGACAGTGGTGATTGGCGCGGGCCAGGGATGGTTGTTGGCCTCAATGCGGCAGCGGTGGTCGGGGAGAGTAACGCCCAGCAGGTCGAGGGCTTCACTGTAGCTGCGATAGACAAAGCCGGGGTCGATCAGGGCGCGGAGGGCGACACCGGTTTTGACTTCGGCTTCCAGCTGGTTGGCGATGCCCTGGTCTGAAAAGACGAAAAGGGCCAGATCGATGCTGCGGCTGGCGCGGCTGAGGGTGCTGGCAATCAGGCCGTTGACGCTCTGCTGCCAGGGCTGGGTCGGCGAGAGGGGAGAAAACATGACGGTGAGCGAGCTGCCCGGAATCAGAAAGGTCTCCGAGCCGCGATGGCGCTTTTGCAAGCCAAACTAACTGTCCTTCTGCCCGTCAGGACCATCGCCCCACATCAGGTTGAATTCCGTCTGGAGCAACAGGATTAGCGACTGGGTGAGCCGGAATTTCTGGAGATATGGGATTCATGTTCTAGCTTTTAATGAAGTTCTGTTAGTAACCTAATCCGAGATGAACCATCGGCGTTCATAGGCAGCGCTATGAAGTGGGTTATGACCTCACTCGGGTAGCGGCACAAAATCATAGCCGTAGCCCGAGCGATCGCCCTGTCTGACCGTCACTAGCTGAGGCCGCTGGTTGCGATCTCCCGACGGCAGAAACTTCACGCTTTGAGTTGCGCCCTCTGTCAGAGCCCGATCGCCGCTGAGTACGGCTTCGATCCCCTTGCGGCTAGGCTGATGCTGCAAGGCGGCGACAATCGCCTGGGCCGCGTCATAGGTCGTAGCGGTACGCCAGCTGACATCGCCGCCCCAGTAGTCGTGAGAGCGTTGGGCAAACGCCGATGCTCGATGCGCTTGTAGATGCCAGGGAATGGCTACGACTAGCTGGGTTGCGGCTGGCCCAGCCCGGTCTAAAATTTTGGGATTGTACAAGCTATCACCGCCCAGCAGCGGCAGTTCGCCTTGGTTCGCGGCAATCACCCCCAAGACCGGGTCAAGAGTCGGGGTATTGGCGGCCAGCATCAGCACCTCAGCTCCCGCTTGCCGGGCTCGCTGAACGGCTCTAGCCGCATCGTTGCGAGTGTTTAACTGGGTCAGATCGAACTCGCTGACTACCTCGCCGCCGTCGCTATAGAGCGCCTTGGTAAATTCATGTTTGAGCGATTGGCTGTAGTTACTTTCGGAGTTATAAAAAATGGCGGCCTTACGGTGGTGCAGCGTTTCGAGCTGATAGCTGGCGAGGGCAGAAGCGGCAAAGCGATCGCTCGGCGCGGTGCGAAAGATATAGTCGCCCAGGCTAGAAATTTCAACTGAAGTACTCGTAGGCGAAACCATGGGCAGCTCTTTCTGTTGATAAACTGGGGCAGCAGCCAAAGTAGTATCGCTGCTGAAATGACCAATAACTGCCAGGATGGAGGGGTCTGAAGTTAGCGTATGCGCTAGCTGCCGGGCAATGATAGGATTGTTGTCGTCGTTTACAATCAGGACTTTAAGGGGGATGCCAGCAATACCTCCGGCCCGATTGACTTCATCTTGGACTTGAGCCATGCCACGCAGAATTTCTAAGGCCGGATTTGTACTTTCTTTGAGTGGGGCCGCTACCGCAAATGTGTAGGCACGGCGCTCGCCAATTCGGGCATTGTTTAAGTAAATCAGTGCTTCTGGGTCATTGCGCTGGGTTCCGAGTAAGGCTTCGAAAAGGTCGGTTGCCAGCGAATAGCGACTGTCAGCGTAAGCTGCAATCGCAAGCTGTTTGAAGTCAGAAGTCTGGGGGAGCAGGCTGCGTTCCCCAAAGCTAAGCCGATTGGCCATGGTATCTGGGTTAGGGTCAGACCGATCTGCGCTATTGCTGGCTGCCGTAACCGCTACAGTCGGCTGTGGCGAGTGCGCTAGCTCCCTAAAGAGCGTAGCTGAGCAGAGTGCAACGAAAACGACAAAGCTAACTATGCTAGCGTTGGACAGGGTTTGCCCATCCTTAAGCCTCGGAGTTTGGTCAGCGTGGGAATTCTTTACTTTGGCGATATCAGGGGCATAGCCGTGCTTCTGGCGATTGGGCCTGACCGGATTTAGTGCCGACTGAGCCTGTTGTACGGTTCGAAACCGGTCTTCAAGATCAGGTTGTAACAGCCTCTCTAGCCATCTGCACAAGACGGGTGAGAGCGATACCCGCGAACGAAACCAGATTTGATTGCGCCACCTTGGCAGAGTTTCGGGTGACTCTCCCAAAGCCAGAAACAGCAGGGTCAGGCCCAAGCTGTATAGGTCTGAAGCAAAGCAAGCCTGGCCGCGGAGCTGCTCGGGGGGCATGTAGTCCAGCGTGCCAACGAGAGTGTCGCTGCCAATCGCGGTCTGACGATAAATATTTTTGACTGCGCCAAAGTCAACCAGAGAGAGCTGACCTTGGGACTGGTAAATTAGGTTGTCGGGCTTGATATCGCGGTGGATGACGGCGGGTTCACAGGTGTGCAAATATTGCAAAATAGTGAGAATCTGCTGCGCGATCTCAACTATCTCCGTTTCGCCAAATTGCCGTCCCGCTTTCACTAGATTTGCCAAAGATTCCCCAGCAGCCAGCGACTGCACGAGATGAAAATGTTGATCGGCGTCTTCGTTGGTCTGGAAATAGTCGATATATCTGGGAATACCGGGGTGATCCAGCCGTTTTAAGACCTGAGCTTCTCGCTCAAACAGGTCGAGCATCTTCCAATCGTCAATTTGCTTCAGTGAGAGGACTTTGATCGCCACCGGGCAGTCCAAGTCAATCATTTGAGCTTTATAGGTATGGCCAGTGCTGCCCTGGCCCAAAGTTGACAAAATTTGATAGCGATCGCTCAGGGCGTGACCGCGAGTATAGGGAATCAGCATGGAGCACCTCCAATAGTAGAAGCCATAGGCCGAAAAGCTTGGCTTAGAAAATTTAGGTACCCTCAAACTTAGTTAGGCCAGATGCCATCCGGCGGATAGAAGCGGTTATGAAGTTGGTTATGAACTGTCAGCTCAGGCGAACAGTTCCGCTAGGATAAAGTCACTCGTTAGCGGATTGCCCAATCCATGCTTCCTCCGCCTACGCTATTTACCGAAGCGGCTCAGGGCTGGCACTTAGAGCGCCTCTATGCCGACCTGGCGGTGGCCAAGGGCCAGTTCGCTTCCCATAAGAAGCCGGGTCTTACCTCGGTTGAGAAAGTCAGGCTGCGAGGATTGCTGTGTGGTTACAGCCCCGCCGAAATTGCTCAACAGCAGTTCACGGCGATTAAGACAGTGGAGGTTGCCCTGAGTCAGACGCTCTATCGCTACGTCGAGGCGCTAACTGCGCGATCGCTGAATACCTTAGAAAGCTGGCGCAATGTCGCCGACTGGCTGCGGCAGGCGGGGTACGAAAACGCGGTGATTGAAATTAACTGGCAGCAGGTTCCTGACGTGCCAGTTTTCTACGGACGGCAGACAGAGCTGAGCCAGCTTCGGGACTGGGTCGAGCCATCAGCCGCATTGGCCTGCCGCCTGATTACGCTCTATGGCCCCGGCGGCATTGGTAAGACGACGCTGGCGATTAAGCTGGCGGAGGCGACGCGATCGCGCTTTGACTGTCTGATTTGGCAGTCCCTCCGTCACCGGCCCCAGCTCACCGCCGTCCTCTCTCATTGGCTCAAAGCTTTGCCCCAGCTACCGACGGCTCCTGCTGCATCGCTGTATGAGCAGATCTCTCAGCTCATGGCCTATCTGCGCGATCGCCGCTGCCTGATCCTGCTCGACAATCTCGATACAGTGCTACAACCGGGCAACCTGGCGGGTCAATACCAGGAGACTTACCGCGACTACAGCGAGCTAATTCGACGTTTGGGCGAAGAGCAGCATACCAGCTGCGTTATCATCACCAGCCGCGAACTCACCCGCGAGATTGCCCGACTGACCGGACCGCAGTGTCCCGTGCGATCGCTAAAGATTCAGGGATTGGGTCCCGCCGCCCGCCAGATCTTGGCCGAAGAAAATCTACAGGAAGATCCGCAGTGGAACCAGCTGATTCGGATCTACCGGGGCAATCCGCTGATTCTCAAGCTAGTCTCTAATACGATTCGGGAAATCTTTAGCGGCAGCGTCATCAGCTTTCTCAGGCAGGGGATTACGCTGATTACGAGCGACGTCAGTCGGCTGATTGAGCAGCAGTTTGAGCGGCTTTGCCCGGCTGAGCAAAGCTTGCTCTACCGGCTGGCTAGGGCAGGCGAACCGCTCCCGCCGGAAGCCCTGCAGCAGCCCCCCGGGCCAGAGACTTTCCAGGCGCTGGAGTCGCTGGTGCGGCGCTCTTTGGTTGAGCGCAGCGCCGCTGGCTTCACCTTGCGCCCGGTGGTTAAAGAATACGTCTATGCCCGCTGGCAGCGTGAGCAAAGAGAGACCTCAGCGTGAGCTACTGTATCAACCCCAAATGTAGCCATCGGCTCAATCCAGACGCGCAGCAGACCTGTCAAGCCTGCGGGACGCCGCTGATGGTGCAGCAGCGATACCGGCTGCTGGAGCCTCTGCGGGCGCTAGACGAATGGGACACGACCGAGATTTTTGAGGTCGATGACGGCGGCCAGCGGCGGGTGTTCAAAATTCTGAAGGCGGCTAAGCTGCTGCCCCATTTTCAGCGAGAGGCTCAGACCCTGCAGCGGGTCAGGCATCCTGGGATTCCACAGGTCGAGCCAGACGGCTTTTTTACGATCGAGGTGCCCGCTGGGCAGGTGCATTGTCTGGTGATGGAGAAGGTTGCAGGACACACGTTAGAGCAGTGGCTCAAAGAACACGGCCCGATTTCAGAATCATTAGCGGTTGAATGGCTGGGCCAGATGGGTGAAATTCTCCATCAGATTCACACCCAAGGTCTGTTTCATCGGGATATCAAACTCTCCAATATGATGCTGCGGCCCCAGGGTCAGCTGGTCCTGATCGACTTTGGGACGGTGCGTCCTGTTACCAATACCTATCTGGCTAAAATCGCGGTTGCGCAAGAGGTCACCAGCGTGGTTTCTCCGGGGTATACCCCGCTGGAGCAGATCAACGGCAAGGCCGTCCCGCAGTCCGACTTTTACGCCCTAGGTCGCTCTATTGTGCATCTGCTTACCGGGCAGCACCCCGTTGGCCTCCCTGAAGATGACCAGACCGGCGAGCTGGGCTGGCAGCCGAGCGCCCCGCCCCTTTCTCCGCGACTGGCACAGTTGATTGACCAGCTCATTGCGCCCTTTCCCCGGCAGCGCCCGCTCAGTGCCCAGGCCATTTTGCAACAGCTGGCCCAGCTGTCTGCTTCAGCGCCATTGGCGGCTCAGCCTTTGCCCCAGTCAGCGCTGAAAAGGATTCTTCAGCCGTCGCTGCGAACTTTAGTTGCGCTCAACGTGGGGCTGCTGTGCTTAAATCTACTGCTGGGCTGGTATCGATTCGCGTCACCTGCGGACACCGATCAGAGCTATGAAGCGGCTAACGGGGTTAGTTTGCCGCTAGCCAACGTCAGCCTAGCGAAGTTCAACCGGCTTTGAGCAGCGCCCGAGTCTGAGCCGCCGCTTCCTGCATCTCAGTTTGGATGAACGTCTGCGATCGCGCCCCCACCAAAATCCGCGAGAGATGATCTTGCAGCACTTCAGAAAGAGCTGAGTAATGTGGCGACTGGGGCCTTAGCACCGAGCGGGTCTGGAGCCAGTCTAGGATCTGCGGCAGCTCTGGATAGGCTTGAACCAAATCGGCATCGTTAAATAACGCCGTCCGACTGGGCAGGTATCCCGAGGCTAGCGCGAGTTTTTTCTGAGCTGCCGCGCTCGTCAAATATTCCAATGCCCGCCAGGCTGCCTTGGGATGGGCGGTATTGCTGGCGATGCCTAGCCCCCAGCCCCCCTGACAGCCTTCGCCGATACCGCCCTGACTCGGGACCGGGCGTACCCTGAGCTGAGCCGCTACCGCTGGCTGGCTGGCTTGAATCCGCTTTTGGAAGTAGTGCCAGCCCCGCATCGCGGCGACTTTCCCGGCCAGAAAGCGGCTGAGCGTCGCCTCTTCATCATCGCTGGTGACATCCCGGGGCGAAATTCCCTGCCGGATCAGCGCCTGTAGCCAGGTCGCAGCCTGAATCGCCGCTGGCTGGTCGAGTCCGACTTCCCCTGTCTCAGCGTCCAACCAAAATCCGCCAAACCCGGCTAAAACTTCGCTGAACATCACCGCTAGCCCCTCATATTGCCTGCCCTGCCAGAGATAGCCCGCGCTCAGAGACTGCGCCTGCTGGGCCGCTGCGATCGCGGTTTGCAGCTGCTCAAAGCTGATGGACTCTGCGGGTGGCAGAGACAGTAAGTCCTGCCGGTAGAACAAAAGTCCCAAATCGGTATGCATTGGCAGCCGATAGAAATTGCCTCTGTGCTTTCCGGCTTCTACCTCACTCGGTAAAAATGCGGCCAGATCGACCGAGTCTGACCGCGAAATATCTTGGGAGAGATCTCGCAGTCCCCCGGCGGCGGCAAACTGCTCTAGCCAGACGATATCGATATACACCAGGTCATATCGAGACCTAGCGGTTTCTGACTGAGCCGCGGATTCGAAACTGTCTGCATAAATTGCCCGCAAATTGTCTGTCGTATAGTCATTGTCTACCCGATAAGCGATGTGAATGCCGGGGTTTTGGGCTTCGAAGTCCTCAATTAGCTCGCTCCAGTAGGCTGCTTCCACTGAGGGAATTCTCAGCGAAAGCGTCACTGGCCAGGTTGACCACCAGAAAATCAGCGCAATCAGCTGGAGGACTAACAGCAGCCACAGGAACTGAAAGGTTCTAGTTCGTCGCCGAATTGCTTTGCTCATCAGGAACTCTGCGCACGGTTGGCCAGTTAAAACCGCTCTATTAAATCATTGACCCTGATGGAAACATTGGCGGCTTCTCCGCAGGTGCGCGGCGTCGGAAAAATCTTAGTCGGGTTCGCTAGTCCTTTTGGATTGAAGCTGTGCCGCACCCACTGCATGGTTTCGAGGTCGGCGGCGCTGAACATGTCGGGCATGTAACAGCGCTTGTCGGCCCCAATCCCATGTTCACCCGAAATGCTGCCGCCGACCTGAACGCACAGCTTGAGGATATCGCCGCCCAGCGCTTCGACCGCCTCTAGCTCGCCGGGAACGCTGTTGTCATAGAGAATCAGCGGATGCAGGTTGCCGTCTCCGGCATGAAAAACGTTGGCCACGCGGTAGCCGTGCTTTTGACCTAGCGCCTCAATTTCCTGTAGCACCCGGGGCAGCTGCGTCCGGGGAATCACGCCGTCCTGCACGTAGTAGTCGGGGCTGAGCTTGCCCATGGCGGCAAAGGCAGCCTTGCGGCCCTTCCAGAGTCGCAGCCGGTCTTCGGGCGCGATCGCGACGGTAATCTGCCTTGCCCCATTTTTGTAACAGAGGGCTTCGATCTCAGCCGCATGGGCTGCCACTTCAGCGGTGGCGCCGTCGATTTCGATCAGTAGAATCGCGATCGCGTCGCGGGGATAGCAGTTCGTTGCCACCACATCCTCGACCGCATTGATGCTGAAGTTGTCCATCATCTCCATTCCAGCGGGAATGATGCCAGCGCCAATAATGTCCGAGACCGTAGCCCCTGCTGCTTCGACGCTAGCAAAGTCGGCCAGCAGCACTTGGACAGATTCAGGAGACTTAAGAATTTTTAGCGTAATCTCAGTGACGATGCCCAGCGTTCCTTCTGAGCCGACAAACAACCCAGTTAGGTCATAGCCCGGCGTTTCCGGCACCGTACCGCCGACTTCGATCACGTCGCCATTGGGCAATACCAGCTTCAGTCCCAATACGTGGTTGGTGGTGACCCCATACTTAAGACAGTGGACCCCGCCGGAGTTTTCCGCCACGTTGCCGCCAACCGAGCAGACCGACTGACTAGACGGGTCGGGGGCATAGTAGAAGCCTGCCCCGCTGACGGCCTCAGTCACCCAGTTATTGATCACGCCGGGCTGGACGACAACGCGCTGATTGTCGTAGTCGATTTCTAGAATCTGTCGCATACAGGCGGTGACAATCAGGACGCAGTCCTCGATCGGCAGGGCTCCGCCCGAAAGGCCGGTACCGGCGCCACGAGTGACGAAGGGGACCTGGTAGCGATCGCAGATTTTTACCGCCGCCGCGACTTCCTCGGTTGTTCTCGGCAATACCACAATTGCGGGTCGCTGCCGATAGCTGGTCAGCCCGTCGCATTCGTAAACCAGCAGTTCCTCTTTGCGCCGAACGACCCGGTTTGGGTCCAGGACAGCTTCAAAGTCGGCGATCAGCGGCTGCCAGCGGCGAGTAGCGACTATGACCATTTTAGGGGATCCTCAAAGGACGGATAGCCCGATCGTAGCCTAAGATACCGCCCTCTGGCCTACTCTGCTTTGGCCTACTCTACGCCTTTGCCTGTCTTCACCAGAGATTCGCCGTTGAGCATCCGCTGTGCCGCATCGAGCAGCGCTTCTTCCAGGTAGGGCTTGGTGAAGTAGCCGCTGGCTCCCAAGTCAACCGCCATCTGCCGATGTCGGTCGGCCCCGCGAGAGGTCAACATGGCGATCGGGGTCCGCTTCAGGCCGCCATCTTTCTGCATCCGGGAAAGCAGCTCCAGGCCATCCATCCGCGGCATTTCAATGTCGCAGAAGACCAGGTCGCAAGGCAGACCTGAGCGTAGCTTCTCCCAGGCTTCCTGACCGTCGCGGGCCTGCTCGACCCGGTAGCCGACTTTGTGGAAGCTCATTGACAGCAGTTCGCGGACCGTAATTGAGTCGTCTACGATCAGCACCGTCGGCTCTGTCTTCACCGGCACGACGTTGTCAGCCGCGTCCTGATCGCCCTGAGCCCACATCATCGAAGCGGTCTCACGCCGCATCCGCCCGGTGGCAATATCGATCAGCTCTAGCACATCGGCAATCGGCATCACCCGTCCATCACCGAGCACAGTGGCCCCGGCAATCCCAACTGGCTTCGGCACAGGAGCCTCCAGCTGCTTGATCACAATCTCCTGCTCGCCAATCACCTGATCGACTTGGAGCGCGATGAAGCTAGTCGCACTGCGCAGTACGATGACCGAGACGATATCTTCTTCCTGGTTGCCCCCGTAGACTCGGCCCCGGCCCAGCATCCGATTCAGCTTCAGAAGATCAGTCAGAGACTGATAGGGCAGTAGCGAATCACGCCAGTGGATACAGGGCTGTCCCTGAGCATTGTGGGGAATCTGATCGCGAGGCAGGTCAAACATGTCCTCCACCCCATCCATCGGGAAGGCGATCCGGGCCTGGTTGCTCACACAGCTCAGCGCTTTAGAGATGCTCAGCGTCAGCGGCAGACGAATCGTAAAGCTTGTGCCTTTACCCAGCTCAGAGTCAATCGTAATCGTGCCGCGGATCTCAGACAGGGAGGTTCGTACCACATCCATGCCGACGCCCCGACCCGAATAGTCATCGACCTGATCGCGGGTACTGAAGCCCGGATGGAATAGCAGTTCGTAGATGTCGATGACAGACAGAGTATTGGCCTCAGCCTGGCTAATTAGCCCTTTCTGTACGGCTTTGCCTTTGACTAGCTCCGGGTCAATGCCGCCGCCGTCATCAGCCACATAGATAACGGTTTGATTGCCTTGGTAGAAGGCGCGGACGGTGATCGAGCCTTCTCGGGGTTTGCCTGCCGTCTCACGAACCTCGGGCGATTCAATGCCGTGGGCAATGGCGTTGTTGACCAGATGCGTCATCGGGTCGTAGAGCTGCTCCAGGAGCATCTTGTCGATTAGCGTATCGCGGCCTTCGACCACCAGCCGGGCCTCTTTACCGCATTTGATGGAAATATCTCGAACGGCTCGCGGCAGCCGATCGGCGGTTTGGGAAAAGGGCACCATGCGGGCTTTGTTTAGACCTTCTTGCAGCTGCATGGTCGCCTGCCGGAACTGGCGCGTCACCTGGTCTGACGACTCGACCGTATAGCTGATGTCAGAAGCCGACTCTCGCACCCGGACGGTCAGCTCAATCATCTCCTGAGACAGCGAGTGAAAGCCGGTAAAGCGATCCATTTCCAGCGCGTCAAAGGTCGCTCCGGTTGCATGGCTAGTCGTGGACGTCTCGCGAGTGCCGGCCAGCTGATAAGCCTGGCGGCTGGCCATGAGGGAGCTTTCGAGCAGCGATCGCTCATAGAGATCGCGGATTCTCTGGCCGACGTCGTTCAGCTGCTGGACTTGGAAGAGCAGATTGTCTAAAAACTGCCGCATCCGCTCCTGGTCTTGCTCCAGCGTGTTCCGATTGACGACGAGTTCTCCAACTAGGTTGCTAAGGTTGTCTAGGTCTTTGACGACGACTCTCATGGTCTGGTCGCTGAGCCCGGTCGAACGGCGCGGCGGTGGAGCAGCCGGGCGGCGCGCGATGGGTGCTGAAGCAGTCGGCTCCGGCGTATCACCATCTTCTAGCAGCCGCTCCAGGTCACCAAAGTCAGTTTCATCGTTGGCATGGGACGGTGCCGGAGACGCGATCGCGCTGGGTGTTTCATCCACTCCGTCGTCTTCCAAGAGTGCATCTAGAACGTCAAAATCGAAGTCGGAACCGTCGGTCGCCAGGGCTGCGTTTGCAGTGCCCACAGCAACGTTTGCTGTGGGCTCAGGGGAGTCCTCTAGCAAGGCATCTAAATCGTCAAAGTCAGCATCGTCAACCGCCCCGTCTACGGTTTCATCGGCGTTCTCAGTGCTGCTCGGGGTCAGCTCCAGCAGCAGATCGGCGTCCTCTTCTAGATCAGCATCCAGACTCAGGTCAGGGGCGTCAGTATTCTCTTCCCAGATGCGATCTAGGTCGGGTCCATCAGACGCAGCTGCATCGCCGAACAGGTCTTCCTCAGCAGCGTTTTCTGCCTCGGTAGAAGCATCATCCCAATGTTGGGATGATGCTGGCGCGACAGTCTCTAGGATTGGCGCCGCTTCCGCATTACCGAAATCCGCCGCATCAAAGCCTAAGTCTGGGTTATCGGCCTCCAATTCTTCAGCACTAGCCGCAGCCAGATCGGTCTCGTCTAGCTCGAAGCTCAGGTCGTCAATCAGTGCGGCTGCTGCTGACGCTACCTGGGCAGGCGGTGTTTCATGGTCAGGTGCAACCGCGTTGGGTTCGATGTCGTTCCGGTCTAAACCGACCGCGCCGCTATTTTCGGTTTCAGCGAAAAAGTCATCAAACCCGTTAGCAATCTCTGAAGTGTCATGGTCTGTATCCAGGTCAAACAGATCTGTGGACTGTTCACGTGCAGTATCAAGCTCCACTGTGACGCTATCCGTATCGACGCAATCGTCTTCTACCGGCGCTTCTACTACTTCCACCTGGCTGTGGAGCGCTTCACCTAAGTCGAGCGTACCGAAGTCAAGGTCAAAGGACTCTTCTACACTGCTCGCATCTGCCGATAGGGGAGCTTCCTCTACAGCGGTGGCGGATAGCGTTGCTGCTGTAGCCATTGATTCAGTTACAGCCAGTCCAGCGCTATCGAGGTTGTCAAAGATCGAGTCAGCTCCTAGCTCCGTTTCATTCATGCTGAGCTCAGCCAGCTCCGCAGTCAGATTGTCGTCGCCTAAATCTAGACCATCTAACGAAACTTGACTCTCTTCAAGCTCAGCTACACCATTGCCAGATTGATAGATACCATCGGTTTCGGCCATCGGTGAATCAGCCGGGGCCGACTCATTCTCTGAGAGCATATCGCCAAACAGGTCGGACAGCTCATCGCTAGAGTCAGCAATCGGTGGGCTCGCTTCCGAACTCTCATCCTCTAGCAAATCGGCAAAGTCTACAGAGACATCCAAGTCTAACAGCTCAGGTTCGGCCTGGGGCGCTGCCTTAGGGGATGCTTCCGCCTGCCAAGCCGTATCGAGGTCGCTGATATCCCCGTCAAACAGATCGGCCAAACTGTTGAGCTCAGCTGTACCGACATCTGGGCCAGTGATATCCATTGTCGCTAGCAGAGCATCGAGAGATTCGTCCGCTCTCTCACCGCTGCTGTCGTTTCGATCTAAGGTAGAAAGTTCCGGCGGGACTTCACCAAAATCTAGATCGAAGTTGAAGCTGTCAGTTTCAGTCTCGCTATTTTCTAACCAGTCATCGCCCAAGTCGCCCTCATCCGCTGCGATCGAAACCGCGGCCTCTGGCTCAGTCTCCTCAAAAAGATCGTCAAAGTCGGCTGGATCAACCGCTTCATCAACTTCTAGCTCAGGTTCTAGCTCAGGCTCGGGTTCTAACTTAGCAAGACTTGCTTCTGGCTCAGATGCTTCTGGCTCAATCTCCTCTGCGGCCTCTGGTACGGTAACCACGTCAGCCGCTGCCGGTGCCAGTTCTAGCTCGGTAACACTGACAGGCGGCTCGGTAGGGCTGAACCGCTGCTCGCTCTCTTCCAACAAGAGCGCCTGTAGCGCCTCTGAGACTGCAATCTCGGCTGCCCGTCCTGACAGGACCCATTCCTGTGCTTTTTTAAGCTCTTTGATCAAAACTGGCGCCAGCATACGATAACTATTCTCTTCAAAAGAGAGCGCGAGCCAAGCAGTCTGCATCAAATCACACCAGGCCAGTAGTCCAAATCGCTCACCGAGCTGGTTGAGCTGCTGGCAAATATCCTGTAATCTCTGCCGAGACTGATCCGTATCAGCCTGTTTGAAGAGTGCTAGCATCTGGCGAAGCGCGGCAGAGACTTCTGCCGTGAAGGTCGTTTGCAGCGCCTCATCTGAAGCAGCTGAGACCGCACCATTCTGGATTGCGTAGCCGTTAGTGCCGCTGACCGCTGCGACAGGCGGCTGAACTGAGCTGGCGCTCTGTACCAGCTGATTCAAATGCGTCGCTAGCTGGTCAAAGAGGGGTTGAACCCCTGACATGATCTCTTCAGACTTGTCTTGAGTCAGGCCGAAGGGTCCCTGAAGCTGCTCGACCAGCTCCTTTAGAATGTCAAAAACTTGCAGGAATAACGATTCCAACGTGCGGTCTGCCTGGACCGGAGATTCCTTTAGAATCTTAAAATAGTCTTCCATCCGGTGGGCCGTATGCTGAATACTTTCCAGTCCCAGCATGGCAGCCCCACCCTTGACTGAGTGAGCCGCTCTAAAAACTTCGTTCGCCATTTCTGGATCTTCAATCGTGGCCTGAAGCTTTAATAGCCCCTGCTCGATTGTGTTGAGGTGGTCTTTGGCCTCCTCGATGAAATAGCCCATGATGCGCTGTTGTTGTTCAGGCAGCATAGCTGCTTTCTCCCCTAGATACTTAAATTATGGCTAATGAAATGCCGTTGGCAAAGACCGCCGCTGGCAGAACGTAGGCTTAGAGAACCGGGCTTAGCGGCTCTTCTCAGAGTTATCCACCTTGAATCGATCCACTGATGTGAGCAAATCTCGCGCCACTCCAACCAGGTTCTGTAGGGAGCCCGATACCCGCTGAGATTCCTGTGAGGTTTCTTGAGCTGATAGCTCCACCGACTGCATAACCTGGGCTACGGCGCGCGACGTCTCGGTTTGCTCCACGGTATCGGCGGTAATCGAGCGGACTAGGACATCAATCCGGTTAGAAACCTGAATGATATCTTCAAGCGATCGCTTCGCCTGCTCGGCCAGTCGGGTCCCTTCAATTACCTGCTGGGTTCCTTCCTCCATTGCCGTCATGACGCCGCCCGTCTCGCTCTGAATTTGCAAGACAATCTGCTCGATTTCTTTCGATGCCTTGGCGGCTCGGTCCGCCAGCTGGCGGACTTCGTCAGCCACGATGGCAAAGCCTCGCCCAGCTTCACCTGCTCGGGCCGCCTCAATACTGGCGTTGAGAGCTAGCAGATTAGTCCGAGAGGCAATTTGAGAAATCAGCGCCACGATTTTGGAAATTTCTTGGGAAGATTCGGCCAGGCGCTTGACCTTACGCGTGGTGTCAGCCACCGTCTCGCGAATTTCAAGGATTCCCGCAACGGTCCGCTCCACTGCTTCCCCTCCCCGTAGGGCCGTCGCCGATGCGGTGCGAGCCACTTCCTCAGCTTCGCGGGCGCTTTCAGCGACTCGCTGAATCGAGTCGGTCATCACCTGCACTGAGTTAAGCGTTACAGCAAGCTCCTCAGCCTGGCGCAGCGCATCCGCAGACAGGCTGCGGGCAAAATCCTCATTTTCGGTGGAGCCTTTGCTCACCTGGCGAGCCGCTATGCTGACCTGCTGAACAATCTCTCTTAGATTTTGAATCGTCAGGTTAAAGGAATCGGCTACAGCCCCGAGGACGTCGGCAGTGACTTCGGCTTTAACCGTCAGGTCACCCCGAGCGGCGCCCTCAACGTCATCGAGTAGGCGAATCACCTGACGCTGCAAATCTTCCTTGGCCTGCTCCTGTTCTTGGGCTTTGCGTTGGGCCTCACCCGTCGTGGTCAAAATAATCCGGGCCATCTGATTGAAGCTGGCCGACAGCTGCCCAAACTCGTCTTCGGTATAGACGGTTGCCCTGGCCGTCAGGTCGCCCTGAGACACCCGGTCAAACTGCGACTTGAGATTGTCCACGGATTGCTGAACTCGCCGATCGATAAGGTAACCGAGCCCCATCACCGTGCCAAAGCTAGCGATGAATGCCATGCCGCTGGTGGCGACCGCAGCTGGATAGTTGCGGCTGACTGTGTCTGGTGTATCGACGGCAGGCCGCCCCGCCGCGAACAAATAGTTCACAGCTGCGACTGAAATCATGGAAACAGCGCCTACCGAAGCGGCTAGCACAAGCCGCTTGATTAGAAGGGGCGCGTTTTCCAGCGGAGCCAGCCAGCCCTGCTCAACCGCGACCGGTTCGCTAGCGGCTTCTGATTTAGTAAATACCGGCAGCGGTTCGACCGGTTCAGTGGAACTGGCTCGGCTCTGATGTTTAGCCGGAGCGGACTGGCTGCGACCATATCCAGAGCTCTGAGCAGTTTCTAAAGCCTTTGCTGGCATTGCACTCGCCCCAACCGACGGGCCCCCAACCGACGGGCTAGTGAAGCCAGCGGAACTGTCAGACAGCTCAAAGTCAGATAGATTGTTAAAGTCATCAAATTCGTCAAATTCATCTAGAAAGTCATCGCTTTGCTTCGCCTCAGGCGGATTGAGCGAACCGGAGCCAGCAGACAGGGAGTCTAGCTCACCCAGACCTGCCAATCCCGCCTGCTCAGGTGCAGCGGGATCTGCCTGAGGCGATGAGGAAGACGAAAATCGTTCGGAAGCAGGGCCAGCCATAGAATCAGGCTCTGACACAAATAGGGTCTGATCTTCTGAGGAGAAATTTTGAGATTCGAACGAAAAGTCTGATAGTTCTGCGCTTAGGCTATCGCCATCCGACATCTCAGCCGAGAGAAAATCATGCTGCTCTGGCGCACTAGCCGAGCTATGTAGCGGCTCTGACGACCCAAAGGCCTGATCAAACTCGTCTATATCAAAGGGCGACGGTGCGCTAAAGGAGGTAGCATCATCTTCTGCATCTAAGGTTAGCTCAGAGTCAGCTAGCGCAAAGTCCTCTGCCTCACCCCCAAACGGGTCGAAAAAGTCCGTACTGGAATTTCCTGCGCCATTAGTCTCTACAGTTGACATGGCAGCATCTTCAAGCTTGAACTCGGCATCGCTGTGGACCTCCGGTTCGTTCAGTTCGTCGTCAAATTCATCGGGTCCGCCTCCACCCTCAGCGGCCTGCTTGGCATAGGCCAAGCCATTGTTGGCGTAGTCTATAAATTCGGGGTCCGAAGTCAGATTCAGCACTGACTGATATTGGGCCTGGGCAACTTCGAACTGATTGAGGCCATAGCAATAAATATGTCCCTTCAGCAGCAGCACGTTCGGGTCAGTCGGGTAGTCATCAGCCAACTGATCAATCGCGCTGGCCGCTTCTTCGTAGCTCCCCTGCATGTAGGCTTTTTCAGCGGCTTGATAGGATTGTGAGTAGCCAGTGCCTGATGTCATTTGTCTTCTCCTAGCCAGTTCTAGAGTCCCAGTGGGTATGGTGTGCGCAATGTGCTAAGCTGCCCAGCGAGCCGAGCGAAGAATAGCCAGATGGTCGAGCAGTCGCAGTGAGCGGTTCGTGGCTGCATCGAGCACCCACTCCCCCTTTAGAAAGGGTGCCATTGCGTCTGAATAGTCGCGTGACACCTGGACCGAATCAATATCTAACCAGTCTGTACCCACGATATGGTCAACCGCTAGGCCTAACATGGTTCCCTGTTCCTCGACTGCAATCACAGGAATCTCCGCCCGGTCGGTACTCATCGGCTTGGGATGACCTAAGAACTGACCCAAGTCAGCAACCCAAATCACCCGGCCCTGCTCATTTAGAGTACCCAACAGCAGCGGTGATACATTCGGTACGGGCGTAATTCTATCGGGAGCCTGCTCAATGATGCGTCGAATTCCAGTTGCCGGGAGCGCAAACTCATCTCCGGAAGTGACATAAAAGCGCAGATGCAGTTCGCCCTCGGGCGTCTCTAGCTCTTGCAGCTCAGGAGCTTGGTCTTGCCCGATGCCAGTTTGAAAGTCAGGATTTCCTATCATAGATCCTCTCTTTAACTATCCCCGTAAAAGCTGTTTGACGGTGCCGACGAGTTCCGTCGGCTGAAATGGTTTGGCAATGTAGGCATCGGCCCCTTGCTTCATGCCCCAGTAGCGGTCGAAGTCCTCGCCTTTAGAAGAGCACAGAACGACGGGAACGCTTTGGGTCGTCGGGTCAGATTTAATCCGACGGCATACTTCGTAGCCGTTCATTTTGGGCATGACGATGTCCATAACGATAATGTCGGGCAGATGTCCTTGAATACATTCAAGCGCTTCCATCCCATCTCCTGCCACGCTAACGTCTAGGCCACTTCCTCGCAGCAGGTCTGTGATCATTTCTCGCTGGGCAACGCTGTCTTCGACAACTAATACTGTGCTCATAATCTCATCCATTGCCCGCGACTCCAATGCCCGCGACGGGCTGTCTCAAGTTCAGCCCAGTTTATTATGCCCCCATTGTCTGAGCCCGATCGGCCTGCAAAATAAATCAGGAATCGCTGCTCCTCCGTTGGCGGTGACGGCGTCACCATAGCGCTAGATTTGCGCTTAGATGTTTAGATAAAGTACCCTCAGTTGCATGGCTTTTATAGCAGTCTTCCTAGTTTTTTACCGCTCTACCTCAAATTGACGGCCTGATCAATCAATCGTCGATTCTGAGGCAGCAGTTTTTGTTTGCAGCAAACGCTTGAAAAGCTCAGCCTGTGAGGCTCAATAAGGCCCAGATAAAGCTCAGTGGTTCACTATGGTTTAAGCCTGCCCGGGATGGATCGATTTCTAACTTATTTTGCTTGATATTTCAGCTGTAGCCCGGGTTTAGGCTCATGCTTTGCGAAAGATGGGGTCGGTTTGCTCAGTTGCGATCGCGTTGCGATAGGGGCCAGCCGAGACGATATCGATTGCTGTTGATTAACCCAGAAAGCCGGGTAATCTAAGCCCAAGAGACCAGCGTCAGCGGGCAGCTCGAGCGGATATAGTCGGCTGCTACCAGCGGTTGCTCCCGACTTATCCGTGGGCATACTAGGTCTCAACCCGATACCAGCCTATGCGAGGACTTGCAAGCGTGCTTTATCTAGCTGAAGTACAAAGGAAGAGTGGATTCATTGGCAGCAGTAAGGCCGAGTTTAAGTTCCTTGCCTGCCAGCGTTCTGAGCAAAATTGGAGCGCCGTTCCCGGAGACGAGCATATCCCAGCCCCAGACGATGCGACCTACGGAGCAGGCGCGTTGGTCATGGTCGAACTGACCAACAGCCGTCAGATCCAGCGCCACTACGAAGCGGGTCGCTCGCTGGTCAATATTCTGCAAAACTTTTCTAGCCTCAGCAAAAAATTTAAGACTCAGGAAGACGAAATCGAGCAGTGGAAACAGTCGCTGACCTACCAGAGTCAGGAGCTGAACCGACGTGAGATGGAAATTGAGGTGAAGCAGGAAGAAATTGAGCAGGCTGCCGCTGAGCTGGATCAGGTCGCCATTGAGCGGAATGAATTAGAGCAGCATAAGGCCGAGGTTGAGGAGCTGAGAATCGATCTAGAGCGCAAGAATAGCGAACTAGAAGGCGCCTGGGCCCACCTCAATGGCGAAATTCAGCGGTTTGAAGAACGTCAGGCCGCCGGGATTGCCAGTTCTGGCCTGGACGAACAGCAGATGCAGCAAGTTCAGATGGCCCTAGAGCAGCTGATGGGTACGGTGATGCCGACCGAAAGCGTGCGCGAGCATGTGACTCAGTCTTTTGACCTGATCGCTCAGCAGCAGGCCGGCCTAGATCAGCATTGGCAAGCCCTTGAGCAGAAGCAGTCTGCCGTAGGCGACCGGCAGCACAAGCTCAGCTCCCAGTCCGAAGCGCTCGACCAGCAGAAACAGAGCGTTGCCGAAGCTGAATCGCAGCTTCAGTCGGCGCAGGTCACCCAGCAGCAGCAGCAGGCGCGACTAGAGCAGCTCGAGCAGCAAAGCCAGACCTTTTCGCAGCAAATAGAGGCCCAAAATAGCCTTCATCAGCGCGTATACGACTTGCTCAACGCTTCTGACCAGGTGCGACTGGGCAAAAAGGTTGATGTCTCGGCGCTAGAGGAGATGCCGATTGAGGCGCTCCAGTCTTTGGTCAGTGACCTAGAGCAGGACCTCGACAAGATGTCGCGCTTTGTCAGCGACCAGGAAGAAGAGCTAAAGCTGGAACAGCAGGCAATTGACGAGCTGGGCAGCAAGATTGCCGCCGCCAACGAATACGATCGAATGCAGCTAGAAGCGGAAATGACCGATGAGAAAGACCGCTACCAGATGCTCAACCAAACGCTGGTGGGCCAGCGGCGTAACCTGCAAGAGCGGGGCGAAATGCTCAGCCAGCATCGGGCTGTGCTGCTGCGACGCCAGGGCCATGCGATCGAGAGCGAAAATCCAGAACCCGCTGATCTAGAGCCGGTTTTAACGCACATTGATGAGATGCGGCAGCAGCTAGCCGAGCGGGTTCAGCAGCTAGACGCAGAAGCCGCTGGTCTTCGGTCCCAGATCGAATCCTGCCAGCAGGAAGTTGAGCGAGGGCAGCAGGAGCTGGACAATCAGCGACAGGCGCTGCACCAGGCAGAAGCCCAGTTCTCCAGTCAGCAGGCTGAGGTGGTAACGCTCCAGGGTCAAATTCAGCTTTACGAAGGCATGCTGCATCCGGTGCAGGGCCGCCTGAATGACTACCGGCAGCAGCTGGAGCAAATTTCAAACCTGATCGGTCAGTTTCAGGAAACCAGTGACTATCAGCTGCAGGCGATCGCGGGTATGCAGCAGACCATCCAGTCGCTTGCTGCCGCTGAGTCCACTCCAGAATACGCCGCCGTTTAGGAATAGAACGATCGATCGGCTTGGGGACTCTGCCTAAATTTGGTAGAGTTCCTTTAGCCTTTTCTGAGCCCGGCATGATTTGGATTAATGAACAGGTGGATGGCTGCGGCATTGTACATGCCTGCATTGCCTGCCAGAGCGAAGCCTATGCCCGGGACTGCCATCAGTCATTTCAAGATAACCTGACCGAGGCCCAGAAGCAGGCTGGCTGGATGGCGCAGCTGCGTACGGTACAGTCTTGGGACGAGGTACCGGTAATCGCGCTGAAGCTAGGCTAGGCTTAGCGGTGCCAGTGCCAGCGGCGATCGAGCAGGGTTTTGCTAAAGACCTTCAGGGGGGTCTGGGTTTCGCCTGAAAACAGGGCGAAGTCTACAGCCCCCCGATGTCGCTGAATCTGATCGGCCAGCTCCAGCAGGTCGGGATCGTCAAGGTGAACGCGATAGTCAAACCGCAGCACCATTAGCGGATAGCCCTGGTATCCCGCACCCGGCACAAAGTTCCAGTCGCAGCGATCAAGCAGCACCTGGGCAGACGGGCTAAGCTGTGCCCTGAGCTGTCCGAGCTGGGCAGAGATGCTGGATATTTCTTGGGCTAAACTGACATCTGATCTACTCATAGAGACCCCAGGCTAAAAAAGCGATGGTGGTAGCATGGACAATATTGGGTGACCCTCTGGAATTTGAATCTAAATGCTACTGTCTATTGTAGGTGTTCAGGCTTTGTAGAGCCGTATTTTGGCGATTATGATTGAGGGCTTTATCAAACTCGACCAGTTCCTAAAGCTGATGCAGACTTCTCAATCGGGCGGTGAAGCCAAGATGATGATCCGCAGCGGCCTGATCTCGGTGAACGGTGAGCCAGAGCTGCGGCGGGGCCGCAAGCTCTATGAGGGCGATGTGGTCGCAGTCGATGAGCAGCTGTTCACCGTTCATTTACCACCGGCTCCCGAAGCGGGTTCCAGAGGAAATCTGGAGACTCGGCCCTGAAACTGGGCAACAGCCGCCCGGGGCAGGCCAATCACTGCCCGAAACTTTACACTTGTAAAACACGCTATTTGCCAATCGCCGTCACGGAGGCTGACAATGAACCCAAACGTTGAAATCTATACCTGGACCTGGTGTCCCTACTGCATTCGGGCCAAGGCGCTGCTTGACCGCAAGGGCATTGACTACACCGAATACTGCATTGACGGAGATGAGGCAGCGCGAGCCGAGATGACCGAGCGGGCGGGGCGGCGATCGCTGCCGCAGATCTTTATCAACGGGCAGCCGATTGGCGGCAGCGACGACCTGCACGCCCTTGAGCAGCAGGGCGAACTGGATAGCCTGCTGAGCTCTAGCGCCAGCTGACCCGCTTATTCTCCTCGGAAGGGTCATGTAGTGGGCTGTAGCTACCGCACATAAACCAGCATCAGGAAGCTTTAGAGATCGGCGGCGCGGCCTGGTCAGACTGATGCCCATTGGCAGCGCTAGACTGGCCTTTTCGGGGCTGCAATAGACCATAGCCGCCGTGATTGCGCTCGTAAATGACATTAATTTCGTTCGTTTCTGCGTTCAGAAACATGTAGAAATCGTGGCCAACCAGCTCTAGATGTTCTAATGCTTCGTGAACAGACATGGGCGGCACTGCAAAATACTTTGTGCGGACGACATCAGACGGCAGCTGGGGCTGATGATTCAGAATTTCAGAAATATCGGAAGTGTTGGTAGCGTCTTCGTCAATGGGGGCATCTCCGTTAATGGGGCGAACGGAAACATGTTCCTTGGTGCGACGCTTCTCCTTATATTTTCTCAGCTGGCGGGTAATCTTGTCGGTGACGAGGTCAATGCTGGCATAGAGGTTTTCACTGCTCTCTTCAGCCCGAACTACGGCACGGTTGATATAGATGGTGACTTCGGCAGACTGCTTTGAGGTAACGCGGGGGTTGCGCTCGACTGAGAGGCAAACGTCTACTTCGTTGATTAAACTCTGAAAATGAGCGGCGGCCTTTTCGATTTTCTGATGCACATAGCTGCGGATAGCGTCCGTAATCTCGATATTTTTACCTTGGATAACCAGCTTCATACCAGCTGCCTCCGTTTCTGTAGATGAATTTTGGCTGATTTCACCCTAGCACCTTAAAAATTAGGACAGGGAGCTCAGTTAAGATCTTTTGCATCCGTTGATAATTCTTGACCTGATTAAATCTTATGAACAGCGCGAATGTAACCTATCGCTCAGAAAGGGATGCTGCTGTTGGTTCAAAGGTGCAGCTTTATGAATGCGGTCTAGTCCCCTATCTGACGGCTTGGGACTGGCAAAGGCGACTGGTCGCAGAGCGTAAGCAAAACGCTGCCGCTGACCTGCTGTTGCTGATGCAGCATCCTGAGGTCTACACGCTGGGCCAGGGTGCCAGCCTGAAACATCTCAGGTTCGATCCCGACCGAGCTGAGTATGCCTTATATCGGGTTGAGCGCGGCGGCGAGGTGACCTATCACTGTCCTGGCCAGCTGGTGGGCTACCCAATCTTGAATCTACAGCACTATCAGACTGACCTGCACTGGTATCTGCGGCAGCTGGAAGCCGTTTTGCTGCGCACGCTCTGGCATTACGACCTGCCCGCCGAGCGGATAGCCGGGCTGACCGGGGTTTGGATAGAAGGCTACAAGGTCGCGACCATTGGCATCAAGGTCAGCCGGTGGATTACGATGCATGGCTTCGCGCTGAATATCTGCCCTGACCTGTCTGGCTTTGAGCGCATCGTACCCTGTGGCCTGACGGGGCGTCCGGTGGGGCGGCTAACCCAGTTTTTGCCAGAGCTTGATTTTGCCGAAGTCCAGCAGGTGCTGCGGCGGCAGTTTGCTGCGGTATTTGGGGTGCAGCTGGTGGGTGGGGACATCCCCGATTCGCTCGTACCTATCCCCCAGCCCACATCGGCGACGCTTCAGACCGAGTCGTCGGCTGTCTGAGCCTGTATCCAATCCAGGTAGGAAGCTGCTCCCTGCTGAATCGGCAGCGCAATGACCTCCGGTACCTCGTAGGAGTGGAGCGCCTGAATCCGGGCTTCGAGCTCGGCAAACTCGTCCAGGCGGGTTTTGATCACCAGCTGCCACTCGTGATCCTGCTTGACTTCTCCTTGCCAGCGGTAGACTGACCGGATCGGCAGCAGGCTCACGCAGGCCGCCAGCCTTTCCTCAACCAGGGCAGCGGCAATGTGCCTGGCCTCTGCCTCACTGCCGGCGGTGACTAAAACGATGCCAAACTGCGCCATTGGCCTCACCCAAAATCCCGATAGATGATTCTATCCGTAGCTTGGCGCTAGATGCCAGCCGCGATCGCGGCCCGGGTCAGGCACGGCCAGCGCTGATGAACGATTGATATTAGTCTCGGTATCAGTCTCAGTGAGCGTAGCACCGACCAGGCTAGCTTCAGAAAAGTCCGTATCGTGCAGGATGGCCCGGCGTAGGTCGGCACAGTGTAGGACAGCCTGCTTGAAATAGGTTGCCGTCAGGTTAGCCCCCGCCAGACTGACGTAGGCCAGGTTGGCGTTTTGCAGATTTGCCTGGGCCAGGTTGGCCGCACTGAGATTAGCCCCTGCCAGATTCGCCCCTTTGAGCTGGGCTTCGCTGAAGTTGATGCCGCTGAGATCGCCCTGCTGGAAATCTAGCCCGTTCAGGTGAGCCCGGGCCAGATTGACGCCGACAAAATGGGTCATTTCTAGCTGGGCACCATAGAGCCGTGCTCCGCTCAGATCGGCCCAGGCTAGATTGGTCTGGCCGAGGTTGGCCTCTCGCAGGTTGACGCCCTGTAAATTTGCGCTGGTCAGGTTAGCGGCCAGTAAACAGGCCCGGCGCAGGTTGACGTGGGACAGGTTTGCGCCGCTGAGCTGAGCTTTGGACAGGTCAGACTGAATCCAGAAAGCACCCTGTAGGTTAGCCTTAGTCAGATTGGCCAGAGAAAACCGGCTTTGGCTCATTTTGGCGAAGCGCAGGTCGGCCCGATGGAGCTCAGCTGCTTCAAAATTGGCGGCGGTCAAAAAAGCGCGGCTGAGGTTTGCGCCAGCTAAATTCGCCTCGGCCAAATTGACCGAGACCAGAATGCAGCCGCTGAGGTCTACTCCACTCAGATCAATGCGGCGAAAGTCGCGATAGCCGGTTTCGTAGAGCCTAAGAAAATCTTCTCTTTGCATACCCTGTGAACATAAAGCGTCAGCAGATTGGGTCCGTTTTTGGATCGCCTTTATTCAGTGCACACCGGAGAGCATCCCAGTTTTCTCGTCGCTGCGTGCCCTCTCCCTAAGTTCCTCTCCCCGGGGAGAGGGGCTTTGAGTTTTACTCAGCTTTCTGGCCGAGTTCCGGCTCCCCTTCTCCGATAGAGGGGTTGGGGTCTGACTTACCCTTCAAGGTAGAACTTAAGCCCTGAACTGGACTGTCTGCGTTAACTTGATTGACATAGGCGTTTAAATCTTAAAGAAACGAAAAAAAATGCTACTTAAGCGTGAGCGCTTACGCAGCGGTACAGGTATGGAGGGGCGAAGATGGTGAGGCGAGCTGGACTAGGGCTGCTGTGGCTGGGGTTTGTCGTCTATGCGTTTGGCTTTGCGCCGCCTAACCAGCCCGATACCTTCGATTTAATCATGCGGCTGTCGTCGGGCCAGTGGGAGGGGATCAATCCGGCGGTGGTTGCCCTGTTTAACCTGATGGGGATTTGGCCCCTGGTCTACGCGGCGATGGTGCTAATCGACGGGCAGCAGCAGTCCTTTCCGGCCTGGCCCTTCGTCGTCGGCTCCTTTGGGGTCGGCGCTTTTTTGCTGCTGCCCTACCTGATATTGCGAACGCCGAGCGCTCAGTTTGACGGCCCCAAGGGCGGCCTGATTAGCCTGCTGGATTCGCGCTGGTTGGGGTGGGGACTGACCGCGATCGCAACTCTCCTCATCGGCTATGGCCTAATCGCCGGAGACTGGTCTGACTTTGCCCAGCAGTGGCAGACCAGCCGCTTTATCCACGTCATGAGCTTAGACTTTTGCCTGCTCTGCGGCCTGGTACCAGCCCTGCTTGGCGATGACATGGCCCGGCGCGGCCTGAAGCGACCCGCCATCTTTTGGACGGTGACGCTATTGCCCCTGATTGGCCCCTCGCTCTATCTGGCGCTGCGCCCCCCGCTACCTGCCGATCAGCCAGTGGAAGCCGCAGCCCGCTAGCTTTTGCGCGATCGCAGCCAAAACCCGACTCCTTTAACGAAAGACAGGGCAGGATTCTGCCGCTTGATCACCTGCTTACGCCGCAGGGCTTCTTCCTTTGCCTTCGTCCATAGCAGGTCTACAGTTGGCGCGGCGATGGGCTCTACCCCCTTGGCCTCACACAGGCGGGCTCGGTCTTCCAAATGCCGCACCAGCAGCTGGTCAAGGGGCGTAGTTGGGTAGCGGTGCCAAACCAGCTGACCTGGCTGTGAAAGCTGCTCCAGCAGCGTCGCCGCCCGGTTGCTAGCGCGCAGCGTCCAGGCGTCAGTCAGAAAACTGCTCAGCGTGCAGTGGGCTGAAGCCAGCTGGGCAAAGCACCGGTGTTCTGGATGGTAGAGCAATCGCCCAGAGGAATGCCGCAGCTGGCCGCGTTCGGCTGCTATCCAGTAGTCTAGCGGTGAGTCAAAGCCCAGATTCAGGAGCGTTTGAGTGGCTGTATCTGGTTCAGGCTCTGATGCGGCAACCGGATGGAAGTCTAGCCCGCTGGGTAGGGTTTGGGTATATTGCTGCCAGCGCGCCAAGACGACTAGGAGCACACCTGAGATCGCGGCAATAGTCCAAATCAGGGCTGACGGCATTTAAGGAATCATTAATCAGGGGTTAGAGAATAAAAATAGCTGCGGTCTAAACCCACACGTGACCTAGACTCAAGACAAAACTTGGCAGTAGGGTCTCGCCTATCCATTTTAGCGTGGTGGTTAAAAGCCGCGCCCAGATCAGCCCTAGCTGGGAAGCCTGACTACAGGTCTCGTAAGTGGCTGAGTTGAAATAGCGGCGTTAAACTAGGCGGAGCAAATCCCTAATCTGAGCGCTGGCCCCTATGATAAATCACTATACGCTGATTATTGGGTCTCAAAAATGCGGCACGACTAGCCTTTTCAACTATCTTGCCCAACATCCTCAGATTGCACCTTCTAGCCGTAAGGAAACTAACTTTTTCGCCAACGATGAGGATTGGGAACGCAGCCTGGCCTGGTATCAAAGCCTGTGGCAATGGGACCCGGAGGTGCATCGCACGGCTTTAGAAGCCTCTCCGCTCTATACCTTTTCCCAATCGACCTCGGCCAAGGCAACCCGCCGCATTGCCTCTGTGGACGCGCAGTTTAAGTTTATTTTTATCATGCGCGACCCGATTGAAAAAATTGATTCGGCTCGCTACCAGGGCTACTATCAGGGCTGGTTAAAGCCTTCAGAGACAGATGAGGTGCCGCCCAGGCTAATCGAAAGTGCCCAATATGCCAAACAGCTTGATGAGTATGCTCAGCAGTTTGGCAAAGACAGCCTGCTGCTACTCCGGCTCAGCGTGCTCAAGCACGAGCCTCAAGCCTGTTTGCAGCAGGTCTGCAATTTTTTAGAGCTACAGCCCCATCAGTTCGCGGCGCTCGAAAAAATTCACAACGCCCGCAATAGCTACCGCGAAGATACGCCCTGGCGGAAGCTGAGTCAGATATCCCTATTGAAGTCGGCGGCGGACCTGGTCCCAGACCGCTATAAGAATCATCTGCGCCAGCTTTTATCTCAGCCTGGGCGTTCAAAAAAAGATGAAGTACCGGCCCTGACTGAAGCCCAGCGGCGCTCAATTCAGCAGGCCCTGCGGCCAGACCTGCAAAGGTTACGGCAGGAATATGGGGTAGATATTTTTGAATGGGATATTGGCTGGTCTGAGTAAGCTCACGACGGCTGACTCCTTCCGTTTAACCTTCGAGGTCAGCTTTTTGCAAAATTGCTGGCTGTCGCAGGATAATACGTTGAAGCGGTGCTGAGGCAGTTTTAGGGCAGTCATGGGTCAGTTCTGAGGCAGCCTGGAAACCGACATTAGACGTTGAAATCGAGCCGTTGAACCGGTGCAGATGTATGGAAGTCAAAACGGTTGAAGCCAAAGCCCGAGGCATTCGCATATCAGTTCACAAGGAGGACCGCGAGGTTGGGCGGGTTTACCTCTATGTTTTGTACAACGATTTGCACCAGGAACCCTTTGGTCTGATTGAGGATATCTACGTTCAGGATGCCTATCGGGGCCAGGGCATCGGTTCTCAGCTGGTGCAGCTGGTGATTGAGCGGGCCAGGCAGGAGAACTGCTACAAGCTGGTGGCCACCAGCCGCACCAACCGTCCCAACGTGCATGCGCTCTATGAGCGGCTAGGGCTCGGAGCCTACGGGATTGAATTTCGCCGAAACTTTGACTTAACAGCGGCCCCAAGCGAGCCAGACCGTCAGGTATAGCTGGCCTCTCAGCCGATTCTCAGCGCAGTTTGAGTGACCCTCGCTATGGTGGAGTAGGCGGTTTCAGGACTCTCAAAAATGCAAACGGCGGTGCCTATCCACACCGATTTGGTCTTAGTCGGCGGCGGTCATAGCCACGCTATTGTGCTGCGTCGTCTGGGGATGCAGCCGCTGCCGTCCGGTGTGCAGCTGACGCTGATCACTAACCTCACCGACACGCCCTACTCCGGGATGTTGCCCTGTCATATTTCAGGTCGGTACGACTTCGATACGGCTCATATTGACCTCAGGCCGCTGACTCGGTTTGCCCAATGCCGCCTGTTTATGGATGAAATGGTTGGGCTAGACCTGGACAATCAGCGAGTGCTCTGCCGCCGTCATCCGCCGGTGGCCTACGACCTGCTTTCCCTCGATATTGGCAGTACGCCGACGGTTGCAGCGGTACCGGGTGCGGCTGAAAACGCAATCGCGGCCAAACCCGTCCCCCATCTGCTCCAAGCCTGGCAAACTTACCTAGATACCCTCGCGGCCCAGCCGACCGCTACCATCGGCATTGTCGGCGGCGGCGTCGGCGGGGTGGAGCTGGCGCTGAATATGCAGGCGCGGCTGTGGCAGCTAATGGAGCAGCAAGGTCTACCGCGTTCCAAGGTGGTCGTCCATCTCTTCCATCGCGGCTCGCAGCTGGCGACGGGGCGCAACCGGCTGACGCAGTGGCTGCTGGCTCGGAAATTTCGCGATCGCGGCATTCACACGCACCTAAACGAATCCGTCTGTGCCGTCGATCCGGGCCGGGTGATCTGCGAATCGGGGCTGACGGTGGAGTGCGATCGCGTCTTCTGGGTAACCAATGCCGCAGCACCCGAGTGGATTGCCGACACGGGCCTAGCCACCGACTCAAAGGGATTCATTGCCGTCGAAGATACGCTGCAAAGCTGCTCTCATCCGAATATCTTTGCGGCGGGCGATATCGCCACCATGGTCAACTATAACCGTCCCAAAGCAGGCGTCTTTGCCGTACGCCAGGGCCGCCCGCTGGCTGAAAATCTCAGGCGCTATTTGGCTGAACAGCCGCTGCAAGCCTATCGGCCCCAGAAGCGCTTTCTGAATATTATCGACACTGGCACAGGAACCGCGATCGCGTCCCGAGGCCCCTTTGCCGGTGAATCGCGGCTTTTTCGCTGGTGGAAAGACCGGATCGACCAAAAGTTTATGGGCTTGTTTAAGGAATTTCCGCCGATGCGGCCTGAGCAGCCCGAAGCCGTTGACTCGATCCAAAATGCTAAACCCACGATGTACTGCGCAGGCTGCGGTTCCAAAGTCGGCAGCCTGCCCCTGAAAAAGGCATTGCAAAGGGTTCGAGCAGAAGCCCCTAGTGATGCGGATTGGCCCCACCGTGAGGATATTTTCTCGGGGCTAGACCAGCCTGACGATGCGGCAGTCGTTCGGGTCCCGGCAGGCAAGCTAGCCGTGCAGACGGTGGACCAGTTTCGGGCCATGCTCGACGATCCCTATGTGTTCGGCCAGATTTGCGTGAATCACTGCCTCAGCGATATTTTTGCGATGGGGGCAACGGCGGCGCAGGTACTCGCGATCGCGACTATCTCCTACGGCACCGATGCCAAGCAGGAAGAAACCCTATACCAGCTGCTTTCCGGTGCGATGCAGGCCCTGGCCCAGTCCAAGACTTTCCTAGTCGGCGGCCATACGACCGAGGGGCCGGAGCTGTCACTGGGCTTTGCCTGCAACGGCTGGGTCGAACCTGACCAGATCTGGCGTAAAAGCGGTTTGCAGCCCGGACAGTCGCTAATCTTAACCAAACCGCTGGGTACGGGAACGCTGTTCGCCGCCGATATGCAGCTCGCCGCTAAGGGCCGCTGGATCGATGCCGCCGTGGCCAGCATGGCGCAGTCCAACCAGAACGCTGCGGACTGTCTGCGGCGCTACAGTACGACGGCCTGTACGGATGTGACTGGCTTTGGCCTGGTGGGGCATCTGCTAGAAATGGTGCAGGCGTCCCAAGCTGACGTCATCCTCGATCTAGCGCGGCTGCCCGTACTGTCGGGCGCGCGGCAGACCCTGGCGCAGGGCTGGGTCAGCTCACTCCAAGAGCGCAATCGGCAGGCGGCTGCGGCGATACGGAACACGATCTCGTCCCACCCAGACTACCCCCTCCTGTTTGACCCGCAGACGGCAGGCGGCCTGCTGGCAGCGGTCCCAGCGGCAGAAACGGAAGCCTGCCTGCACCAGCTGCACCGCCTGGGCTATCCGCAGAGCCGCTGCATTGGACGGGTAGATGCTGCCTCAGTCAGGCCAACGATTACAATTAACGAGTAGTCAACGCTCCGTCCTTTGTCCCTATCGCTTGCCATTGAAGACTTTCTGACCGAGACTGGCCCCATTCTGGATGTCCGCAGCCCCGGCGAATATGAGCAGGGCCACATTCCCGAGGCAATCAGCTTTCCCCTCTTTACCAATGACGAACGGGCGCAGGTGGGTACCTGCTACCGGCACCAGGGCCGAGAAGCGGCGGTGGAGCTGGGGTTTGAGCTAGCCGGGCCAAAGTTTGCGGAGATGATTCGGCGGGGAAACGCGATCGCGCCTGACCGCACCGTCCGACTCCACTGCTGGCGCGGCGGGATGCGTAGCGGCGCGGTGGCCTGGGTGCTGTCTCTTGCCGGATTCCAGGTCGTCACCTTAGCCGGAGGGTACAAAGCCTTCCGCCGCTGGGTGCGATGCACGTTGGAAACGCCGCGCCCGATTCAGCTGCTGGGCGGCATGACCGGCACCGCCAAGACTGACATTTTGCAGGCGATGGCCGCCCAAGGCGCTCAGGTACTGGATTTGGAAGGCTATGCCAACCATCGCGGCAGCAGCTTTGGCGCACTTTGCCTGCCGCCGCAGCCGACGACCGAGCAGTTTGAGAATTTGGTGGCGATGCGGTGGGATAGCTTTAAGCGCGATCGCCCCGTCTGGATTGAGGCCGAAAGCCGCCGCATTGGCCCCTGCCGCATCCCCGCTGAGCTATTTGCCCAGATGGAAGCCGCCCCCGCTGTAGAAATTGTGCGTCCGATTGAGGAACGGCTAGCGCTACTGGTTGACATCTACGGCCAGGCTGACCCCGAAGACCTGGTGGCCGCCACCGAGCGAATTCAAAAACGCCTGGGCGGCCAGCGCACTCAGCAGGCCATCACTCTGATCCGCCAGGGCCAGCTCACCGAAGCCTTCGCCATCCTGCTGGACTACTACGATCGCGCCTACCGCTACGACCTGGAACGTCGCCAAAAGCAAATTCCCCAGGTTGATGTTACAGGCCTATCGCCCACCCAAGCGGTTCAAAGGCTACTTGAAAAAGCTCAGATTAGCTCAATCTTTGTTGCATAAATGAAGCCTGTAGCTGGCCTTTTATGGCCAGCATTCTAACGCTTCTGAGAAAAATTCATCCCTCACGGATACTTTCCAAAAGCGCGATCGCAAATCCAAAGCCCCAGTGATTCTGGCACGCTCTCGAATATGTTCGATGCCATCTGTAAGTACCTGGTAGAGGCCTTTTCGGCAGACATAGCTCAATGGCTGCTAGGCGAAGCCGTCAGCCTGAGCGAGCTGAGCCCTTCAGAGCTGCTGCTCGAACCCATCCGTGCTGATGCCCTGTTGCTCCAATCGGGGGGACGGCTGCTTCATGTCGAGTTCCAAACTCAGCCAGACCCAACCATCCGGCTAAGAATGCTGGATTACTGGGTGCGACTGCGTCGTCGTATACCTTTTTAAGCGCACCGGGTTTATTACCGCTTGCTGTCCTCAGTCAGACCGCCGATCGCGCTGCTACCCTACAGCAGGTCACCGAACAGATAGAAGCGATAGTAGACCGTAGCATCCAGAGTAATCTAGCCGCATCTGCGGCCATCTTGGCAGGGTTAGTATTAGAGAAAGGAATAGTCGAGCAGATTCTGAGGAAAGGACTCATGCAAGAATCAGTAATTTATCAGGATATCAAGGCTGAAGGATTGCAGCAGGGGCTGCAGCAGGGGCTGCTGCAGGAAGGTAAATCACTGGTGTTGCGACTGCTGAACCGACAAGTGGGGACGGTGCCTGAACAGCTGGTAGTTCGGGTCGAGGCCCTGGAGCTGGAGCAGGTTGAGGCCTTAGGAGAGACACTGCTCGATTTTGAAGGGCAGGATGACCTGGTGAAGTGGCTGGAGCAGCATGGCTAATGAAATGCTTGCCCAGCGATAACCGGAGGGAGAGATTGCGGGATGGCCCGCCGTCATGACCAGCCCCAAGGGTTCATCAACGATGATTCAGTTCTTCGGGCAGACGCTTCCGATGGAGCTGCTGCAGTTTGTCCCTGGCCAATAGGGTAATACTACTAACGGCTCTGATGGCGAGATCGCGCCTACCGCTACGACCTGGAACGCTGCTAAAAGCAGATTCCTCAGGTTGACGTTGAGGATTTATCGCCCACCCAAGCGGCCAAGCGCCTGTTTGAAACAGTTTGGATGAGTGTGGGTACTCTAGCCTTAATAAACGTTACGTGTTCGAAAAGTGTTCAAGCAAACCGGATAAGTTTCTTGAAATCTCTTCAATCTATTTTTCATTTGTTCTGGAAGACGCTTGGTTCATGAGGCGACTGGTTGAACTCTCAAGCAAAGAGGCAAAACGGCACTTCTTGAAGGGAAGTAGCTACTTTAATGGAGATATGCCAAGCTATATCAGCTTTGAGCCAATTTTGAGTGATGTTGATACAGCCTTAGGGAGTCGCTATTACTCTGAACTCAAGAATAAAAATCCATGCGATTCTCAAGGCGTAAATTATAACTTCATTGCTAATAAGGATGGGAGATTTTCTTGGAGACCTTTAGAGCTAATGCATCCGGCTATTTATGTTTCCTTAATATATGTGATTTGTGAGTCTCAGAATTGGGAGCACATTACTCAGCGTTTTTCGGAGTTTGAAGGTGGAGCAGTTGACTGTTGTAGTACTCTAGTGGTGTCAGTTGATAGTCAAACAGATGTAGCGACACAAATTAAGAGTTGGTGGCAAAGGGTTGAACAGCAATCTCTTAGCTACTCCCTAGAATTTAGTCGTATTCTTCACACTGATGTAACGGATTGCTATAGCTCTCTCTATACACATAGCATTTCTTGGGCTCTTCATGGTGTAGAAGAAGCTAAACAGAAGAGAAGAATGAATGCTCTCCTCGGTAACAGGATTGATTCACACATACAAGCAGGTCGGCACGGCCAGACCAACGGTATTTCGCAAGGTTCAGTTTTAATTAATGGACTTCATAGCAGAAATTGTGCTTGGTTTTGTTGACCAGCAAGTTTTCATGAACGAAATTAGGCATCAGCGCTTTGTCTGAAGGAACTTCAGACAAAGCGCTGATGCCTATGCTAAGTTGGCTGCTTCAGAATTGTTTACCAGAGTATGCTGTTCAGGCAGAATGGGCAGATTTGAGCAGACTTCCCAAACCTCCCAAATCGCTATCGGAACGTATTCAGCTGAGCATTAAATTCTATCCCTGCGATGTTCTATTTGTTCATATTAAGTTGTGCAAGTAGCGCTTCAGGTAGACGGCTTAAAAAATTTAACTCTCGGATAGGCGCAAAAGTGCAGCGCATTTCAGAATTAGTGGATGACTTTTCACCCCTGCGAAAACTGGAAGCTTTTCGGGCTTTAGAAGCTGAGGTCAAAAGGTTTACAGAACAGAAGCCCAATCGCCAGCAGTAATATTGTGAAACCAAATGTTACAGACCTGAATTAAAACTGGCTGGTTTCTCAATTGACAATTTCAGGATGACTGAGACGCCACTGATTCTAATTGTCGATGACGATCGCGAAATTCGAGACTTGCTATCGCAGTTTTTACGAAGCATGGCTATCGGACTGAGGCGGTCTCAGACGGGCAGGGAATGTGGCGATCGCTAAACCTCCATTCCATCAACCTAGTTGTGCTAGACCTAATGCTGCCCGGTGAAGATGGTCTAGCCCTCTGTCAGAAACTCCGGGCGACATCGACCTTGCCCGTAATTATGCTGACGGCTATTGGCGAAGATGCGGACCGGATTGTGGGACTGGAGCTAGGGGCCGATGACTATGTGACCAAGCCGTTCAACCCGAGAGAGCTGCTGGCGCGGATCAAGGCTGTCCTACGACGAATTGACTACGCCACTGCTGAGACCCGCTAGACCGCGCCAAAGCGGTTCGCGTTCAACGGCTGGCAGCTCAACATCGCGATGCGAGAACTCACCTCTCCCGAACAGGTACTGATGCCGCTGACCGCGAGTCAGTTTGATCTGCTCGTGGCGTTTGTAGAACATCCCCAGCAGGTGCTCAGCCGCGACCAGCTGCTGGAACTCACCAAGGGCTATGAGGCAGCCCCCTTTGACCGCAGTGTCGATGTGCAGCTCAGCCGTCTGCGTCGCAAAATCGAAGCCGATCCCAAAGTGCCTACTCTGATTAAAACCGTGCGGGGCGGCGGCTATCTCTTTACGCCAGCCGTAGAGCGATGAGACTGCTACCCGGCAGACTGACCGGACGGATTACCCTAATTCTCACAGCAGGGTTGTTTTCTGCTCAGGCGATCGCGCTATGGCTATTCATCCACGACCGGCTGGTGACTTCAATGAAAGTGTTCGGTCTGCTGTTTGCCGACCGGGTGGTGACCGTCGTCGATGTCCTGGACGAAACGCCGCCAGCTGAGCAGGCAAAGCTACTTCAGGTATTGAATGGCCCGTCGCTGCAGGTCGGCATTCTAGATGCGCCGCCGGCTAAGCCCGAGCGCGAAGCTTGGCACGCGGAAGAGGTACGGCAGGCGGTGCGATCGCGCCTCCAGATTGAGTTAGCCCGCCCCGTCCAGGTGCAGGACTTAGACCGCTGGGCGGGCAGCCCCCTAGCCGAGCCTACGTCAGCTATCCCCAGTCGTCAGAGCATGGTAATCGCCATTGGCCAACCGGACGGGCGCTGGCTGATTTTTGTAACGCCGTCCAACATTGCTTCTCTGCGCCGCAGCTGGCGGATTGGGTTCTGGCTGTTGACGATGGGCCTCGCCATCTGGCTCATTTCAATTTGGGCGGCCCGGCGAGTGACCCAACCGATTATGCGGTTCGCGATCGCGGCCGAGCAGTTTGGTCAGGATATTAACGCCCCACCCCTGCCCGAGACGGGTTCCCGCGAACTGCGCCAGTCGATCCAGGCGTTCAACCAAATGCAGGAGCGGCTGCGCCAGCTGGTAAATGACCGCACGTTTATGATAGCCGCCATTTCTCACGATTTGAGAACGGTGCTGACCCGACTCAGGCTGCGGGCCGAATTTATCGAGGATGCGGAACAGGCCCAAAAGGCGATCGCGGATATGGACCAGATGCAGGCCATGCTGACCGAAACCCTCGCCTTTGCCCGCGCAGAATCGATGACCGAAGCGCCGGTCAGGTTCGACCTGGCCGAACTGCTGCAAAGCCTATGTGATGACTTTGCCGATGCGAACCAGCGAGTCACCTATGACGGTCCAACTCGGCTGACCTACGTAGGCCGCCCCACTACCCTGCACCGGGCTTTCATGAATCTAATTCACAACGCGGTGACCTACGGCTCTGAAGCCGATGTGAGCCTTGCCTTGAAAGAAAAATCAGTGCAGGTGACAATTGGCGATCGCGGTCCGGGCATTCCTGCCGAACTGAGAGCAAAGGTCTTCACGCCCTTCTTTCGCTTGGAGCAGTCTCGCAACCGCGAAACCGGCGGCATCGGTCTGGGTCTCGCGGTTGCCCAAGCCGCCATCCAACGCCACGGCGGCAACATTACCCTAACCGAGCGATCTGAAGGCGGCATGTTCGCGGTAGTCAGGTTAAGGAAACAGTCCGGGTGCTAACGAATGAAGTCTGCTAATCATACTCAAGGCGCTGTATTCTCCGACTGGAGAGGGGTTCTTGAGACCGACGTGGCCCGAATTATCTCGGCAAATTCAACCCGACATAGCCCATGATGCTGTCTCGCCCGGGGTTGTCGTCAAAGGTATTGGCATTGGAAATATGATGCCAGCGGACGCCGACCATGAGCCGCCGATTGTTCTCTAGGCCGACAGTAGCGCCGATGCCAGCCTGGGGCGTGAAGTTAAACGGTGAGCCGTCACTGGGAACATCATCGGTGCTGCCGAGAACACCTGCACCGCCGTCAATGTAGAGTGACCAGTTGGGCTGGCGGACGAGGTGCGAGCGGATGAGAACAGCCAAATTGAGACCTACCGCGTCGTCTCCGTTCTGGCTGAAGTAAAAGCTGTTGAGTTCCCCATTAATACTGTGGCGGGCGACAAAGAAATGGGAAATGCCCGCCCCAACCATGCCAAACTGGCCGTTTTCCTGATTGTCAATATGGGTAGCCGCAGCGCCCTGGATGTACCAGCGGTCATCGCCGCGATCGCCAAATCGCGCCTCAGCTTCCGGCGATTCAGGCAACTCGGGCGGTTCTATGGCCGGCGGCGGGCTTGGAAACGGCGCAGCCTGGACAACTTCGGTTCTAGGCTGCGCCAGCATCAAGGGCGTTTTCTCATCGATTGGGGTAGTCTGCGAATCAAACACCGCAGCTCCTAGCCGATCGGTAGCAGAGAATAATTCGGGTTCCGATGTCATCGCGGGGGACGGTTCCGCTGCAGCGGGGGCGGTAGCTATCACCTGGGTTAGAAGCAGTCCGGCCAGGGCGATCGCGCCTGAGTAGACCGTCAAATTGCGCGGAGTCCCGTTATTCATACTAATCGGCGGTAGTAAAGACATGCAGCGTTGGTAACGACTGTGAGCCCTAGAGCGCGATTTAGTCTACCACCTTGGCGGGGTCAGCTTGCCACAGCGTCAGGCCAAGTTCCCGAGAAATTAATTTTTCGGGCTGAAAAATGGGTTTTAGCGCCTGACCGGCAGCCTGGGCTTGCTGCCTAAGCGGCTCTGACGGGTTGAAGAGAAAGACGGGCTGGCCCGGCACGGCATGACGGGTTAGCACCCGTTCAAACTGGTCTAGCTGGGGCAGAACGCAGATCGTCACGTCTGGCTGGAGCTGATAGCTAAGGGAAATCAGGTCGAGGACCTGGTCAGCGGTGGCAATCAGCAGCGGCGATCGCGCCTGATTGACCTGGGCCACAATAGCCGGATTGCTCAAATTTCGGCTTTTTTGGTAGCGCGGCGAGTGACGCCCCTGAACCAGGCAAGACAGCAGACTCACCCCAATTAGCGCCGCCGCAATCAGCTGCCAGCGGCGGCGCTGGGCCAGCGGCGTCGGGCGGAGCCAGGATTGGCTGAGCAGATAGGCGATCGCGATTAGCAACCCCAAATAGCCCGGAATAAAATAGCGCGCCGCTGTCGAGAGCTGTCCACCCCGTATCAGGTCGAGCAGCATCAGCGAGCCGGGGGTCGAAACGGCCAGCGCTAGCCCCAAGCCGCCAATGGCAGGAACCCGCCACAGCCGATAGAGGGCGTAGCCCATAAAGCACACAATCACCGTTGCCGTCCCCATCTGAGCGGCCAGGCCGGGCAGCTGCGTCGCCACCGGAAAGTCAAATACCAGCACCGCCAGATTATGCAGCCAGATTGCCGCCAGCGCCCAGAGTGGAATCGTTTCCTGCGCCCAGGTCGTATTCCCCTCCAGCGTTTGCCAGGCCGTCAGCATCAGCCCCACCCAGGGTGAAAAGGCCAGCAACCCGCCGCCAGTTGCCCATAGATAGGGCCGCCAGCGCGATCGCTGATTTGCCCACACATACAGCCCCTGGCCCAGCAGCACGAACATCGTCAGCAAAGAGGTATAGAGACTCAGGGTCAGCACCACCCCATAGGCCAGCCAGTGCCGTCGTCGGTTTGCTTGCAGCGCCTGCCATAGCACATCGCATAGCAGCAGCAGCAGCAATGCCCAAAGGCTATAGGGTCGCGCTTCCTTGGCATAGGCCACAAAGAAAGGTGAAATGGCCAGCAGCGCCGTCGCCGTCCAGCCCAGCCGACTGGCGCGAATTAGCCGGAACCGAGCTGCAAACAGCCGTCGGCAAAAGCCATACATCACGGGCAGCGTCAGCAGGCTAAACCCCACCGACAGACTTCGCATGGCTACTACAGAGCTACCGAATAGCTGAGCCCAGACCCGAGCCAGCAGAAAATATAGAGGACTGTGCTCAGGACTTTGGCTCAGGGCATAGAGCGTATCTGACCAGCCGCGTTGGCCAAGCCTCTCGCCAAGAGAATCGCGCAGCATCTGAAACTGTTGTAAATCCGTCACTCCCAGCGGCTGCCCGGTTGCCACCCACTGCACTACCTCCGCCCGGGTATACCCCGCCACCCGCATCGAAGTCGCTACCTCGTCTACCCAATAAACCGGCTGCCCAATCAGCGTTAGCCGAAAGACCACGCCCAGCACTACCAGCCCTAACCAAAGTGTAGGCCAGCCCAAAAACCCCGTCTCTTTCCCTCTTCCCTCTTTACCCTCTTCCTTCTTGCCTCTTCCCTCTTTACCCTCCACCCTCTACCCCATTACCCCAACCTCAACCCGCTGCTCCCGCTCCACCAGCTGGACAAAATTCGCCAAAATCTGCAATCCCGCCGTCGAAGACTTCTCCGGGTGAAACTGCACCGCCATCAGATTATCCTTAGCGACAGCAGCCGTAACGGTTTGGCTGCCATGGGTGACTGTCGCCGCGCAGACACTTGGGTCAGCAGGGGCAGCATAGTAGGAATGAACAAAATAGACCCAAGCCGCTGGCGAAATCTGATTCCACAATGGGCTGTCAGGCTGTCTCAATTCCAGCTGGTTCCAGCCCATGTGGGGAATCTTCAAGTCGGGTTCAGCTTGGAAGCGACGGATCGTCCCCGGCAAAACGCCGAGCCCGGCCTCATCACCCTCATCACTAGATTCGAACAGCACCTGAAGGCCCAGACAAATCCCCAAAAAAGGCTTGCCGCTGGCGATAATCTGCCGAATCGGCTCGACTAGGTGGCGCGATCGCAGATGCTGCATGGCTGGGTCAAACGCCCCTACCCCCGGCAGCACCACCCCATCGGCCCGCTCTAGCTCCGCCACATCATCGGTAATCAGCGTCGTCGCACCCGCCTTTTGCAGCCCCTTGCAGGCCGAATGCAGGTTGCCCATGTCGTAGTCAATTACCGCGATCGCGCTCATCGGGCCAGCTCCTGCAAAACGAAGGCTTACGCTTCACACTGTACTGTGACTCACCGATAGAAATCAACGGTTCACCGCCGCAATGACGCCTCCGATACTGCTTACCTCCTTCACGCCCTGGCGAGCCCACCAGCGTTCCAATTCATCGGATGACTTAATCGCGAGTCTGCAGCGGCAGGCGCTACTGCCGCCTGAAGTCGTTTGGCTGCGTCACCTTCCCGTCAACTTCGAGACTGCCCCCATCCAGGTGACCGGCCAGATCTATCGAATTCGTCCCCAGGTTGTGGTCTGCTGCGGCATGGCCGAAAAGCGGCAGCGGCTTTCATTGGAGCGGCAGGGCATCCATCAGCAGCAGATCCAGAAGACCAGCCTCGACCTGGACTGGCTGATAGAAGACACCATCTACACCGAAATCAGCCATGACGCAGGCGGCTTCGTTTGCAACCGGCTCTACTATCGGGTGCTGAGTTTTCTAGCCGCATATCTGCCCGAAGTTCAAGCGCTGTTCATCCATATTCCCCTGCTGACACCAACCAATCTGCCCCTGCTCCAGTCAGATTTTCTCACTCTGCTCAGCAAGCTAGGCCCATTCGCCGCACCGTTGGCTGGACCAGCAGCCTGGGCTTTCCCGCCAAGGGATTCAATACAGTATCCTTGGCGAACCGATTCAAAGTTGGTAGTACCTTAGAAAGGCTTTAGAGTATCATGCCGCCTTGGAGGCCCGAGGGAGCCTGACCGTTTGGATAGATGAAGGGGTGCTGAGCGCCTGGAAGAACAAGCAAAAGACTGGCAAGCGAGGCGCGTCGAATACCTACAGTGACCTAGCGCTAGAGACCTTGCTGACGCTGAAGACAGTGTATCGCTTGAAGCTGCGCCAGACAATCGGGTTTGCTCGCTCTTTATTCGAGCTGATGTCAGTCGAGCTAGACCTGCCGCACTACAGCACGCTCTCACG
>NZ_JADEXG010000052.1 GCF_015207255.1 Vasconcelosia minhoensis LEGE 07310
GCGATTGACGAGCGCGAGGCGACGGCGGCGATACCGCCGCGCAAGGATGCCAAGATCTGGTTCCACGGCAACCGCAAAGGCCCGGCTCATCCGCGCGATGAGAACCTCAGACGCATCCGCAAAGTGGATCGCTCAGCTTGGAAAGAAGAAGTCAACTATCACCGCCGTTCGCTCAGCGAGACGGGGATGTACCGACTCAAAACCGTTTTCACAGGTGAGGTGTGTGCCAGAAAGATAGCAGCTCAAACCACCGAGTTGATGATTGAATGTAAGGCGCTCAACCGGATGACGCAGCTCGGAATGCCTGATTGCTACCGCGTTGCAGCCTAGAAAACGACCGAGATGGGAAACCCCTGTCCCTTTCTCAATTCATGCAACAAAGCCTTTTCGATGACTAGCTCGCATTCTTTGCTGAAGGCTGATCTCTTTTTCATCGGGAGCATCTTCGTAAGCTGCATTGATTCTATCTATGAGCTGCTTTCGTCCATGATATTTGCGGATAAAATCTCTTAGGGCAAGGGTGATTAAGTGATCCCAGGAAATGTCAAGCTCTGTGGCGAGAAGGTATAGGATTGAACTGCTGATTGAAAATGTAGGATGAGTCAGCCGCGATCGCAAGTTATCACCCTAGCAGCCTATAAGTTACGCTAGGCGCTGTACTCATGCAATAACTTTGTCTCATCCGCAATGAGTCAGCTGCTACCTGAAGCCTATCCGATGCAGATGAGCCAGCAGCTGTATGCCACAGCCCCCGAGCCCAAGCAGCTATTCCTCATCCCGGAAGCCGAACCTGTCAGCATCTATCAGCCCGGAGATGAGTCATACTTGAAGCCAATCCAAGGATTCGTAGATTCTTTAAGCCAGTCAGACGCTGAACCCTAGCCAAGTTGGGCTAGGATATCGCGTGGGCTGCTTCACGTACAAAGCCAGGAGAATACAGAGATAGGACAAAAGAAACGAGCAAAAATTAGAATTGGCAACTCACGGTATGATCTAATAATTAACAAGCCTGACGTATTAGGCCATTCTCTTCTCGAGATTATCAACAACTTTTTGAAAGCTGAGAAAATTTCACACCGATTCTACCTTTTCAAAGATTCACTACCAGAAGAAGAAATTGTCATCATGTTCTCGAAAGAAGAAAGGATGAACCTGAGAAAAGATGAGATGCTTTATGCTTCATGAGGCGAATGAAATCTATTGCAGTAGCTCAGGTGAGCTGCAGCGAAATTTAGCCAAAAGGCGCGATCGCGCCCAATCGTTAGGCCCAATCAATAGATGGTCAAATACGTATCAGACGAATCCATCGGTAGAATTCGCAGCCGCTGATTTTGCAAATCGGGTTCTAGCCCCAGCGCCTCTAAAGGGATAATGCCCAATAAAGCGTTTTGACCGCCAGGCAGTTCTAAACATTCAAAAGCGCTTTCTCGACCACAGAGATTGATTACCGCGTCTCTGAAAATTCGGGCGGTTCTGATGCCTGTCGCTGTAGATAACAACCTTTGTCTTCCTAGTCGTCCTGGCCCAGGGCTCCTGGCGAACCGGCCAGCGTTCGCTGAGGTGAGCAGGTGAGGATCATAATCAGCAGCGTCAGAATGTAGGGCGCGGCGTTGAACAGATAGTAGTATGAGTCAATGCCCACCGACTGAAAAGCCGGGCCGATCGCCTGTGCCCCGCCAAACAGCAGCGACGCCCAGAGGCACTGAATCGGGTTCCAGCGGGCGAAAATCACCAGCGCCACCGCCATCAGGCCCTGACCGCTGGAAATTCGCTCCGTCCATACGCCGGGATAGTAGAGCGACAGGCAGGCTCCACCGATACCGGCTAGGAAGCTACCGGCAACAATGCTAGCCAGCCGCACCTTAAATACAGAAATGCCCATCGCCCGGGCCGCCTGGGGACTGTCGCCCACCGCGCGAATCTGTAGGCCCCAGCGGGTAGCGCGAAAAAACCATTGGAGCAGCGGCGCGATCGCGACCCCCAGTAAAAACAGCGGGCTCACCCTGAGCGCCGCCCGCATCTGCGGCAGCTGGCTCCAGCTGCCCCATTCGAAGGTCGGCAGCGGCGGGGCCTGGGGTTGAATAAACGGCTTGCCGAGGAAAAACGCCAGGCCGCTGCCAAAGATAATCATCGCAATTCCCACGGCCACATCATTGACGCGCGGCTGCTGCGCCAGCCAGCCGTGGATTAGCCCCAGCAATGTGCCCGAAAGCCCCGCTGCCAGAACGCCCAGCCAGGGCGACCAAACTGGCCCCAGCCAGCCCTGGGCCAGATAAGAAACCGCATAGGCGCTCATCGCCCCCATCAGCAGCGTTCCTTCCAGCCCCAGATTAATTTTGCCGCTCTTCTCCGTGATGCATTCACCCAGGCTGACGAAGAGAAAAGGCGCACTGCCGCGCAGCGTCCCGGCAATAATGCCCAGCGGCACTCCCCACCAGCCTAATGCTTCTGCTGCCATGGTCTATCCCTCCCGGAAGCCGGGTAATCGTCCGTAGAATGAATCGCTGGCCAGAATACAGAGAAACACAATCCCCTGAAACACCAGCACCGTTGCGTCAGGCAGGCCGTGCGATCGCTGCAAAATGCCGCCGCTAGCCAGAATACCACCCAGCAAAATCGCCACCAGCACCGTCGCTAGCGGATTATGCCGGGAGACGAAGGCGACCAGAATACCGGCATAGCCATAGTTCGACACCAGCGACTCGTTCAGCCGTTTCTGCACTGCGGCCACCTCCACCATGCCCGCCAGCCCCGCCGCCGAACCGCCCAAAAAGCAAACCGCCAGGGTGAGCTGACCCACCGGCAGCCCGGCCATTCGGGCCGCTCGCACATTGCTGCCCGCCGCCCGGGCGGCAAAGCCAAAGCTGGTGCGCTGGATCAGCCCATAGGCAATCACACAGGCCACCAGCCCGTAGAGCAGCCCCCAGTGAATGCGGCTGCCGGGAATTTCTCCCAGCCAGTTGAGCTCGGCAATTTCGTAGGAGGAGGGCTTGGTAACAAAGTTGGGATCGCGCAGAGGCCCCTCAACCAGGTGGTTCATCAGCGCGATCGCAATATAGTTCAGCAGCAGGCTGCTAATCGTTTCGTTGACGCCGCGATAGTGCCTCAGCGCCCCGGCCAGCATAATCCATAAACCGCCTGCAACCAGGGCAGCTACCGCCATCGCCAGCTGCACCAGCAGCGGCGGTAGGGCTGTACCAACACCTAAAGCGGTGACCACGGCGGCCAATCCGCCTATCACCAGCGCTCCCTCATTGCCGATAATCACCAGCCCCAGCCGCGCCGGTAGGGCCGTGCAGAGGGCCGTCAGCATCAGCGGCGCCGCCCGAATCAGGGTATTTTGCCAGGCGCTCCAGCGACCGAAGGCGGCCTTGTAGATCGACCCGTAGACGGCTAGGGGGTTTGCGCCCGCTAGGGCACAGAAGCCGCCAAAAATGATTAGGGCGACGAGTAAGGCCAGTATCGGCAGCAGCACTGCTTCAATCGAGCGCCGCCAGCGATAGGGCAGGCCCGACGCCGAAGGAGACTGCGCGATCGCCATTAGCTCCCCACGCTGCCCTTAACGCCCTCGATCAGCCAGTCCATTTTCTCCAGCTCCAGGTTTTGCTGCTCGTACTCTTCACCGGCGGGGATAATCGTGTTGCCTTTGTTATCTTTCAGTTCGCCTTCGAAGATCACCAGCTCTTTACTAATCAGCTGGTCTCGGGCCGTTTCAGCATCGGCCTGGGCCGCGTCGGGAACGATCGACGCATAGGCCGAGAGCTTACAGAAATTCTCCGCCAGGCCACCCCGCAGCAGGTTGTCAATATCGCCCGCCATCAGCGTTTTGCCCGCAACAAAGTCTTCGCCCAGCCGGGTGTAGATGCTCGACCAGTCCCACTCTGCCCCGGTCAGATAGCCATTGGGAGCCAGCGGGGCCTGATTGGCGTGGTAGCCCGTGCAGAAGACGCCGCGCTTTTCAGCCGTTTCCATCACCACTTTGGGGCTATCTACGTGACAGGTGATCACGTCAATGCCCTGATCGACCATACTGTTGGTGGCTTCGGCTTCCTTAACCGGCAAGGCCCAGTCGCCGGTGAAAATGACCTGGGTGGTAATTTCCGGCTTCACGCTTTTTGCGCCCAGGGTATAGCTATTGATGTTCCGCAGCACCTGAGGAATTGGCTTAGCCGCAACAAAGCCCAGCTTGCCCGACTGAGTCATATGCCCGGCAACCACGCCCGCGACATACTGGGCTTCGTCGATATAGCCAAAGTAGCTGCCGACGTTGTCGGGCATTCCGTCCTGGTAGAGGCCGCCCGCATGGAAGAACTGCACCTCCGGAAACTCGGGCGCCAGTTCCAAAATATAGGGGTCAAAATAGCCAAAGGAGGTGGGAAAGAGCACCTTTGCTCCATCCACTTCAATCATGCTGCGCATCGTCTCTGACACCGCTGTCGTTTCAGGGACGCTGGCTTCTTCGACGATGCGAATTCCGGGCACCGACGCCATTGCCTGCGCCCCTTCGGCGTGGGCCTGGTTGTAGCCAAAGTCATCCTTCGGCCCGACGTAGATAAAGCCCACCACGGTTTCTTCGTCACCGCCGCCGCCATCGCCGCCCGCTGAGGAGGAACTGTCAGACGTACAGGCAGTTCCGAACCGAGCAGTCAGGCCAAAGGCGGTAGTCGCCATCAGGCCGCGCATAATCTGACGCCGGGAAAATGTGGGAGACAGTCGAGGGGTGCGATCGCGCATGGGTCATCACAGAGTAACTCCCTTCAGAATTGGTAAAAACCTTCCAAAAGTTTGTGCCCCAGGCTACCATTCACCTCCGCAGACCCAGAGCTTTATGACTAAATCAATCCATATGCCCATGACTTTTCTATTCTGATCGAGTTGGCAACATCACTGGTTCCTCAGGAGCCAATCTCCCTATGTCCTCGATTGTGAAGCCGCCCTGCGACGAGGGGGCGATTCGGGCCAAACGCTGAGCTGAATGCGACGGTTGCCGATGCGCAGTGGGTGGTCGAATCCTACGCGCTATTTGTGGCGGCGCTAATGCTGGTGGGCGGCTCGCTGCTGATTCCCGGTAGCCTGGCGATTATTAGCGCGGCGTTTACCGAAGCCGCTCGGGGCCGAGCCATCGGCCTGTGGTCCGGCTTCACCGCAATTACCTCGGCGGCGGGGCCGGTGCTGGGCGACTGGCTGATCGAAGTAGGCTCCTGGCGCTGGATTTTCTTTATGAATTTGCCCATCGCGATCGCGGTCTTCAGCCTCAGCCTCGACCGCCGCACCGCACCCCTGAATCTGACCCAGGCCGCTCAGACCTTCCTAATCGAACAGCGCATTAATCGAGCTGCGGCGCAGCTGCCGCCGGATTTGAGCGACGCCCAAGCCCAAGCCGTCTAGGCAGCCATTGATACCGCCTTTGTCGATAGCTTTCGCGTTGTGATGCTGACGGCGGCGGTGCTGGCATTGGGGGGAAGCGCGATCGCGGCCACCCTTGTTCGCACTAGAAGGTAAGCGCTTCATAAATCCTTCAACTAGCTCAACCTAGCTCAACCTGGCATTCTCTAGCCGGGACAGTCCTACACCTTCAGCGCTTCGAGATGGCCTACGAGCTAGAAGTTATTCCGGCTGAATTTAGCTATACCTTAAATCTTGGTTGGCTTAGGCTATCGTGCCGCATATCTCTGCTCCATAATAGAAGGCAAATCCATGGAGGTCAGCGTTTGTTAGACAAAATCATCGATGCGATCCCCTTGATCCAAAGCTTGAAATACCGCGCCATGGTAAATATTGCTATTGCCAAGCAGTTCAACCTTGATCAAGCTCCTGAACAAGCACTGCCGTTTATCGAGGAGGCTATTCGGGAACTATCGACGCTGCCCAGTGAAGAATCTGCTTTCTGGGAATACGATATAGCCAAGCAGTTGGCAAAAATGGGACTGCAAAGCCGCAGCGAAGATATACTTGCGAAACTATTTCACCAGGCTAACCAAGAGGAAGATCCCGACGGTCGTGACCTCGAATTGGCCGTGGTAGCTGCTACTTATGCCGAAATCGGACTGTTTGATCAGGCAATTGAAGTCGCTTGCATGATCATGGACGACTTCCATAAAGTCTGGCGAGCATTTGATTCTATCGTTCATACTGCTGCTTTAAATTCAGAGCATGAACAAATATCAAAAGTACTTGCCGCTGTCGATTACGAAGGTAGTCGAGATTACCTGATGGCAGAAGCGGCGAGTTCTTACGCCCTTGCCAATCAGCCCGAAAGAGCGATTAGATTTGTTCAGCAAATCACCTCTCCAGGCGAGAAGGTCAATGCCTTGCAGACACCATTTCAGTCACTCCTGAAAAGGGGGGCGGAATTGAACAAACTCCAAACTTTATTAAACTATGTGGAAGGCTATGCATTAGTAGAGCAAGATCTCAACATGAAAGCGCAAGCCCTGCGAATAGTGGCAGAACAGTATACTGAACTCGATCAGTTTGACAACGCCAGAGAGCTTCTGAATCAGGCTCAGCAATTAGTCAGTGCTTTGAGGGCCGATGACTTCCTTACTCAGACTTCTCTTGATGAAATAGCTGATGGCATTGCTCGTGCATCCGTCAAATTAGATAGGCGAGAGCAGATATTGCAAACAGCAGAACCGTTTACAGAACAAAATCTTAAAAATTTAGCGCTGAGCTATGCGATCGTCATCGAGGACAAATCTTTAACTTTCAAATCCAGAAACCTTGAAGAAGTCTGTAAACGTGTCGAAAAACTAAATGACCTCGACGCTGGATTAGAGTTTCTCAGACAGGCCCTTGAACAACTTCCCACTTTTGATACAGCTGAAATCGAATCTCCTCCCGCTAGTGACATTGCCGGGAGCTATAGGGATGCTCACAAAGGACATGCTCTAGCTCATATTGTAGGTGCCTACTTCGCGCTGCTTAGAAATGTCACATAGCCTAATAGACGAAACTCAAGCAATGAAAATCACACAAAATTCTGCTCATGACTCGACCTAGCATCCTCCAGCCCGGCCAGTCCTACACCTTCAGACAGTACTTTGAGATGCCCTACGAGCCGGAAGACATTCTGGCCGAGTTTGGCTATACCCTGAAGCGAGTTCCCCTATCTTTGCCTCAGTCAACGGCAAATCTCGACCGGTTAGATAACCTCAAAACTCGCATTGAAGAAAGCCTACCTTTCATCAGCCTGACAAGCGAAGCGGCTCGCCGCGAGCTGCTGATTGCCCCCCTGCTGCTAGACGTAGTGCACTATACCCAGGCCCAGCTCCGCCTGGAATATCCGCTTGCCGTCACCGAGCAGCTCAAAGGGTCGCTCGACTATTATCTCTACTCCGTCGGGAGACTCCTGGTGATTGAGGCCAAGAACGCCGACTTAGCCAAAGGCTTCACCCAGCTGGCCGTTGAGCTGATTGCTCTGGATCAGTGGACGGATAATGAACAACCTATCCTGCAGGGAGCCGTTTCGACAGGCGACATCTGGCAGTTTGGCATTCTACATCGAGAACAAAAACAAATTCAGCAGGGCCTAACCCTCTACCGAGTCCCAGATGACCTAGAAACCCTGATGCGCATTCTGGTTAAAATTCTAGAACCCTAAGCCGCTTGCGATCGCTATGAGGTACCTCCCTATCAGACTACACCTGAAGAACTAGCTGAGGAATTAAACCGTGGTTAGACTGTGGGTTATCAACGCCTCTCGTTAGCCCAGTAGATACTGTGTTGCGGGCTGAGGTGTAAGAGCAAGTTCAGGAGCTACAGGAACTCCATCACCCTATCACTCACCACCCCATCACTCTCCCATCAACTTGCGCTAAATTTTAAGCAACCCATTGCAAGGAGCAACTCATGGGTAAGCCCGCTATCCTGACCGTTGACGATGACCCAGAAGTATTGCAAGCGATCGCGCGTGACCTGCGCAAGCAGTACGGAGGCGAATATCGCATCGTCCGAGCAGATTCGGGGCAGGCAGCCCTGGAGGCGCTAGAGCAGCTCAAGCTGCGAAACGATACGGCGGCCCTGCTGCTGGTCGATCAGCGCATGCCTCAGATCAGCGGCGTCGAGTTTATCGAGCAGGCCGTGCAAATCTTTCCCAAGGCTAAGCGCGTGCTGCTGACCGCCTATGCCGATACCGAAGCCGCCATCCGAGCCATTAACACAGCCAAGCTGGACTACTATCTGCTCAAGCCCTGGGACCCGCCGGAGGAAAAGCTCTACCCGGTGCTCGACGACCTGCTAGAAGACTGGCAGGCCAGCTATCGGCCCGACTTTGACGGGGTGCGGGTAATTGGCGATCGCTGGTCACCCGAGTCGCATCAGATCAAAGACTTCCTCGCTCGCAACCAGATTCCCTACCGCTGGCTAGACATCGAGCAGTCCCAGGAAGCGCAGAACCTGGTGGACTACAGCCACGAGAATCCTGAGGAAATGCCGCTGGTGCTGTTTGGCGACGGGGCTCGGCTCTCGCAGCCCACGCCTCGACAGGTGGCCGACCAGCTAGGCTTGCAGACCCAGGCCGAAAAGCCGTTTTATGATCTAGTGATTGTCGGCGGCGGCCCCGCCGGGCTAGCGGCAGCGGTCTACGGCGCTTCAGAAGGGTTGCGCACGGTGATGATCGAGCGCGAAGCGCCCGGCGGCCAGGCCGGAACCAGCTCTCGGATTGAAAACTATTTGGGCTTCCCCAGCGGACTCAGCGGCGGCGACCTGGCCCGCCGCGCCGTCACCCAGGCCAGGCGATTTGGCGTCGAAATTCTATCGCCGCAGGAAGTCAAGGCGATTCACCAAAAGGATGGCTATCGCTCGGTCACCCTCACTGACGGGGCAGAAATCAGCGCTCATGCCGTTATCCTGGCGCTGGGCGTTTGGTGGCGGCGGCTCAACGTGCCGGGGACTGAGAAGCTGACCGGGGCTGGGGTGTACTATGGCGCGGCCCAGTCCGAGGCGATCGCCTGTACCGACGAGGATGTTTACGTGGTGGGCGGGGCTAATTCTGCTGGGCAGGGGGCGATGTATTTCTCAAAATATGCTCGCAAGGTGACCATGCTGGTGCGGGGTGAGTCACTGGCCAAAAGCATGTCGCAGTACCTGATCGACCAGATTGAGGAAACGGAGAACATTGAGGTTAAGGCATATCACAGCGTCATTGAGGCAAAGGGCGACGGGAGCTTAGAAGCGGTGGTGATCGAAAACTCCCAAACCGGCGAGGTCGAAACGGTACCGGCCAATTCGCTGTTCATCTTCATTGGAGCAGTGCCCTACACCGACTGGCTAGAGGGCCTGGTCGCCCGGGACAATCGCGGCTTCATCCTCACCGGCCCCGACCTGCCGCAAAAGCAGGACCGGCCCCAGGGCTGGACTTTAGACCGAGAACCCTATCTGCTCGAAACTAACGTGCCGGGCATCTTTGCCGTCGGCGACGTGCGCCACGGGTCGATTAAACGGGTCGCCTCTGGGGTCGGGGAAGGCTCCATCTGCGTACAGTTTGTCCATCGCTACCTCAGCGATGTGCTGTGATGGCAAGCCCTGAACCACCAGACCTGAAGACGGCGCTACGCCAAGTCCCTTTTCTGCAAGAGCTGCCTGAGTCTGAGCTCCAGTGGCTAATCGAGCAGGGCAGCGAAATTCACTATCCCGCCGGCGCCCAAATTGCCAAACAGGGCGACCCCGCCGACGGTTTTTATATCATCCTCTCCGGTGAGACTGAATGGACCCAGCGCGTTCAAGACCGCGAAGCCCACGCCGTGACGCTGGGTACAGGAGAGGTGTTTGCCGAGCTGATTTTGCTATTGGAAGAGCCCTACCCCACCACGGGTCGAGCCCTGAGCAACGTTTGGCTCTATAAGCTAGAGGCCGATGCGTTCTGGGAACTGCTCTTCAAATGTCGGTTCATTCTGCGAGAGATTCTAAAAATTTCGACCCAGCGATCGCAGATCCACGCCAGCGTCAGCCAGCAGCAGGCCAAGCTCATCTCTCTGGGTACGCTATCCGCAGGGTTAGCCCATGAACTCAACAACCCCGCCGCAGCGGTCAAGCGCAGCAGCCAAGAACTCTGCGAAAACTACGCTTCTCTGTCGCGCTATGCCTTTCGGCTTAACCAGTGGGAGCTGTCATCCGAGCAGCGAGAGTTTGTCGATCGGCTGCCGGTGCAGGTGCTGGAGCAGGCTAGGGAAAAAGAAGAATTGGGTGCTTTGGAGCGTAGCGATCGCGAAGACGAAATCGCCGACTGGCTAGAAGATGCCGATATTGCCGAAAGCTGGAAGCTAGCGCCCTCACTGGTAGACGTTGGCATCGACTCAGATTGGCTAAACCGAGTCGCCCAGCAGGTTCCTAAGGCTGCCCTCAGCGACGTTTTAAGCTGGCTCAACGCGGAGATTTCTGGCAAGGGGCTGCTGCAAGAGATCGACCAGGGGGCCGGGCGCATTTCTGAACTGGTCAAGGCAATCAAAGAATACACCCATATGGATGAGGCCCCAATCCAGGAGATTGACCTTCATACCGGGATTGAGAGCACGCTGGTGATCCTCAAACACAAGCTGAAGCAGGGCCACGTTAGCGTCTGCCGCCAGTTTGCCGAAGATATGCCCAAGATTTGCGCCTACGGCAGCGAGCTGAATCAGGTCTGGACTAACCTGCTCGACAACGCTATCGACGCTATGGATGGTTCCGGAAAGATCGAGATTCGGACGGCGGTAGAGCGAGATCGCGTCCGGGTCGAAATTGTTGATTCCGGCTCCGGCATTCCCACAGAGGTCAAAGATCGCATGTTCGATCCCTTCTTCACCACCAAAGAGACTGGCAAAGGCACCGGCCTCGGCCTTGATATTGTTCAAAGGATTGTTCAACATCATCACGGCGATATTCGGGTTCAGTCTCAGCCTGGAGAAACCTGTTTCCAAGTCAGACTGCCGCGTCATCCTCCCAAAAAAGATAGCCATCAATCAGATTAGGCATAGTCCTGATTCAATTTTGTTTCCGTTAGGGTGCTGTTGGAACAAACGCTCGCGGCAGCTTCAGTCGCTTCCAGGGAAAAGCCCGTAGGCTGCTCGGCTAAATCAGGTTCATCCGGCGCGTCCGGTCGCTTTATCTGATCCAGATACCGATAGCGTGGAGCCGCTCTGTATCAATCGTAGCCGCCTAGAAAGAAAGATTGACAGATTCTAGAAGCCCGGCTAAGACCTGGATGATACGCTGCTTGAAAAGGGCTGAAAGTAAACCGCAGAGGAGAGGAACCGCGATCGCGATCGCCAGTTTCAGATTGCCTACTGCTGCGAGGCTTGTATGGGTCATTTCCATCGACAAAGATAGATAAATAAAGATAGGCAGACCACCTAGAAAAGCCCCAATTAAAAAATTCTGGATGGGGCTTAACTAAGTCTGTACTATATCATTCGGTTCAGGTTGCTGTTCCTGCTCTGAGGGGGAATTCGGCACGGTTAATACGGGGTCAAGTGTACTAAAATTTTATCGCCTGCATCCTGTTGAGATCAAGAATTTTGGCGCTATGACAACTTTATAGATGTGCAGAAGGCAGAAAGTGACTTCAGCTGACCCGATGACGTTACCGCGCTGACGTTTTGGCTCCGCTAAGATAGGTTTATGGCCGCTGACTTTTTTCAACCCGATCGCTCTGCCGCAGAAAAGAGCATTTCAAGTGCTTCCCGCTACCTACTGTTATTTTTAGACGGGCTGGGGCTGGGGTCAGCCCATTCAGCCAATCCGCTTACCAGCCCAGCTGCTATGCCATTCTTAACCGCACTGCTTGATGGCCTGCTGCTAGGCGGCCTCAGGGTTGATCAGTCAGGACTGCTGGCTAAACCCATCGATGCTAAGCTTGGCGTTGACGGCTTGCCCCAAAGCGCTACCGGACAGACCACGCTCTACACCGGGCAAAACGCCCCTAAATTTCTGAATCGCCATCAGGCTGGTTTTGCCAACGGCTCTCTGCGACAGCTGATCGACGGCTATGGGTTGTTTAAGCAGCTGCTCTCGCTGGGCTATACAGCGACGTTGGCAAACCTCTATTCGCCTGCGTATTTTGAAGCGATCGCGACTCGCCGCCTGCGCTATTCAGTCTGCACGCTGCTGAATATGACCGCCGGTCTGCCCTTTCGGATGCAGTCTGAGTACGAGCAGGAAACCGCTATTTTCTGGGACATCACGGGTGAACGGGCTCAAGGGAGAGGCATCGCCCAGCCGCCGATTACGCCTAAAGAAGCGGGCTGGCGGTTAGCTATGCTGACCAAAGCCCACACCCTAACGTTGTTCGAATGCTACCTCACCGATTACGCCGGTCACGCCCAGGACAGAGCGCAGGCCGACCAATATTTGCAACGGATCGATCGCTTCATCGAGAGTATGGTTCAATCTTTGCCCCCCGCAGTGACGCTGATTATCACCAGCGACCACGGTAACGTTGAAGACCTATCAACTAAGCGCCACACGCTCAATCCAGTCCCCTTAATTGCGATTGGCCCCCAGGCCCAGGCATTTGCCCGAGTGACTGACCTCACCGGCATTACACCTACGCTGCTTCTGCATCTGCCAGCCGCCTCGTCCTAATGCCAGGTACATTGCCTCCGCCATACAAGCCCAAGTCGTCACGAGCGGCTTCATTTCTCAATATCATGAACCTGATGCGCGTCAAGCGGTTCAGGGACTTTTGCAAAACCCGAATCATGGTGGAATTTGGCTAATCGAACAGGACGGTCTCGTGGGCTATCTTGTGATTACGATGGACTATAGCTTGGAATACAGTCGAGTATGCCAATCTGAAGGCACAGGAATTTTATCGTAAGGTGGGCTATGAAGCCCATAGCCGGATTTTGATGACAAAAATTTTATGATCGCTCGATTCGCTTGTATGGCATGAATTTTCGGTTTGGCATTGAGCACGAGGTGGCGTTTCTCCGGCCCGACGGGCAGTTTGCGGACTATGCCAACACCTCCTTTGCCGAATTTCAGGCCATCGTTGCGACGCTGCCCCAGTATGTAGAAGACTATCCCCAGCTGCGGATTGGGGATGCCGGAATCAAAGTCAAGCGGTGGTATATCGAAGGCTACGAGCGCTTTTCGGAACGTGGCGAGGTGATCGACTGTCCACCTAAGGGGATTGAAATTCGGACGACGGTTCATACTGGGATTGGCGGCGCGATCGCAGAGCTCAGCCAAAGCTTTGACCAGCTTTGCACAGCCGCCGCGGCCTTTGGGTTTATCCCCATTCTCACTAGTTTCCATCCCCACCGCACCCGGTTCGAGCCGATGCCGCCGCTCAACTCGTTTGAGCAGCAGCGTCGCCGCAACTCGCCTGAAAAGCAGACGGCCCATATCCCCATGCTCACCCAGGGGCCAGACCTGAATCTGTCGGCACCGGGCTTTTCGACCGCCCAGCTGATTGACCTGGCCCGCAAGCTCACCTATCTCAGCCCCTTTATTCTGCCCTTCAGCTATAGCTCGCCCTTCTACGCGAGCTCGGCCTGGGCAGGGCTGTCGGTACGCACCTTCTATCGCACCGGACCACGTCCGGCAGCGATGGTCTTTTTAGCCGACCCGGCTGATTTAATAGAGGTCCAGCCCTCTCTGACAAAACCGGCCCGGATCGCTGCCGAGACCGGGCGGATAGAGTTCAAAGCCTTTGACAGCTGCGGCGACTTTGGCCTCTATGGCAGTCTGCTGGCGCTGCTGAAGGGACTGCTGCTGGATGAAACGCTGATCGGTCGGGCCACCGTTCCCGATGCGGCGCTGCATCGGCGGTCGGCTCGGGTTGGGTTTGCCGATGATGAAATTTATGCCGGGGCGAAAGGCGCGATCGCAGCTGCCTCAGCCGCCCTCGCCTCAGACCCCGACCGGGGCCGGCTAGAACCGCTTAAGGTCAGGCTGGCTCAGCGCTACAGCCCGGCTCAGCAAATGCTCGACGACTATCGGCAGGGCCGCCCCATCCTCGAAATTCTGCGCCGGGGCTATTCGGCCCAGTAACCCTCAGCTACGCCATATTTCACCACCTCAGAAGCCTGGTCGGCATTGCAAGAGGTTTTCAACTGGCAAGCTTGTTCCGGGTCGGGCGCAATCTCAGCGCAGTAAGTCTTTAGAGTCCCTGCGGGCGACTGGACGGAGAGTTTTACTGAAAGGTGCCCATCACCCAACTCCAGTATTGCGTAGTCAACCTGCTGCTCAAACCAGACCCAGCCATAGTCCAGCATCAGCTGGCGCTCCAGAACCTGCAATGGCTGAGGCAGCCTGGTCCAGCCCCGGTAGACCGACTTGAGTGGGCCAATTGGGCCGCTGCGGGTGAGAATGGCCCCAAAGGTCTCTGGGGTCAGTCGGCCATAGCAGCGCCCCTGCGGCAAATCCAAAACCGTCGGCGCAAATCGGTGCCCGCCAATGTGGCTCACCTGCCAAACCCGCACGTCGTCTGTCAGCCCAGCGTTTTCAACTGCTTTCACCGCCTGCCGATAGAACGGTCGGCCATAGCGGGCGCAGCAGCGATCGCGCTGCCCGTGGGTACAGACCAGAATATCCCGCCGTTCTATGGCTTTTCCCTCAAGAGAACCCGCCTGCCAAATCTGCCGCAGCCGCGCCGCTAACCCATCGAGCGAATCAACCCAAAACTCCGTTCCCTGATAGCCCTGAGCGAGGCCAGTCGGCTGCTGATAGACCATCACCCGCGTTCCTTCATGCCGCTGCCCCGGGTCAACCAGCAAAAAGTTAACTGAATGCTCAGCCTGCATCGCCGCCATGAACTGCCGCAGCGCTGCCGGTAGCGCTGCCGACTTCAGCACCTTGGGCGGCCAGGGCTGGGGACATTCAATCAGCACGTAGGTCTGATAGGGCGTAGCTGTCCCAATCGGATCTTCTCCGGCGGCCCGGGATGCGATCGCACAAAAGCTATCTAGGGGCTCAGAATCGCCTAGCGCTGGGGCGACGGGCATACGCGAAATCTTAGTCATCTAAATCTACTTACCAGAACCTCATCGGCTTTGACTCAATCCGGCTCGGGGACCTTCTCTAACAGCCGATCGGCCACCTTTCGAACCTCATCATAGTCCCATTCGCCTGCCCGCTGCTTTGCCGCAATCAGCCCGCTACGGTGCACCCGCCGAAAATCGCCGTAGGGAAACTTATATCGCCCTTTGGTTTGCTCATTTTCGTCGGTGTCGATGGCCAGATGCCACTGGGCAAAGCCCGCCCAACCATGGCGCTGAAGCTGGTCGTTCTCATCCTGCGGCGAGGGCTGAGCCTGGCTCCAGTCGCTATCCTTAACGTACTGATTTTTTTCAATCAGCTCGCTTGCGTAGTCGATGCCGGCAGGGTTGGGTTGAATCGCCATGATTTTAGAGTAAGTCGATCAGCGGCGTGGAGATAACCTAGCTCAGGAATGAGCCAGCCGCTCCAGAGAAAGCCGGGCCGCTTCTGAGACCTGCGGGTGCGGATCTTTCTCCAGGTAGCGCAGGGCCGATTCGGTTTTTTCGCTGGGCAGCTGCCCTAAGGCTTCGGCCAGTCGCTGGCGCACCAGCCAGTCTTCCGACTGGACAAAGCGGAGGATGTCGGTGACGGCTTCGCGATCGCCAATTTCGCCCAGGGCCGCGATCGCCGCCTGCTGAATCACCACTTCTTTACTTTTCAGCGCCTCAATCAGCACATCATGGGCGCGCGGATCCTTGAGATTTCCCAGCGACACCGCCGCACTGAACCGCACCAGCCAGTCAACGTCTTCATAAAAGGCCCGAGACAGGGGCTCAAAGGCACGCACATCCTCCAGATAGCCCAGGGCTCCGGCAGCGTCGGCGCGAATGCCATAATCGGGATCGTTTTCTAAAAGATCGATCAGGATGGGATAGCATTCCTCAGTCTGCTTTACTCCCAGCGCAAAAACAGCCATTGAGCGTACCTGCTCATTCTGGTCATTCAACACTTTTTTGATTAGCGGAACGGCCTCCTCAGCGGGCACATCGCGCAAAGCCGCCAAAGCCAGCTTGCGATCCTTAAGATCTCCGGTCTCTAGATCACGGGCGAGGGTATCGAGGTCGGGCTGGGTCATACAGGAATGTCAGTAAATTTATGGCTCTATTATAAAATCCTCAGCCGATACGGACAGGAAAACGCTGTCGTCATAACCGATCCCCAAAATTGGCGGCAGCAGCAGTTCAACCACCGAGGGATCCTGAAAATGGTTGATCTTCGTTTCCGGGTGGGGATAGTCGATCAGGCCGTTAAACGTCGTACAGCCGACGGCATCCGAGCCAAGCGTCCCAACGCCGCCGCCATTGGCAGCCCCAGCCCCCCGACCAGCCCAATACGCCGGTCTCAGGCGGTGGCCGCTAGGACTCATAAAAGTTTTTTATTTTTAACTGCAAAAACCCGTCAGCCTTGCTATAGATAGAGGGTATTGACCCCATCCTGGAGGAGGTTATCGATGGCAACAGCGAACGTGCTGAAGTTTATGCAAAAAACCGCCGAAGATGAATCGCTACGTCAGCGGCTTGGGCAAATTTTAGAATGCGGTGATGGCGATATCAGTTCTGAAGCTGAGCTCGACTCTGAAGAAAGCGCTGCCCTCAAGGGCGAACGGGCTCCGGCAGTGACTGAGTTTGCGGCAGAGAACGGCTATGAATTTTCGACCGGCGAGCTGATTACCGTCGTCGATGCGTTTCAGCAACACCAGGCCGGTCAAATTTCGGATAGCGAAATGGCCCAGATCATGGGGCTGACTGATGCTAAGACACTTAAGACGGGCACCCAGAGCAGCTTTCGTCGGCTGACCCAGTATCTGACCAAGACCTATCTAGGCGTATAGAGATCCAGCCAACCCATAGTTGAATTTGCGTCCCTGTAAGCGGCATCGGTTTACAGGGAGAGCTCTGCTACTTTGACGGCAATTTTCCGATAGCATGGCATATCGCTACAATAGGGATTGCTTCAAGCTCTTCCTAATTCGCCAATTTCCCTCAATCCTATGACTGCAACAACCCCCGCTCAGACCCAGCAGATGGATGTTTCCAAACACGGCCTGCCCGTGACGATCATTACGGGTTTTTTGGGCAGCGGCAAAACCACGCTGCTCAACCACATTCTGACCAACCAGGAAGGGCTGAAAACGGCTGTGCTGGTCAACGAATTTGGCGAGGTGGGGATTGACAACGACCTGCTGATTACCACCAGCGAAGACGACACCATGGTGGAGCTGAGCAACGGCTGTATCTGCTGCACCATCAACAACGACCTGATGGAAGCAGTTTACAAGGTGCTCGAGCGGTCGGACAAGATTGATTACCTAGTCGTCGAAACCACGGGACTCGCCGATCCCCTGCCGGTGGCGCTTACCTTTCTGGGCACAGAGCTGCGCGACCTGACCCGGCTAGATTCGATCGTGACGGTGGTCGATTCTGAAAACTATAGCCTGGACCTGTTCAATTCCCAGGCTGCCTACAATCAGATTGCCTACGGCGATATTATTTTGCTCAATAAGGTGGACCTGGTTGACCCGGCTGATGCCGACCTGCTAGAAGTCAAGCTGCGGGATATCAAGCAAGACGCGCGGATTATTCGGACTACCCAGGCTCAGGTGCCGCTACCGCTGATTCTCAGCGTCGGCCTGTTTGAGTCGGATAAGTACTTCAATGAATCTCAGGAATCGCATGGCCATGACCACAATCACGAGCACGAGCATAGGCACGACCATCACAATCATGAAAACTGCGACCACGACCACGGCCACTGCGAGCATGAGCACGAGCACGACCATTCTTCGCATCTAGAGGCAGATGGCTTCACCTCGATTTCATTTGAGCGAGAGCAGCCGCTGGCGATTCGCAAATTTCAGTATTTTCTGGACAACCAGCTGCCTGCCAGCGTCTTTCGAGCCAAGGGCATCCTCTGGTTTGACGAAAGCCCTAAGCGTCATGTCTTTCACCTCAGCGGTAAGCGGTTTTCGCTAGAAGATGAGGAATGGGGCGATCGCGCTCACAAAACGCAGCTCGTGCTGATTGGCCAAAATTTAGACCAAGACAAGCTCAAAGCGCAGATCGAAAACTGCTTTTGTATGGAGACAGCTGAGCGCGGCAAAGGCTTTAGCGACTAGTGCGAGCCTGCTCTCACCGAGGTTTGCTCTAAGCATAGCATTAGTTTTTCTAATAAGTTTTGGGTGAACATATTTCGGAAACTGCGCGATCGCTTGTTAAAGTAAAGAAGCTTTAAGCGGTAAGTTCGCCCTTTAGGATTTGCTATATGCAGCAGCCAACCGGCGCTGGTTTCCAGCCCGTTTCCCCCATTTCTTTGGTAGACCATCCGGGTACCCAGGCCAACTCGGCCCGAACATCGGCCAGTTCGGTGGTGTTCTGCGACTTTGACGGTCCCATTGTAGATGTCTCAGAACGCTACTACCGCACCTACCAAACCGGATTAAGGGCAGTTCAGACAAAGGGCTCTGGGCCGCCGCTGCGGGTCCAGGCCCTGCCGAAAGAGCAGTTTTGGCGGATGAAACGCAGCCGGGTCGAGGATGGCGAAATTGCCGTTCGTTCCGGACTGCCCGAGAGCATTGTTGAAACGTTTTTGCAGCAGGTGACGCGCATGGTCAACCATGCCCATCTGCTCCAGTGGGATCGGCCCCAGCCTACGGCCCGAGCCTCCCTAGCGTTGCTCAAACGGCACCAGGTACGGCTGGTCTTAGTCACCCTCCGCCATCCCCGGCAGGTTGAAGACTTTCTGTCGGCCCACGGGCTAGCCGCTTACGTCAGCGAAGTCTATGGCGTTTCCGATATCATGGCGGCCCATGCCAATCGGGTGGCGCAAAAAGTAGATTTGCTAAAGCATGCGATCTCGCAGCAGTCTGAATTCTCAACCGCAGCGGCCTGGATGATTGGCGATACCGAAGCAGACATTATTGCTGGCCAGCAGGCTGGGCTCTCGACCGCCGCCCTAACCTGCGGCACCCGCAGCCGGTCTCATCTCCAAACGCTGCACCCCACCGCATTGCATGAGACGCTGCTGGCTGCGGTTCAGGCGATTATCCATCAGGCTCAGGTCAAAGCGGCCTGAAGCAGCCTTAAGGTTTATTGCTAGGACGGTAGCGCTCCCACCAATGCTTGAGCGGGTAGTACAGGGCTGGAGCCCAAAGGCTGCTGAGGATAGCTGAGCTGAGGGCTACTTTCTGGTGGTAGACCCAGATTTGGCTGAGGCTGGCATAGAGCGAGTTGGGCAAAAATAGGCTTTGCACGGTGAACTGTAGCGCCATTGCCGTCTCAGCGACAATCGCCATGCCAAACACAATCAGCGCAATCGAAATAATATCTCCCTGGAGGTAGTGCCGCTGCTGAAGTCGAGCCGTTAAAATGCCCGTAATCATCAGTCCTAGGGCGTGGGTGGGGTAGCTGGCGGTGAGACTGTCCTGTAGCAGCCCCAAAACCAGACCCGCGATCGCGCTCTCAAATACGGTACGGCTGACGCTCCAGGCGACCACCCAGATCAGCAGCCAGTTGGGGGAAACGCCCAGCAGCTCCATGCCGGGCAGGCGAGTCGGCAGAATCAGCAGGCAAAAAGCCACTGAGCCCAGCGTGATGCCCCAGTTCCAGAGGTGCTTGCGCGGAGCCGAACGTCGCGATCGGGTGCTATAGGCCATCCGCTACTGACTATCCTCTGCGTCATCCTTCAAGATATTGGCAGGCGGCGCATTCACATCGAGCTTGGGCGTAAAGGGATGGACCGTGGCCCATTCCAAAATATTCAACGGAGCCGACAGCTGAATGACCGCGGCTGGGGCTGGGCTCTTGCCTAAGTCAATTGACGCTACTCGGCCAATGGGGATATCCGGCGGAAATAGCTGGCTGTAGGAAGACGTGACAATCACATCTCCCGGCTTGACATCGGGCACCTTGTCGAAAAACTCCATCGTCACCTGGCTGCTCGACTGTCCCCGCACGACCCCCATCGAGCGGCTGCGACTGACCTTGGCCCCAATCTGACTGGTTGGGTCGCTGATCAATAACACTCGAGCGGAGTTAGACGTCACCGCCAGCACCCGCCCGACTAAGCCGCCCGGCCCGGTCACAATATCTCCCTCACCGATCTGATCGCGGCTGCCCCGGTTGAGCAAAACCTGCTGCCACCAGTGGTCGGCGCTGCGGCCAATCACCGCCGCCATCGTGCTGGGCCGCGTCTGCTGCTCGGCATAGTTCACCAGCTCGCGCAGCCGCTGATTTTGATTTTCGAGCTCGACGACTCGCTCCTGTAGCTCTAGCACATAGGCATTTTCGATTTGCTCGTCGGTGGGCAGGCCAGGCTGTAACGGTCGGGTTAAAAACTGGTAGGTTTCATAGACAATGGCGCCGTTTGCCTGGTGCATCAGCCAGGCTGCACCCACGGCCAGGCCGGCCAGGCCCGCCTTGAGCGCGTGTTTCTCCCACCAGCGTCTAAGCGCAAACATGTAGCGACTTTTTTAGTAAGGCCAGGGATTACAGGTCGCGATGACGAGTGCTGAAGACACGCTCCATCTCAGAAAAATTTTCGAGTACGCGTCCGGTACCGAGCACTACACAGCTGAGCGGATCGGCGGCCACATGAACCACAATGCCGGTCTCATGGCTGATCAGCGTATCCAACCCCTTCAGCAGCGCTCCACCGCCGGCTAGCATAATCCCCCGATCAATGATATCAGCTGCCAGTTCGGGGGGCGTACTTTCCAACGTCCGCTTGACCGCCTCGACGATAATCGACAGTGGTTCGGCCATGCTTTCGCGAATTTCTGGGCTCTTGATCGTCACCGTCCGCGGCAGGCCCGATAGGATATGTCGGCCCCGCACTTCGAGCGAAACCTCATCATCGGTTGCGCTGGGATAGGCAGAGCTGACCTTAATTTTGATTTCTTCAGCGGTGCGCTCCCCAATCACCAGATTGTGCACCTTCTTCATGTATTGCAAAATCGCGTCGGTTAGCTCGTCGCCCGCGACCCGAACCGATTCGCTGAGAACGGTTCCCTGCAGACTCAGCACGGCCACCTCGGTCGTGCCGCCACCGATGTCAATAATCATATTGCCGGTGGGTTCAGCTACCGGTAACCCCGCCCCAATGGCCGCTGCGACAGGCTCATCGATCAGGTGCACCGTCCTCGCTCCGGCCTGCTCCGCCGCATTCTTCACCGCTCGACGCTCGACCTCAGTCACTCCACTGGGAATGCCAATTACCACCCGGGGGAATGCCCTCGCCCGGCCCTTATGGACGCGGTGAATAAAATGCTTAAGCATAATCTCGGCAATATCGATGTCGGCAATCACGCCGTCTCGGAGGGGACGAATCGCTCGGACATTGCCCGGCGTCCGGCCCAGCATCCGCTTCGCTTCCTCACCGACCGCTAGCGGTTCCCCTCGATCATCGATGGCGACGACGGAAGGTTCTTGCAGAACCACCCCTTCACCCGAAACATAGACCAGGGTATTGGCAGTGCCTAAATCAATACCCATATCGCGAGAGGAAGAAAATCGATCGAATAAACCCACTAGCTGGTATACCCCCACACGAGCATTACGAAACTTGTACCTGGACGAATGGATTCTATTATGCTTGATATGAGACCGTCTAGTCTGTTTTGCTTAATTCATTATTTTGGTTGCCATTCAGTGGCACAAATGTTACCGAGGCAGTATAGGTAGGGTTGTCATTCGCTAGGATAGAACCTTAAAAAGTAATAAGTCAGTACTATGAGCTTAAACGTCGTCACCCTGGTGGGTCGGGTGGGTCGAGATCCCGACGTGAAATATTTTGAATCTGGTAGCGTGGTGTGCAAATTTAGCCTGGCGGTCGATCGTCGCAGCCGCAAGAGCGATCAGCCAGATTGGTTTACCGTTGAGCTATGGAGTAGGAATGCAGAAGTCGCTGCTAACTACGTGCGTAAAGGCAGCCTGATCGGCATTACCGGCTCGCTCAAGCTCGATACATGGCAAGACCGGGCCAGCGGTGCCCCGCGTTCTACCCCGGTGATTCGGGGCGAACGGCTGGATTTGCTAGGGTCTCGTCGAGACAGTGAAGCGCCGATGGATGATAGCTACGGCGACGATCAGTTTTAGTCGGGGTACGGTTTCCGCACCCCGGCGGCGCTAGTAGCGAATCTGCAACGTCACCGTGGCTCGCACCGTCTGCTCACTGCCGACGACTGGCGTTTCAGCCAATCGCTGAGAAACTGTATCGGCGGCTTCGTTGGCGAAGGGCAGCGGTCGCGGCGGGGGGGCGCTGGCTTGGTCAATCTGAATGCCGACGATCTCCTGAGCCGTGAAGTTGAGGCTACTGAGCACCGCACCGGCCTGTTCCTGCGCATTACGGGTAGCAATCTGAAGCGCCTGTTGCCGGGCAGCCGCGATCGCGTCATCCGCCGCTATAAAACTGACGCTATTGATCCGAGTTGCGCCCGCTTGCACCGCGCTGTCCAGAATCGTGCCGGCCTGCTCGGTGGGAATTTCAAAGCTGATGGTGTTGGTCGCCTGATAGCCCGTCAGCTCCTGACCGTTCTCGTAGGCGTAGATTGGCCTGAGGCTAATGCCGGTAGTCTCTAGCTGGTCGATGGGCTGCGATCGCACCGCTTCCAGTACGGCTGTCGTTTGCTCAGCCGCCTGCTGCTGGACTTCTGCTGCGGTCTTTCCCTGCACCTCAACCCCCAGGCTAATCTGAGTCAGCGTCGTGGGGATCGACTCGCTGCCTTCACCGGTAACGCTGAGGACTCGGGTTTGGGCATCCTGGGCCATGGCTGGAAATAGGGGAGCACTGCTCAAAAACGTAACCGGTATCAGGCCGATCAGTAAACAGGTCGCGGATTGGAGGCACTGCCTGCGCAAATTGAAACGGATAGACATAATCGTGAGCTATGAATGGACTGCTCTAATCTCTCACAGCCGCTGCGGCAGTAGACCCCGGTTTCAGTTTCAGTAACTCTAGCGCCCCCTCTGACCTCTTTGGCGTTTCTGACGGCGGGCCTGGCGATACCGGACAGCCAGATTGAGACCCACGGAGTAGCCAATGACGCTGGCAACCAGGCCCACCAGGCAAGAGCCCACGATCAGCGCGGCGCTGATATCCATGCCCATACTCATCCATTCGCGGATCGACTGCTGCGAGGAAAAGTCGATCTCTGAGCTAGACATGCCCAGCAGCAGACTGCCCAGCTTAAAGTTGAAGGCGTAAATGGGGACATAGGTGAGCGGATTACTGATCCAGGTTCCCGCAGCTGCCATAATTTTATTGCCCCTGACCACTGCCGCCAGGGCAATCCCAAAAATCGTCTGAAAGCCAAAGAAGGGAAAGGCGCCCGCAAATACGCCCGCCGCTAGTCCCCGGGCAATCTCTCTGGGGCTGCCGCGCAGGCGCAAAAAGCGCAGATAGAAGTAGCGAAAAGTCCGCCGCCAGCGCTGGGGAGCGGCCCAGCTGAGGGGTTTCCGACGACGTTTTCTAGGCTTCGGTGCGACGGGAGGGGGATAGGGGGCTGGCATAGATCGAAAAACGCACTGTCCCACCTATCTTAGACGGCTGCTAGGCCAGCGTTCTGGTTTTGAGATCGGCTAGGCTATTTCTTATCCAAATCCTCACGGTTGACAGGCGAGACGTTTGGATATGGCAACTTCAAGGAGTTCTATCGTGCAGGCAGAAACAATTGCCGCGATCGCGACTGCGATTGTCCCCCAGCAGGGCAGCGTCGGCATCGTGCGACTATCAGGCGCTGAGGCCGTCGAGATTGCCCGGCACCTATTCTACGCGCCGGGCTCCCAGGCCTGGGAAAGTCACCGCATCCTCTATGGCTTTATCCGGCAGCCTAAAACTCAGCAGGTGATCGATGAGGCCCTGCTGCTGCTGATGTATGCCCCCCGCTCCTTTACCCGCGAAGACGTCGTTGAGTTTCACTGCCACGGCGGCATCATGGCCGTGCAGCAGGTACTTCAGCTCTGCCTTCAGCAGGGCGCCAGACTGGCTCAGCCGGGCGAATTTTCGCTGCGGGCGTTTCTCAACGGGCGGCTCGACCTAACCCAGGCTGAAAGTGTGGCTGACCTGGTGGGTGCCCAGTCGCCCCAGGCCGCCCAGGCGGCAGTCGCGGGCCTGCGGGGTAAGCTGGCCCAGTCGCTGCGGCAGCTGCGCAGCGACTGTCTGGACCTGCTAGCGGAGATTGAAGCTCGGATTGATTTTGAGGATGACCTGCCGCCGCTGGATCTGGACTGGGTGCGATCGCGCCTGGACGAGACCCTCAAAACCGTCCGCCACATCCTGGCTACGGCCCATCAGGGCGAGCTGCTGCGGGCCGGGCTTAAGGTCGCTATCATTGGTCGCCCTAACGTGGGCAAGTCGAGCCTGCTGAACGCCTGGAGTAAGAGCGATCGCGCCATTGTTACTGACCTGCCCGGTACGACTCGCGATATCGTCGAGTCCCAGCTCGTCGTCGGCGGCATTCCGATTCAGGTGCTGGATACGGCGGGAATCCGTGAATCCAGTAACCCGGTTGAGCAAATGGGGATTCAGCGTTCCAGGGCAGCCGTCCAGCGGGCTGACCTGGTGCTGCTAACGGTGGATGCCGCTGGGGGTTGGGCGGAGGAGGAAGATCTCCTCTACGAGCTGATTCAGCCGCGACCTCACCTGGTCGTGATCAATAAAATAGACCTGGTTGATTCTGACCCAGCGGCTAGGATCGAGCCGATATTGGCGCAGCTCGGCCCCGCCTCACCCGTCGTCCAGCTTTCAGCCAGCCAGTCTCGCGGGCTAGAGGCGCTGGAGCAGACTTTGCTTAAAACCGTGGAGGCCAGCAACCTCAGCGCCGCCAACCTCGATCTGGCGATCAATCAGCGGCAGGCGGGCGCGATCGCGAAGGCCCAAAATGCCTTACAACAGGTCCAGGCCACGATTCAGGCCGGTCTACCGCTGGATTTCTGGACAATTGACCTCAGAGCGGCAATTCAGGATTTAGGAGAGGTCACCGGAGAAGCCGTCACCGAGTCAATGCTAGACGAAATTTTTAGCCGATTTTGCATTGGCAAGTAGAGGTTTAGAGTCGCCCAGGCAGCAGTCCAGCAATATCTCCAAAGTCCAGCAATGGTTCAAAGCGTCATATGGGTGTACTGATGCTGTTTGACATTGTCATCCGCCGTCACCATATTTTCGGCATTGAGGATCCGCTTGCGCTCAGTGGAATAGTTCACATCGGTATAGACCGTACCAGCTGGGACGAATGTCTGCGCCTCAGGGCGCGACTGGTAGGTCCGAGCGGCCGCCAGCGCCTGCTCGACAAAATCTGGGCTGACCTGCGCATTGGCCGCTTTGGCTGCCGGCAGCAGCTTCGGCTGGCCTGCTTCAAGCACCTCGCCCAGGCTCACTGCATAGAGGCTCTGGTACGAGGTCGGGACGCCCTTCATCAGCGCTTCTAGATAGGCGGAGGGAATGGGTTCAGCCATCGTGACCTGGGTGACCTCGCCTTCTTGCTTGAGAAAGCAGGTGGCTAAGCCAATCAGGATGTAGTCCTCTGCGTTCAGGTCAGGGGCATTGGGATAGGCGGCAGTTGCGGTCATAAAAAGCGTTACGAGGGGGTCGTTTGCGCTCCCATTATAGCCGTCTCGTTCGCGTCAGTCGGCGTTCGTTAGGAAAGCGTCATAAAGCGCCGGATAGGAACGCTGCTAAGGCATTAAAGCGCCCCAATGCCCGAGCTCATCTGCTTTTCATCAGCGGATCTGCGGAACGGGTGAAGCCTCATTTCAATTTTTCTCAATCTTCTACGTTTTTTCCCGGTTGGGTTCTGTATTTAACCATGCGAGGATTCCATCAAGAAGATTAACTGAAAGCCCGCCATCCTGTCGCCAATCTCCGAGGACATCTACCATGCAGCCACTCAAAAATGTCACCCCATTCTCAGCGGATTCTACACCATCGATGGCGGTTTTGGGGCCTCGCAGCGGCGTTATCCGTCGGTCTCAGAATAGCCAACCGCAGCGCCTGGCCAATCTCCTCGCCGATGCTGATGCGATTATTCTGCTTCGCCACCAGGTCAAGTGGGAGATGCAGAGGGGCGCCTATCGCTCAGCGATTGACCTGCTCGATCGGCTGATTCAGCGCTGCCCTGAGACAGCAGAGTATTACAATAATCGCGGGCTGGTGTATTTCTACTGCCAGCAGTATGAACTGGCTCTGATCGACCTAGACTGCGCTATTCGGCTCAATCCTGAACTTGACCAGGCCTACAACAATCGGGCCAACTGCTATGCCGCCGAGGGGCGCTGGGACGAAGCGCTGAGCGACTATGACCAGGCCATCGACCTGAATCCAGTGAATCTGAAGGCTCGGATTAATCAGGGCATCACCTTCCGCGATTTGGGCTGTTACGAAGAGGCGATGGACTGCTTTGATATCGCGCTATTCTTTCAGCCGACCAGCGCCAACCTCTATGCTGAGCTGGGCAGAACCTATCACCTCAGCGGCGATTGGAACGGCGCGATCGCGGCCTATGACCAGGCCCTGACTTTGCTGCCGCTGCCAGCCGCTGACTCTAAAGCATCTGTTCAGCTCAGACAGCGTCTCCTGACCTGGACAGACGAGCTACTCAATGTCGATTGACTTCGGTCCCTGCTGGGTCACGGAGGGATCAGGCACAGCGGCCGTTGTTGATGCCCCCTGCTGATTCAGCCAGCTTTTGACCGGGTCATCTGAGAGGTCTAACCGCAGCAGCCCTGAACATAGGCCACCCAGAAAAGCCATGGGCTGATGGGCCATCTCTCGCATCAGGGGCGTGAGTTCGTCTACAAACATCTTGAAATCCTTCCTGCCGGGTCTACTGAGCCGCTGTCCGCTAGGGCTGAGCGAACTCTACCCCGGACAGACGTTTACTTATATTATTTATACCAAATCTTAAATTACAGCGTTTCTGAAGCTAGTGGGGTACATAAACAGCCGCGACGCCCTTGAGTTTAGGCCATTGACGGTACCTCACCTGGCAAGGAAACGCGGTAGCGCCTAAATTCACCGAGAAGCTTCCCAAAGTCTATAAATTTAGGGCATCGAGCCCGGTGTATCGCTCTGCCGCACTACCGCAGCCCGCGTTTGCCGTTGGGGTAGACCGTCGTCCAGTTCGTTCGGGCCACGGCCAGCTGCTCATCGCTGATGGCCGCATCGGTCAGATCAGCGCCACAGAGATTGGCGTCCCTAAGGTTGGCCTGATCCAGACAGGCTCGGGTGAGGTCAGCACCGCGCAGATCACAGCCTTCCAAGTTAGCCGAACCCAGATAGGCGCCGCCCAGCTTAGCGCTCCGGAGTGTAGCATGTCCCAGGTCAGCTTTACTCAGGTTGGCGTTGGACAGGTCTATCCCTTGCAGATTGGCTTTTTTCAATACGGACTTGGCGAAACTAGAGCCGGCTAAAACAACTCGCTGTAGGCCCATTCCGCTTAGGCTTTGATTGGAAAAGTCGCGCCGTCCCTTAGCATAGGCCGCTTGAATGTCTTTAGCCGTGAGTTTGGCTGTCCGGCTGGTCGGACTAGCTCCAGAGCGGTCACTTGAAAGAGCATCTGAGGCCCCAGTTGGGAAACGCTGACGGCCCGGGGCAACGCCCATCCGATGCTGAGATCGCTCCCGCTGAGCCCGGATAGCTGCGGCCAGCCGGGCAGTAGGAGAGACATGCCCTTCACCCAGGCTGTCTGCCGAGGGGGCCTCAGCCACCTGGACTGAAGCGGCCGGGAAGGCCAGATTCTGACTCAGGCTTTCTAGATAGGGCTCTAGGTCAAGGTCTCGCAGCACCTCGTCGGTACTCTGGTAGCGATGGCGCACCGAGCTTTCCAGCAGCTTGGCCATTACTTTGGCAAAGTGGTCGCTGATATAGAGTCCCTCCTGCCAGCGCATCTCGCCCGTTTGGGGATCGTAGGCCAGGTCTTTCGGTGCTTTGCCCGTGAGCAAATAGACGCAGGTGACGCCAACGCTGTAGAGATCGCTGGCGTAGACCGGACGCAAGGCCATTTGCTCAGGTGGCGCATAGCCTGGCGTGCCGATGGCATAGGCTGTCAGCGCTGTCTGCCCGGTCTGACTGGGCTGTACCGGATTCACCTTGTCTTTAACGGCGCCAAAGTCAATCAGCACCAGCTGCTTGTCCTGCTTGCGTCGAATCAGGTTGGCAGGCTTGATGTCGCGGTGGATCACCTGATGGCTATGGACATACTGCAACATCGGCAGTACTTCGCTGAGGAACTGTTTCGTGCCTGCTTCGCTAAAAGGGCCGCCGCGTTTAACCTCCTGCTGGAGGGTAGAGCCGCTGATATACTCTTGGATCAGAAAAAACTCTTGAGAAATTTCAAAGTAGTCCAGCAGGCGAGGAATTTGGGGATGATTGCCGATTTTGCCCAAAATCGCGGCCTCCCGCTGGAACAGATCTCGGGCCATTTCCAGCAGGTGGGGCGCTTCTGCGGTCGGACGGAGCTGCTTGACCACGCAGGGCGGATGGCCCGGCAGCGCCTCATCCCGAGCCAAGAATGTAGCGCCAAAGCCCCCCCGACCTAGGGCGCCCAACACCCGGTAGCGATCGCGCAGCCGCAGCTTTTCGCCGCAGGCCTGGCAGTACTGGTCGGCCGAAGCGTTCTTAGGATTGGGGCAGTCAGAGCTGATGCAATAGGACATTTGGCCTGGTTCCCTTTACTGGGTGCTACCGCAATTCAAGTGTTCCCGGTTTGTTGGGCTGGGTTAAAAGGAAAAATCACAAAGTTTCAGTCAAGTTTGGGCTAGGTTTCGGCTAGGACGGAATTGAAATGCAATAAGGGCTTGGGATAGGGCAATGGTTGCCCCAAACTTTTGCCAGCTGAACAGTAGAATAGGGTGGACCAGTCGCCCCGTCGTTACCGCTAAGCAATTCCATGCGCGTCTCCATCAGCTGGCTAAAAGAATTGGTTGACTTTGACCTCTCCCCAGAAGGGCTGGCAGAGGCGCTGACGATGGCCGGGTTTGAAGTTGAGGAAATTGAAGAACGGCGCACCTGGGCCGACGGCGTGGTCGTGGGCCGGGTGCTGGAGCGACAGCCGCACCCCAATGCCGAAAAGCTCAGCCTCTGTACGGTCGATATTGGGACGGCAACGCCCTCGACGATTGTCTGCGGGGCGGCCAATGTCTGCGCGGATATTTACGTGCCCGTCGCGACGGTTGGTACATACCTGCCAAAAGTAGACCTGAAGATTAAGCCGCGTCAGCTGCGGGGCGTTCCGTCGGAGGGCATGATCTGCTCGCTGGCCGAATTGGGACTGGCTAAGGATTCTGAGGGAATTCACATTTTCCAGCAGGAAGCCCTGACACCGGGTCAAGATGCCCGCCCGCTGCTGGGTTTAGACGACTCCATTCTCGACCTGACCTCGACGGCGAATCGAGCTGACGCCCTGAGCATGGTTGGCATTGCCCGAGAAGTGGCAGCGATTACCGGCAATCCTCTCAAGTTGCCGCCGAGTCAGTCTCTAGCCGGGATAGCACAGTCATCGCCGGTAGCGATTGAATTGACGGATGCGAAGGCTTGCCCAATCTACATCGGTACCGTCATGGAGCAGATTCAGATTGGTCCCTCGCCCGACTGGCTGAAGCAGCGCCTGGCAGCGGCCGGGACGCGCTCGATTAGCAATGTGGTCGATATTACGAACTACGTTTTGCTGGAATGGGGCCAGCCGCTCCATGCCTTTGACTTAGACCAACTCCAGGCCGCTGCTGGGGCTCCGCTGACCGTTGGGGTAAGGCTGGCCCAGTCAGCCGAAAAGCTCTGCACTCTGGACGGCCAGGATCGTCAGCTCACGCCTCAAACGCTGCTAATTACAGCCAACGATCGGCCCGTGGCCCTGGCCGGGGTAATGGGGGGCGAGGAAACCGAAGTGCATGATCAGACGCAAACAGTCTTCTTGGAGGCGGCCTACTTCGACGCAGCGGCCATTCGCCGCTCGGCCCGTAGTCAGGGCCTGCGGACCGAAGCCTCGGCCCGGTACGAGCGTGGGGTCAACCCGGCGGAGCTGACCCTGGCCTGCGATCGCGCCCTCCAGCTGCTGCAAGAATTGGCCGGTGCGACGATTGTGGGTCAGGCCGAAGACCGCACTGAGGTCGGACGGATTACGCCCACTCGAACGCTGGACCTGCGGCTATCGCGGGTTAATCAGATCCTGGGTCCGACGGTGGAGTCTAATGCCGCTGGAACCGCGGCGCTCGATCGCGACACCGTTGAGGCCCTCCTGACAAAACTGGGCTGTGAGACAAAGCCAGTCGGCTCAGCTGCGGCCACCGTTTGGCAGGTGACGGTGCCGCCCTACCGCTATCGAGATCTGGAGCGCGAGATCGACCTGATCGAAGAAATTGCCCGGCTCTATGGCTACGACCGCTTTGCCAATACGCTGCCAGCCCAGACCGCACGCGGCTTTCTCTCGCCTGAGGCGGCCCTGTCTCAGCAGCTGCGAGCAGCTTTTCGCGGGGCCGGGCTGACCGAAGTGCTGCACTATTCGCTGACCAAGCCCGCTGAAGGCGACCAGAGAGAAACCCAGGTCGTGCTGGCAAATCCGCTCTTTGCCGAATATTCTGCCCTACGGTCAGACCTGCTCAGCGGCCTGATTGACGCTTACCAGTACAACCTGGAGCAGGGCAACGGGCCGCTGAATGCCTTTGAAATCGGTCATGTGTTCTCGATGGCTGAAGGCGAGCTGGTGGAAACCGAAAAGGTGGCAGGCATCGTCGGCGGTGACAGTCGGCGAGGGCGCTGGGTGAGCGGGGCTCAGCCCTTGACCTGGTATGAGGCCAAGGGTCTGCTAGAGGAAGTGTGCGATCGCCTGAACCTGACCGTTGACTATCGCCCCGACAGCGCCGTCCCGCGCCTGCATCCGGGCCGCACTGCCGGGCTGTGGGTGCGCGGTAGGTTACGGCTGGGCACCTTTGGTCAGCTCCACCCAGAACTGCGACAGCAGCGGGGGCTGCCGGACGAAATTTATCTATTTGAGCTGGACTGGTCGGTGCTCAAGACCTGCTGCTTGGCCCAATACAGCGGCCAGATGGTACGCTTTCAACCCTATTCGCCCTACCCAGCGGCGGATCGCGATCTGGCCTTCTTTGCCCCGGTCGAGATTGCCGTGGCCGACCTGCAAAAGCTGATGCTTAAGACCGGCGGCAAGCTGTTGGAAACCGTAACGCTGTTTGACCAGTACCGGGGTCAAAATGTCCCTGAAAGTCAGCGCAGCCTGGCTTTCAGGCTGGTCTACCGCTCCCCCGACCGCACCCTCACCGATAGCGACATTGAGCCCGTTCATCAAAAGATTCGCGCGGCTTTAGAGAAAGCCTATCCGGTCAGCCTGCGGAGTTAGGAAACGGTCAGCTACCAGATTTTGGCTGATCAGCTTTGAAATAGGCTTCGAGTACCTGCTTCACCATCGGAGCGGCAAAGGAGCCGCCGCCGCCGCCGGAATGTTCCCCGAAGGCGACTACCACAATTTCTGGATTATCCGAAGGGCCGTAGGCGCCAAACCAGGTATGGGATTGGTAGGGCGGGGCCTCAGCCGTGCCGCTTTTGCCGGAAATCGGCGGTAGGTCAGGGTCCTTCAAGACCTTGCCCGTCCCAGAACTGACCACCTGGCGCAGCCCCTCGCGCAGAACCTGGAGGGTACTCGGGGCGAGGTCTAACGATTCCTTCCAATCCCGCTCGGCTTCCTGATCGAGCAGCAGGTGAGGCGTCACGCGATAGCCCCCATTGGCGGGTACGGCAAACATCACTGCGACCTGCAGCGGCGTTGTTTGAACAAAGCCCTGACCAATCGAGGTATTGATGGTGTCGCCCAGATACCAGCCTTCGCCAATTTCTGCCTGCTTCCAAGCTTCATCCGGCACGGTGCCGCTGTCTTCCTCAGCCGCTAATTCGATGCCCGTCTTCTGACCAAAGCCATACTGCCGCATCCAGTGAGCTAGCGTTTCCCCGCCCACAGCGCGGCCGACCTGATAGAAGAAGGTATCGCTGCTCATGGCCAGAGCCGTGCGAAATCCAATAGTGCCAAATCCGGCATTGTTCCAATCCCAAAACTGAATGCCGCCAAAGGAGAGATAGGGATAGGTTGGCAGATAGACCTCGGGCGAAAATTTGCCCGACTCTATCCCCGCGGTGGCCGTGACAATCTTAAACGTACTGGCCGGTGGGTAGGAGCGCATGGCCCGGTTGACAAAGGGGTTGCCTCGGCTTTGAAATGAAGCCCACTGCTCTTCGCTGATGCGAGTAGAAAAAATATTGGGGTCGAAGGTGGGGCGGCTGACCATGGCCAAAATCGCGCCGTCGCGAGGGTCGAGGGCGACAATTGCGCCGGTCTGATCGCCCAGGGCGGCTTCTGCGGACCGCTGTAGTTTCAGGTCAAGGGTGAGGCGGATATCCTGTCCCGACTGGGGCGGCTTTTCACCTAAGATTCCAATCACCCGGCCGCCGCTATCGACCTCGACCTGCTGACCGCCCCACTCGCCTCGCAGGCGCGACTCATAGGCCGCCTCGACGCCCAGCTTGCCAATCACGTCGCCAAGGCGATAGCCCTGCGCTTGCCGTCCGGCCAGCTCTTCATCGTCCATTTCGCCGGTATAGCCGAGAACGTGGGCGGCCAGATCGCCATGGGGATAGTCCCGTACCGCTTCGGCTTCAATCCGGACGCCGGGCAGCTCGGAGGCGTATTCTGCGATCGCGGTGGCCTGAGCCGAGCTGATGCCGCGCGAAATTGGAATTGACTCATTCGAGCTGTAGCCTCCCTGCGCTAGGCGCTGATGAATCTCTTCGGCAGGCACGTCTAAAATCTGGGCGAGCCGCCCGACCACCGCTTCGCGTCGGTCCTCCGGCAGAGAAATCGGCCAGATTGAAACCGAATGCGACAGGCGGCTACCGGCCAAAATCTGTCCATTGCGATCAAAAATGGTGCCCCGGGCGGGCCGTCGGGGCAGCAGTAAAATCCGGTTATTCTCAGCCAGCTGCCGATTGCGATCGCCCTGCACCAGCTGTAGATAGGCCAGCCGACTGCCGATTCCACCCAGGGTGACTAGGGACAGCAGCAGCAGCACAACGGCCTGATACTGCTGTCCGACCGTGCGGCCGGTGGTTTTGTCTCGGTTTTTACCGGCGCGGAGGGAAGACTGCTGCAAAAAGGCCATAAAAGCTGATTTTGAGGGTTATTTGGGACTTTGAGCGGGCTATCAGCCCCGGGGCTGAGAAAAGCCAAATCAAGTCTAGCGCTATCAAATTCGGATCAATCATTCCCTGCGGTCAAAATTACCGCCAAAATTACCGATAGAAAAGCCGGATATCGTTAATTCGGTTGCTTTTATCCGGTTCCTGGGAAGCGTAGAATAGGGCAAATTCGGGCTAGCTTTGACTGGCGAGCCTATTTTGCCCATAGATGAGGTTTAAAATCGAAGCATTGAAAAGGGAAGCTGCCGCGATGCCTCAGGCTGTCTCAACCAAGTCTTCTGGATCAGCTCAGTCCGAGGCGGCAATTGATGTCGAACTACGCCAGATTGTCAAGGTTTTTGACGGCGAACCCGCCATCACAGGCATCGACCTGACCGTTCAAAAAGGCGAATTTTTCAGCATTTTAGGCCCTTCCGGCTGCGGTAAGACCACGGCCCTGCGACTGATTGCCGGGTTTGAGACGCCGACTGCTGGAGAAGTTTTCATCCAGGGCCGAGCCATGGGTCGAGTTGTCCCGCACCGCCGCCCGGTCAACACCGTCTTTCAAAACTATGCGCTGTTCGACCATATGAGCGTTTGGGATAATATCGCCTTTGGTCTGAAAATTCAGAACTGCTCTCGGGCGGAGCTGCGATCGCGAGTCGGCGAAGCGCTGCAGCTGGTCAAGATGGAGTCTTTCTCCAAGCGCTACCCGGCTCAGCTCTCCGGTGGCCAAAAGCAGCGAGTTGCGCTAGCCAGGGCATTGGTTAAACGTCCGGCGGTGATGCTGCTCGATGAGCCCCTTGGTGCGCTCGATCTAAAGCTGCGGAAGCAAATGCAGGTTGAGCTCTCCAACCTGCACCGGCGGCTCGGCATTACCTTTATTATGGTCACTCACGATCAGGAAGAAGCCCTGTCGCTCTCTGACCGGATTGCCGTGATGCGGGCTGGCCAGATTGAGCAGGTGGGTCGCCCGGATGATATTTACGAATATCCGGCAACGGCCTTTGTCGCTAACTTTATTGGCGAAACCAATCTGCTGCGAGGCCAGATTGAGCCGCTGGATTTCCCCCTGATGCGAGTCACCACCGAAAGTGGCTTAGACATTCGGGTGCGTCATCGTCAGGTAGACTCAGCCCCGCCGCCGCAAACCCCCGTTGAGCTGAGTATTCGGCCGGAGAAAGTCCATCTGAGCGGCCAGCCCGCTGACGCCGACAACTGCGTTGAAGGCCGGGTACAGCACACCATGTATCTGGGTACCCATATTCACTGTATGGTAGAACTCGTAACGGGCGATCGCTTCACGGTTCTACAGCCAAGTCATACTCAGCATCTACCCGATCCTCAGAAGCCTGTGTATGCCTACTGGTCCGCCGCTGATTGCCTGGCGCTGACGGCCTAGTCGGCCCGACGCTAGAGAGTCTTGTCTTTTATTGTCGTTTATTTTAGAGGAACCCCCATGCCTCGCAGATTTTCATCTAAACCACGTCTTGCCGCCACCCGCCGCCATTTTTTACAAGGCTCTGCTGCTGCAATAGCGGGGATAGCCCTTTCCAACTGCGGTGGCGTCAGCGATGTACAGTCCTCCGACGCTGGGGCTGAACCAACTGAAGACGGCGATGCTGGCAGTGCCGCCAGCGGCGCCTCCGGTCCGCTCTATATCTATACCTGGGCAGACTACACCGACGATCAGCTGGTACAGCGGTTCAGGGACAAAACCGGCATTGACGTCCAGATTGATATCTACGACTCGAATGAAACCATGCTGGCCAAGATGCAGGCAGGGGGTGGCGATAACTACAGCGTCATCTACCCATCTGACTACATGGTGACGCAGATGATCGATATGGGCATGCTGACCGAGTTTGATAAATCCCGTTTACAGGGTTTGGATCAGCTTTCGCCAAAATGGGAAAGCCCCGGTTACGACCCAGACAATAGCCACAGCGTGCCCTACAGCTGGGGAACGACCGGCCTGATCTACAACTCTAAGGAACTTTCGACTGCACCAGCAGATTGGACCTATCTTTGGGACAATAAAGACGCTCTGTCTCGGCGGATGACGATGCTTGACGATGTGCGCGAAACCCTGGGCGCCGTGCTGCATTCTCTAGGATATTCCTACAATTCCACTGACCCCGCCGAACTAGAGGCGGCTTATCAACGGCTGCTTGAGCTAAAGCCAGCGCTGGCCTCGTTTAAGTCCTTTGGCTGGCAGGATGAGCTGCTAGGGGGTGACCTGCTGCTGGCGATGGCCTTTTCGGTAGAGGCAATCCCGGTGACTTTGGAGGACGATACCTTTCAGTATGTCATTCCCGCCAGCGGCTCATCGGTGTGGACTGACACAATGGTGATCCCAACCACCGCCCCGAACGCAGACGCCGCCTACGAATGGATTAATTTCAACCTGAATCCCGACGTCTCGGCGGAGACCGTTAAGCGGCTATACTTTGCCACCCCCAACGCGGCGGCTAAAGACATGCTGCCGGAAGAGCTGCTCAGTAACCAAGACCTCTTTCCGTCCGAAGAGCTGCTGGCGAAATGCGAGGGGATTGCCCCGGTCGGTGATGCGATTGAGCTCTATGACCGCTATTGGACCCAGATTACCAGTGCCTAGCCCAGGCCGCTGATGGAGACGCTATGGCCAACCTTCCGCTCACGCCCGCATCATCGACTCGTTTGGAGTGGTTTGACCGCTGGCGCTATCGGTTGGTTAGGCTGATTGGACCACTGGCCTTGCTAGGTCCGGCTGGGCTATGGCTGTTTCTGCTGCTGGTGCTGCCTACGCTGCTGATTTTACAGCTCAGTCTAGTACCGGGACTGCGTCCCGGGCAGGCGATTACAGCCTATGGCTTAGGCAACTACACGCGCATTCTAGACTCGGTCTACCTGGGTGTGATTGGCCGCTCGCTCACCTTTGCCAGCGGCACCATGCTGCTTTGCTTGCTGTTGGGGTTCCCAGTCGCCTACTGGATTGCGCTGATGGCGCCGAAGCGCTGGCGTAGCCTGCTGCTGGTGCTGTTCATCCTGCCGCTATGGACCTCAACTTTGCTGCGCACCTATGCCTGGGTGACGCTGCTGCGCCGGTCAGGCATCATTAATCTAATTCTCTCAGCGCTGCACCTGCCGACGCAGGACATTATGAATACCCATTGGGCAGTCTATGTGGGCATGACCTACGATTTTCTGCCCTATATGGTACTGATCCTTTACGCCTCACTTGAAAAGCTGGACCAGCGGCTGCTAGAGGCAGCAGCGGACCTGGGCGCGAATCCTCGTCAGACGTTTTGGAAAGTTACCGTACCCCAGACGCTGCCTGGGATTGCGGCAGGCTGCCTGCTGGTGTTTGTGACTAGCCTGGGTGACTTTGTGGTGCCGACGCTGCTGGGAGGGACGTCGAGCAAGACAATCTCGCTGCTGATCTACGACCAGTTTTTAGGCCCGGCCCGCAACTGGGGATTTGGTTCGGCCCTGAGTATGGTGCTGATTCTGGCGGTGAGCCTGGCGATCGCGCTGCTGCTGCGCTACGGCAACCGCGAGGCGGCGGCGGCCTGAGATGAAGCAGCTCTCTCGCCTCCTACCGTCAGTGACTTGGCAAAGTCTGTTTGCCGGGGCGATGTACATTTTCATGTATGCGCCCATTCTAGTCCTGGGCCTGTATAGCTTTAATGAGTCGCGCTACGGGGCCGTCTGGAAAGGGTTCAGCCTGAAATGGTACGGCAAGCTGTTTCAGGACGAGCGGCTGTTTTTAGCGCTGGCCGACAGCCTTAAGATTGCCTTTTGCGCCGTGGGCCTATCTGCCGTCCTAGGAACCCTGATGGCGATTGGCCTGGCTAAGTACCGTTTCCCCGGCAGGTCGGTCTACCGAGGCGCTTCCTATCTGCCGCTGATTATTCCCGACATTGCGATCGCGGTTGCGACCCTGGTTTTCTTAGCCGCCGCCGCCATTCCACTCAGCATTTGGACCGCGATCGCGGCGCACATGGTCTTTTGCCTGGCCTACGTCGCCGTCGTCGTCTCCAGCCGCCTCAGCGGCATGAACCCCCATTTGGAAGAAGCCGCCCTGGACTTAGGCGCTACGCCCACCCAGGCCCTGGTGAAGGTGCTGCTGCCCCAGCTGGCCCCGGCGATTTTGGCGGGCTGTCTGCTGGCCTTCGTCCTGAGTATGGATGACCTGCTGATTTCCAGCTTTACTGCCGGCGGCGCGACCCCCCTGCCGATTGAAATTTTCAGCCGTGTTCGCACCGGCGTCAAGCCGGATATTAATGCCCTCAGCGTGGTTCTAATTTTGGCCTCGGGGCTGCTGGCCGCGATCGCGGAGTACCTCAGATACAAAAGCGAGCAGGCTAAGGGTTAGCCGGGTTCTGTTGGTCAATAATGGTTTCGACGCTAGTTGAGGACAGGGCTGAGTGGTTTATAACTTCAGCGTACCTGCTCCTCCTTTTCTTAGCTTTTGTCGATTTCCTTATCCAGAACTGACGTTATCTAAGCGTAGCAGTCAAGGCTTTCCCAGACTAAGCCTAGACTGACATCACTTCGCTTAGGCTAAGCGTTTCGCCTCCTACCAAAATATTTTCGATACGGGTTTCAGAATTAGCCATATCTTTAACTATCACGCGGTCAGAGGTTCCTATGACGGTGAAGGTGAGGTCAACGCCATCGAAGGACCAGCTCAGGTCTGCGCGAGCGATGCCTTCACCAAACACCAGGGTGTCTGTCCCACCGTCGTAGATGTAGCCGTAGGAGCTATTTTGGTAGAGGTCGTGGATGACGTCTTGCCCGTCACCGCGCTCAAACCGATAGGTGTCATTGCCAGCGCCGCCGTAGAGAGAGTCATTGCCAGTCCCACCCACCAGGATGTCATTGCCCATACCGGCGTTGAGGATGTCGTTGCCTGCACCGCCATCGAGAATATCGTTGCCTCCGTTAGCGCGCAGGATGTCATTTCCAGTCCCACCATAGAGAGTGTCGGCATAGCTGCCTGTGGTGATGGTATCATCTCCCGCCAAACCGTCGAGGATGATGGCACTCTGGTTCCAAGTCAGGCTGTCTGCCCCAGCAGAGCCCGACCCAACCCAGCTTGCCACCAGCTCATACAAGCTCAAGGTCTCAGCGCCAATGACAAACCGTTCTACCTGCTGTCGGCTGTCGGTGATGTTGCGAATCGTGACTTGGTCGTCGGTTCCTGTTACAGCGAAGCTCATGTCGCTGCCGTCGAAGGACCAGCTCAGGTCTGCGCGAGTGATGCCTTCACCAAACACCAGGGTATCTGTCCCACCGTCGTAGATGTAGCCGTAGGAGCTATTTTGGTAGAGGTCGTGGATGACGTCTTGCCCGTCACCGCGCTCAAACCGATAGGTGTCATTGCCCGCCCCGCCATAGAGTGTGTCGTTGCCTGCACCACCATTGAGATGATCGTCACCCGCACCGGCATTGAGAGTGTCGCTGCCATCACCACCATTGAGAACATCGTTGCCCGCACCAGAGTTGAGGGTGTCGTTACCTACTCCACCATAGAGAGTGTCGGCATAGCTGCCTGTGGTGATGGTATCATCTCCAGCTAGACCGTCGAGGATGATGGCACTCTGGTTCCAAGTCAGGCTGTCTGCCCCAGCAGAGCCCGACCCAACCCAGCTTGCCACCAGCTCATACAAGCTCAAGGTCTCAGCGCCAATGACAAACCGTTCTACCTGCTGTCGGCTGTCGGTGATGTTGCGAATCGTGACTTGGTCGTCGGTTCCTGTTACAGCGAAGCTCATGTCGCTGCCGTCGAAGGACCAG
>NZ_JADEXG010000053.1 GCF_015207255.1 Vasconcelosia minhoensis LEGE 07310
ACGTATTAGCGTTCTTGACTCAGGCTTGCCGAGCGGCTCGCAATGACCAGTTGCCGCCTAGCCTATTGCCTGAGCCCGCAGTCAGCTCTACAGCTACCATTCGCTCGTAACCCCCTGAACGGCTACCTGTAATGTTCTCGACATTCCTCATATGAATAGTGAGCGAACTCAGGTAATGCAATGTTTGAAAAATTTACTTGAAGAAAGTACTAATCTTCTGCTACCTATGGCTGCCGTCTATGAAACAGGGAATCATATTGCTCAACTTAGTGATGGTAGAAACCGACGTCAATTTGCTGAAGTTTTCATCGAGCAAGTCAAGAAAGCGATAAAAGGGGAAGCACCTTGGCAAGTTATGCAACTGCCAGATATAGAGGAGGTTGGAGAATGGCTAAGTAACTTTCCTGATTCAGCAATGCGTGGCGCAGGCATGGGGGACTTATCTATAATCAAAGAGTGGGAGAAGACGATTAGGATAACGCCCAATCACCGTATTTTTATATGGTCTTTAGATAGTGATCTTCAGGGGTATAATCATATTCCTTGATCCTAATAATTAAGCTTTAGCTAGCGGTGTTAGCTATTATATAGAAAATATGTTTCCCTTCGAGAAAATCTTATTAATTTTAGACTTTCGCAAAAAGCTAACAATTCAAATGCAGCGGACAGTTGCGAGCCATTGCTGCTGAGTTTAAGGTTGTCTTCTGCCGCTGATTTGAGTCGTTAGACGGCTAAAACCCCCGGCTCTTGCTGAACCGGGACGATGTCGGAAACGTCTAGCTGAGCGCAGTATTCCAGGTCGGCGAGCTGATGCTGCTTGAGCAGCCGCTGGCCGTGGGTGGCGTGGCGCATCAGCTCTAGCAGCTGGTTTTGCCATTGGAGAAAGAGGCTGACTGACGCGATCGCGGCATCGTTCACCAATCAAAAGCCACTCAAACGCAGAAGCAGAACACCGTATCATGCCACGGCAAAACCCGTATGCTGCCGTATTTTTGGATGACGGAATCCTAAGACTATATCTTCTCTAAAAATGCCCGCAGCCATCAAATCAGTCGCCACGCCTTCCTCAGTATCATCATACTGAATCCAAACCTTATTCTCAATCAGACTGATATGAATCGGTGTCGCATGGAGATATCTATCACCGTCCCAACCCAAGTCTAAAATGAGATACTGCCCTCGTTCATCATCGAATACGACCTGACAGGTGTAACCATCAGGAAGATCTGCGCGATAGTTCGCATGATCTTGAAGAACATTCTTGATAATGCTTTGGTAACTTAACTGGGTATCCATTGTACAATTACCTCGCTTTCATCATCGAAGACGATTAATTTGATCACCTGATTCTTGAGGAGTACTTGTCCTAATTCTATAGTGAACACGCTGTTATAGGTTGGCTGAGATACGGCCAGATAAAGGCTTCGATCAGTTCCCATCTCGTTTAGAATTTGATGATACAAGACGTACTGACCCAATGCTTGTTCTAAATCTTTGACATCAGACTGCCCTACAAAACTTTTTATCTCAACAATAATTTTTTGCAATCCCCTCTCGGCACTAATAAGGCGCTCTGCGCCTAGATCAGCTGACAAACGCTTTTTTCCAATCTTAAGCGGAAACGGGTCATGCGTAATTGTCCACCCATCTTTTTGAAGGGCACGCTTTACCGTGTTGTGGTATATATCTCTGGCTGGCACAAAGAACTTAGAGTAATAGAGAGTAACATCCGTGCATAGCTGCTCTAGAACTATCGTCGCCGTTTTTTGTCGTTATACCGATAGAACCCCCGGCTCTCGCTGAACCGGCACCATGTCTGAAACGTCTAGCTGGGCGCAGTATTCCAAATCGGCGAGCTGATGCTGCTTGAGCAGCCGCTGGCCATGAGTGGCGTGGCGCATCAGCTCTAGCAGCTGGCCCTGCCACTGGAGAAAGAGGCTAACTGACGCGATCGCGGCATCATTCCCCGCCAGCTCCTTAAAACTCAACCCGGTCTGGTCAATCAGGCTGTGGACAATCGCCCCGGCACAGACCGTATCTTCCAGCGAATAGCTGCCCTCCCAGCCGGAGCCGACTAGCCAAACCGTCTCGGGCTGCTTTGACAGCAGCGCCTTGACCGTCGCCTGCCGGGTGGTCAGGGCCGCCGTCATTACCAGCGGGGCCTGTTGAATTCGCTCCAGGCAGCGGGTGCCGTTGGTGGTGCTCATAAACAGCCGCCGTCCCTGAGTGCGATCGCGGCTGTGGTCCAGGGGCGAATTGCCCAAGTCAAACCCGTCTACGCGCTCACCGCCGCGTTCGCCCGCCCGAATTCGTCGGTCGGCGGGCCATTGTTCGCTCACCTGAATCAGCCGGTCGAGGTCGCTAAACACCTGCACCGCTTCCGCCCCGGCCTGGAAGGCAGCGGCAATGGTCGTGGTCGCCCGCAGCACGTCGATCGCGATCGCGCAGTCTGGAACCTGGTCAGCGGGTGCTTCCTCAGGCGTGTGATAGACGAACAGTTTCACAGATAACCAAAATCCAAATTGGGTGATCGAAGCCGAAATTAAGCAATCGCTCTCTATTCTATGGGGAAAGCTCCGCCCGCCCTAACCAAATTCAGAATGCTTGGGATTGACGTTCCTATGGAGCAACGGCATGATGTATGCCCCTAGTCCTAGACCGGCCAGCAGGCCAAAGGGCGTCACAATCCAGTTGCTGTAGCCCCACCAGCCCAGCTGCTGCGCCACCAGCTCCGCCGGGTACATCAGGCACAGCCCAATCGTCAGCACAAACCCTAGAATGCCATACTGATGCAGCCAGTAGGCTGCTTGCCCACCGTCCTGCCGGTAGAGCAGCCGCATCAGCACCAGTCCGGTGACGGTACCATAGCAGCGCATACAGACCGCCATAATCTGGGGCGGCGATAGCGCTATCCCCATGTCGGGCTGCGGACAGACGTGCATCCCCATCCAGTAGATAATGTCGGCAATCTGGGGCAGCAGCGGCAGGTTTGCCGACGCCAGGAAGGGAGCCGCGAGCGGCCCAGAGGCCATTCCCACCAGCACGATATCAGCCAATAGACTGGGCCAGTTAGGTTTGGAAATTGAAGCGGTGTGCATACAAACTGAAGTTGAACGGACGGAATCTGGCTGCTAATGGCCAATCAACGGAGAGGGTGGGATTCGAACCCACGGTACTTGCGTACACTCGATTTCAAGTCGAGCGCATTCGACCACTCTGCCACCTCTCCAACGGTCGGTCATGCCTCATCGGTCATGACGGTCAATAACGACACGGTCATTATTCTATGATAGCAAGCTGCCCGACGTGAGCAAAAGCTAGCGACGGCTAGGCAGCCTACTTCAGGCTGGACTGATTAGCATAGAGCAATTCGGTCGATACGGTCTCGAAAGCTTGATTCAGCCAGACTAGCGAAATGGTTTTCACCTGCCCGGCCGCCAGCGTCACCAGCGAAAAGCTTCTCAGCCGGTCGGTCCCAGTATCAACAATCCGAGGTACGTTGGCCGCGTTGAGATAAACTGTCCCTGCCGCGTCTACGACGACCCGCTTGCGCGGATAGTCCTGAGTGTGGCGCAGCCGGTGGTGCATGTGACCAAAGGCGACCAGCGGAATATGTTTGCCGACCTGCCTAGACTGCACGATCGCATCTGCAAAATCAGGATCGCCGCAGTCACCGCCCATCGGCTCCCAGTCCTTACCGCAGGGGTCTTCGGGCTGGCTCCCCAAACCATACGGCCCGACATGGCCCATGAAAATCAGCGTTTCCTGCTCAGCGCTTTTCACCGCCGCCATCATCTTTGCCGTCGATTCTTGAAAACTTTTGACCCCAAAGCGATCGCGATAAAATTGCCGATAGCGCCAGGACGAGCCGCCCCAGCTGAAGGGCCGCGCCCCGACGACGGAAAGGCCCAGATGGGGAAACTCCCGTCGCCCATAGCCGACATGGTCTGCGCCCAGCAGGTCCAGCTGCTGCTGCACCCGGTCTTCCCGAGCGCGGTCGTAGGGACATTTTTGCTGACCCTTGCTGCTGGCGGAATAATGAGCGTCATGGTTGCCCAGCACGGCGGCCTTGGGCAGGTCTACCGCCGCAATCTGCCGGACGATTTCCACCGACTCGTTGCCATAGTCGCCCAAAAACAGCACTAGGTCGGCCTTCAAATGCCTTAGCGCAGCAGCGTCTTCGGCTTCCCAAAGATCGTGAACATCGCCGACGACCGCGATCGTCATCTCAGTCTGTTTACTCATATCTACCCGGCAATCCGCTTTCATTAGGATAGAAAACCTCAGCCTCTTCTGCCCAGGACAATGACCTCAGCGATTTTATTTGTCGATTTAGATAGCCTTCCAGCTGATCAGCTAGCAGTCATTGCTACCAAGCTAAGCTCATCTTCCCAGCTCCTGATCGTGCCCGTCACTCACAAAACCAGGGCTGAAGTCGAAGCGCTGCTGCCGCTGACGCTTCCCTTCATCGTCGAGACCGGCAGCGGCATTTTCATTCCGGCTAATCAAGGCTTTACCAACGTAGGTGAACCGGAGGACGGCTATCGCTTAGTTCAGCTGGGCTGTCCCCACGTTCAGGCCCGGGCCGGGCTAAGGGTGCTGGCAAACCTGGTGCAGTATCCGCTTCAGGGCTTTGGTGACCTCTCAGCTGAGAAAGCTCAGCTGCTGCTGGGACTCTCAGCTGCCGCCGCTCACCGGGCCAAGGCCCGGGAGTTTAGCGAGGCGTTTTTTACACCCCAGGGCGTAACGGCTGAGGCGCTGGCTGCTGCTGCTGAAGAGATTGGTCTGAGGATGGTGATCGGCGATCGCGTTTCCTATCTGATTGGCCCCGATGCCGGAATTGCCCCGGCCATCCGCCAGTTCATCGCCCTGTATCCGCCAAAGCAGCCGATGACTACCCTGGGACTGAGCGAAAATCCTGAGCTGCTGGCCACAGTTGAGACCCCTATCCTGCCGAGTCAGTCAGGCGACAGCGACATCGGCTCAAATAGCTTCATAATGGAGGCTGTGAAAAGCGTAATTAGTTAAATCCTAGAGAATATGAGCTTCAACCGTCGCCGCTTTATCCTACTGGGGGGCCTTGCTCTGGGAGCCGCCCCCGTCATTGCGCTCCAGCGTTCCAGCCGCCAGGCCGAAGCTGAGCCTGTCGCCATCGCTACCAAAGAAGTTGGCCCTGAAGCGAACTTGGCAGCTGCGCCCGCTGTCCGTCAAAACATTGGCCCCTCCGGCCTCTACGCGCCGCCGCGAGGCGACATTCGAGTAGTCGTGATCAGCGACCTCAACAGCCGCTACGGCTCTACTGACTATCGCCAGGAGGTGATCGAAGGTGTGCAGATGCTGCCGGATTGGCAGCCCGATCTGGTAATTTGCGGCGGCGATATGGTCGCGGGCCAGAGTATTTCGCTCACCCAGCCCGAAATTGAGGCGATGTGGACGGCCTTTGACCGCCAGATTCTATCTTCGATTCGGGCGGCTGGGCTGCCCTTTGCCTTCACCGTTGGCAACCACGACGCCTCTAGCGTTAAGCAGCAGGGCGAGTTCGTCTACGTCCTCGACCGCCAGGAAGCATCTCGGTTCTGGCAGGCCCATGAGCCCGACACCGCCCTCAGCTTTATCGAAGACGCGGGCTTCCCCTACTACTACAGCTTTAAGCAAAACGACATTTTCTACCTGGTGTGGGACGCTTCCTCCGCCAATGTGGCCCCGGAGCAGGTGGCCTGGGCCGACCGCAGCCTGGGCAGTCCCGAGGCCCAAAGCGCCAAGCTGCGGATTGTGCTGGGGCATCTGCCGTTTTATGCCGTTTCCCAGGGGCGCGATCGCGCCGGTGAAATCCTCAACCAGGCTGACCAGCTGCGAGCCATGCTGGAGCGTCACCAAGTCAGCACCTACATCAGCGGCCATCACCATGCCTATTTTCCCGGCCATGCCGGGCAGCTGAATTTTCTCCATGCCGGGGCGCTGGGCAGCGGACCGCGATCGCTGCTCAACTCCACTGGAGCCCCCTTTCAAACCCTGACGGTGATGGATATTTTTCTAGACGTGCCGGAAACTGTCTATACCACATACAACATGAATACGCGTCAGGTGGTCGATCGGCAAAATCTGCCCCGGCAGATTGTCGGCCCCAACGGCCGCGAACTGAGGCAGGACCTGACCCTGGCCGATCTGTCTGAGGCCGAGCAAAATCAGGCCTACGTGCCGAGCGCTCACTAAAGCCTGCTCAACGGGGTGCGTTTGCTTGGCCGCAACGCACTCTACAAGGCTATGCCTTACTTTCGGCAGCGGCGGTCTTTTCCCGGTCGAGCTTGAGCATGATGACACCCAAAGGCGGCAGGGTCAGGTCTAGGGAATATTCGCGGTTGTGATAGGCCCAATCCTCTGACCACTTACCACCCAGGTTGCCGATATTGCTGCCGCCAAACTCGCGAGCGTCGCTGTTGAACAGCTCCTGGTAGTAGCCCCGAGTGGGAACCCCAACCCGATAATGGCTGTGGGGCTGCGGCGTGAAGTTGCACACCGTCAGGATAAAGACTTCGCTGTCTAGGTCATAGCGCAGGAAAGAGGCCACGCTGTGGCGGTTGTCGCTACAGTCTACCCACTCAAACCCCTCCTGGGTGAAGTCCTGGGTATGCAGCGCGGGCTCATTGCGGTAGATCGTATTGAGCCGCTCAATGCAGTGCTTCAGCTGCTTGTGACCATCAAACTGAAGCAAATGCCATTCGAGGTCGCCCCAGACGTTCCACTCGCTCCACTGGCCAAACTCCATGCCCATAAACATTGTCTTCTTACCGGGATGGGTAAACATGTAGGCATAGAGGCAGCGCAGATTGGCAAACTTCTGCCAGTCGTCTCCCGGCATTTTGCCAATCATGCTGCCTTTTCCATGCACCACCTCATCGTGGGACAGGGCCAGCATAAAGTTTTCGCTGAAGGCATACCAGATGCTAAAGGTGACGTTGTTCTGGTGGAACTGGCGGAACCAGGGATCCATATGGAAGTAGTCCAGCATGTCATGCATCCAGCCCATGTTCCACTTGAAGTTGAAACCCAAGCCGCCGACGTAGGTGGGCCAGGACACCATCGGCCAGGAAGTCGATTCTTCCGCGACGGAGATAGCACCGGGATAGTAGCTAAAGATCAGGTGGTTGACCTGGCGGAGAAAATCTGCCGCCTCAATATTTTCACGACCGCCGTACTCGTTGGGCGACCACTCGCCCTCTTTGCGGTTGTAGTCCAGATAGAGCATCGAGGCCACTGCGTCTACCCGAATGCCGTCGATGTGGTATTTATCAAACCAGAACAGGGCATTCGCCGCGAGGAAGTTGCGCACCTCGTAGCGGGCATAGTTGAAAACCAGCGTGCCCCACTCCTTGTGCTCGCCTTTCTGCGGGTCGGCATGCTCATATAGATGTGAGCCGTCAAAGAAGGCCAGACCGTGACCGTCTTTGGGAAAGTGGCCCGGCACCCAGTCTACGAGTACGCCAATATTGTTTTGGTGGCACTGATCGATAAAATACATCAGATCTTCGGGAGTGCCATAGCGGGAGGTCGCCGCGTAGTAGCCCGTCACCTGATAGCCCCAGGAGCCGTCGAAGGGATGTTCAGCAATCGGCAGCAGCTCTACATGAGTAAAGCCCAGCTCCTTGATATAGGGAACCAGCCGATCGGCCAGTTCGCGATAGGTGAGGAAGCGCGCGCCGGGCTTCAGGTCGGCGACGGTAACGACTGGCATCTCCGTGCCATCGGGTCGCTTGGCCGGCGTAGCCGAGGAGCCGTGCAGCCAGGAGCCCAGGTGCAGCTCATAGACCGAGATTGGCTGCGTGGTCGGGTCGGTCTGACGGCGGCGCTCCATCCAGGCTTCGTCCTGCCAGGGATAGCTATCCAAATCGGTGACGATTGAAGCGGTCTTAGGTCTCACCTCCTGCTGAAAGCCGTAGGGATCTGACTTTTCGTAAATATGACCGTCAGCGTTTTTGACTTCGTATTTGTAGGCCGCGCCGGGGCCGATGCCAGGGATGAACAAATCCCAAATACCGCCGCCACCCTTGCGCATCTGGTGCTTACGCCCGTCCCAGTGGTTGAAGTCACCCAGCACCGAAACATTGCGGGCATTGGGGGCCCATAGCGCAAAGTAAACGCCCGCCACGCCGTTCACGGTAGTGGCATGAGCCCCTAACTTTTCATAGATGCGGTGGTGGTTGCCCTCGCTGAACAGGTGAACATCAAACTCTGTCAGCGCTGGGGATTTAAAGGCATAGGGGTCATGAATAATGTGCTCGTGAGGACCTTCTTTGTAGCGAATTTGGTAGTTGAGCGGCTCTGTGATGTCAACGATGCCTTCAAAAAAGTTGGGATGCTGATCGTTCTGCATTGGGTACTCTTGCCGCGTTTCTGGCAATACCACCCAGGCCGCATCCGCCTGGGGCAGATAGGCCCGCACCGCCCAGACGGTTTTGCCGTTCTGATTGATGCGGTGGGGACCTAAGATCTCGAAGGGATTTTGATGCTGATTCCAGACAATCCGATCGATTTGCTCAGGTGCGACAGTTAGCGACATAAAAAATACCTAGCGAAGTTGTATACAAAAAATTAGAGGTTAAAGCGGCTGATTTTATCCGTTAGGGCGACATATTCCCTTAAGCGTACGCCTTATTAGTAATATCAGCTTAACAAAGCTTAGCGGACCGCAGCCGGACCCATTGACTCATATTCTTCATAACTGCGAACAATCTGTCATCTGTGCTAAGGCAGAAATGGCAAAATTGGCTTAAGGCCGCGTCGAATTTGCAGCAGCAAAATCAGCTGGCGCAGGTCAGAGCGAACTGTCGGTGTCGTCTGCCGCGCTTCGAGCTGAGCCTGGAGCTCGGCATAGGCCGCCGGAGATAGCGGCTCGCCGTTAAGGGGCGATCGCGCCTCAGTAATAATTTCCGTCCGCAGGATCTCCTCGGGAATTTCCTCCGGTGGCGGCAGCTGAATCTCAGCCCTGACCGGCAGCGCGGTCGCGCCGGCGAGCGAGAGCGCCGCTGCCCAGCTAAGCAGTTTGATTCCTTTAAGCATGGCTTCACCTCTAGAGAGCAGCTCAGTTAGCAGCCGCATGTGGCCAGATGGAATTATTGTCCCTGTATTTTAAAGCCTGCCGGTGGGCTGGGTTAAGCTGTTCAAGCGCATAGATCAAAAATTGAGCTGCTGAATTAATGAGGATGATGGAACTATGGGTAAGCTAGCGCAACTGTCGGGACCTGTAGGGCTGCTGCTGACGGCTGCCCTGACCGGGACGGTAGGCTTTTTGCCTCAGCCCGCCGCTGCTCAAAGCCTGCTGCAGCAGGAGGGCACATTAGCCCCCATGCAGGACACCTACAGCTTTGAGGGCGAGGCCGACCAAACCTTAACGATTACCCTCACCAGCAGCGAATTCGACCCGGTGCTATCGCTGCTCGATCCCGACGGCGAAGAGATTGCCAGGAACGACGACTACGCCAGCGTACTCGACTCGACCATTATCATTACGCTGCCCGAGACCGGCAGCTATACCGTCGTTGCCACTTCCTTTTCAGGGGAAGGCGGCAGCTACGCAGTTGAGGTGCATCCCACCACCGAATATGAGCAGGTGTTTGACCGCGCCGTGCAGCTGTTTAACTCAGAGGACTACACGGACTCGGTTGAGGCCTTCACCGCCGCGATCGCGCTTGACGACTCTCAGCCCAGCGTCTATTTGGGCCGAGCCAACGCCTACCTCGGGGCAGCCTACCTCGCCCTGGGCGAAAACTTTGCCGGTCCCCAGAGCCTAGAACCGGAGGTTCGAGACGCGATCGCGACAGACTACGAGCAGGCTGCCGCCCTGCTGAAGGAGCAGGGTAAGCCCGACCTCGCCGCTTCCCTAGAGGAGCAGGCCCAGATTTTTCGCCTGGTGGAGCCTGAACCGGCCCCGCTCCGCCCGGCAGAACCGCCTGAAGAGCCCGCCAACTCACAGTCCTAGTGCCACCATTTAAGCCTCAGTCCGCCAGGGCCTGCTGCACGTAGTCCTGCAGCGCCTTGACCGACAGCGTCTCCCCCTGGAGCGAACGAATCGCTGCCAGGGCCGCCCGTGCCCCGGCTAGGGTGGTAATGGTGGGAATTTTATAGTCCAAGGCGGCCCGGCGAATGCTGCGGTCGTCTTCCTGGGCTGCTTCCCCTGACGGCGAGTTAATAATCAGCTGAATATCCCGATTCTTAATCGAGTCAATCACATGGGGGCGGCCTTCGTGTACCTTCAGCACTAGGTCTACGTCAACGCCGCTGTCTAGCAGCACCTGGCGGGTCCCGGCGGTAGCCAGCAGGGCGAATCCCAGGGCTGAGAATTCTTTGGCAATCGGCCCAACCGCGGGCTTATCGCGGTCATTCAGCGAGATAAATACCCGGCCTGCTAGCGGCAACGCCTGTCCGGCGGCTAGCTCTGCCTTAGCAAAGGCCCGGCCAAACTCAGTATCGATTCCCATGACTTCGCCGGTCGAGCGCATTTCGGGGCCTAGCAGCGTATCGGTGCCAGGAAATTTATTGAACGGCAGCACAGCCTCTTTCACCGAGATGTGGGGCGGCATCACTTCTTCAATCCCTAGCTCCGCCAGGGTTTTACCCGACATTAGGCGCACGGCGATCTGAGCTAGCGGTAGCCCCGTCGCCTTGGAGACAAAGGGCACCGTGCGAGAGGCACGGGGGTTGGCTTCCAAAATATAGACCTGCTCGCCCTGGACGGCAAACTGAATATTCATCAGGCCCACCACCTGGAGCCGCTGGGCCAGCTTCAGCGTCCAATCGCGAATCGTCTCAAGCGCGGCTGGCTTGAGCGAAATGGTCGGAATTGAGCAGGCCGAATCGCCGGAGTGGATTCCTGCCTGCTCAATATGCTCCATGATGCCGCCAATCATGGCCTGGCCGGTGCGATCGCAGAGCGCATCCACGTCTACCTCTACCGCATCCTGCAAAAATTTATCGATCAGGATCGGGTGGTCGGGCTCCACCTGCACCGCCGTCGTCATATAGCGCTCTAGCTCGGCATCGGAGTAGACAATTTCCATCGCTCGGCCACCTAGCACGTAGCTGGGCCGAACCACGACCGGGTAGCTAACTTTCTGAGCAATGCTGAGCGCCCCCTCATAGCTGCGGGCAATCCCATTGGGCGGCTGTTTAATATCTAAGTCCCAGAGAATCTGCTCGAACCGCTCCCGGTCTTCGGCAATGTCAATCGAGTCGGGGGAGGTGCCCCAAATCTGCGTGGTGATGCCGTTCTGCTCGGCTTCTTCGCTCAGGTAGGTCTGGAGCGGCACGGCCAGCTTCAGCGGCGTCTGGCCGCCAAACTGGATAATCACGCCGACCGGATTTTCGACTTCGATAATATTCAGCACGTCTTCTTGGGTCAGCGGCTCAAAGTAAAGCCGGTCGCTGGTGTCGTAGTCGGTCGATACTGTCTCCGGGTTGGAGTTGACCATAATCGTCTCGTAGTCGTCGGCCTGGAGGGCAAAAGAAGCGTGGCAGCAGCAGTAGTCAAACTCGATGCCCTGACCAATCCGGTTGGGGCCGCCACCCAGGATCATCACCTTGCGGCGGTCGGAGGGCTGCACTTCGGTTTCGGTCTCGTAGGTTGAGTAGTAATAGGGCGTGTAGGCTTCAAACTCGGCAGCGCAGGTATCGACGGTCTTATAGACCGGCAGGACGCCCAGGGACTTGCGGTGGGCACGCACCTGATTTTCAGATAGCTTGCAGGCGTAGGCGATCTGGCGATCGCTAAAGCCCTGCTGCTTAATTGCCAGCAGCTGGGCGGCAGTAATATCCGGCAGCGGCGTCCGCTTGATAAATTTCTCGGTCACCAGCAGCGCCTGTAGCTTGTCCAAAAACCAGGGATCGATGCCCGTCAGCTCGTAGATTTCCTCGACTTCTAGCCCCAGCTGCATGGCCTGGCGGATGGCAAAAATTCGCTCGGGGTGGGGACGGCGCAGGCTGGCCCGGACCTGGGAAATAGTGGGGAGCTTTTCCTTGCGATCGCAGCCCCAGCCCGCCCGGCCAATTTCTAGCGATCGCAGCGCCTTTTGAAAGGACTCCTGGAAGGTGCGGCCAATCGCCATCGCCTCGCCTACCGACTTCATCTGCGTGGTCAGGGTCGAGCTGGCCCCCGGAAATTTTTCAAAGGCAAACCGGGGCACCTTGGTCACCACGTAGTCAATCGTCGGCTCAAAGCTAGCGGGCGTTTTTTTAGTAATGTCGTTGGAGATTTCGTTCAGCTGGTAGCCCACCGCTAGCTTGGCGGCAAACTTCGCGATCGGGAAGCCCGTCGCCTTGGAAGCTAGGGCAGAGCTGCGAGACACCCGCGGGTTCATCTCGATCACAATCACATCGCCGGTGTCAGGATTGACCGAAAACTGAATATTCGACCCGCCCGTTTCCACCCCAATTTCGCGAATAATTTTAATCGAGGCGTCTCGCAGCCGCTGATATTCCTTGTCGGTCAGGGTCTGGGCCGGGGCCACCGTAATCGAGTCGCCGGTGTGGACGCCCATCGGGTCTAGGTTCTCGATCGAGCAGATGATCACCACGTTATCCGCCAGGTCTCGCATCACCTCTAGCTCATACTCCTTCCAGCCCAGCAGCGACTGCTCGATCAGAATTTGCGACACCGGGCTGGCATCGAGCCCCGACAGGGCAATCGTTTCAAACTCTTCCTGGTTGTAGGCAATGCCGCCGCCGCTGCCGCCCATGGTGTAGGCCGGGCGAATAATCAGTGGGTAGGAACCAATCTGGGCGGCGATTTCCTTGGCCTCATCCCAGGTTTCAGCCAGCCCTGAGGGACAGACGCCGACCCCAATCCGCGCCATCGCATCCTTAAACTGCCGCCGGTCCTCAGCTTTCTCAATCGCCGCCAGGTTTGCTCCAATCAGCTCAACCCCATAGCGGTCTAGGGCTCCGTTTCGGGACAGGTCTACGGCAATGTTCAGTGCCGTTTGGCCGCCCATGGTCGGCAGCATCGCGTCGGGGCGCTCCTGGGCGATCACCTGCTCGACGACGGCTGGCGTCAGCGGCTCGATGTAGGTGCGATCGGCAATCTCCGGATCGGTCATGATCGTCGCCGGGTTGGAGTTGATCAGCACCACCTCATAGCCTTCTTCCCTCAGCGCTTTGCAGGCCTGGGTTCCTGAATAGTCAAACTCGCAGGCCTGACCAATCACAATCGGGCCAGAACCAATCAGCAGAATCTTTTTGAGGTCTTTTCGTTTAGGCATAGGGCAACCAGGACGCAAACCCAATCATTCTAGAGGCTTTCTCCCCCTCAATTTGTACAGTAGCTCTCAGTTGAGATTAAATCTCAATAATTCCCCTTGACACAAAGCAGCAGCGCCGTAATACACTCAAAAAGTCTTACTAGCAATTATTTGCATTAACGCAGTCATGACTATGAAATGGACCCGCCGCCGCTTTACCGGCATAGTTTTAAGTACGGCCCTGCTGGCAACCGCCTGTAGCCAACCTGAGGAAGCTTCTCCGGAAGCGGCAGGCGATAGCAATGGCGAAAATGTCGTCAACGTCTATTCGGCTCGCCACTACGATATTGATGACGAGCTCTATCAAGAATTTACGGACGAAACCGGCATCGAGGTCAACGTCATCGAGGGCGACTCAGACGAGCTGCTGGAGCGGATTACCAGCGAAGGGGAGCAAAGCCCAGCTGACGTTTTTATCACCGTAGACGCCGGACGGCTGTGGCGAGCGGAGGAAGCCGGTATTTTCCAGCCTGTAGACTCAGCCGTGCTGGAGGAAAGGGTTCCTGACAACCTTCAGCAGCCAGACAATCTATGGTTTGGCCTGACCAAACGGGCGCGGGTGCTGGTCTACAACCCCAACCAAGTTGATCCGTCAGAGCTATCGACCTATGAAGCATTAGCCGAACCGCAGTGGAAGGGCCGAGTTTGTATCCGCAGCTCGAACAATATTTACAATCAGTCGTTAGTCGGCTCTATGGTCGAGACGAATGGAGTGGAAGCGACCGAAGAATGGGCGAAGGGCCTCGTAGACAATCTGGCGCGACCGCCCGAAGGTGGCGATACTGACCAAATTAAGGCGGTTGCCTCGGGGCTCTGCGATGTAGCCGTTGTCAACCACTATTACTGGGCGCGCCTGGCCAAATCGGACGACCCCACTGACCAAGAAGTGACTGATAAAACGGCCATCTTTTTCCCCAATCAGGACGGTCGCGGCACCCATGTGAACATCAGCGGTGCAGGCGTGGTCGCGACGGCCCCACACGAAGAAAACGCGGTGAAGTTTCTAGAATTCTTGGTCAGCCCCGAAGCTCAAAAAACCTTTGCCGAAGGGAATAACGAATATCCCGTCGTCGAGGGGGCCGAAGTCGATCCGATTGTGGCAGAGCTCGGCCAGTTTAAGGTCGATGAGGTGAACGTATCGTCCTATGGGCGCAACAACCCTGAGGTGGTCAAAATTGTCGATCGGGCGGGCTGGAAATAGCCGCTGACAGCCGGCTGAGGAGCATAAAGCAAAGCTGGTAGGGTTACCTTCTCTACCAGCTTTGCAATGCTATAGCACAGCTCAGGAAAACTTACCCTTCGCCGCCTTCGCCGCCTTCTTCTAAGGGTTCTTCCTCTAGAGGCTCTTCAGGCGTGACTTCCTCGGTTTCGGGAGTTTCTACCTCGGTTTCGGCGGGCTCTTCAGGACCACAGGCGACTACGGTCGCAGCTACACCCAGCGCCAGAAAAAGTGACACGGGCTTCATTCGCAATTGCATGATCTATATCCTCCTAATTTTTCACCCATTGGGATGAATGGTCTCGGTTATACATTCTGCCTGCTGAGGGTAATTTGTAGCCCTCTGATAAAAAAGTCTTTTGCCCAATAAACGCCAGAAACCCCCATCACCTGCCCCAAAGCTAGAAAATTTAAACTTGGCTGTAACCCTTTAGCAAAAGCATGGAACGCCTGTATGAGCAGGTTTTAAACGAATACTCAGGAATTTCTCAGGCTGCCTTTACCCTGTCTTAATCTAGAATCTCCGGTCACTAGATGAGGATTAATATCAATAAGTTTTTCCTATGATCTTCACAATCCCTAACCTCCTTTCGATAGATGAACTTGAACAGATTCGACAGCGGCTGGCTCAGGCCGAGCTGACTGATGGCAAGGTAACGGCGGGCTGGCATACGAAGCAGGTCAAGTACAATCAGCAGCTGTCCGGCCAGCATCCCACCAGTCAGGCTTTAGTTGGCCAGGTTAGGTCAATTATCCAGCGCAATGCCCTGTTTCAGACGGCAGTCCGTCCCCGTGCCGTTCATAAGCTGCTAGTGAGCCACTACGGCGTCGGCATGGGCTACGGTCGCCATACAGACAATGCGCTAATGGGCAATCCAATCATGGGGGGGAACTGCCGCTCTGACGTATCGTTCACGCTGTTTCTCTCTGAGCCCGAAGACTATGAGGGGGGCGAGCTGGTGATTGAAGGCGTTGACGATGAGCGCGCCTACAAGCTGCCGGCCCGCTCGATGCTAGTCTATCCGGCTTCTACGCTGCATCGGGTCGATCCGGTGGAACGGGGCGATCGCTGGGTTGTGGTGGGCTGGGCGCAGAGTCTGATTCGCGACTCGCACAGGCGAGAGCTCCTATTTGAACTCGATACGGCCCGGCGATCGCTGTTTGCCCAGCATGGTAAGACTGACGAATTTGACCTGATTTCTAAGAGCGTGGCTAATCTGCTGCGGCTGTGGGCGGAGTAAGTTTGGGTGAGTGATGGAGTGATGGAGTGGGGGAGTAGGGGAGTGATGGCGTGGGGGAGAAAATGCCTCAGCTGAGAATGTCTTGGTTTTTGGAGCGGACGCGTTCGTAGAATTCCTCCATTACTTCGACGAAGGAGTTTTCTCGCTGCCAGAAGGGGGGATAGTCGCCCTGTTTTTTAATCAGAATGGCTGACACCGGCGTCGGCTCGGACGCTTCTATCGCCGGCAGCTGCCGCTCACCCTGCCAAAAGGTTTTGAGCGTCACTCGGCTGGCCTCGACCGGCTGGGGCTGGGTATAGAGCGCTGCGACGGGCAGGGGCTCTGGCGTAGTCGTCTCTAGCTCCTGGGAGAGGGCTTTGCCCAAGGGCGTTTTGGCCAGCTCGGCTTGCAGGTCCTGCCGGGACAGACCGCGCAGCTCAAACAGCTGCAGCGGGTCGCGGTTGAGCTCATCGGCCAGCCGGTAATAGACTCCGGCGACGTGCTTGCAGGGGTTGCTGGTGTCTGGGCAGGTGCATTCCGAATGGAAGTCTTTGCCGTGGGGCAGCAGGTGCAGGTCTAGGGCGGCAAAGGTGTCTTCGATGTCATCGGGGATTTCACCCAGCAGCAGCTTGGACAGGGTGCTGGCTTTGGCGGCGAGTCGCGCGATCGCGTCTGTCCACTGGTCCCGGCTAATCGGCTCAAAGGCTAGCACCGTCGTATACAGCGGCTCTTGGTGAACGCCAAAGTAGGGATTGACCGAGCCCCGCACCTGGGCCACGACGCATTCTCGGTCGATTTCAAAGGTCTTGATTTTGCTGCCGCTGTAGGAGCGGCCCCGGCTGAGCCGACCGCTGTCGGTATAGTGCTCTAGGGTTTGCAGAAAGCGCTGGCCCCACCAGGTCTGATCAATCTGAGCCATTATTCCATCATGGCGCTCTGATTCAGCGCGATTAGCTGCTTAAACGATTCGTTATCCAGCTCCGTCAGCCAGGATTCATCGGAGCCGACGACGGCCCCGGCCAGCTTTTTCTTATCTTCGATCATCTGGTCAATCCGCTCCTCTAGGGTGCCGAGGGCGACGAACTTGTGGACGAAGACGGTTTTCTTCTGGCCGATGCGGAAGGCGCGATCGCTGGCCTGATCCTCCACCGCCGGATTCCACCAGCGGTCGAAGTGAAAGACATGATTTGCCTTCGTCAGAGTAATCCCAACGCCGCCCGCCTTCAGCGACAGGATAAAGACCGAGGGTTCGGTATTGGGCCGCTGGAACTCGGCGATCATCTCTTCGCGCTTTTTGCGGCTGGTGCCGCCATGGAGGTAGTAGAGATTGTAGCGCTGGTGGCGCAGATGCTTTTCCAGCGCCGCGCCGATTTCGCGAAACTGGGTAAACACCAGCAGGCTGTCGCCCTCTTCAATCACCTCCGCCGCCATCTCATCCAGCCGCCCGAGCTTGTGCGATCGCGCCGGGGTAAAGGGGCTGCCGTCGTGCAGAAACTGGGCCGGGTGGTTGCAAATCTGCTTCAGCTTCATGAGCGTGGACAGAATTAGCCCCCGCCGCTGCATCCCCGATGCCAGCTGCAGCTGCCGCTCGACGTCGCGCACCGTCGCCGCGTAGAGCGAGGCCTGCTCCTTAGTCAGGGAGCAGTAGAGCTTTTGCTCAACCTTTTCGGGCAGGTCTTTAATAATCGCCTGGTCTGTCTTCACTCGCCGCAGGATGAAGGGCTCAACCAGCTTTTTGAGCAGCACCGAGCGGTCGGTATCGTTGTTTTTTTGAATCGGAATTTCAAAATTTTGGCGGAACTGGGTTTCTTTGCCCAGGTAGCCCGGGTTGAGAAAGTTAAAAATGGACCAGAGGTCGAGCAGCCGATTTTCCACCGGCGTCCCGGTCAGGGCCAATCGGTGGGGTGCAGAGAGCTTCAGGATGGCCTTGGTCTGAGCCGCCTGGGGATTTTTGATATTCTGCGCCTCGTCTAGCACAATCCGCAGCCAGTCCACGCTGTCGAGCAGCTTGGCATCGCGGCGGGCCAGGGCAAAGGAGGTAATCACCACGTCGTGGGCCTGGCAGTGGGCCTGAAAGTCGTCGATGGTCTTAGCGCGATCGCTGCCGTGGTGCATCGCCACCCGCAGCTGCGGCGAAAACTTTTCCAGCTCCTTGAGCCAGTTGCCCAGCACCGAAGTTGGGGCAATCAGCAGCGTCGGCGGTCGCTGCAGGCCAGCCGCCTCCGCCGCCGTCGCCTCCTGTACCAGCCGGGCGATGACCTGCACGGTTTTGCCCAGCCCCATGTCGTCGGCCAGGCAGCCGTTCAGCCCCAGCTGCTCCAGGTACTGAAGCCAGGCCAAACCGCGCTTTTGGTACTCCCGCAGGCGGCCCTGGAAGCGAGCCGGGTCGGCTACGGGCCGCAGCTGGCTCTTGTCGTTGAGCTTAGTCATCATCTCCGAGAGGGTACGGTCGTAGCTGACCTCCACCTCAAAGCCGCTGTCGCCCTGGGCCGTTGTCTGCATAAACTCCAGCAGCGACTGGGTGGGATGGTCGGACTTGTGTCGCTGCCAGAAGTTCAGCAGCTCCTGCATGCGATCGCGGTCAATCTCCATCCACTGGCCGCGAAACTGCACCAGCGGCTCCTTCGTCGCCACCAGCCGTTCCCACTCCTGCGGGCTGACCGACTCGCCGCCTAGGGACAGCTCATACTGGTATTCCACCAGCGTCGCCAGGCCAAAGTAGCCCTTGGTGTTGTCGTCACTAGCGGTGCTGCTGGCATTCAGCCGCAGCTTGGCCCGGCGGCGTCCCTGCGGCGTCCACCAGGCTGGGACAATCACCTTGTAGCCCGCGTCTTCGAGCACCCAGGCCGCCTCTTTGAGAAATTCAAAGGCGGCATCCAGCTCCAGCTCAATTCCCTTGGGCCGGTCAGTGTCTAACCCTTCCCAAAAGCGCGGATAGATTCGTGCCGCATGGCCCAGGTGCAGCAGCAGGTCAGACTCAAAACTTTCGCCCAGGGTGAGCTTCAGCGCCCGCTGCTGAAAGGGTTCCAGCGTCCAGTAGTCGGCCAGGGGGATACGTACCGAAGGATAGGCTTTCGGCGACAGCAGAAAAATCAGCCGCCAGTCGGGATCAGCCCCATGCGGCTCTAGGTCTGGCTCCGGGCCAGGCGGTGGCTCCTGGAGCTGAAAGCACAGCGTAAAGGTAGCGTCGTCGCTGAGGGGGCGGCGAATGCGATCGCGCCAGCCCAGCCACTGCTGGTAGCGGGCCAGCCCCGCCGCCGAGCGCCAGCGACCGTTGGCCTCCAGGCAGGACTGGAGCAGCGAATCGTTGATTTTGCTGGTAAAAGCCTGGGGCAGGGGCGTCTGCTGCACCAGGGCCGACAGCACCACTTCTGAACAGTGGCGCAGCAGGGTTTCACGATCGTAGTGCTGGGGCCGCGATCGCGCTTCGGCAAACCCCGAGGCACAGATTAGCGGCATCGACTCAGCGTAGCGGCGAATGGTGTCTTCGTAGGCGTCGCTGATGATTTCCCAGCTGGGATAAATTTCAAACTGAGCGCCTGATGCTGGCCCAGGACTCAGGTCTCGATAGCGCAGGGCGGGAATGTACTGGTCTCGCAGAATGACCTGCTTAAACGCCTGGGTAAAGCGATACCAGAACAGCAGGTCAGCCCCCAGCTGCACCTCGCTGAGCTCTTGCTGGGCCAGATAGTGGAGATCTTTCAGCCGCACGATGAAATGGCTTGCGGTATTGCGAAATTTGGTCCCGGCGGGATATTGCACCCCAATTCGATAGCAGTCGATCTGCCAGTACTGCCGGCTAAACTGACGGGGCAGCTCGGTTTCCAGATATCGACTCAGCTCCAGCGACGGTAGCGGTTGCCCCGCTACCGTCGGCAGCAGAAAGGAGCGCGGTTCAATGTTGCGCTCGGGACGATAGTTGAGGTTAGTCGAAAACTTCAGCGGCTCGATTAAAAATTTAGCCAGCGCTTTCTGGTCGAGATGGTAGGGATGGCGATCGCTACCCGACCGCTGCTCAACTTCGGACGTTTCCACCCAAAGGTAAAAAGCGCCTGTCTGCTCAAATCCCACTTCGTCAGGAATCCAAGTGCCGTGTAGGACTTTCATGGTGTTAGCTTGCCGAGAATCGATCGCGATAGCCGGAGTGAGTAAACGTTACAGACGAAGCTGCTGCCAATGGGAGAAACTGTAAATAACGACTAGTGTACCGATTTGTTTTCTAGCCGCAAGTCGTTCGAAACTGGCGCAGCTATTGGGGCCGCTGTCGCAGTACCTGGGAAATCTCAGCATGGAGCAGAGCAATATTGGGATCGCGCTGAATCGCATAAAAGTAATGCTCGCCCAGGGGAGTCGAAGCATGTTCGTTGGGCTTGAGCATCAGCCGCGCTTTTTCCAGTAGGATGGCGGCGCTGTCGGGCGCGATCGCGTCTTTCTCGTCTAGCAGTTCGTCTATTTGAACAATAAATTGAGAGATCGGGCGCAGCCAGCTAAAGTCTTCGTGGCCAATCACCAGCCGAAAGAACTCGCCTCGATTGGCAATCCGTCCATGGGTCTGCTCATAGACAATTCGCTCCGACTCTAGCAGCGCCTTGTGCAAATGCAGCAGCATACCGCGAACTTTCTGCAAACGCTGAATCGGATTCTCAGCAGGGGTGTTATCGCTAGAGCCGTTTGAAGTCATGGCAAAAGGGGCTGAAGAGTATTTATTTACCCTAGCATTTTGGCCTGGGAGTCAGCAGGTCAGACCGGAGCCGTTTCGGCGGTTTCCCCAACGGTTTTCTCGGGCGTTTCCTCAGCGGATTTAGAATCGGGCCGCCGCTCTAGATAGATGGAAATCGCTCCCCCAACGGTGATTAAAACCATGCCAATCGCCGCTACCCAGCCCGGCACTTCGTCAAACCAGACCCAGCCGATCGCCGCCGAAAAGATCACCGAGGTATATTGGAAGACGCCGATCTGATGCGGCTTGGCATAGCGGTAGGCCCGCACCAGCAAAAACTGAAAGGCTAGAAACGCGATCGCGGTCCCCGCTACCAGCCCCCAGGTGCGCCAATCGGGCGGCTGCCACTGCACCAGCGCCAGCGGCATTGTCAGCACCGTGCCAATCAGCAAATAGTAGGCCACCTGACTCAGGGGCGACTCGCTACGGTTGAGCCAGCGCACGGTCAGAAATTCAATCGCCGCCGACAGCCCGGCCCCCAGCGCTAGCAGGTTAGCGGGCTCTTGCAGCAGCTCGCCACCGGGCTGGACAATCAGCAGCAGGCCGATAAAGCCAATCGCGATCGCGCCCCACAGCCCCGGCGAAATCCGCTCGCCCAGGATAAACCCGGCGATTAGCGGAATAAAGATCGGTGTCGTGTTCAGCAACACATTGGCGTTGACCAGGCTGCCCAGCTTGGCCGCCGATACAAACAGGTAGAAGCCACCCAGGCCAAAGACGGCTCGCAGCAGGTAGTAGGGCAGCACCTCAGTTCGCAGGTCTCGACCGCGTCGCCAAACTAGAACCGGCAGCAGCAGGCCCAGCGCGATCGCCATCGCCAGCCAGATAAACTGCCCCGCCCCGATCACCTGCTGGGCCGCTTTACCAAAGGCGCTCTGGAGCGTATTCGCCAGAAATCCCAGCGTGATCAGCCCGGCTCCGAGCAAGATCGACTCTGTCGAGTCGGAAGGCTGCGCGCTGGCAGATTGGGAATCAGACGTCATCGGTTCTATAAATTCTATAAAGTTGATAGGAACTGCCGGATTAGCCCGGTGGTCACCGCTGGCAGCTCCAGCTGCGGCGTCAGGCCGGTGCCGTGAATCACCTCGAAGGCTTTAATCGCCTCGGGATTTTTGCTGGCCAGGCGGCGACCAATCTCAGGGCTGGTGAACTGCGACTTTTCGCCCCAGAGGATAGCCGTCGGCGTGGTCAGCGGTTCGATGTAGTCGGCCAGGTCAAAGCAGAGATCGCCGCGAACGAAGGACAGGGCCGTATATTCGGCGTGGGGCTGCTGGGCCGAGGCCAGGTAGGCATCGACGATATCGTCTGAAATTCGACTGGCGTCGGCAAACTGGCGGTTTTGCAGAAATCCATAGATGCCCAGGCGCGAGGCGATCGCGCCGCCGTACAGCAGCCGATCGAGGACGGGCGTGCTGACAACCTGCGCAAACGGGGTGCGGCTGTAGTCTTCGCCAAAGTCTGACAGCCCGGCGGGGGCGACCAATATTAGCCGCCGGAACAGCTGCGGTTGCGCCGCCGCAATCCGGATCAGAAAGGCGGCGGTGAGAGAAGACGCGATCGCGGTCACCGGCTCAGTGCAGGTCAGCTCAATAAATTCTGGAATGCTGGTGAGGTAGTCCTCTACTTTATAATTGCGTTCCAGGTGAGCCGACTGGCCCCAGCCAATCAGGTCGGGCGCGATCACCCGGTAGTCGCTGGCAAAGGCGGGAAATACCTTGGACCACTCAAAGGCCGACGAACCGCCGCCAAACCCATGGAAAAAGAGCAGGGTTTCACGACTGTCTGCCGCCGCCAAACCGCCCGGCAAGACGGGCTGATAGTAGGTCATCTGCCCCAAGCGGGTGCTTACCTTCTCTTGAGAGACATAGGGAATATTTAGCATTGGGCTAGCTCTGGCATTATCAAACTTAATCTCCCATCGCTCATTTTAGAGCTTCCTGATCGAGAAGTGAGATTGGCCACCCATTTCTCTAGCCAGCCGCCCAATCTAAATAGAAATATTCAAAAAACTTTCACAAGATAATTTTATATATCATCCACTAGAGGGAAGATATCTGCTTGAAAAGATAGTAAATATTAGATGGAGTAACTTGTAAAAGCCCGTGCCGGGTCGCTGAGACCAGCAGCCTGTAGCAGCCTGTACAAGGCCGCACGCGATTAATATTTTTGCTTTTGCAAAAGGCTTAAGTTTAAGATAAATTTTATCTTAAACTTAAGCCTTTAAAGCTTTGATGATCGATTGGGAGATAAACCAATAATGAATAAGTACGCCGACGAACTGAGAAAAACCGCCAAAGCCATGGTCGCCCCCGGTAAGGGCATTCTAGCCATGGATGAAAGTAACGGCACCTGCAACAAGCGCCTGGCCAGCGTTGGGGCCGAGCAAACTGAAGAAAAGCGGCGGCAGTATCGCGAGCTGATTATCACCACCCCAGAACTCGGCGACTCAATTAGCGGCGCGATTCTATACGACGAGACCATTCGTCAGTCTACGGCGGACGGCCAGCTGTTTCGGGAGGCGCTTCAGCAAAAGGGCATGATTCCCGGCATCAAGGTCGATACGGGAGCAAAAGATCTGGCCGGTCACCCCAATGAGAAAGTGACGGAGGGGCTGGACGGACTGCGCGATCGCATCGCCGAATATTACCAAATGGGTGCCCGCTTTGCGAAATGGCGAGCCGTGATCACCATTGGCGACGGCATTCCCTCCCGAGCCTGTATCGAAGCCAACGCCCATGCCCTAGCTCGCTATGCTGCTCTCTGTCAAGAAGGCGGTCTGGTGCCCATCGTCGAGCCCGAAGTGATGATGGACGGCGACCACACGATCGAGCGCTGCTATGAGGTCACCTCTGAAACCCTGCGCACCGTCTTCGACCAGCTCGCTACCCAGGGCGTCGAATTCGACCAGATGATTCTCAAGCCCAATATGGTGCTGCCGGGTAAAGGCTGCTCCCAGCAGGCCAGCGTTGACCAGGTCGCGGACATGACCATGCGCTGTCTGATGAACAACGTCCCCGCCGCTGTCACCGGCGTTGCCTTTCTCTCCGGCGGTCAGGACGAACAGTCCGCCTCAGCCCATCTGAACGCGATGAACGTTAAGTACGGCGATATGATTCCCTGGGAGGTCACCTTCTCCTACGCCCGAGCCATCCAAGGCCCGGCGCTGGATAACTGGCAGGGCAAGCAATCCAATGTGGAGAAATCCCAGGCCCTGCTCGCCCACCGGGCCAAGTGCAACAGCGCTGCTCACAAGGGCGAATACAGCCCCGAGATGGAAAAGCAGCCCGCCATGGTCTAACGGCTTGAGCGTTTAGCGCTCGTTTAGTTCAGCCCTAGAGCCGTTCTCAACCGGCGCATCTCAACTCTGAGATGCGCCTAATTTCTGTAGAAGCCGAGGACAAGCGTTAGAATTAGTCCAACCCTGTAAGCTGCTATTGATTCCGGAGCTTATCCTAATTTCGTGAGTACCCTCGACCAGGTTCTAGAAACTGCCCTAAAGCTGCCCCAAGAGCAACAGGCAATATTGATTAAAATTCTGCAAAAACGCCATTATGAAAGTCGTCGATCAGAAATAGCTGAAGATGCTCAAACAGCTCTATCAAATTTCGATGCGGGTCATTTTCAGGCTCAATCTGCCGAAGATGTCATTGCAGAATTACGTCAGTTTTTAGACGAGCCAGAAATATGAGATCGCTGGTTCTCACACCAAAGTTCAAACGAGCATTTCGTAAATTTGTGAGACGTAATATCGAGCTTCAGCAGCGCATCGAATACACGCTACGGCAAATGGAAATCGATGTTTTTGCTTCCAGCCTAGGCACTCACAGGTTGAGCGGCAAGCTTAAAGGTCTTCAGTCCTGTTCTTGTGGCTATGATTGCCGCATTGTGTTCTCAATTAGGAAAGATACTGAAACAAATCGCGAAGTCATCGTCTTACTCGATATTGGAACACATGATGAAGTGTATTAGCCGTAACATCAACGAGTTTTCTCTCAAGCCAGGGAACAAATGGAAAATTTTAAGAAAAGGCTCTACAACCCTGAATAAACCAAATCCTAAAAAGAGTTTTTATCGATGGATTTTTTATCTATAACCCTTAGTCTGCTCTTCTTAGCTGCCCTAAGCATTGTCCTCTATCTCATTACAGCTCGCCGCTATCAGTCTGCTGACTCGGTTGCCAACTCCTACGACCAGTGGACCGAAGACGGCATCCTGGAATTTTACTGGGGCGAGCATATTCATCTGGGCCACTATGGTTCGCCGCCCCAGCACAAGGATTTTCTCAAGGCTAAGTCTGACTTTGTGCATGAAATGCTGCGCTGGGGCGGTTTGGATAAATTACCCGCCGGTACAACCGTCCTCGATGTGGGCTGCGGGATTGGCGGCAGCAGCCGTATTCTGGCCCGTGACTACGGGTTTGCCGTCACCGGCGTGACCATTAGCCCTCAGCAGGTTGAGCGGGCTAGGCAGCTAACGCCCCAGGGCCTTGATGCTCAGTTCCAGGTGGATGATGCGATGGCCCTTTCATTCCCAGACGCCAGCTTTGATGTGGTCTGGTCGATTGAAGCCGGGCCGCATATGCCCGACAAGGCCGTGTTTGCTAAGGAGCTGATGCGAGTGGTCAAGCCGGGTGGCGTGATGGTGATGGCCGACTGGAATCAGCGCGATGACCGCCAAAAGCCGCTCAATTTTTGGGAGCGCCCGGTGATGCAGCAGCTGCTCGACCAGTGGTCTCACCCAGCCTTCTCTAGCATCGAAGGCTTTGCTGAACTGCTGGAGGCGACGGGTCTGGTCAAGGGCCAGGTCGATACCGCCGACTGGACTGCGGAAACCCTACCTTCCTGGCTAGATTCAATCTGGCAGGGAATTGCTCGGCCGGAAGGATTGGTCAAGTTTGGCCCCTCGGGCCTGATCAAGTCGCTGCGAGAAGTTCCTACCCTACTGCTGATGCGGCTGGCCTTCGGCACAGGACTCTGCCGCTTTGGCATGTTCCGCGCTGTGCGAGCCTCGCAGCCTCAGGCAGCCGGCTCAGCCCAAACAGCATCTGCCACGATTTCGCCGGTAGAGAAGCAGTAGGCGCAGCAATCCACCTCTACTGTGTCTATGCACTGGGCATCCTTCAGTAGTGTGGTGCTGCTGAATTAAGAAGCGAGGCGATACTTCAATCAAGCGCCTAGATCGCCAAAGTACTCCCGAAAGCCAACGATTTTGTCAGCTTTGACCTCAAACGCGATCGCGTTGTGCCCCTTGTAAGGCTCGTCAGCGTAGAGACCGTCTGCCTCAAACTCAAACATCACCGAGTCCCCATCAGTGAGTATGTGCTGAGGCGGATGGAGCGTCAGCCGATCCCCGGCTGCGACGTGATCCTGACATTTTGCAATCATCTTTTGCCGCCCAGTAGCGCCCTCGAACTTACCCCGGTGCGCACCGGTGGGGAACCAAAAGGTCATTTCGTCTGCGAGCAGGGCGATATAGGGTTCAAAATTTCCGGTTGCCCAACCCTCAGCAAATAAATCAAACGCTTTTCGAGCTGTTTTTAGGACTAAATCTGCCATCGGAGTTGCTGATAGAGGTTTAACGATGCCGATCTTTTGAATTCCTTTTTGCCCAACGGTGCCTACCAGATGTTCTACAACGGCTGTTCCTTATGGGTAGTAATCTCCTGAGGTAGGGGAATAAACTCTGTTTCCTGGGGGACCTGCTCAAACCGGCCCGCTTGCCAATCCTGCTTGGCCTGCTCAATGCGATCGCGACGGCTAGAAACAAAGTTCCACCACTTTTCTCGTTTCCCAACAGGCTCACCCCCAACAACGATACAGCGAGCATCCTGCTTAGCAGAGATTTGGACTGATGTGCCAGAAGTTAGTACGGCTAGCCGGTATTGCTCCAGCGAAACATGATTAATTTTTAGCCCTTCCGTCACGCTGTAGACAGCCTGCTCGCTATAGTTACCCGGCAGCGTGAACTGTGCCCCCGCAGCCAGTCGCACATCCAAATAAATCATCGGCGAAAAAGTCTGTACTGGAGAAACACGCCCATAGGCTTCACCCGCAATCAGCGTGAAGGAAACGTCGTCCTCTTTCCAAGTAGGCGGCTCGGCGGCAGAGTGATGCCGGAACCAGGGGTCGGTCTCTTCGTGCTCATCGGGCAGCGCGACCCAGGTTTGGATTCCGTGGAGCGTTGTTTCAATACTGCGCTCATGGTCAGGGGTGCGTTCGGAATGGACAATCCCTCTGCCAGCGGTCATCCAGTTCACGGCACCGGGACGAATCGCCTGGATGCTGCCGACGCTATCGCAGTGCATTAAAACACCTTCAAACAGGTAGGTCACGGTTGCCAGGTTGATATGAGGATGGGGTCTGACATCCACACCCTTCCCAGGCGGAAATACCGCAGGCCCAAGATGGTCAAAAAAGATAAACGGACCCACCCAGGTGAGAACGTCTGAGGGCAGCAGACGGCGGGCCTGAAACCCGCCTAAATCTTGGATATGGGGCTTAATAATATGTTGAATGAAGTCTGCCATGATAGGTCACCACAATCAGCTATGGAATTGTCCGGTTATTAGTCAATGGATACTGTCGAGAACAGTCTTTAATAGCTTTTCTGTTGCTGGTCGAGAAAACACCATAGCCACTGCTCGCCTAGCTCAGCCGAACTGATACCGGATGGCCTGTTTCCTCGTGGTGACGACGGGCGTGCTGATGCTCTGACGAGTCGCAGCACAGCATCTTGCCGCAGGTTTGACAGATGCGAAGATGCACCCAGCGCCCGCTGATTCGAACGCATTCTTCGCAGCGAAAGACGGGATAGTTTGCTTTTGGGATCAGGTTGTCCGAGGTGAGATCGGTCAGGTGTTGGCAGGCCATAGAATTTACGAATGGGTTTGTTGTTAGAGATATAATCGGCAGGACAATATCATTGACTAAAGGGATCCAGCCTGGCTACCAGCTCACGACTTAAAAGCGGTTTGCTTCAGCGCCGACTGAGCCCACCCGCCTAAGCTGGCAGTGGCCTCGTAGGTGCTTTGCAAAAAGGTTAAAAGCATTTCGTCTGGAGAATCAGCGGTGCGAACGGCCTCGTAGGGTAGAATAAACTCGCCTATGTCAGAGCTGTAAAACGCAGCCTCCGGTTGAACTGAGGCCGTTTTGAAGCCTTCAGGTTCGGGATAGGCATAGGAATAAAACGCGGGGTAGGATAGCCCGGCCCCCGGCCAGAATCCGCAGCTGCTGACTTCATCGGAGTAGGCTTCGCGAGCCACATCATCGGGCAGATTGGGCACTCCGCCGGGATGCTCTGGGGCGGGGCGGCCGGAAAAGCGGGTCACCGCCAGGTCAAAGCTGCCCCAGAAAAAATGGACGGGACTGGATTTACCCTTAAAATGTGAGCGAAAGATTTTGAACACCCGGTCTGACTGAAGCAATATCCGCCAGCAGCGGTTGGCATAGTCAGGATCATAGGCGCTGTGGGTTTCGTCTTGCTCAAAGGGGATCGGCTCGGGTATTTCATTAGGTCGGGTATTGATGGTGATGGCAATCCCTAGCGCCTTTAGGCGGTCCATCACAGTTTGATAAAACTCGGCGACTGTCTGGGGGCGAAGCGCGATCGCGCTAGAGCGTCCGTCACGAGTCTGAATCAAGAGCTGGTGGTCGATAAAGTCAAAGTTAATCTGGAAAACCTGGGTTTCATAGGCAATAGGTGAGGTGGTCAGCCCACGAGCTGTCAAATATAGCGGCACATGCCAGGAGTGATTAATCCAGGGCGTCTGCACCAGACGAATCTTGCCAACGATCTGAGTCCACAGGTGCAGCGTGGCGTAAGTGTCCTGCCATTCGTCCAGGGGCAGCAGTGGCCAGGCCGCCGCTGGAACAGAAGCGTTTTGGGTATCTAGCTCGTTCATGATGATCTTCGGGGCTGCTAAACAAAGTATGGACTGCTATATTTGTACAATAAAAAGCACAAGTGCAAGGCTATGAAAATCGTGACCTTTAGCGAAGCGAGAAACAACCTCAAGTCGGTTTTAGACCGGGTGGTAGAAGATGCTGACTATACCATTATCACTAGACGGGATACAGAGGATGCCATCGTGATGTCGTTAGAACTGTTTGAGAGTTTGCTAGAGACGGTTCATCTGCTCAAGTCGCCTGCAAATGCTGCCCATCTAGAGCGATCTATTGCCCAGTATAAACAGGGAAAAATGGTAGAGCATAATTTACTAGATGACTAGAAAGCTAGCTTGGACAGAGGAAGCCTGGAGTAACTATCTATACTGGCAAAGACAGGATAAGAAAACGTTAAAGCGAGTTAACAAACTAATTGAGGCAACCCTTCGACTTCCGTTTGAGGGTGTTGGCCAGCCAGAACCGCTGAGGGCAAATCTGGCTGGCCTTTGGTCGCGACGAATCGACGAAACAAATCGACTCGTCTATGCGGTGGATGATGAATACATAACGATTATTTCCTGTCGATATCACTATATGGTCTAGACATTTTGCTACTTTGCTCAATGGGGCAAGCTGCTGATAGTCTGAGAAATGCTTGGGTGGACTGAATGCGAGGTGTCTACTCTAGCCATAAGTCTTATCTCCTTGATAAACTACGGTTGACCTGAGAGCTTGGGATACAGCCATCGATAAAACAAGCGCGTTACGCGGGGCATGACCACATAAGTCAGCAGAAAAACGGTAAGGGTCGTCAAGATTAGGGCGCGAAGCAGTGGCGGGAGCGGCTGCAATAGCGGGCCAAGCAAGTATCCCAAAAGCTGAGCGACGATCAACACCGATAGAGCTGTCAAAATCGCCATCTTGTAACGCTTTGGAGGATGTTTAACCAGTTTTCCGGGCAGCGTAAACCAGGTTTCGAATCCGGTCAGAATCTGGACATCCTGACCCTTCTGAACGAGCGGTTGGGCCTTTTCAATCCAGCGCTGGCGGACGGGAGAATCCATCCACTGTTTCAGGTTTTTGTACTCGTCAAACTTGAGCAGAATCGCATACTCAGGATAGGCCGGATCTTGAGGCCGAACAAAGCTAACCCCGGAATGGCCTTCGAACTGCTGGGCGACTGCGGAAACATCGTGCAGCCACTGTTCGTAATCCTGCTGTCGCTCGGGCTTCACCAAATGCGAAATGACTGCCGTAACATGCTGACTTTTGTTATCAGGTCTAGTCTCATATGTCATCTTGACGAATCCTCTCTAGCCCCTATGTCCTTTCACTTAACTGACCGTTGCGGTCATTTCTGTGACTCCGTCTATGCGCTCTGCGTGCAGACAGGCCATTGGATTCCCAAAAGCGATCAGATTAGACGGCAGCCAACGGTGGTATGATTGTGAAATTATATTACAGTGCTAGAATTGGTGCGCAGTATCGGCTCTACTAGACGATTTGCCTAGCCCTACTGGCTATTTATTGGGCCTCGCGCCTATTGACTCCTGTTTACGGCCTTTATGTCATCCCTAGCGCAGTCAAAAAAGCGGCTTTTGAGAGATTGGCAGGGCGCGATCGCGATTGCCCAGCGCATCCTCCTAGAGCTGTGGCGGCGCCAGGTCAGCCTAGTCTGCTGGATGATTTTCCCTGCTTCGATCCTGATGGTCAATGGGCTAATTTTAGCCAAGCCGTCTGAGGTTTCGACTGCTGCAGCCTTCAGCCAGTCGGTGCCGCCCTGCCTGGTCGGCACGGCTCTGTTTTTCAGCTGTCTGGGCGGCAGTATCGCCACCCTAGTCGCGGAACGCGAACAGCGCACGCTCAAGCGACTACTGGTCTCTTCTCTGCGGGGCACGACCTACTTTCTGGGAGTATTTCTAGCCTATGCCTTGATTGGCCTGGGACAGACGCTCCTAATCTATGCGCTGGCGGCTGCTGCCGGAGCCGAGTTTCAAGGTTCTATGGGGATCTGCCTACTGATCATTGTCTTGAGCATAATGGTCTATGTCGGCACGGGTTTTTGCATTGGGGCGACGCTGGCGCGTCGGACTGAGGACGTCAACGCCCTAGTCGCGGCGCTGGGTGTGCCACTCTTATTACTGAGCGGGGCGCTGGTGCCAATCGAGTTTTTTCCCGATACGCTTCGGCAGATTGCTCGATTCAATCCGATTTACCATATGATCGAGGCCCTTTTCGAGATTTCAGTCCAGGGAGAATCATTCGCTGAAATGGCCTCTCATCTCTGGGTTTTGGTCATTCTTGCCGGGGTAATGCCAGCGGCTGGCTGGCTGGCCTATCGCCAGATGCTGATCAGCGAAAGGAGCCGCTAGTGCTGCAAATTCGGAATCTTTGTAAGTCCTATGGGCCAAATCCCGTCCTGCAAAATTTAAACCTGAGCATCGCAGCGGGCGAGATCTATGGCTTGCTAGGTTCAAACGGCGCAGGCAAAACCACTACCATCAATATCCTCTGCCATCTACTCCAAACCGACAGCGGCAGCATTACCCTTTACGATCAGCCGCACTCAGAGGCAACCCAATCCTTAATTGCCCTAGTGCCTCAGGAAAATCTGCTATACGGCAGCCTCACCTGCGAAGAAAACCTCAGCTTTTTCGCCCGCCTCTACGGGCTTTCCAAACGGCAGCGGCAGGAGCGTATCCCTGCCTGCCTGAAGGCCGTTGGCTTAGCCAATCGCCTGAAAAGCCCAGCTGAAACGCTGAGCGGCGGGATGCAGCGGCGGCTAAGTATGGCGATCGCGCTAGTCCATCACCCCAAGCTGCTGATTCTAGACGAGCCTACCGCCGGTTTAGACATAGACGCGCGCACCGCAATGTGGCGGCTGATCCGGCAGCTCCAGGCGCAGGGGATGACCATTCTGCTAACTACGCATCTGCTCGATGAAGCCGAGCGGCTCTGCGATCGGCTGGGGATTCTCAAACATGGCCGCCTGCTGGCGGAGGGCAGCCTGCCCCAGCTCAGGCAGCGCATCGCCGCTCAGGAAATAATTGTTATTAAAACAGCGGAAGAAGAATCTGCGATCGCGCGGGCTCAGACCCTCGGGTTTCCCCATCGGCGGTACGGCGAGGATTTGGCATTCTGGCTGCCTGAGGTAATGGAGCTAAAAGACATCATCGGCTGCTTTGCAGGCATTCTCCTGACCTCAATCGCTCGGGAACCGGTGCGGCTAGAGCATATCTACCATGAAATTCTGCGAAATCCACCGGTAGCTGAACGTCAGGCAGATCATCTATGCACGAACTCTAGTACCCTCTCCCAGCTTGGGAGAGGGCTAGGGTGAGGGAGCTCGTAAAATTGTCAGTTTTAAGGAGGCTGTGAAACTGTCTTGAGCCATCCATGGATGCGTCAAAATAGTTTCAGAGCCTTCTTTAGCCTATCAAGAAGCGGCTAGTGGTGATGATTATGCTCGCCGTGGCTGTGACCGTGAGCATGGTGAGCATGGGCATAGCTCCCCGTCGCCGTCAGCTTCGGATTGACGCTCACCGCTTCGGCCTCTAGCAGGTCGGCAATTAGCGGGTCAGCCCAGTCAGCCGCCATTTGTAAAAACTCCGGCTGGTCGTTAACACAGGCCATTCGCACGTAGGTGACGTCGGGACGCCAACGGCGCAGGCTGCCGATAATGTGATCGACATCGAGCAGGGTCTCATGATTTTCTGTCGCAAAGCCAATCGGCATAAAGACGAGAGCGGTTGCGCCCAGGTCAATCAGGTTCTTCGCAGCCAGCGTCACGTTGGGCTGCGTCCACTCAATCAGCGGCGTGTCGTGATTCAGCCAGCCAATCGAGATCAGCGGATACTTATAGATCAGCCGCTCGCGGACGGCATCGTAGAGCTTCTGGCTTTCGTCGATGCCGGATGTAAAGCCCTTAGCCTTGTGCGGACAGCCGTGATTCATCAACACAATCCCAGTTTGGGAAGGTAGATGGGCGACGGCTAAATCTTCTTTAATTTTGTCTTCGACTAGCTGAGTCAGCAGATCGATGTATGCCGTCCGGTCAAAGAATGAGGGAATATAGCGAGTTCCCTTGAGCCAGTGCTCTGTCCCATCAGCCAGCTGCGCCAGCGCCTGGTTCACCTGCTCCACCGCAATGCCGCTGGTAAAAATCGAATCGACCACCAGCAGCGGATAGATTAGCAGCTTGTCAAACCCCTGGGCCTTGACTTCGGCCAGCACCTGCTCCGGCAGGTGAGGCGCACAAAAGTTAAACGCCTTGAAGACTTTAACCCGCTCGCCCCATTTTTCCTGAAGGCAGGACTCAATCCCAGCCCGCTGCTGCTCAAAGATGGCGTTGTGAGGCGAGATAAACTGACCGTGCTGGTGACTCCATTCGTGCAGGTCGAAAACTGCCAGTAGCTTAGCCAGCGGCGGGTATACCCAGGTCGGCACGGGCGCAAACTTCGCCGTGAGTAAATTTAATGCTTGTTCATTGTAGCTAGCAAAATCTTCATATTTCTCAACTTCGCCATACCCCATCAGCAAAACAGCGACGCGCTCCTCTGCCGGGCTTTCTGATCTGCTTTCTGAGCCTTGCTCAAAGCGCTGCTCGGGTGAAACTGCAACCATAAACTTAAGAGCCTTCGAATTTAACTAACTTAACTAATACGGTAACACTCTGAGAATAAAGGATTCATGGGGCTATAGAGATACTTAAGGCAAGCATAAAAAAATACTATCCATACTTTACCTAAGTTAACTTAGCCGACTGGGATAGCTTGGGTAACGGAATTCTTAAATTTTGTCAATGGCCGTCAATTAATAGATGTATCCGAATGTATACATCGTATACTATGGACTAAACAAGTTCATATTGACAAGTTGAAGTAATGTCCCAAAGCGAAATTGTCACCGTCAGGCTCACTTCAGAACTCAAAGCCAAACTGGATGCCCTGGCTTCAAGTACTCAGCGCAGCAAGTCTTGGCTTGCTGCTGAGGCGATTGCCCAGTATGTTGAGCAAGAAGCTTGGCAGATTGAAAGCATTGAGGCTGCCGTTGCGCTGGCCGATAGCCCAGAAGCCAAATGGATTGAAGGCGAGGCGGTTGAAGCCTGGTTGGACTCCTGGGGTACTGATGACGAGCAGCCAGCTCCATGCGCCTAGTTTTCCTATCTCAGGCCATTACTGACCTGAACAGTATTCGGGCTTACATTGCCCAGGACAATCCGGAAGCTGCTCGCCAGGTTGCCATTCGACTGAAGAAAATCATTCAGAGATTGGCGGCGATGCCGAACATAGGTAAAGCGGGCCGGGTGTTTGGAACCAAAGAACTGGTTACTCCAAAGATTGGTAGAACCCAATACGTCGTGGTCTATCGGGTCAAAGCAGCACAGCTGGAAGTCCTACGAATTTTGCCTGGAATGCGAGACCTTAATCGGATTTTGGAAGATCCCTAACCTAAGCGAGTGCCTTAGTCCCAAAGGCGGCGGCGGGCGGGGCCTTTCAATCGCTCATGGGTATCTCTCAGCAGGGTTGGAATATCCAGCTGCTCTGGGCAGCGCGGCAGGCAGTCACCGCAGTCCGTACAGCGATCGCCCCGGCGACCGGGAAACCAGTGACCGGCCTGCTCAAACATGCGGTAGCGATACTCGCCAAAGTCGCTCATCCCATAGGCAACGGCCAGGTTTCGCAGCCGCAGCACTTCTGGAATATGGATCTCCTCGGGGCAGGGCAGGCATTGATAGCACTGGCTACAGCGGTCGGTTCCCAATTGCTCTGCTTGCTGTTGGGCCAATCGCGCAAACGCGGCTTGCTCATCCGGCGTCAGCGGGTCGGTAGAATCAGCCACCTGCAGGGGCCAGTCCAGCTCTTCGGGGACAGCCGGGCCAAGGCTTAGCGTCGTTATTCGCGGATCGCTAAGCAGCCAGCGGTAGGTGAGCAGCAGCGGGTCGTAGGGTGCGCAGAGTGCCTTAAGTCGGTCGGGTGGCGTATAGAGCAGGCCGCCTTTGTCCGCCGGGGAAATAATAAAAATACCTATATCCCGCGCTGCGGCCTGGGCTACCGCTACCACATTGCGCTGAAAAAAGTAGCTGTAGTGCAGGTTAACGAAGGCAAAGGCATCGGACGCGATCGCGCCCTCTATCACCGCTAGCGGTCCGTGGGTTGAAAAACCAATATGCCGCACCCTGCCGTCGGCCTGAGCCCGTCTCAGTACGGCCAATGTTCCCTGGGAAGCAAGCACCCAGTCCAGATGCTGAGGAGTATTCAGCCCGTGGACGGCGACACAGTCTAAACAGTCAACGCCGAGTCGGGTTAGGGACTCCTCCAGCTGGCGTTCGACGGCGGCCTCGTCGGGATTAGGAGCAACTTTGCTGGTGAGGACAAGCTGAGATCGCGCTACCCCTACCCCAGCCTTTAGCGCCTGCCCGATCCATGTCTCGCTCTGACCGTAGCTCCGCGCTGTCTCGATGTGGTTGATGCCCTGCGCGATCGCGGCAGACAAAACCTGATGGGCCACCTGAGCTGACGCAAAGCGCATGGTGCCCAGGGAAAATACTGATAGATTCAGCTGGGTTTTGCCAAAGCGACGGTAGCGCATGACGGCAGCGGCGGGCAGCGCTAGTCGTTACTGAAGGACTTGCCGCGCTGGGCAAAATCGGACGGGCTGATCTTGGACAAAAAGTTGTGGAATGCCTGCTTCTCCGCTTCATCGGCCTCACGATCGACCGGAATCGAGGCGTCGGCAATTACCTCTTCCATCACCCAGATCGGCGCATTCAGCCGTAGCGCAATTGAGATTGCGTCGCTGGGGCGGGCGTCTAGCTCCTTGGTTTTCTCCCCCTGGGCCAGCGTCATCACCGCGTAGAAGGTATTGTCCTTAAGGGAATGGATAATGACCCGTCGCAGTACCATATCCCATTCGTCGATCAGATTGGCAAATAGGTCGTGGGTCATCGGTCGGATGGCCGTTTCATTTTCGAGTGCGCCGACGATGGAGCGGGCTTGGTCGTGGGAGATAAAAATGGGTAGCGCCCGCCGGTCAGCCACATCCCGCAGTAAGATCACCGGGTTTCGGGAACCCGCATCTAGGGCGATACCAGCGACTTTCATTTCGATCATGATTTAGCCTTTTGACTCCGCTAGATGATGGATAGATTAACAGACCGGCCGGTCTGAGGCTCGCTCACGCCTGGTGTTGGCAAACGCACCAGCAGCAACCAGGCAGCTTACTGGAACAGGGACAGATATCACCGTCTAGCCCAGACGGGACGAAAAAGGACTGTACTATAGGGCTGTACTATTTAGGCTAAAGGGGATCTCGCAAAAATCGAGTGTTTTTACCAAAAATCTTTATTAAAGTAATTATGTAAGCCTATCCGTTCATACCAGTATCCCTTTATTTTGAACGTTTGGCAGCCCCTGAAGATGAGATTTTGTTAAATATCTTAAAAGTGTAGGCGGGATTTGTTTACCGGACTTGTCCAGGCCCTAGGCCAGCTTCAGCACCTCGGCAGTGACCAGCTCAAGGTCACCTGCTCAGCCCCGCCGATCCTTCAGGATTTGGCCCTGGGGGACAGCATCGCCGTCGATGGCGTCTGCCTCACCGTCGAGACGATTCTGGCCCAGGGCTTTATCGCCTCCGCCTCGCCCGAAACGCTGAAGCGCTCCACCCTAGGCAAGGTGCTCGATCAGGGCATCGTCAATCTGGAAGCTTCCCTGCGCGTTGGCAGCAAAATCGGCGGCCATTTTGTCACCGGCCACGTAGACGGCATCGGCCAGCTCGAAGCCGCCAGCCGGACGGAGAACGCCTGGGAAATTAGCTTTACTGCCAATTCCTCAGTCGCTCGCTATATCGTTTCCAAAGGCAGCATCGCCGTTAACGGTATCAGCCTCACGGTCGCCGACTGTAGTGCCGCTGGCGACTGGTTTAAGGCCGCCGTCATTCCAGTGACCTATGCCGATACCAATCTGCAATATCTCCAGCCGGGCGACCGGGTCAATCTGGAGGGCGATGTACTGGGGAAATATGTGGAAAAATTTGTCCGGCTGGGGCCTAACTCGGCGCAGAACGGCAGTACGCCCATTACCAATGTGTCCATGGGTTTTCTCGCCGAGCATGGCTATCTATAGCGTTTTCAGCCGCCAAATGCCCTACGGACACAGCAGTGTCTCCCGCGTCTCCCGGCCAGACATAGAATTCGTCCCGGCTGCGGTTTCACAGAGCAGGTCGTTCATTTTGGGGTCCATCATCACGTCGGTGAAGTCGGCTCCCTCAACTTCCGCCAGGCGAAAGTCCGCATTGAAGGCATAGGCTCCAGCCAGGTTGGCATCCTTGAGGTTAGCCCGGATCAGACGAGCCCCGTCGAGGGTTGCCCCGCGCAGGTCAGCCCCCTCTAAGTTGGCCTTAGTCAGGGTCGCGTCGAACAGCCGGACGCCCTGGAGATTGGTATGGCTGAGGTTAGCTTCGGCTAGGTCAGAGCGGGTGTAGTCGTTCTCCCGCAGGTCCTGACCGGAGAAGTCCTGCTGACGCAGGTTTTGACGGTCGAAGCTAGTGGCCTGAGCCGGGTTAACGGGGGTAAAGAATAGCGCGATCGCGGCTACCACAGCAGCAGCTATCCCTATCCATTGGCGGAAAATTAGCATGGTTTGAACCAGGTCTTGCCTAATGATGATATTACTGCGATCGCGGCTTCAGGAAAAGCTGACAAAACGAAAAACCCCCCGCTTGATGGCGGGGGTAAGCTTAAAGGGTTAGACCAAGTAGATCAGCCTAGTCGAGGTCAGGCATCGACAGGACCGGCTCAGTCTCACGGTTGATTCCCTTCTCGAAACCACCGACGGCAGCCCGGGCGCGGCCCGCGTGCCAAAGGTGCCCGACGAGGAAGAAGAAGGCCAGTACAAAGTGAGAAGTCGCCAACCACTGACGGGGATTAACAAAGTTTACCGAGTTGATTTCGGTAATAATGCCGCCCACCGAATTGAGGGACGCGTTCGGCGCGTGGGTCATGTACTCAGCGGCGCGGCGCACCTGCCAGGGCTGAATGTCATTCTTCAGCTTATCCAGGTCGAGGCCATTGGTACCGCGCAGCGGCGCCAGCCAGGGACCTTCGAAGTCCCAGAAGCGCATGGTCTCACCCCCAAAGATGATCTCACCCGTGGGCGATCGCATCAGGTATTTACCCAGACCGGTTGGACCCTGAGCTGAACCAATATTGGCCCCCAGGCGCTGGTCGCGTACCAGGAAGGTCAGGGCCTGAGCCTGGGAGGCTTCTGCGTTGGTTGGGCCGTAGAACTCACTGGGGTAGGCGGTGTTGTTAAACCAGACGAACATTGCCGCGATGAAGGCCATCAGCGAGACCGCACCCAGACTGTAGGAGAGGTAGGCCTCACCCGACCAGACCAGGGCTCGCCGAGCCCAGCTAAAGGGCTTCGTCAAGATGTGAAAAACGCCACCGGAAATGCAGATCAGGCCGATCCAGATATGGCCGCCGATGATATCTTCCATATTGTCAACGCCAACAATCCAGCCTTTTCCGCCAAAAGGTGACTGAACCAGATAGCCAAAAATGACGGACGGATCGAGCGTTGGATTGGTGATGATGCGAACATCTCCACCACCGGGTGCCCAAGAGTCATAGACGCCGCCAAAGAAGCAGGCTTTGAACACCAGCAGCAGCGCCCCTAGACCCAGCAGGATCAGGTGGTAGCCGATGATGTTGGTCATCTGGTTCTTATCTTTCCAGTCCTGGCTGAAGAAGCTGGAACCCTGCTCCAGGGTTTCCGGTCCGCGAACGGCGTGATAGACACCGCCCAGGCCGAGCACTGCAGAAGAAATCAGGTGCAGTACCCCTACGACAAAATAGGGGAAGGTGTTGACCACTTCACCACCGGGACCTACGCCCCAGCCCAGCGTCGCCAAGTGAGGCAGCAGGATGAAACCCTGCTCGTAAAGGGGCTTTTCTGGAACAAAGTGCGACACCTCAAACAGGGTCATCGCACCCGTCCAGAGGACGATCAGGCCAGCGTGGGCGACATGCGCCCCCAGCAGCTTACCTGAGAGGTCGATGAGTCGGGCGTTACCCGCCCACCAGGCGAACCCGGTAGACTGCTGATCGCGCCCAGCGATATAACTATTGCTACTACTAGAGAGCGTTACCACGTGGCAGTACCTCTTCGGGGAATACAAACTTCTGATGCGGCTGGTCTTGCGGCGCCAGCCAGGCCCGGATGCCTTCGTTCAGCAAGATGTTCTTCGTGTAGAAGGTCTCGA
>NZ_JADEXG010000054.1 GCF_015207255.1 Vasconcelosia minhoensis LEGE 07310
GAGTAGGGGAGTAGGGGGGTGGCTTGCCTGCTTCGCTAAAGGATTACAGGAGTTTTTCGAGCTGCTGGCGGATTCGGTCCATTTCATCCTGGGCAGACTGGGCAGCGTTCTCGGGTGGGGCGTCTGGGTTCCAGTCCATTTGCTCGACGGTGGCTTCTGGGGGCAGCATCAGCATGTCGCCGGTGATGGTGACGGCTTCGTAGCCGGCGCCTTCGCAGAATTCTTCAATTTCCTCTGGGTCAAAGGCTTCGACTGCGGTTGGGGGAAAGTCCTGAGCCTCTAGCAGCCCGGCGAAGCGAAGGGCGTCGTCTTCTGCTTCAAACATCAGCACCACGTTTTGCTGCTCGACCCGGAGCGTATGGATGCCTTCATTTTCGGTGCGGGCGTTGAACAAGATTACGTAGACCTGCATATGATTGCCTTACCCCCGGCGAGCCATGTTGGTTCTCATCTTAATACCTGGGTTCGCCGATCCAGTCGTCCAGCAAGGCGGTGAATGAAAAAACCTGGGAGAATTAGCAATTGCTGAGATAATGGAGACGTTTTTGGCGGTTGGGCTGAGTATGGCTACGTTTTTGCTGGAAGTCGGCACCGAAGAACTCCCCGCGAGCTTTGTCAGCGAGGCTTTATCGCAGTGGCAGGCGCGGATTCCCAGCGACCTGTCTGACCAGTTTTTGCCCCCCGAATCGCTGGAGTTTTACGGCACGCCTAGACGGCTGGCGGTTTTGCTGGGTGGGCTGCCCGACCGACAGCCCGACCGCGAAGAGGACGTCAAAGGCCCCCCGGCTCAAGCGGCGTTTAAGCAGGGTCAGCCGACCCAGGCGGCGATCGGATTTGCGCGATCGCGCGGAGCCACGGTCGAAGACCTGGAGGTGCGCCAGACGGAAAAAGGCGAATTTGTGTTTGTCCAGCAAAAAACGGCTGGGCGGCCCACGGGCGAAATTCTGGCGGCGCTAATCCCAACCTGGATTTTGGAGCTAGAGGGCAAGCGGTTTATGCGCTGGGGCGACGGTGAGCTGAAGTTTCCCCGACCGATTCGCTGGCTGGTGGCGCTGCTCGACGATCGGGTGCTGCCGATTACGTTAGAAAACGGATCTGAGCGGACCCTGAGCGATCGCGTTTCCCAGGGCCATCGTGTCCTCCATCCCGAGGCAGTGACGATTGCCAGCGCGGCAGACTACGTCGGGGCGCTGGAGGCGGCCTTTGTCGATGTCGATCCGGCCCGGCGGCGGGAAAAAATTCAGCGACAGGTGGCTGAAGCGGCGGCCTCTGTACAGGGCGACGTGGTCATTTCTCCGGTGCTGTTAGCAGAAGTGACCAACCTGGTGGAATGGCCGACGGCGGTCGTGGGTAGCTTTGACTCGGAATTTCTGGAACTGCCGGCGGAAGTAGCCGTGATGGAAATGGAAAGCCATCAGCGCTATTTTCCGGTGCGGCCCAGCGCCGACGCGGCGGAGCTGCTGCCCTATTTCATCACGATTTCTAACGGTGACCCGGCCAGGGCCGAGGTAATTGCTGAGGGCAACGGTCGGGTGATTCGGGCGCGGCTGTCGGACGGCAAGTTTTTCTTTGACGCCGATCGTACCCAGCCGCTGGAAGCCTATGTCCCCAAGCTGGAAACCGTGACCTTTGAAGAGCGGCTGGGCTCGGTACGCGATAAGGTCGGGCGGATTCAGCAGATTGCAGGCGCGATCGCGACTCAGCTCGGCCTCAATGCCGACCAGCAAGCCTGGGTGCAGCGGGCGGCGCTGCTCTGTAAAGCCGACCTGGTCACCCTGATGGTTGGGGAATTTCCAGAACTCCAGGGGGCGATCGGGCAGAAGTATGCGCTCCACAGCGGCGAGCCCCAGCCGGTGGCCGATGCGATTTTTGAGCACTATTTACCTCGGGGGGCCGACGATGTTCTGCCCAAGTCCTTGACCGGGCAGGTAGTTGGGATTGCGGACCGGCTGGATACGCTGGTGAGTATCTTCAGCATTGGTCTGCTGCCGACCGGCTCCTCCGACCCCTTTGCTCTGCGCCGGGCGGCGAATGCAATCGTCAATATTATCTGGGCTGCCAGCCTGCCGCTGAACCTTCAGCTGCTGCTGGGTCAGATTATTCAGGAATTCGCCGCCAGTCGGCCCGACGTAAATGCGACAGAACTGGAGCAGCAGCTAACCGAATTCTTTCTACAGCGTCTGCGCAGCCTGCTCCAGGAGGAACGCCAGATCGACTATGACCTGGTAAATGCGGTGCTGGGGGAGGCCGATGTGGAGTATCAGGCCAGGGCGCTGAACGATTTGCTGGATTTACGCGATCGCGCCGACTTTCTCCAGGCCATTCGCGACGATGGTAGGCTAGATCACATTTATGAAACGGTAAACCGCGCCTCTCGCCTGGCTGCCCAGGGCCAGCTCGATACGGATGCACTCGACCCCCAGGCTCAGATTGATCCGTCTCTCTTTCAGCAGTCCTCCGAACAGGCTTTCTATGAAAACCTGCAAACTCTGCTGAGCCAAACCGCAGCGGCTCGGGCTGAGCGGGACTACGACCAGCTGCTGTCCGGGCTAACGCAGGCGGCTCCAGCCGTCAGCGATTTTTTTGATGGCCCGAACAGCGTACTGGTGATGGATGACAATCCGGAGATTCGCCAAAATCGACTGAATCTTTTGGGGCTGTTAAGAAATCATGCCCGCATCCTGGCGGATTTTGGCGCGATTGTAAAAAGTTAGAGTCTATGAAAAAAGCCCACGTCATCGGCATTGGCCTGTCTGGTGCTGCCGCCGCCCGTCTGCTCCACCGTCAGGGCTGGCGGGTGACGCTGAGCGATCGCGGCGACGGCCCGGCACAGCGCGATCGGCAAGCAGCCCTATCCCAGGTTGGCATCGCCGTTCAGCTCGGCCATGATTTTGTCCCTACCCTGGAAATGGATTTGATCGTGGTTAGCCCGGGCGTCCCCTGGGATGCGCCTGCCCTGGTCACGGCCCGCCAGCAGGGGATCGAGACCATCGGCGAAATGGAACTAGCCTGGCGCAGTCTGTCTGAGCGGCCTTGGCTGGGCATTACCGGTACCAACGGCAAAACGACTACCACGGCGCTGCTGGCTGCGATCTTTGCCGCCGCCGGTCTGAATGCGCCAGCCTGCGGCAACATTGGCCATGCCGCCTGCGCCGTTGCTCTGGCCGAAACGCCGCCAGACTGGGTGATTGCCGAGCTGAGCAGCTATCAGATCGAAGCGACCTCAACCCTGCATCCGACCATCGGTATCTGGACGACTTTCACCCCGGACCATCTCAACCGCCATAAGACGGTGGAAAACTACTATCGAATCAAGGCTTCGCTGCTGGCTCGTTCCGAGATAGCGGTGTTCAACGGCGACGATCCCTGCCTGCGCCAGCACGCGGCTGAGTATGGCCCTCAGAGTCACTGGACGAGCGTAGGAGGCCAAAAAGCGATCGAGCCGCTAACCCCCTCGACCTATATTGAAGACGGCTGGGTGATCTATCGGGGAGATCGCATCGTTTCGACGCAGTCCTTACGGATGGTGGGAGACCACAATCAGCAAAACCTGCTGATGGCCGTGACGGCGGCCTGCCTAGCGGATATTCCGAAAGCGGCGATCGTCGAGGGCGTGACCACCTTCCCAGGTGTGGTGCATCGGCTGGAGCATATCTGCACCTGGCGCGGCATCGACTTTATCAATGACAGCAAAGCCACCAACTACGACGCGGCCGAAGTGGGGCTGCGCTCAGTTCACAGCCCCACTATTTTGATTGCCGGTGGCGACCCCAAGGCTGGCGACGATACCGCCTGGATTCAGCAAATCCATCAGAAGGCCGCCGCCGTGCTGCTGATTGGCAAAGCCGCTCCCCAGTTTGCCGAACGTCTGCATCAGTCGGGCTATCCCCACACTGAAATCGTTGAAACCTTAGAAAACGCCGTCAGCAGAAGTGCTGACCTCGCCCCTACCCAAGCCGCTAAAGTCGTCTTACTATCTCCTGCCTGCGCCAGCTACGATCAGTACCCCAACTTCGAAGCCCGAGGCGATCATTTTCGCCGTCTGTGTCAGCTGTATCTTCAAGCGTAGACCTGTCAAACCGCCGATAGCATGACCGCATACTCCAGGCGATCGCTCATTTTGTTAACGCTGAATTTACCCTGGACAATAGCCGTTATCAATCCCTCTAACGAGATTTTAGGAACGTTTCCCATGGCCGACTTATCCGCTGAAAACTCGCCCAAGCTGACCTACTGGCACGTCTGGACCGATGATGCCGGGGTTAGCCATCAAACTCAGTGCGAGCTCACCGCATTCGCAAAGGAAAGCATGGGAGGCGATGCCGACCCACAGTGGAATAATCGGCTCCTAACCGCCGAGACTCAGGTCGTATTCGCTCAGCTACCCGTGGGCTGGGTTGGCAAATGGCACGAAAATCCGCAGCCGCAGTGGATTGTGCCGCTGTCGGGCCGCTGGTTTGTGGAGACGATGGACGGGATGCGGGTAGAGATGGGACCCGGCGACATCTCCTTTGGCGGTGACCAGAAGACTCAGCCCAATGCCGACGGCCATCAGGGGCATCTGTCCGGCACCGTTGGGAATTCCCCAGCCATGCTGATGATTGTGCAGCTGCCGGGCGATCGCTGGCTAGCGGCGCGGCCCGGCGACTTTGCCTAAGCGCGGTCTAGGGGCAGAGGGGATAGCAAAAATTTACCACCAAAGTAAACTGAGCAGTTTAGAATAGCAGGGCACTGCACCGTCGTTGCCTGATGGCTATCTTCAATCGCAAGTCAGGAAGGCCGCTTCGCTCGTCCTGGCATTGGGCCTGGCTGAGCTTATGTAGCGGCATAATTGGGGTTGGCCTTCAACTTTTCGGGACAGCGGTACCGGGGCTTGCAGCCGAGCGCGTGATTCTCAACTATGGACTGGTAGAGCGCTCGGTTGCGGTAGATGACCTAGAAACCTACGCCCGCGAGGGTCGGCTGAGCGAAACTTTGGAAAGCTATGCTCGCTACTTTACGCCGACGCAGCTAGAGCGGTTTCGGGTCGGGCTGACAGCCAGTACTGACCTCGATGTCGTGGCTATCTCTCAGTTTCTCTATACACCACAGGGGGAGGCCCTGCTGCGTGAGCTGGGGGAAATTATCCAGTCAGGCGGCAGGCAGAATGGATTTTTAGCGATTCGCGGCTCGGTAATTTTAGCGGCAGCCGATCCCAATCAGGGGCTGACGCTGCTGAACGTGCTGAAGAAGTTTCCGACGCCGGTGATTCGGATTGACCTGCGCCAAGCCTCTAACCTGACTGGAGATTTTATTGGGGCACTCAATCAGACAGAGGCAACAGCAGCTTTGATTCAGAACCTCTCGGCTCAAGCAGCGGCTGAGCAGAGCCTGCCAAACCCATCGACGGAGCTAGCATCACCTGGGTCCTTTCTTTGGGACGTTATACCGCTTGAAGGCGTCGCTCTGCCAACGAACCTGTATCTACCCCAGCGTAATCGGCTGAACGCCTCGGCTCGTCCGGTAGTTGTCCTCTCCCACGGTCTGGGCGGCAGCCAACGTACCTTGGCCTATCTAGCGGAACATCTGGCCTCCTATGGATTTGCTGTTTTAGTGGTAGAGCATCCTGGCAGCAGCGAGGAGCAGCTTTCGGCGCTGCTGTCGGGCCAGGCTAGTCGGGTGACGCCGCCCGACGAGCTGACCCGCCGCCCGCTGGCGATTCAGGAACTGCTAAACGACTTGACCCATCTGACTCGCCTAGACGCCCGCCTGCGGGGCCGCCTTGACCTGCGCCGCATTGGCGTCATGGGTCAGTCGTTTGGAGCCTACACGACGCTGGCGCTGGCCGGGGCCGAAATTAACTTAGAAAGGCTTGAAGCAGCCTGCCCGCCCGAGTTTGATGAACTTAATCTGTCGCTGCTGCTTCAGTGTCTGGCCCTGGAGCTGCCCCAGCCGCTGCCCCAGCTAGGCGATCCTCGCATTCGCGCCGCGATCGCGGTTAACCCCTTGGACAGCGCTATTTTCGGCCAAGCTAGCCTAGCTGAAATTGATATTCCGATGATGCTAGTTAGCGGCAGCGCCGATACGGTCACCCCGGCTCTAGCCGAGCAAATTCGCCCCTTCACCTGGCTGACGACGCCGGAGAAGTACCTCCTCCAGTTCCGTGGCGGCACCCATTTTTCGATCATTTCTGGGGCTGAGACCGAGGGCGCTGTGCCTGTCCCAGACGCGGTGATTGGTCCCAGTCCAGAGACGGCAGAACGCTACATTAGGGCCATGAGCGTCGCTTTCTTCGCCACCCATCTGACTGAAGACCCAGCCTACCGCCCCTACCTCAGCGCCGCCTATGCCAGCCAGCTAAGCCAATCCGAACTACCCCTCAGCCTGATTCAGTCCCTAAGCCCCGAGCAGCTGCCCTAATAGCGGTTGAAGTTTTGCATAAATGGGCAACCTAGCCCGTGTAGGGTCAGTGCAAAACGAATCCAATGCCAGAAGCTCCACGCTCCATTCAGCATTTGCTCATCGTGGAAGACGAACAGGGCAAGCGCACCATCAACCTGGAAGCCGCAACCTACTCTCTGGGCCGCGATCCCAGCAATACCATCGTCCTGCATTCACAGCAGGTTTCCCGGCAGCACGCGATTTTGCTGCGGACCACGATGCCCGAAACAGAGCGCTACCTGTTCCGCATCGTCGATGGCAACTTTCAGGGAAAAAAGAGCACCAACGGGCTGTTTGTTAACGGTGAACGAAGCTTTTCCCACGACCTTGAGCATGGAGATGACCTGCTATTCGGCGGCGTCATTCGTGCTCGTTACTATACGGCCGACAGTCCGGAGAGCCTTAAATTCCTGGCTCTGGGGCAGATAGACGAAGAACTGGCTCAATCGGCAGGTCCCAGCCCCTTTGACACCATACTGGTGCCTAAGGAAGAGATTAAAGCCGCGAATGAAGCCGCCCTGGTTCGGCTCGCGTCTTTCCCAGAACTCTTCTCCCATCCGATTGTCGAGCTAACGGTCACCGGCGGGATCAGCTACCTCAACCCCGCCGCCGTGGCCCAATTTCCCAATATTCGCAGCCTGGGCATCGAGCATCCGCTGATTGCCGGTGTTTTGGCCAGTGTCAGGGCGTCTGATCAGAAATACTTTGTACGTGAAGTTAAGATTGAGCAAAGGTATTTCGAACAGTCGATTCATTATTTTGCCGAAAGCGAGTTGGTGAGGAGCTATGCCCTCGACATTACCGAACGTAAGCTCGCAGAAGAAGCGCTACGGCAAAGCCAGGAAAGTTTTCAGCACGCTTTTAACAATGCGCCCATCGGTATGGCTCTGCTGTCTACAACCGGTGTCTGGCTCAAAGTCAATCCGGCTCTCTACAGCATTATTGGCTACTCGGAAGCGGAACTGCTCTCGACTAACTTTCAAACCATCACTCATCCCAACGATCTGGAGAATAGCCTGAAGCTAACGAATCAGGTACTGGCCGGGGAAATCAGCACCTATCAGCTCGAAAAACGCTATCTGCATAAGCAAGGCCACACGGTATGGGTGCAGATGAGCGCCTCGCTCGTCCGTGATGGCGACCAGAACCCGCTGTACTTTATTGTGCAGTTTCAAGAAATTACCCTGCGTAAACAGGCTGCGATCGCGCTCAAGCAGGCCCATGACGATCTGGAGCGTCGGGTCGCCGAGCGCACGGCTGAATTTCAGCGGGCAAACCGCCTGCTCCAGGCTGAGATTGAGACTCGACAGCAGGCCGAAGAGGAAGCCTACTTTTTACAAAATTTGACTCAAGCCATTAGTGAAGCGGTTGACTTTGATACTGCACTGGAAGTGGCCCTCAGTAAAATTTGTGAGGTGACTCGGTGGGAATTGGGCGAAGCATGGCTGCCTAACCACGACAGCTCGCTGCTCCGCTACGGCCTGACCTGGCACGCGGATAGCGACAGGCTGGCCTATTTTGAAGGAATCTCTCAGCAGTTTACCTTTGGCCCCAACCTGGGATTGCCGGGCCGTGCCTGGGTTTCGAAGCGGCCAGAATGGTTATCCAACGTACTCGACCAGCCCGGGGATGTGTTTCTGCGCGGCCAGGCTTTTGCCGATTCCGGGCTCAAGACAGAGCTGAGCTTTCCCATCGTCGATGGCAGCCAGGTGATTGCCATCCTGGTTTTCTTTATGTCTGAGCGCTGTGATGAAAATCAGCATATGTTTAATTTTGTCTCAACCGTAGCGACTCACCTCAGCACGCTGATGGCGCGCAAGCGGGCTGAGGTTGCCCTGCGCTCCAGCGTAGCGACGAACCGTGCCTTGTTCAACACCATTCCCGACTGGATATTTCGGATTAATGCCGACAATGTCTTTGTAAATTACAAGGCGGCAAAAAACGTGCCCCTTCCCCTGCTAAACGAGCCGTTTTTAGGCAAGAGCCTATTTGAAGTCTATCCTGACGAAGTAGCAGAATCGCTACAGCATTGCATCCATCAGGCCCTCTCGACCAAAGAGGTGCAGGTCATTGAATATCAGCTGTCCAAAGCAGGCGACCTGGTCTACTACGAAGCTCGGATTGTAATTAGCGCCGAAAACGAGGTGATGGCAATTATCCGAGACATTACGGAGCGGAAACAGGCAGAGGCTGAGATTCAAAAGGCGCTGGAGCGAGAGAAAGAGCTCAATGAGCTGAAGTCTAACTTTGTTTCGATGACGTCCCACGAGTTTAGAACGCCGCTAGCAACTATCCTCTCTTCTTCTGAGCTGCTGGAGCACTACAGCCATAAATGGACTGTGGAGAAGCAGCTGTCTCACTTAGTGCGCATTCAGGATGCTGTCAAGCATATGACTGAGCTGTTGAACGACGTGCTGTTGATTGGCAAGGCCGAGGCGGGTCGGCTGGAGTTTGACCCGGCTCCCCTGGCGCTGACAGAGTTTTGCCAGACCATCGTAGAAGAAATACAAATTACGACGAGTAAACATATCGTTAATCTGCAGGTACATGGCGAGGAGCAGTCGGCTCAGCTCGATCCCAAACTGCTACGGCAGATCTTAAACAATCTGCTTTCAAATGCAGTGAAATATTCCCCCGATGGGGGCACCGTTCACTTCGACCTAACATATGAAACCGGACTAGAAAACGCTGAAGTCGTTTTCCGAGTAAGAGACAACGGCATTGGCATTCCTAAATCAGATCAGGCAAAAATGTTCACTTCCTTTAATCGAGCGAGCAATGTGGGTACTATTTCAGGAACAGGTTTAGGCTTAGCCATTGTGAAAAAATCCGTGGATTTACACGGAGGTGATATTCGCTTGAAGAGCGATATTGGAAAGGGCACGACGTTTATCGTTCGGCTGCCACTGAATCTACGGCTAATCAATTACGGGTTCAATCTACTCAATATCCAAGGGGAGACCACTAATGAGCAAAATTTTGATTATCGAAGATGAGACGGCGGTCAGAGAGAATCTGCTAGACCTGCTGGAAGCCGAAGACTATGACGTGGTCTCTGCCGAAAACGGCTATTTAGGCACCAAGTGGGCGATGGAGCATATCCCCGACCTGATTATTTGCGATGTCACGATGCCCGAGGTCAATGGCCATGAGGTGCTGGAGTCGCTGCGCCAGAACCCTGAGACCGCGACGATTCCCTTTATCTTTCTGACAGCGATGGCAGATAAAACCGATATTCGCAAGGGAATGGCCTTAGGCGCTGATGACTATTTAACGAAACCCTTCCAGCGAGAGGAGCTGCTGGGCGCGATCGCGACTCGGCTGGCGCGTCAACAGGTCACCGAGCAGCAGTCGGATCAAAGCAGCCGCCAAATTGACGAATTGAAAGCGCAGGTGTCTAAGCTACAGCAGTCAATTGACGAAAAGGACAGCCTGATCTCCCAGTTTCAGCAGCAGCTCAACAGCGCCATTCCCAAAATCAACGTAGCCCTGCACCTGCTGAAGAATCGCAATGCTGACCCGGAGCAATACAGCTATAGCGTTGATTTGCTTCAAAAAGCCTACGCCGAAGAGTTCAGCCTGCTCAGTCAGGTCGAAGACCTGGGAGAGCTGCTGGCCGACGATGACGTTGAGCTGCTACGTCAGCTAGAGCTGGTTTAGCGCCGATCGAGTCGATGGCAATTCTCCGCGATTAGGCGGGTACTCTAGGCCTATCGCTAACCGAGTCAGGGTATGAATACCGAATCCCTTTTAGAGCAGGCCAGGCTGGGCTGCCCAGCCGCGATCGCGACCCTCATCAATCGCACTCTCAGCAAAAGGGGTGCCCGGGCTCGGGCCAAGGTCCGGTCTGGGCAGTTTGAGATATTGCTAGAGGCCCCTTCTACACCCAAGCAGCAGCCCACGGTCGAGTGGCTGGTCAAGGGCCTGTCAAATCTCTCGGTTTCCGGCTTTGAAACGGTCACCATCTACGGCAGAGCCCAGGGGCAGACCCAGCCTGACTGGCAGCAGACCGTTCCGCTCGTTTCGTTCACCGCCCCAATACCGCCGAACGAAACGCCGCCGGATGAAACACCGCCGAACGAGACAGAGACACCAGCGGTAGACCCTGCCCCTGATTTGACCCAATACTGCTTTGTCCGCAACCTGTCGCTGCTCACCATCGAGCTGCTGGCGCCGACCTCAGAAATTGCCCAGCTGGTGAACGACTTTCATGCCCTCAGTCCAGCAGAAAAACTGAGTGTTTTGCCTGGCCTCGATCTGGCCTTTCGGTCGCCGGAAAAAGTCACGACCGACGGCCTCAGCCCTAATCCCCAAGTTTGGTTACAGCAGCTCCTCGAAATTGAGCCGTCCAGCGCCCGCAAGGCTTCGATCTGGCTGAGCCGCTACTGCCATAATCCAGAGGCGACGGTCGAGCAAGTGAGCCGCGTCCTGACCAAGGCCTAACCCCAAAGGAACTCAGGAAAAGTCTAAAATTCCACATTGTCGGGCGTGCGGGGAAAGGGAATCACGTCGCGGATGTTAGTCATGCCGGTGATGAACTGCACCAGCCGCTCAAAGCCCAGGCCAAAGCCCGCATGGGGAACGGTACCGTAGCGGCGCAGGTCCAGGTACCACCAATAGTCTTCCTTAGGCAGTCCAGCGGCCTCGATCCGAGCTTCTAGCACATCCAGCCGCTCTTCGCGCTGGGAGCCGCCGATAATTTCGCCCACCTTGGGCGCGAGCACATCCATAGCGGCGACGGTTTTGCGGTCGTCAGGCTCGCCATCATTCTGGCGCATGTAGAAGGCCTTGATTTCAGCGGGATAGTCGGTGACGATTACCGGCTTTTTGAAATAATCTTCGGCCAGGTAGCGCTCGTGCTCAGACTGGAGGTCTAGCCCCCAGGAGACGGGGAAATCAAAGGAGCGGTCGGCTTTTTCCAGCAGCGCGATCGCGTCGGTATAGCTCAGCCGCTCAAACTCGCTGTCGATAATATTGGTTGCTGTCGCCAGCACGGACGAGTCGATTCGCTGGTTGAAGAACACTATATCGTCGGCGCACTGCTCCATCACCTGGCCAAAGACAAACTTAAGGAAGGCTTCGGCCAGGTCCATATTGCCCTCCAGGTTACAAAACGCCATCTCCGGCTCAACCATCCAAAACTCAGCTAGGTGGCGCGAAGTATTGGAGTTCTCTGCCCGGAAAGTGGGACCAAAGGTATAGACATTCGTAAAGGCCAGCGCCATGATTTCGGCTTCGAGCTGGCCGCTGACGGTGAGGTAGGCAGGCTTGCCAAAAAAGTCCTGGCCGTAGTCCACTTTACCCGCCGGATCCAGCGGTAGCTGGTCTAAGCCAAAGCGGGTCACAGTAAACATTTCCCCCGCCCCTTCCGCATCGCTAGCGGTGAGGATGGGGGTGTGTATCCAGAGAAAATCTCGGGACTGGAAAAACTGATGAATCGCCATGGCGCAGGCGTGACGGACGCGCATTACAGCTCCGAGGGTATTGGTGCGCGCGCGCAGGTGGCCGATTGTGCGAAGAAATTCAAACGAATGGCGCTTCTTTTGCAGTGGATAGGTTTCGGCATCAGACTCACCCACCACCTGAAAATCGCTGGCCTTCAGCTCAACCCGCTGACCTTTTCCCGGCGACTCGACCAGCGTTCCCGAAACCTCAACCGAGGCGCCTGTGCTCAACCGCTTAATTTTAGCCTCGTAGTCTGGCAGGGTGCCATCGACAACCACCTGCAGCCCGGCCATCGACGAGCCGTCATTCACCTCAACAAAGGAGAACCTCTTAGCCTGGCGCTGCGTCCTCACCCAGCCCTGAATCGTCACCGGGTCGTCGGGCTGACCAGCTTGAAGAATATGCTTAATCCGAGAATGGGCCATGGTAGAGCGTGCTTGCGGTACTCGAACTATTATGGCGCTGAAGCCGCCGCGCGCCTAGCCGACCCAGCCGCGCATAAACCAGCCAATGATTAGCCCCAGCCCCAAAAACCGCAGCACCTGCCAGAAATCTCGCCAGGTCAGCAGCTGACTTTCCAAAGCCGTCTCTAGGTCAGACAGGCGCTGCTGCATCTGCTGGAGATCGTCTTCCGGTAGATGAAAACCTGCCTCTGGCGGCAGCTGCGGTGAGTTTTGGCTGAGCCGCTCGTATTGAATTTTGGCCCGGCGGACGCTGAAGAAGCGATCGCGCAGGGCCAGAAATTCCTCAGCCGTTTCCCGCAGCGAGGCCTCAAACGCTTGCAGCGCTTCATCGGTAGGCAGTTGAGGGCGACGCGACTGGCGAAATCTCATAGCAGCAGTTGTTAGAGTAAGGGTAGCGTGCCCTCTACTGTAAAGGTAGATTCGTAACCAAGGAATACCCATGCCTGAAATGCCAGCTTCTTCGATCACGCCTCCGGTTCCAGAGCGCCCCGACCGAGCCGACATCCGCTCCTTTAGTAGCTTAGAACTGGCCCAGGCGCTCACCGAACGGTTAGCCATTCCTGCCAACGACTGGCATCGCCTCAGCGCCAACCGCCGAGTTCGGGCGCTAGAGCAGATCGCCGCTGCCCTGGTCTACCTGCTCAAAGACCAGCCAGAAGAATCGTTAACTCGACTGACCCAGGCCACTGGCTGGCTGGACAAAAGCCTTAAAGCCCCACCCTGCCCTACCCACGGCAAATCTACTCGCGCCTAATTTCGCGCCTCAGACCTGCGCAGCAGCGACAGCAGCGACCAACGTTCCACCTGCTTACAGAGGTGGACTTCTTTCCCCTCTGCATGCCAGAGCACCTGGTCAAAGATCTGATAGAGAATATACAGCCCTCGGCCACAGTCATCGATGGGATCGCTGCTGTGAAGATCGGGGTAGCGGCATTCAGCTGGATAGGAAAACCCGCTGCCCTGATCGACGATTACCCACCAGTAATAGCTGCCAGACCTAGCGTAGCGAACGGACACCGTCTTACTTGGATCGAGCTGATTGCCGTGCTTGGCCGCATTGACCAGGGCCTCTTGCAGCCCCAACCGCAGATCGGCGTGCAGGGCCGGCGGCGTATGCTCTAAGAGCGCATCCAGAATGGGACACAGATATAGCGTAGACGCAAAGCTCAGGCTCTCCCAGCTCTGGTTGGCAGGACTTGTAATACTAACCACTTAGCTGCTCCTCACACCGCTCCGGCAATAGATGCCGCTGAGTTCAATTAGCCAGCAAGACCATGGGCAAATCAATGTATTATTAAATACATTTAAACCGTTTTTGGTTATTTTTTTTGATATGCACATATTGTATCAGATCTCTATCATCAGTTCCCACCCAAAGATTTTTTGGCCTGTTAGCAGAATAGGCGTAATCAGTATTTGGAACTATTAGCAGAAGCCAGATCAATCTGAATAGACCTAAGTCAATCAAATCTCACCTGAAGCGGATAGACTAGTTCGCTTGTTCAGGCAATCTCCCTCACTCAGGGTAAAAGCAGGCTAAAAGTAGCTAAAATCCTCACAACCCTGGCACGTCTAATCACGTCGCCAGTCGGTGCTAAAAACGGTGTTTTGACCAGCGATCTCGGTGCCCGTAAAATCTCATTTGCTGACTTGATAGGTTCGATAAAAACCCGAGAGAAAGCGAGGTCGCGCTTGATTGATCCCAAAAATCGGCTGTTGCAAAACTAATCTTGATAAGAATTCAGTTCACAAAACACAACGTTTATGAGGAAACCTAGAGCGGCAATCCAAAGTAACCCCAAAAATCAGTATTACTACTGTTGTAGCGGACAAACGGGCGCTGATTTCGTAACATTCCAACCGCCAGCTCCGTATTCTCACTTAGCTGACAGTTGGCCTCATTTTCGTTCAACCGATGCGCGTTCTCATCTAACCGGCACCGAGACGCCTACAGCGCGTTTTTAGCCGCTTCTGCAACGATCTCTGACTCATCTTGAGCGAGCTTTTGCAGCGCGGCTTTGACCTCGGCCTCGGCCAGATATTGCCCCAGGGCCTGGGCCAGGCGATGACGAACCTGCCAGTCCGGATCGGCGACATAGGGGAGCAATAGCGGCACGGCTCTGGCATCGCCTAGTTCGCCCAAAGCACCAATCGCGGCCACAGAAATCAGGCCGTTGTCTGAGCTGAGAGCCATTTCTAGCAGGTCAAAGGCACGGGTGTCACCCATCTCGCCTAGGCAGGCCACGATGCTCATCTGCACCAGCCACTCGCCCGAGCTTTGGTAGACCTGGCGTAGATCGTCCAGGGCACTGGTGAGCTTGAGGGCTCCTAGGCCGTCGGCTGCCGCTGCCTGCACATCGGCTTCGGGATCTTCGAGTAGCGCCCGGCGCAAAATTTTCAGGGCGGTTTCCGGCTCTTGCTGTCCCAGCGTCGCCACCTGGCTGATAGCGGCATAGCGGACGCGGGTATTGGGATCATGCGTTAGAGGTTGAATCAGCTCAAAGGCCACGGCGGGATCCAGTTGGCGGAGCTGGTTGATGGCTTTGATGCGATCGCCAAAATCCTCCGCATGAAGTCGGGATCGAATCTGCTCAGGACTATCCATACTCTCGATAATTGTTCTAGGACGTTGATTAATTTAAGACTAGTCGGCTATACCACTTCTGCGGGTTCTGTATCATCGGCATAGCGGCTCGCCATTTCTCGGACAATATCGCCTCGAGTCAGAACGCCAAGCGTCCGGTTAGCTTCATCGACGACAATCAGTCGCCGGACCTGCTTATCGTGCATCAGCTGGGCAGCATGTCGCAGCGACTGATCGGGTGGAATGGTAATCGCTTTGGCCGTCATCACCTCAGCCACGGTCTGGCCCAGCGCCTTGTGCAGCTCTTGGTTATAGTGAGCCGGGTTCGTCAGATAGATAACGCTGTCGAGCACGACCACATAGGGCGGCAGGGTCGCCCCGGTCGTCTGCCACATCAGGTCTGCCTCAGACAGCACGCCGACGATCTGGTTGGCTTCATCCACTACCGGCAGGCCGCTTATACGATTGTCGGCTAGCAGCATGATGGCCTCTTTGATCGGAGTTTCGGGATGAACCGTCAAGGGCTTTGCGGTCATCACTTCGCCAACGGTTTTTGCCATTTTTCCTATATCGTTCAGGGTCTATATTTCATTGTAGGAAGCGAGAGTCCTGTCCCAGGCAGACTTTACAGGTCGTTACACTCCGCTAACCTTCAGCGAACGGATCACCGGGGCTGCTGTCGCCAGCCGAACAGCGCTCTCAGCAAAGCCAGAATTCGATAGGGTTAGCTAGAGATTGTTCTTTAAATTGCCCTGTGAGACCTCTTTTTCTCACAAGAAAAGGTGAATGGTCAAACCACTCACCTTCTTGCTAGCCGGAGCAAGTCTTAAATCCAGACTAAGCTGGTTCGCTGATTGGGGAGCAGGCTGCCCCACTCCCCGCAGCGTACTTTATTTGCTATCGGTCTCAGAGAACTCAGCGTCAATCACGTCGTCTTCGCCGCCGCTGGCCGCTTCGGCACCGCCTTCAGGCGCACCGGCGTCCGGGCCAGGAGCACCCATATCGGGAGCGCCCTGCTGGTAGAGGTTGCTGCTGAGGGTATAGAGCGCCTGCTGTAGCTCCGTCATGACGGACTTGATTTTGTCGAAGTCCTCGCTCGCGATCGCGTCCTTGAGGTCCTTAATCTGGCCCTCAATTTTCGTCTTCTCGTCAGCCGGGACCTTGTCACCCAGCTCAGCAATTTGCTTCTCAGCCTGGTAGGCGAGGGAGTCGGCCTGGTTCTTCATGTCGATCCGCTCGCGCCGCTCTTTGTCGGCTTCAGAATTGCTCTCTGCATCTCTGACCATCTTCTCGACTTCGGTGTCGGACAGGGTAGAAGCGCCGGTGATGCTGATCGACTGCTCTTTACCGGTACCCTTATCCTTCGCCGTAACGTTAAGAATGCCGTTGGCGTCGATATCGAAGATTACCTCAATCTGAGGGACGCCTCGAGCGGCTGGGGGAATGCCGTCCAAACGGAACGTTCCCAAGCTCTTGTTGTCGCTCGACATTTCGCGCTCACCCTGGAGCACGTGAATCTCCACGTTGGTTTGGCCATCCACAGCGGTGGAGAAGACCTCAGACTTCTTGGTCGGGATAGTGGTATTCCGCGTAATTAGCTTTGTCATCACGCCACCCAGGGTTTCAACTCCCAGAGACAGCGGCGTCACGTCGAGCAGCAGAATATCCTTGACTTCACCCGCCAGAACGCCGCCCTGAATTGCCGCCCCAATCGCCACAACCTCATCCGGGTTAACGCTTTGGTTGGGGTCCTTGCCCAAGGTTCGCTTGACGATCTCTTGAACCGCTGGAATCCGGGTGGAGCCGCCCACCAGAACGACTTCATCGATGTCGCCCTTAGAAATTTTGGCATCCTTCAGCGCATTTTCAACCGGCACCCGGCAGCGGTCAATCAAGTCGGCGCAGAGCTCCTCAAACTTGGCCCGAGTCAGGGTTGTTTCTAAGTGCTTGGGACCGTCCTGAGTAGCGGTAATGAAGGGCAGGTTAACGTCGGCTTGAGTGACGCTGGAGAGCTCAATCTTGGCTTTCTCTGCCGCTTCGGTTAGCCGCTGCAAGGCCTGCTTATCCTTCCGCAGGTCAATCCCCTCCTGCTTCATGAACTCTTCGGCCAGGTAGTCTACGAGCTTCTTGTCAAAGTCGTCACCACCCAGGTGGGTGTCGCCCGAGGTGGAGAGCACCTCAAAGACGCCGTCGCCAACCTCTAGGATAGAGACGTCGAAGGTACCGCCCCCGAGGTCAAATACTAGAATGGTTTCGTTGCTCTTCTTATCCAGACCGTAGGCCAGCGCCGCTGCCGTCGGCTCGTTGATAATCCGCAGCACCTCAACTCCGGCAATCTTACCGGCGTCTTTGGTCGCCTGCCGCTGTGAGTCGTTGAAGTAAGCAGGCACGGTGATGACTGCCTGGGTCACCTTCTCACCAATGTACTTGCTGGCATCATCGACCAGCTTCCGCAGTATCTGGGCTGAGAACTCCTCAGGCGCGAACTGCTCACCGTTGGAGTTCTGCAGTTTGACGTTGCCACCGACGTTGGCCACCTTGTAGGGCACTTCCGTCGTTTCGTGGGTCACTTCATCATGACGCCGACCGATGAATCGCTTGACTGAGTAAAAGGTATTCTCAGGATTCATCACGGCCTGGCGCTTGGCAATCTGCCCAACGAGGCGATCGCCATTTTTTGCGTATGCCACGACTGAGGGCGTCGTCCGAAACCCTTCAGCGTTGGCGATGACTGTGGGCTTTCCGCCTTCCATGACGGCGACCACAGAGTTAGTGGTTCCTAAGTCGATTCCAACAACTTTTCCCATAGATTTGCTCCGGCTTGTGTAACTACTGTGTGTTTGTAAACGCTATATCTATACTGCGCAGCCAGAGCGGTTTGCTGAAGGGTGGGTTACCGAACCGGAGGGGAGTGAGGGACTAAAGGATCTCACTGTCCGTCGAAAAATCCGGCTCCGCCCTATCTCCCGCCGCCTGGTAGTCATTCTGATAGCTATCCTTGAGGCCCTCGACCAGGCCATACCGGGGCTGCCAGGCGAGGTCGGCTTTGGCCTTTTCGATTGAGGTGAAGAAGTGCTGGACTCGCATGGGAAAGGCTTTGCGCTTGCCAAAGTCGAACTGGGAAGGGTCGTAGTGGACGAGTTCGACGGAGTCGGCGGGGCGACCCATGGCGGTGGCGCAGGCGCGGGCCAGGCCGTCGAAGCTGACGGCTTTTTCGCCGGAGATGTTGTAGACCTGGCCGAGCGCTTTGGGGTTACCGAGGACGGCGGTCATGGCGGCGGCGAGGTCGGCGCAGTGGCCGAGCTGGGTCAGGGCCATGCCGCTGCCGGGAATGGGAACGGCGCGATCGCGGCTGATCCGGTCAAAGAACCAGCTTTCGATTGGGTTATAGTTCTGCGGCCCATAGATATAGACGGGGCGCACGGCGGTGAAGGGGACGCCGCACTCGGCCAGGTAGGTTTCAGTTGCGTATTTGCCCTTGTGGCGGCTCTGGGGATCGACGGCGTCGCCTTCGATGTGGGGCATCTGATCCGACTTGAGGTAAACGCCCGCCGAGCTGACGTAGACAAAATGCTCGATTTTGCCGTTAAACAGCTCCACCAGCGGCTGGGTATCGCTCAGCTCGCGGCCATTGTTATCGAAGATGGCATCGAAGGACTGGCCCTCCAATTTGGACTTGAGGGTGCTGGCGTCTTTGCGATCGCACTGAATCACCTCGACGCCCTCGGGTGCAGGTCGATTGCCCCGATTGAGCAAAACCACCTCATGCCCCTGCTCTAGCAGCTGCTGAGTCAGGTACAGCCCGATAAACCGGGTGCCGCCCATAATCAAAATTCGCATTTTCCCTGGTCCTCTCAGTCGTTCTCCTTAGTTTATAGGCATCGATCCCCAGAAGCGGGACTGACTCAAAACGGTCCTGATTACGGCTATTTATAAACAATCATTGATTTAACTTATCGGAATGATTATGTGAGCATTCACTCAAAAATAATTTTACTTTTATTTACAAAAGGCCGGGGTCAATATGTAAAATTGTGTCGCTTGGCTCGGCTAGGCCCTATCAGGCAAGGATTTCTGATAAAACCTCAGATAGGTTCTAAAACCCGCCCTGCGCTTTTTTAATGCGAGTGTCTTTACTCCAAAACGTCACAAATGTAAACATTTCATCAAGTCTGAACTGGCGCTCGCCCACATCCTACACATCCAAGCCCAGCGTCATCCCACTCGACTTCGTCCCCTGCAAAACATAGATATTGGAAAGGAGTTTAACTGCATGTTCACTCACGTCAGACCCACGGTGAGACATATCGCCCCGGCAGATCTGGGCCAGCGTTCTCTCATCAAGGTGGTCTATGTGGTGCTTGAGCCCCAGTACCAGAGCGCCCTCTCGGCGGCGGTGCGGGCGATAAATGCGAAAAATCCCCGGCTCGCCTTTGAGGTCAGCGGCTATCTGATTGAGGAGCTGCGCGATGCCGATAATTACGAAGCTTTTAAGCGGGACGTTTCCGAAGCCAATATTTTTATCGCCTCGCTGATTTTTATTGAAGACCTGGCGGAAAAGGTGGCGACGGCGGTGCAACCCCATCGGGACCGGCTAGACGCTGCCGTGGTGTTTCCCTCCATGCCCCAGGTGATGCGGCTGAATAAGCTGGGCAGCTTTTCCATGGCTCAGCTCGGCCAGTCTAAGAGCGTTATCGGCGACTTCATGAAAAAGCGCCGGAAGCAGCAGGGCAGCGGCTTTGAGGACGCCATGCTGAAGCTGCTGCGGACGCTGCCCAAGGTGCTGAAATACCTGCCGGTGGAAAAGGCGCAGGATGCCCGTAACTTTATGCTCAGCTTTCAGTACTGGCTGGGCGGTTCGCCCGATAACCTGGAAAATTTTCTGCTGATGCTGGCAGATCGCTACGTGCTTAAGGATGTGGCTGAGGGTGCTCCCCAGGCAGGCCTGGCCTATGCCGACCCGGTCACCTACCCCGACATCGGCATCTGGCATCCGATGGCGACGACCATGTTTGAGGACCTGAAGGAATACCTCAACTGGTACGACTCGCGCAGCGATATTCCTGAGATCCTGGACAATGAGGTGGCCCCCTGCGTCGGCTTAGTGATGCAGCGAACCCATCTGGTGACGGGGGATGAGGCTCACTATGTGGCGATTGTGCAGGAGCTGGAGTACTTAGGGGCGCGGGTGATCCCCGTGTTTGCAGGGGGGCTTGATTTTGCCAAGCCAGTCGAGGCTTATTTCTACGATCCTTTGGACCCCAATCAGACTATCGTCGATGCAGTGGTTTCGCTCACCGGCTTTGCACTGGTCGGCGGCCCGGCCCGACAGGATCATCCCAAGGCGATCGAAGCGCTGAAGAAGCTCAACCGTCCCTACATGGTTTCGCTACCGCTGGTCTTTCAGACGACGGAAGAATGGGAGGACAGTGATTTAGGTCTGCACCCGATCCAGGTGGCGCTGCAGATGGCAATCCCCGAGCTAGATGGAGCCATCGAGCCGATTGTGATGTCAGGACGCGACGGCATGACCGGTCGGGCGATTACGCTCCAGGACCGGGTGGAAGCGATCGCGCATCGAGCCCTGAAGTGGGCCAATTTGCGGCGTCTGCCGCGAGCTACCAAAAAGCTGGCGATTACCGTTTTCAGCTTTCCACCGGATAAGGGCAACGTGGGCACGGCGGCCTATTTAGATGTTTTCGGTTCGATTTACAAAGTCATGGAAGCAATGCAGGCCGGGGGCTACGGGGTCGAAAATCTGCCCGAGTCCGCCGCCGCGCTGATGCAGGAGGTGATCCACGACGCCCAGGCGCAGTACAACAGTCCCGAGCTGAATATTGCCCATCGCATGTCTGTACAGGAGTATGAATTTCTGACCCCCTACTCGGCCCGCCTAGAGGAAAACTGGGGGCCGCCGCCGGGCACGCTGAATACCGACGGCCAAAATCTGCTGATCTACGGCAAGGCCTTTGGCAATGTCTTTATCGGCGTGCAGCCGACCTTTGGCTACGAGGGCGACCCGATGCGGCTGCTGTTCTCCCGCTCGGCTAGCCCCCACCACGGCTTTGCCGCCTACTACACCTACCTGGAGAAAATCTGGCAGGCCGACGCGGTGCTGCACTTTGGCACCCACGGTTCGCTGGAGTTTATGCCAGGCAAGCAAATGGGTATGTCGGGCCAGTGCTACCCCGATAACCTAATTGGCAATACGCCGAACCTCTACTACTACGCGGCGAATAATCCCTCCGAGGCAACCATCGCCAAGCGCCGGGGCTATGCCGAAACGATCAGCTACCTCACCCCGCCTGCCGAAAATGCCGGACTCTATAAAGGGCTGAAGGAGCTGAGCGAGCTAATCGGCTCCTACCAAACCCTGAAAGATAGCGGTCGAGGCGTGCCAATCGCCAACGCCATTGCTGAACTCTGCCGCCAGGTCAACCTCGACCGCGACATTGACCTGCCTGAAGGCGACACCAGCGAGCTCTCGGCGGAGGCCCGCGATACCCTGGTTGGCCAGGTCTACATCAAGCTGATGGAGATCGAGTCGCGGCTGCTGCCCTGCGGCCTGCATGTGGTCGGCAAGCCGCCCAGCGCTGAAGAAGCGATCGCGACCCTGGTCAACATCGCCAGCCTGGACCGGCCTGAGGAAGAGATGAAGAGCCTACAGCGGCTAATTGCTGAGAGCATCAGTCGGAACCTGGACCAGATCTATGAGAGCAGCGATCGCGGCCATCTGAAAGATGTGCAGCTGCTCTACGACATCAACAGCGCGGTACGGGAAGCCGTGACGGCGATGGTGCAGGAGCAGACCGACGAGGAAGGCCGGGTGTCGGTTCGGTCGATGTTCCAGTCCCTGGGCTTTGGTCGGCCTAAGGACCCCTGGACGATGGCGCTGCACCGGCTGGGCTACGACGATATCGACAATGAAACGCTAAAGCCCCTGTTCGAGTACCTCCAGTTCTGCCTACAGCAGGTGGTAGCCGACAACGAGCTGAGCTCTCTGCTCAAGGCGCTAGATGGAGAATACGTGCTCCCTGGCCCCGGTGGCGACCCCATCCGCAACCCGGACGTACTGCCCACCGGCAAAAATATTCACGCCCTGGATCCACAGTCGATTCCGACCACGGCAGCGGTTCAGTCCGCCAAAATCGTCGTCGATCGGCTGCTGGAGCGACAGCGAAAGGAGAACGACGGGGCCTGGCCAGAAACCATCGCCGCCGTGCTCTGGGGAACGGACAATATCAAGACCTACGGCGAGTCCCTGGCCCAGATGATGTGGTTCGTCGGGGTCAAGCCGGTGCCCGACGCGCTGGGACGGGTAAACAAGCTAGAGCTAATTGCGCTGGAGGAGCTACGTCGGCCCCGGGTGGACGTGGTAATTAACTGCTCCGGCGTGTTCCGCGACCTGTTTGTGAACCAGATGGCACTGCTCGACAAGGCGGTAAAAATGGCGGCTGAGGCCGACGAGCCGCTGGAGATGAACTTTGTCCGCAAACATGCCCTGGCTCAGGCGGAGCAGATGAACATTTCCCTCCGCGATGCGGCCACCCGGGTGTTCTCCAACGCCTCAGGCTCCTACGCCTCTAACGTCAACCTGGCAGTCGAAAACAGCAGCTGGGAGGAGGAAGCCGAACTCCAGGAGATGTACCTGAAGCGTAAATCCTTTGCCTTCAATTCAGATAATCCCGGCCTGATGGACCAGTCCCGCGAGCTGCTGGAGTCTTCGCTGAAGACGGCGGAGGTGACGTTCCAAAACCTGGATTCGTCGGAAATCTCCCTCACAGATGTGTCCCACTATTTCGACTCCGACCCGACCAAGGTGGTCGCCAGGCTGCGGGACGACGGCAAAAAACCGGCGTCCTACGTCGCCGATACAACGACGGCCAACGCTCAGGTCAGAACCCTTTCTGAAACGGTTCGCCTCGATGCCCGGACGAAGCTGCTCAACCCCAAATGGTACGAAGGGATGCTCTCCCACGGCTATGAAGGGGTCCGGGAGGTCTCCAAGCGGCTGGTCAACACCATGGGCTGGTCGGCGACGGCGGACGCGGTGGATAACTGGGTCTACGAAGACACGAACTCTACCTTTATTCAGGACGAAGCCATGTGTAAGCGGCTGATGGACCTGAACCCCAACTCCTTCCGGCGGATGGTGACGACGCTGCTGGAGGTGAACGGTCGCGGCTACTGGGAAACCAGCGATGAGAACATCGAGCGGCTACAGTCTCTGTATGAAGAGGTCGAAAATCGGATTGAAGGGGTTGAGTAGCGGAGCATAGGTCTAGCGCAGATTGGGGCAGCTACCATTTATCATGATGAATGGTAGCTGCCGCATGGCAGGCTATTCAATCGATAAAATGCTAAGGGAACCGCTGATGAATAATCTTTTTAAACTCTGGTTAGGCGCTTTCGGAACGCTGCTGCTGCTCTGGGTCACCATCAGCTTTCTATCTTAGCCCCTAACAAAGTATCTACGTTTGGGCTTGGCAAAAGCGCGATCGCCAATCGATCTGCTCGGGCCGTTTACCCTGGCTGATAATTTCATAGGTCTGATTCTCGGCCACCGTCTCGCCCAGGCAGGCGACACAGGCGGCAGCCACATCGATCCGGCTGGTCTGACCGTTGAGGCGATCGCCCATTGCCAGCACCACGCCGAGCTTGCCGTCGGTCTTAGCCTTGAGCAGCGTATTCAGGTCGGTAGAGGTGTAGGGGCCATCGATCAGACGACCGGGGCGAAAGATGGTGTAGGGCAGACCGGACTGCCGAATCGCGGCTTCGCCCTTGTGCTTAGCATCGAGTACACCAAAGGCATTCAGCAGGCTATAGGGCAGCTGGTCTCTACGCTCGACCCCGGCAGAGGAGACAAAGACAAACCGCTGTAGACCCTCAGGCGCAGCTTGCAGGAGATGCTCGACGCCTTGGCCATCCACGACTTCGGGGCTGTTGCGGGCTTTGGCCTGGCGGTAGTCAGCATCGAGATAGATTTTGCCCCAGCTCAGCAGCTGCTCTAGCCCATTTTGCTCAGGCAGCTGAAAGTCCCAGCGGTCTGACGGCAGCGCCGTGGTACCTGTGCAGCAAATCATGTGGGTCACACCCTGGGTAGCCGCCGGTAGGGTCTCGGCTTGGCGAATGTCGCCGATAGCAACTTCAACCTGGTTTTCAAACAGCCGCCGGGCTTTCTCCGCGCTGCGGCTCAGCACACGAATTGGGTAGCCTGCCGTCAGCAGCTGCGCTACCGTAAGCTGCCCGACGCCGCCCGTCGCGCCAGCGACCAGAACAAGCGTAGAGGCAGGGTTAGGGCTCGAATCGGTCATAACGGATATAGCTGGCTAGATGGAGGCAGTAGTGGTTTGACTGGACGGGTCAACTTCATAATTCCTTGATAATTCCTTCATAATAAAGCTAAAGTTGCTTCAACCCGTTAACAGCAGGTCTAGGATTGGGAACTTTAAGCGAAACGACGATTTATCCAAATAACGCTGTGACATCACCTGTTTCAACCCTGAGTCCAGAATTGCGTTTTTATGGCTGGCTCTCCAGGCTTCCCTATCTAAAAAGCTACAAAGCCAAGATTATGGTGATTGCCTTTGTGGGCACCCATATCCCGCTGCTTGCTCTGATTATCTTCTGTTTGAGCTATTTAGTCACCATTCCAGGCGCGCTCAAGCTACAGCTCATAGGCGTCGCGCTGCTGGCAACCCTGTTTGGAACGGCAGCGGTGCTGCTGGCTTTACATAGACTTCTGGCACCCGTAGTCGCGACCTCGCGAGCCCTTCAGGTCTATGAAGAGGAGCAAATTTTACCAGACCTGCCGACCCACTTTGAAGACGAAGCGGGCAGCCTGATGGCCAGCGTTGTTTCCAGCGTACAGCGGTTAGACGAGCTAATGTACTACGTGGCGAACCATGACAATGTGACCGGGTTGCCGAATCAGATCGCGATCGCAGATCGACTACAGGCCATGCTCAACCAAACCCTGCTGCGGCAGGAACAGGTGCTAGTGCTCTACATTATGCTAGAAAATTTTAAGACGCTCAAAAACCTGATGGGCAAGGCGGTCAGCAATCAAATTTTGCAGATTGTCGCGGGCAGACTGAAAGCGCAGACCCGAAACCGTGGTCTGGTTGCCCAGCTCAGCAGCGATGAGTTTGTGCTGATTCTGACCTGCCCGGCGGGAACGGTGGTAGCGCTTGAGCAAATTCAGCACTGTATTCAGCAGCTAGCCCTACCCTGTCAGCTCAAAACGGGGCCAGTGCGGCTCAGCACTCGGATCGGGGTTGCTCGCTATCCGGTCGATAGCAGCCTGGGCGAAGATCTGATCAGTCAGGCCGCTACAGCACTACAGCAGACCACCGAAGAGCGCTACAGCAGCTACCGTTTTTACGACAGCGAAGTCAATGCGCAGCTGCAAACCCGGCTCAGGCTGGAAACCGATCTCGGCATGGCGCTAGAGCGTCAGGAACTGCTCCTATACTATCAGCCGCGAATTCAGCTGGAGACCGGTCAGCTCGTAGGCGCAGAAGCCCTGCTGCGCTGGCAGCATCCCACGTTGGGAATGGTTTTGCCCGCTGAGTTTATTCCGATTGCCGAAGAAACCGGGCTGATTTTGCCCATTGGCGAATGGGTGCTGCGAACGGCCTGCAATCAGCTAAAGCAATGGCAGAGCCAGCCACTGCCGGAGGGGTTTAAGCTATCGGTGAATCTTTCAGCTCGTCAGTTCCAGCAGCCTGACCTGGTGGAAGTCGTGCAGCAGATTTTGGCCGAGACGGCAGTCAAGGCTGCTGCTCTGGAACTTGAAGTGACCGAAAGCCTGATTATGGCCGATGTCAAAGTCACTACCGAAATGCTATCTCAGCTCCATCAGCAAGGAGTCGCCCTGGCTCTGGATGACTTTGGCACCGGCTACTCTTCGCTGGGCTATCTGCGGCAGTTTCCCTTTGATACCCTGAAAATCGATCGCTCGTTTGTCCAGGATGTAACCGAAAGCTCCGAGGCGGCTGCCGTGGTAAAAGCGATTGTAACGCTGGCTAAAAGCCTGGGGCTCGGGATAGTCGCCGAGGGAATTGAGACGCGATCGCAGCTTACTTATTTGCAAAGCCTACAATGCGACGAAGGCCAGGGCTACCACTTTGCTCGTCCAGAACCTGCTGCGGCTATAGCCCTCCGCTTTCCGCAGCCGACGTCAGTCGGATAGAAAGGTATCAGCGGCCTGATTCTGCTACCACCACTCAGCAGCGGACAATATCAACGAGGGGAGCAGATCAGCTGATCTGCTCCCCTGTGATCTATCAATAGTCTGATGGTTGGTCTGACGACTGGCTGAACCCACCTGGGTCTACTTTGCTTTGCTGGCCAAGACCTTGATTTTTGTGACTAGCGCTGATTTTAGCTTTTCGTAGTCTGTCGCAGTGCCGGAGGTCGGCTTCGGAAAAAAGTCTAGAGCGCCTGCTGACATCAGATTAAAGATGTTGTCCACATCAGACGGATGCACGGCATTGCTGACGACCAGGATAGGCCGGGGGTAGTCAGACATTACCTTTTGGGTGAACTCTAGACCATCCATTCTCGGCATTTGTAGGTCAACACAGATGACATCCGGCTTAGTCTGGGCAATGACATCGAGCCCTTGAATGCCGTCTTGAGCGGTGCCAACGACATCGACTTCAGGGGATGAATCCAGCAGCCGCTGCATAATTTCGCGGGCAACGGCAGAGTCTTCAACCAGTACAACTTTAATGGGGTTAGGCATCAAATTAGTCTCCTTAGGGTATCTAGCAGTAACGTTTGATTGAAATCACCTTTCGTCAGGTAAGCGTTGGCCCCGGCGTCAGCACCGCGCTTTCGATCTTCTTCTTTGGCCAATGTGGAAACAAGAACAACGGGCAGCTGGGCATATTCCACCTGCTGTCGAATCCGGCTGGTCAGCTCTAGCCCGGTCAGATTCGGCATTTCAATATCAGACACCACCGCGTGAAAAGCATCGAGGGTGAGCTTTTCAAAACCATCTAAACCGTCTACGGCAGCGGTGACCTCATAGCCAGCGCCTTGCAGAATGCGTTTGACCTGAGTTCGAATGGGGATAGAGTCTTCGACCAGGAGAACTTTAGGTTTCGTCGTTGCGGTCTGCATCAGCTCGGCTGGCAGTGACTGCCTACCCTGGGCCGACCGGATTAGATCCTGGGTATTGAGCACCATGCAGATTTCACCGTTGCTGAGAATAGTCGCGCCGGTGATGTTGCGGATGCGTTTCAGCAGCTTGCTTTGCGGCTTCAGGATAATATCCTGCTGCTCGATCAAAGCGTCTACCAGAAGCCCGATTTGGTCAGAGCCGACCTTTAGCACTACACAGGAGAGAGACGCGATCGCGTCCCCATCGGACTGAGCGGACAGCTCCAGCAGGTCAGACAGCCAAACCAAAGAGAGCGGCTGTCCTCGGAACGTGATCGTCGGCTTGCCATCCATAGCAAAAATGTCTGGGCGGCGAACCCGAATCATCGTCTCCACAAACTCTACCGGGATGGCGTAGCGGTTTTGGGCCACCGACACAATCAGGGCGTAAGTCGTATTCAGGCTAGTGCCTAACGTCATTCGGAACGTGCAGCCCTGACCCGGCGTTGAGTCAATTTGAATTGAGCCCTTAAGCTGCTCTACGTTGGTACGCACGACGTCTAAACCCACTCCGCGCCCTGACAGCTCGGTAACGGTGGTGCGGGTAGAAAAACCGGGCTCAAAAATTAAGGCTTGAATCTGACCTGACGTCATTCGGTCTATCTCCGCCTGACTGTAGAGCCCTCGGCGGATAGCGGTGTGCTTAATCTTGCCCAAATTCAGGCCGCGTCCGTCATCAATCAGCTCGATGCAGATACTGCTGCCCATTTGGTAGCCCCGCAGCTTAAGAGCGGCCTGGGCCGGTTTATTCGCCGCTAGGCGTTCGGCCAAGGGTTCAATCCCGTGGTCAATCGCATTGCGAATTAAATGGGTGAGCGGCGCTTTCATCTCTTCCAAAATTCGCTTGTCTGCCAGCGTTTCGCCTCCTTCAATCACAAAATCGATGTCTTTGTCCTGGTCCTTGGCCAGATCCCGGACGAGTCGAGGGAATAGGCTAAACAGGCTGGATAGGGGCAGCATTCGCAGCTTTAGAATGCCGGATTCGAGCTCATTAGAGACGGTTTCCAGGCGAGCCGTATCGGCGGCGGCGGCACTGTGCAGCTGCTGGATCAGTTCACCAAACTGATCTAAACGGCTGTCGTGGCCCTGCTGGGCCACCTGGAGTGGCGCTAGAAGGACGGGATCAATCTGCTGCGCTAGCTGGTCAAGAACTTTGTGCTGCTTCAAATTTTCTTGAGACCAGGTCTCCCACAGGTTCAGCACCTGGGTAATGTCATCCATTCGTCGAGCAATTCGCAGCTTTGTTACGGCAAGCTCTCCAGCCTGGGTCATGAGCTGATCCAGCTTGGGTGCCGCAACCCGAATGGTATCAATTTGATGGGTCTCTACTAGCCGTTCGGGGGGTAGCTCTGTTGGCGCAGTGGCGGGCTGATGGCCCTTGGCAGCGGGCTCTGGTGAGGGGTGCTGGCCGTTTGTAGTTAGGGTTGCTGGAGCTGAATTCAGCTTGCCGCTGAGCTCAGCAGCGAGTTCTGGATCGAGTTTAGAGAGATCCAACCCAGCTGGCACATAGGGCGGGTCAGTCGCTAGCGCACCAAAGTTAGCTAGGGCAGGTGCGCCGTCTTCGTCATAATCGACTAGCTCCAGGTTTGATTCCTTGGCCTTAGCATGTTTCTCGGCGAGCTGGTCGGGACTTTCTTCGCAGCCCGTTAGCTGAACTAAGACGCGGAAAAGCTTCACGCCTGAGGGCTCGTCAGTGACGGCTTCATGCGCTATTTTTCGAACTGCATCCAGTCCTTTGTAGATGCGATCGCACAGCTCTGCGGTCACCGCTAGCTGGCTTTGCTCTATCCCGATCAGCAGCTCTTCTATCTGGTGGACGAGGGTTTCGGCATCCTCTACGCCCAGCATCCGGGAATCTCCCTTAAGCGAATGGGCCTCACGCAGCAGCAGCTTGAGCTGATTGGCGTCCTTTGGATGCTTCTCAAGGTGCAGTATGCCCGCTTCAAGCTTGTCTAAATGCTCCTGACTGGCATCTCGGTAAAGATCACGGAGTTCTTCATCTTCGATGAACATGGCTTTAAGGATGTGCTTAGGGAACTAAATGAGGAAATGCGACAGGGGGAGAGGAGCCTCCTCCCCTGCACCAGTTAAACCGTGACCTGAAGCTGCCTTGCGACGTCCTTGAGTTCGTCTGTTGAAGACTTCACCTGAGAAACGACCGTAGCTGTTTCCTGAGCGCCCAAATTAATCGCGTTCATGGCTGATACGGCCTGCTGCACACCAACAGCCTGCTGCTTTGAAGTCGAGGCAATCTGTTGACTGGCAATCGACACCTCATTAACGGCTTCTGCGATTTCCTGGAACACTGCCAGAATATTTTCGGTCAACTCAATCCCGGCTGCCGCCGTTTTGTTTCCCTCATCTGTCACCATTACAGTGCTGTTAATAGAGCTCTGAATCTCGCCAACTAGCGTACTAATTTTGTTGGCAGAACCCCGGCTCTGGTCGGCCAGCTTACGAATTTCTCCGGCAACCACCGCAAAGCCCTTGCCCTGTTCCCCCGCTCGAGCCGCTTCTACCGCCGCGTTCAGCGCCAGCATGTTCGTCTGGTCGGCGACGTCAGCCACCAGCTTAGATACGGTATAAATTTGGTCAGTTTGCTCACTCAGCTGCATAATTTTTTCGGCAATGTCCTCGACCTTAGCGCGTAGGGTGGCAATTCCATCCAGGGTTTCTCGTACGGCTAAGCGTCCGTTCTCTGAGAGATCAAGCGCCTGTTTGGCACTTGCCGCAGAGGCATTAGCCTGGTGAGCGGCCTGCATCGAAGAGGCCCCGAGCTCTTCAACGGTGGTCGTCGTCTGTGTCACAGAAGCCGTCTGATCGGTCACGATTCGGCTCTGATCTTCTAGCGTGGTCGCAATTTGAGTAGAGCCATCCGCTACGCTATTGGCAGCGGTCTGCAAGGTTTTAGAAGCTTGCTGAACGGTCCAAAAGATAAATGCTAATACGCCTAGCTCCAGGAGTAAAATAGCCCCTTGAGTAAACTGGGTGCGACGAACGTTGGCCGTCGATATATTCTCTGCGGCAAATACCGCGTCATTTGTCAGTTCGAAGTAGGCTTCACTTTCGGCAATCAGCTGGGGCAGTACGGCAGGGTTTTGACGGTACGCTGCAATAGTTTGCTTGAGGTTTTGCCAAGCATCGTTGACCAGCGTAATTTTTTCGAGATACTTAGCGTCCGTAGCTCTTGGCAAGTCTAGTTCGGGGTTACCGTTGATTAAACCATCAACTAACCCATCGAGCTTACCAATTAGCTCGTCGCTTGGTGTGCCATTGGTCTCCAGCTTGACCAGCCGCTGGGTAGCGCCTCGCACAATACCAGATTTATTGATTACGCTACCGTCTAGTACAGTTCTATTCACTTCGAGAAACTCGATGACAGTTGTCAGTGCTGCAAAAGCGGCCAGACCGGCAACCGTCCATCGTAGCTGATTAGTAATTTTCATGATGTGACTCCAGTTAGGAAATAGGATTGAAGGGTTTAAGCGTGGTCTGGATGACTGAATGACTAAGCGGCCTGACTGACCATCTGCCGATCGGTAGAGAGCAGAGCAGGTAAATTGAGAATGCTCAAAACTTTATCGTTGTAGCGAACCGTGCCCTGTAGATAGCTAATTGTTGAACTAGCCGCTGGAACTGGCATCACCTCAGCCGGGGAGAGATTGATAACATCGAGCACGGCATCTACTAGAATGCCCGCTACGATGTCATCAATCTCCACCACAATGGCCTTGGCCGCTGCTTTGGCAGGGGTTTGGGTCAATGCCGTACGGATATCTGCTAGCACCATAATGTCGCCGCGCAGGTTTATATTGCCCAAAATGTATGTTGGCGCGCAGGGAATTGGCGTCACCTGCTGCACATTGATAAATTCGCGGATTGAAGCCAGCTCTATGGCAAAGTAGGCTTTGTCAAGACCAATGACAGCTAAAGACAGTTGAACAGTGCTGTCAGCTGCTTCTAGGGGTGGGTGTAGCGCCTCAGCCCGTTGCCGAAAAGCGGCCTGCTCAGCTGGGGTTGCTTTTGGACAGTACAGGTCATAGAAGTTAGAACCGCCTCGCTCGCTGGCAATTTGGTGCCAGGCTGCCGGGAGCGCTGCTGCCGGACTATCGGTCTTAGTGCCCAGTTCCGATTTTGAAACTAGCAGGGCTACCTCATCAGCCTGCCGAATCAGCGTTTCGGGATTCAGTAAAATCGCTAGCTGGTCTCCCAGTTTAGCGATACCAGCGACAAAAGCGGTGTTAATTTGTTCCAGCCGTCCATAGTCTGGGGCTGCTTCTCGAATGACTGCTTGGACATCCAGTACCTGATGAACCAATAAGCCCACCTGAATTCCCTGCCACTCGATCACAATAATGCTATCGCTGATTTGACAAGGCCGCATAGGCTGCCCCAACCGGAGATCGAGATGCATCACCGGGAGCAGCTTTCCACGCCAGTTTAGGCTGCCAACAATATCCTTTGGAGCATCGGCGAGTATCGTCAGCTCTGGCAGCGGAAAAATTTCTCGCACGTGCTGAGCTTCAAGGCCATAGATCGACTCACCATGGCGAAATATTAAACAGAACTGATTATCTATCTCCATCGGTCTAAGCCATTCCAACAAACAATATTACAGGCGGTATTAGCAGACAAGATAAAGGATCAATAGTCGCTGGGTTAGCAGCTTAAAATTTTACAGTTTTTAGAACGTATTTATCAATTACCTCAAGCATTTTTTCTCGCTCGATTGGCTTAGTCAGGTAGTAGGTAGACCCAGCCATCTGCCCTTTAATCTTGTTGAACATGCCGTCTTTTGCAGTTAGCATAATTACTGGCAAATCGCGGAATTTACCGATACTGCGAATGGTACGGCAGAGCTCTAAACCATCAATATCAGGCATGGTGACATCTAATAGCATCAACGATACTTTTTGTCGGTTTAGGATATTGAGGGCATCTACAGCATTGTTAGCTAATACGACCTGATAGCGATCGCTAATAGCTCGCTTAATCATGGTTTGCACGACCGAGCTATCATCAACGCTGAGCACAATTGGTCGTTCTAAATCATTCGAAATTTCTACCGGATCCTGAGCAGAGCTACCACAAGTAATCAGGCCCTTCTTAGCCCATTTGTAATAGAGCTGAGCCAGCTTGAGCTGATCTTTTTCAATTGCGGTAGCAATATCAGCTATTGCATTTTGACCATCTACCCACTGCTGCAAATGTTTAGCAACAACGGCATCAGCCTGGTCGCTCTTCAATACCTGAGGAATAGCCTCAAACGACGGAATGACTGGCTTGAGGGCTGCCCACTGCTGTTGCCGCTGGTCATAAACCGGTCGCAGGTCAGACCAGCTAAATCCAGGCTGAGATTGGCTATAGTAAAGGTCAAACGGTGCATCAGGCGCAAAGGATATGGTGCCTTCATAGGGAATCAGCTGCTCAAGATTGCTTAGCAGCTTAGTCTCCATGAAAGTTTTGACATCCTGCCACTGAAATAGGTCGAGCCGGACAAAAAGGTCTAGATAGTCCCGGATTGAGTCGGGATGGGGCATCTTTTTGTTAGCGAGCTGAATGGCTGAGGCCATCACCTGGAGTTTGAAACTTCGACCGAGCAGCACTGCTAGCTCGCGAGCCGTCATCAGCCCCGCACCCGCATAGGTTGCACAGCCTTCGTAAAAAGTTACCGTTCGTTCCCTGAGCTGGCCCTGCGGTGAGACCTTAACTTGGATACTAGCCGCTCCGCTAAATTTTTGAAGCTTCAGGTTGTCAATAAAATATGGCAGCTGCTCAGACTTAAACTCTTGCACTCTCTTTGCCCTCCCTGTCATCACTAAATGTACTTACACCGGGATGCGACCCATCCGAGCTCAGCAGCTCTATCGCTGCTGAATAGGCATATTCCTTCTATCCGAGGTATAGAAGACAATTCTTTCAACTTTTGCTGAGCACGCGACCGGTTATAGAGCAAGCTGCTTGAGAGCAAACTACTTGATGAATAGGTCAAGTCATCGCTGCATTCACGTACTGATTCAGGATTCCCTAAAATGCGGGCGAATAATACACCGTCCCAAAGTTGACCTGTACTATGGTGTCAGCCTGACTTAGAGATTACAGTCCCAGTCAATTCTATGAATTTTTTACTCAGAAGCTTATCCCCAGGTCAGCGGCTTCCAGCCGGCGCCGTTCGGCAGTCGCTGCCCTGGGTGATGATTTCTGCCGGGCTGCTATTTCGGCTGATCCAGTACGGGGCCAACCGATCGCTGTGGGCGGATGAGGCGACCCTGGCCCTCAACATTGTCAACCGCTCGTTTTCGGAATTGATGCAGCCTTTGGACTATCAGCAAGCGGCCCCGGTTGGGTTTTTGATGGTCGAGAAGCTAGCGATTGAGCTGCTGGGGAATCATGAATATGCGCTGCGGCTATTTCCCTTGGCATCGGGAATTGCCTCACTATTTCTATTCTATGCACTGGCTAAACGCTGCCTGTCAGCCAGAGTGCTGCCCGTTGCCCTAGGGCTGTTCGCCACCCTGCCATCGCTGATTTACTTCAGCTCGGAAGTGAAGCAGTATGCCAGCGATGTCGCGATCGCGCTACTGGCCTGGCTGATTGTCGTTCACCTGAGCCGTCAGAAATCAATATTCCTAAGCCAAATCGGGCTCTACGGCCTGCTGGGAGCGGTGCTGATCTGGTTTTCCCATCCCGTCGTATTTGTGCTGGCCGGGACGGGGCTGAGCACCGTTCTAATCAGCTGGGTCAATCATCAGCGGACTCGGATTAAATCCCTGCTGGCGACCTACAGCTTGTGGGCGCTGAGCTTTATCGCGTTTTATGCCCTATTGCTAGCACCGCTCAGCAGCCGCGATGACCTGACGACCTCTTTTGTGGGTCATGGTGGGTTTCCCGCATCGCCTTTATACATCATTCCCTGGCTGTTTTTTGCCGTTGGCAAGTTCTTCTATAAGCCCTTGGGATTTCCCATTCCCCTGGCGGTCGTTGCCCTAGTCGCCTTTGGTTTCGGCTATCGTTCTCTTTATCAAAAGAACAGATCTGCTTTGCTGCTGCTTCTGTCTCCAGTCCTAGCAACCTTGGCAGCTGCCATCCTACAACAGTATCCCTTTCACCAGCGGCTGGTGCTCTTTCTCACCCCCTTTGTCACGGTGCTCATTGCCGAAGGAGCCGTCCAGATCTATCACAAAGCTAGCGCTAAAGGACTTTCCTGGCTGGGCGGCCTGTTTTTAGCCCTGCTGTTTGCCTATCCGGTAATGACTGCGGGGGCCTTACTGGTTGAGCCTAACTGGCGTGAGGAGATCAGGCCCGTCATCCAGTATGTGGAAGAACATCGGCAGCCGGGAGACCTGATCTACGTCTATCAGCGGGGAGAATATCAGTTTAAGTACTATGCCCAACGGTATGGCTATTCGCCAGAAGACTATATTATTGGCGTCGATGACCTAGACAGCGAAGACGGCTACGGCCTTTCAGAACAGGAAGCCCAGCGCTACCGGGCGGACCTAGACCAGCTACAGGGATCGCGAGTGTGGATTATTTTCTCGCATATCGCTCAGGTCGCTGACGAAACCGGGCTAGTTGAGGCTCGTCTAAACCAGCTTGGCGATCGCATAGACGGCTTCTACCGACCGGGGGCCTATGCCCTGCTGTACGACTTGAGCCAATAGCTGAGGTTCTGGTAGCGTGGCGCCATGTTAGGAAGCATCATCTGGATTTTACTGGCGGGCTTTTTTGCCGGGCAGATGGCTCGACGGCTGCAGGCCCCCGCGCTGGTCGGTATGGTGCTAGCGGGCATTGCGCTGGGGCCCCACGCAGGGAATTTGCTCAGCCCCGGCGTGCTGGAGTCGGCTGACTCACTGCGCACCATCGCCGTGATGGTGATTCTAATGAAGGCGGGACTGGGACTCGACCGTGAAAAGCTGGCTCAGCAGGGTTCTGTGGCGCTAAGACTGGGCTTTTTACCGGCGGCGGGAGAAGCGATCGCGGTGGCGCTGGCCGCCATCTGGCTATTCCAGTTCGATATTGCTACCGGCCTGCTGCTGGGCTGCGTGCTGGGGGCCGAATCTCCGGCGGTGATTGTGCCGGGGATGCTGCGGTTGAAAAGCCTGGGCTGGGGGGTAAAGAAGGGCATTCCCGACGCTATCTTGACCGGCAGTACCCTGTCTGACGTGCTGCTGCTGCTGGTGTTTAGCCTGCTGCTGGCGTTTCTCTCGCAGGGAGCAGCCGCAGGAATGACGCTGCCGGGTGGGATTTTGCTGAGTCCGGTGCAGCTGCTGCCGGTGCAGGTCATCGCTCAGATTGTCCTAGGGATACTGCTGGGATGGGTGACAGCTCGTCTGCTGGGGTTGCTGCTGGCCAGACAGAGCTGGAACGCGGTTCAGGATGTTCTAGTAGCGGCGGCAGTGGCCCTGGGGCTGGTGGTTTTGGCAGGAAATTTTCCCATTTTTTCGGGCTATCTGGCGGTCATGGCCACCGGTTTTTTTCTGATTGAGCTGAATGCACCGCTGGCGCGACGGCTGCGCGGCGGCTTTGACAGCCTGTGGGTAATTGCCGAGATTGTTTTATTTGTGCTGATGGGCACGAGTATTCAGCTGACTATTCTGGCAGAACAGCTGCTGGTAGGGCTGCTGGTGCTGGCTATCGGCACTCTAATTGGGCGATCGCTGGGCTGGTATCTGGCTACCCTGGGGAGCAACTGGAGCTGGAAAGAGCGGCTCTTTTTGCTGCCGGGAAATTCTGCTAAAGCGACCGTACAGGCAGCGATTGGGGCGATTCCCCTGGCCCAGGGCATCGACGGTGGCGAAACAATTCTGGCACTGGCGGCGCTGTCGATTTTGATAACGGCACCTTTGGGGGCCTGGGCGATTCCTACCTTTGCGCCCAGGCTGCTGGAACGCGGCGAGGTAGACCCAACTAAGGTTTCGGTTTCCCGTTCGGTTGTCTTGCTGGCTGCCGTGGATACCTCTTCTCTAGCCAAACCGGTTTTAACCAAGGTCGCCGAGCTGGCCCGGCGCAGCGATGCCAAAGTCGTAGTGCTCCATGTGCTCAGAGATGAAGACGCTACCAGCGTGGAATCGCTCCGCGATCAGACCCAGCGGCTGCTAGCCGACATTCGCCATCGGTTTGTCACGGCCTCGGGCTCAGTGCCTGAAGCGATCCTCAGGGCGGCTCAGGACTATAGAGCGGCTGAAATTGTCATGGGCAAGCGCGGCCATCGTTCCTTAAACGAAGCTCTGGTTGGGTCGATCTCCCAGGCGGTGCTGGAGGCCAGCCCGCTGCCCGTGGTCGTGGTGGAGGCCGACTCGATGGCAGAACCCCGTCCCTAACCCGGTGGAGAACAATTAAACTAAAGCTATTGCTCGGAGACGGACAACGGTTAAACTGATGTACTAACTCGCTTCAAATCACTAGACGATCGCTAATCGGAGCAATTGAAGGTTTGCCCAATTCTCTGCCAATTTCCTGACCGCCAGCGCCAAAACAGAAGCGAACTTAATGTCAGAGTAAATAGGATTGCAGCAAGCCATTCGCCCAAAACACCCCATCCCAGCTGCGGCAAGAAATCGACTAATCCTTCCTCTTGCCCGAACGTCAGGATGTGAGTTAATGGCACAAAACCGAGCCAGCTAAAGAGAATAGCAAATAGGCTAGGTCGCTTCACATCTCCAGTTCCCTGGAGGCAAAAGGCGCTGCTAATACTCAAAGCATTGAAGACGTTATAAACTATCGCCAGCCATAGCAAAGTTTGACTCAATGATGTGACCGCCACAGCCTGCGGATCGGCTGTAGCTATAAAGAGTGGAACGAGCCAATGTCCGTTGAGAGCTAATAGTGCGCTCACTACGAAGGTATACAAAATACAGAGCGCGATCGCCACATTTCCCAGGCGTTTGGCCCAATACATGTTTCCGGCTCCAATTGACTGTCCCACTAGTGTTGTTCCCGCTTGCGCGATCCCCAATGTCGGCATGTATGCTGTTGAAATGAGCATCATAACAATTTGAGTTGCAGCCCCTTCTATCACACCTAACTTGACCTGCATGATTTGAAATAACGCCACTCCGGTCAGATCTGAGGTCATTAGAAGCCCAAGAGGAACACCAAGCATGAACAGGTAGCGAATCGCGTGCCAGTGGGGCCACCAAACCCGGTGAGACTGAAACTGCTTACAAATTTTACGGTTGAGAAAGATTTTTAGAAGAAGCACCATTCCGATTAGTAGTGAGAGAGTGGTTGCCCATGCTGCTCCTGTCATACCCCAACCCAGTCGAAACATGAACCATTCATTTAGAACAATATTGACCACCACAATGGCGATTGCAACCCATAGTGTAATTACGGGTTTTCCGATACCATTCTCACGGTTCGCTGAAATTATAGGAAAGAAAAGCGAATTGCCATAATGAAGCGTGGAATACCCTGAGGCATAGCACCTATGGCGCAGCTAATCGCTAATGAACGAGTCGATGATATCCCGCTGCTATTGAGTCAGATGGGACAGCTAAAGCTGAGCGAGCTGGCCGATGAGCACTTCGAGCGCCATGGGAACTGGCAAGGGTTGAGTCTAGGTAAGGCTTTGTTGCACAAATCGTTCGATAGGCAGTTGTGATGAGCAAGAATGAATCGATACGGTTGAGATAATAGTCGAAGTAAGGGAGAGCATGAAAAGCCGCTACCGCATCTGCAACTGGTCAGAGTATCATGCCGCCTTGGAGGCCCGAGGGAGCCTGACCGTTTGGATAGATGAAGGGGTGCTGAGCGCCTGGAAGAACAAGCAAAAGACTGGCAAGCGAGGCGCGTCGAATACCTACAGTGACCTA
>NZ_JADEXG010000055.1 GCF_015207255.1 Vasconcelosia minhoensis LEGE 07310
GGTAGGGGTGGGGTTTCCCCACCTGCGCAGCGAGGTTGTCAGGATTAGCGAGAATAGGCGGCGGAGTTAGGTGTGCCAGGTTAGGTAGGGTAGGGTTTGGGCAGTGGTTTGGATGGCTTCGACCTGGGCGATGAGCTGGCCGCAGGCGTCCCAGGTGCCGCTGAGGAACATCTGGCGGGGGCCGGGTTCGATTTGGATAGGCCAGGCTTGACCATTGGCCTGGATGGTTTGGGTGGCCAGATCGACGGTGAGGATGGTGGTAGGCTGGGCTGCGATCAGCTTTTGGAGCTGGGCGATCGCGGTGGGTTCAGCCCTGACGCAGGGCACCCCGATGGCGATGCAGTTGCCGAAGAAAATCTCGGCGAAGCTCTCGCCGACGACCGCCTGAATGCCCCAGCGGGCGATGGCCTGGGGGGCGTGCTCGCGGGAGGAGCCGCAGCCGAAGTTGCGGTTGACGACTAAAATTTTGGCGTTTTGATAGGCGGCCTGGTCAAAGGGATGTTGGCCGGCTGCCCGATCGTCGATAAACACCTGCTCGCCCAGGCCGTCAAAGGTGACCGAGCGCAGAAAGCGGGCTGGAATAATCCGATCGGTGTCGATGTCATTGCCGACCAGGGGCAGGCCCGGGCCGCTGACCATCTGGACGACTGTTTGGATGTCTGCATTGACCTGAGAGGGCTGGCTCATCTTGCGATACCCTGGACTTGACTGAATTTAATTGAAACCGCGATCGCTATGGTAGCCCGATATGGCCAAAGTATTTGAGCAAATCACGCCTGAGCTAGCTGACTTCATTCAGCGACAGGCGCTGTTTTTTGTCGCAACCGCCCCGCTGACGCCAGACGGCCATGTCAACCTGTCACCCAAGGGATTCGACAGCTTTCAGATTCTTTCGCCAACCCGGGTGGCCTACCTCGACCTGACCGGCAGCGGCAACGAAACCTCCGCCCACCTCCAGGAGAACGGTCGGATCACGCTAATGTTTTGCGCCTTTGAAGGCGCGCCGATGATCCTACGGCTCTACGGTCAGGGGCGGACGGTGCTACCCGGCGAGCCGGAGTGGGCGGAAATGTGCGATCGCTTTCCCAAAATTCCCGGCAGCCGCCAGATCATTGTGGCTGACCTGCACCGCATCCAGACCTCCTGCGGCTTTGGCGTGCCGCTGCTGAGCTACGAAGGACAGCGCGACATGCTGGTCAGCTGGGCCGAGAAAAAGGGACCCGAGGGTTTGGCAGCGTATCAGCAAAAAAAAGGCAGCCGCAGCATTGACGGATTAGCCACGCCAATCGGCAATAGAAACTAGAGCACTGACATCAGGGTAAGCAGCCAACCATTCACCCACTACCCACCACCCACTCAACCAATATCCAACGCCTCAGGACAAACCACCAGCTGCCGCTGCTGAATACTGAGCCAGCCCTCCTGCTTAAAGTCGCGCAGCAGCCGAGTAACGGTGACCCGGGTGGTGCCAATGACGGTGGCTAGCTGGTGGTGGGTAAGCCGCAGGTTGATGCGGACGCCGCCGGATTCGACCTGGCCGAATTCCTCCGCGAGCAGCTGGAGCAGGTGACGCAGCCGATCGGCGACCAGCCGCTTGCCCGAAAGCGCCAGCCAGGCTTCCGACTGATGCAGCCGCCGCACCAGATGCGAAAAGATACCCGCCATCAGCGCCGGAGAGCTTTCTACCTCAGCCATGGCTAAAGGCAGCAGATCGACATCGGTGAGCGCCGTTGCCCAGTAGGGATCGGTAATCGTCAGCGGCAGGCCAAAGGTCATCGACGGACCGACTAACCCGAGAAGCGTTTCACTGCCGTCGGGATGGATGGTGTGGAGCTGGATGACGCCGCGATAAATGACATAAATCTGACCCGGGTTGAGCGGTACGGTGCGCCCGGTCACGTAGGAGGCCAATGTCCTTTCGTGATAGAGCTGCTCAAGCAGGACGACAAACTGATTGGCTGATTCGTAGAGCTGTTGAGACGTCGTGGCAAACAAAACGATTTCCTCAGTCGGCTAACGCCATTGCTGAATTTGGGAATTGACTGACGGCCAGCTTCAATCATTAGGCATCAATAGCGGTTGAGCTAGCCTGAAGTCAGAAAAGCCAGATCCTGCCAATATCCTTGCGCTGTCATCTTGCAAGCAGTGCATTAAGAGAGCATCATCATCAGGTTAAGAAGGGGGAAACTTATGCTTAAACAAATGGCCTCGTGCGGAAGAGCTGTCAGAGCCAGATTCTGATGCAGCTGCTCAAAGCCGTCAATCACTCCTCAAGGGTTATTCGGATAAGATTGAGGAAATCAGGTCAGCTAAGTTTCCAGCCCTTACCTCCTATGACAAGCGCGAGTCCTAACCCTTTTGGTGCCTTTGAAGACCCGGTTGCAGGCGGGCTGACTCGCATTGTGCTGGACGTGGCTAGAAAAGTGGGTGGAGCACTTTTTGAAGCGGTTAAAGACAAGCGCCAGGCAAAAGCCGCTTTAGAGCGCTACGAAGCTAAATATCGCCAACGCTACGGTTCGGTACGAATTTTAGGGATGAGGCAAGACTATGCGCTGGAGCAGGTTTATACTAAGGTTAAGTTTCTAGACGACCTCAGCATTCGCCGGTTTGAGTCTCTGGAATCGCTAGAAGACGAATATCGTGGTAGGAACGTAAGGCAGTTCAACACCCGAGAACGGACTCCCCAGGATGGCACGAACGTCGTCAATGCTCATTCAAAACTGACTGTACTAGGACAGCCTGGAGCCGGAAAATCCACCTTTTTGCGAAGATTGGGTTTAGCCGCCTTCAAGGACTCCGTCGAATTTTCTTTAGGAATTGACCAAGAATTTATCAGCCAAGCCAGGAAAGACTGGTTGAAATCTTTGAGTCTAAATCCCGAAATTATAGAGTTTTCTAAACATGAAATTGATAGACTTGGACAATACTTGTCTGTTAGTCAGCTTATTTTAGAGTGCAAAGATTCGGCACTGCGCGTTTCTAAGAATACTTGGGAAGTCATTGAAAGCCGCATGTTTACCTTGTGGGAGGAGTGATGATGCCTCTAGTGAGATTGAATGTTTCTAGAAATCTAGTTGAAAACTTCTGCCGACGTTGGAAGGTATCTGAGCTATCTCTGTTTGGTTCTATCCTGCGAGATGACTTCCAGACTCATAGCGATGTTGATATTCTTGCCGCTTTCGCTCCAGAGGCTGCCTGGGATTTGCTTGACTTAGTCAATATGCAGCAAGAGCTGGAGGGTATTTTCAATCGAAAAGTTGATTTGCTTGAAAAGCGGGCGATTGAAAGTAGTGATAATTGGATTCGTCGTCAGGAGATTTTGAGCAGTGCTCAGGTGATCTACTCTCAGGCTCATGAACTCGCGGGATAGTGCGTCATTGCTGGATGCGTTCAATGCGGCGCGGCTGGCGTTGGAGTTTGTGCAAGGACTGAGCGAAGCGGAGTTTGGGCGCGATCGCAAAACCCAATCAGCCGTTCTCTAGCAAATCACCATCGTTGGGGAAGCTGTTAAACGGCTATCTCCAGAACTCCGGCAGCAGCACAGTGAAATTCCCTGGTCTGCGATCGCCGGTATGCGAGACAAGCTGATTCACGACTATGACGAGGTCGATGTGCAGAGGGTTTGGCTAACCTTGCAAAGAAGTATTCCGGCCTTTGTACAAGCAATTCAGCCTTTGCTGCCCACGTCGGACTAAAAAAGGAGTGCAGCCCTGTAGCTACACTCCTTTCCTAACTCAGACCAGCGGAGAAACTAAACTGGCGTGAATGCGGACTCTGTCAGCACAGAGGTATTGACGCCCTGCAGAATGGCCAGGGTTTCGTCGCCGAGGCTGATGGTGTCGCCGCTGAAGGTCAGCGACCCGAAGCTGAGGCCATCGGCCAGACCGATGAAGTCGATACCGATTTCGAAGTCGGTGATGGTGTCGGTGCCTTCACCCGCCGCTAGGACAAAGGTGTCAGCGCCCTGGCCGCCGGAGAAATTATCGCCGGTCAGGCGGTCGTTGCCGAGTCCGCCGCGCAGCAGGTCGTCGCCGTCGTCGCCCCAGATGGCATCGTCGCCAGCGTCGCCGAACAGCTGGTCATTGCCGCCCTTGCCACCGATGCGGTCATTGCCTGCGCCGCCAAAGATGAGGTCGTCACCGCCCTGCTTGCCCTGGGGACTTCTATTGTTCAGGTCGCCCCGGAGGATATCGTCGCCGTCGCCGCCGCGAATGGTGTCATTGCCTTGCAGGCCCGCGATGGTGTCGTTGCCTGAGGTTCCCTCCAGGTCGTTGGCATCAGCTGTGCCTAGAATCTCCTGGCCTGTCTGACCGCCACCGCCATTGCCGCCGCCAACATCGCCATCGATGACGGTGTCCTCTCGGAAAGCTAGGTTTTGAATTCGGGTATCCAGCTCAGGCGCGGTCTCTGGGTTATTGAAGGGCATCTCAGCGCCGAAGTTGTCTTCCAGGTACTCGGCTAGCGCGTCCTGCTCTGAACCATCGGGCGCAAAGGTGGCGTCGCCTGTGCGAGGCGCATCTTCTTCCTGAGCTAGCTGCACCACGTCGCGATCGGGGAACGGATAGCCGTCGCCGCCACCCGCCAGGAAGCTCAGCGTCACCATGCGGAAGGTCCGACCCGGATCGCCGACCAGCTCGCTGTCCTGCACGATCACCTCAGCGTCGTTGCCTTCCTCATCCAGGATGACCAGGGACTGGACGCGATCGCCAGGAGCCGCAGTTGGGTCAAAGCTAAACTCAAGGCCGCTGACCTGGGGGAACTGGCCTGGTGTCGCACCTTCTTCAGTCGCTGCAACGCCGTGCTCGACAACGGCCAGCAGCTCCTCAGCGGTAATCGTCAGCAGGGTCAGGCCGTTGTTGAACCGCAGCGTATTAGCGATGTCATTTTGAGAAATTCCGCCCTCCGGCTTGACGCCAGGAATGCCTTCGTTGGGTAGGAACTCAGGGTCGCCTGTGCCGCCGGCAGGGACGATGACCTGGCCAATGTCGTCGCGGATGCCGCCGCCGTTCTTAAGCGATATAACGACTTCAGAATCGGCCTGCTTGGCGATCGCTAAGTTCGCATCCGCCGTCAAATTTCCTAGATTAGTTTCCTCAGTTCTGACTTCGCTACGTCTGCCGTCGAGATAGACCTCGCTGATGCCAAAGACGTTGCTCTCATTGGCAATAATTACCTCTTCTAGAGCTTTGACAATGGTTTGAATCTCTGGATCGACCAGACTTTCGGCATTCAAGTCCGCTACGCCCTGGTCATCGGTGGCGAAAGCGCCGCTCACCTCTGGGTTATAGCTCTCAGGAAGCAGAATACCGTTCTGGTCAAAGTCAACTACCAGCCGCCCGACATACTTATAGTTGCCGTCAGTATTGACAACCGCAACCGGGTTGCCGTCAGCGTCCGTCGTGAAGATGGGGTAGGTTCCCTGAGCCGTATCGCCATCCCGGAAACGATCAGTTTCATCCACCAGGCGAGTGTTAGAGCCGCCCGCTACGATGATGTCTACGTTGCTCAGGCGAGTCGCAAGTTCTTGCTCAATGCTGATTTGCTGCATATGCGCCAGCAGCACTACCTTGTTCAGCCCTGGGTTGAGCGCCAGCAGCTGATCGACATCGGTCTGAATTTCAGCCGCTAGAGCGTCTAGCTGCTCTGGCGTCGGGTTACCGTCAAAGGGCTGCGGATTGACTGTGACGTCTCCCGGGCTAGAGATCGTAGGGAGGGTGGGCGTTGTCGCACCTACCACACCAATTTTCCCACCGTTGACTTCGATCACCGTAGTCGCCGCGATGCTATTGGGCTGGGGCGGCTGATCGTCGGGAACGACCAGGTCGGCCAGGTCGGCGCTGGTGCTGAAGTCCAGGTTGGCACTCAGGTAGGGGAACTGTGTGCCGATGAAGGATTCATCGATGTCAGGCGTAGAGGGGTCATCTTCTGCTCCGGCAATCAGGTCGCGAAGCAGCGCGGTGCCCTGGTCAAATTCGTGGTTGCCAAACGCGATCGCTTCAAAGCCCAGCTCATTCTGAATCAGAATATCGGCGCGACCGGGCCCGCCGTAAACGGCTTCACTGGCTGAAAAGAACAGACCCGGGATAATCGCATCGCCGGAAGACAGCACCAGCGTATTCTCAAAGTCGTCTCTGAGCGCGTTCAGCACCGCAGAAAATCTGGGAGCGTCCTCAAGGGCGGGAATACCGGCTTCTTGGTCAGCCGCATGGAGCAGCTGTAGGGTAAAGGCAGAGGGCATAGGGGTTACTTCATCCAGAGTAAATTTTCCAACAATGGGCTCGTGGTCGCTCGCAACAACGGTGTCAGCAAACCGCACACCGCCATCATCGCGAGGGAAATCGTTGTTGACATGAACAATGTCGAACTTAGCCTCATCCAGCAGCGCGTCAGTGACGAACATATGGTCGAGCACCTGACTGTTGCCATCGAAGATGAAGGTATAGGCGTCGTCATCGTTGACGGCTTGCTGAACCAGGTTGGTCAGCACTTTTTCATCCCCCGTGCCGGGCAAGATTTCGCTCAGGTCATCGGTGAATTCAAAGGTATTCAGGTCGCCTAGCACAATTACTTTGGCGTCTGGGTTGGTGCTGGCGACGCTGTCAACAAAGTCGTTTAGCGCCTGAGCCTGGGCTTCTCGCTCGGCTTCACCCGCCTGGATAAAGGGCTGCGGGCCGCCAAAGATCGGCGTCGAGCCAAAGCGTGAGGTCAGGTGGTTGTTGACGACGGTAACGAGATTGCCGTTGAAAACAAAGTTGCCGACCAGCGGATTGCGAGTCCCCTCAAAGGCCGGATTTTGGTCGATCGAGGCAAAGGAATCCAGGGTCACGCGCTCTGGATTGTAGAGAAAGGCGTTGCGCAGATTGCCGCCGGGGACGCCGCCCGAGGTGTCATCGACCGGTGCCACATCGAAGAATTCGTAGGTCGGGCCGCCCGCTGCCGCAATGGCATCGACGAGAGCCTGCAACGTCTCTGTCGCATCGGTCACCTCGCTATCGGGGCCATTGGTCGTGCCGTCATTGTCCTGAATCTCTTGAAGTCCAACAATGTCAGGTGCGCCTAAGTTAGTGACAATTTGCTCTGCCAGCAGCATCCGCTGGGCATCGTCTTCGGCTAGCGGGCTCAGATTCAGCACGTTGTAGCTAGCAACGGTGAGCTCATCCTCATCACCGGCCAGGTCGGTAACTTCCTGAGTTAGACCGCTAGGCATGATTTCAAAAGCTTCGGTAACGTTGACCTCGAAGTTGCCAAAGCTATAGCCGACGACGCCAGTCACATCGCCTAGCCGATCGCCCACCGTCAGTGCCGGGGTATCAAAGCCTTCGGGCAGCAAATTTGGGTTGAACTGGATCTGCACCCGCTCGGGATTCTGGTCGCCGGTATTATCTGGCCCAGAGACGAGGTTGATGCTGCCGCGCTCGGTCAGCACCCCGTCTGGGGTGGCAAAGGCTCCCTGGTTGGGTAGGGTGAAAGCTTCGGCAGAAAATTGGCTAAAGACCCGGGTAGGGGATACGGCCAGGGCGTCCTCCACGGTAACGCGCATTCCTTCCAGGCTTTCATAGAAGTCAATCGCGTCCTCGTCAGGGTCAAATTCGCCAGCGGTTTCCTGGAGATTCACCGGCAGTTCGTCATCGCTGATCACAATTTCAGTTGGCGGCACCCACCCACTCTGGCCAATCACAACCGCCTCCGGCAGGTCATTCGCTGAAGAGAGAACGACAACATCTGGATCTCTCATCTGGGTGATCGAGAGATTACCGGTATCGGCCCCGCCAGAGATAAACTCGCCGACTTCTCCAAACAGCCGCACCTCATCGCCGATGCTGACGATAGGGCTATCGCTGGTGGAGATAAATAAACCCTCGGAAGTCGCCGCATCGCCGTCATCAATCGCGGACTGGACGTAGAACCCTCTGAAATCGACCGCTGTAACAATGCCTTCGGTCTGCACCAGCTCGCCCACCAGCGGCGAAATTTGGCCCGCGCCCTGGATCTCAGCGATGGTAGAGGCTGGAATGTTTGTTTGGTAAACGGCAACCGTATCAGATTCCTCATTGGCAATCGCCAGCAGCGGCTGACCGTTGGGGCTCTTAGCTGCCGGAATGAAGGCCAACCCCTCTGGGGCAATATCCTCGTCACTGCGGGCGTACTGAACGAACTCAGGATTACGGGGATTGCTGAGGTCATAGACCAATACGCCGCCGCCAGCCCGCTCCAGGCCGACGAAGGCAAAGGGTCGTCCGCCGATGATGCCGACGGTGAGGGCTTCGGGCTCTGCGCCCTTATTATCGGAGCGGGTGTCAAACTCTTCCGGGTCGCCGTCGTTGGCGTTGAATAGCTCGGGGGTCAGCTCGGCGGTGATTTTCGCGATCATATCGCCGCTGTCGAAGACCAGATTTCCCAGCTCGTCGTAGATCGAGAAGGAACGCCCACCGTAGCTAAAGAGCTGGTCTAAATCGCCGTCGCCGTCCAGGTCGCCGTCTAGGGAGGACACGACGAGTCGGCCCAGGGCGTCGTCTGCCGCGATCGCGGGAACAAAGCGCTCGTCCAGGGCCAGACCGTCACGGCCAAAGGAGGTCACATCCGCCAGGTCACCAATCCGAATCGCGTCGCCAAACTCATCTTCATCAGCATCGCCCCGATCGTCTCCCTCATTGGCCGTGACAAAGTAGGTGACGTCGTCGCTCTCAAAAGTAGCGATGCTGTCGGGCATCTTCAGGCCGAATACCGGCGCATTCTGCAAGTTAATACCGCCGTCTTTGTCATTGGGGTCCAGAGTATTGCCTGCGGGAAAGTCAATGATGCCCAGCTCTACCGCTTCAGCTTCGGGCTCAAGACCAAAGTCGTTGTCGTTAAGCACTGCCAGCCGCCCGTCGGGCAGTAGCGCCAGTCCTTCTGGTTTATCAGAGGGTAAATAGCCGATAGAGGGCAGGTTCGTTACCTTGATCTTGTTCACCGGCTGTATTCCCATCTCAGCCAGCTCATCAGGTGACTGCTGTTCCAGGGTTTCAGCCCCGAAGTCCGTGCCCAGGACGTTGGTTGCTCCGGTCAGGTCCACCTCAAAAACGAACTTCTGAGCGGTCGGATCGAGGGACGAATCCCGCTCCATCACGAAGAATTTGCCGTCTCCGGCGTACACCGCGTCGCCGATCTTATCGACGTTGCCGCCGACATCGGGCTTTTGCAGCAGGTAGACGTATTCTGCAACCGGTTCGCCCGTGGCGGGGTCGATTCCCAGCATCCGAATGACGCTGGACGCATCGCCGGCATCCCGGTCGGGATTACTCAGCGGCGTCTGGATAAAGGCGTAGAGAATGCCCGCATCGGTATCTAGGGCCATGCCCTCAAAGCCCCGATTGGCCCGGCGATTGTTGTACTCAGCGGGCAGGGTTTCGCTGCCGAAATCACCCGTCTCAAACTCGGCACCGGGATTGACTGCATTGGCCAGGTCGGCAATTCCCTCAGGAACGAACCGATCGATCAGCACCCCATCTTCCGCAAAGTGGTAGATGGCCGGACGGTATTCGTCCACCATCCAGAAGCTGCCGTCGGGCGCTCGGACGATACCCTCCAGGTCAGCGCCAAAGGGGTCGTAGTCAGTGCCAAATTCTTCAAATCCTTCCAGGAAAGGCAGATCGACAAAATTTCCCGCCGCGTCTACCGCCCGCTCGTCAAAGTTGGGAACGTTGGGCAACCCGGTGATCAGCGTGCCGTCGGGGCGGGTCAGCAGCAGCTCGCTGGCGATCGCAACTTCGCCAGTTGCCTCATTCACTTCTAACGTGACAATTCGGGCCTGATAGTCGGGCAGCAAAAAGGGGCGGTTGCCATCGACCGGCTCCCCGTTGGGGCCGCGATCGGGCACGGCTAAAAACTTGAGATTGCCGCTATCCGCGACGCCGTCGAACCAGAGTCCCGAAAAGCCCCCCAGCTCGATGGTTTCGCCCGTGGCTGTAGTTAGAGGCTCGCCGCCGTTGGTGATCGGGCCGCGATCGCTGATTGCATAGCTGGTCAGCTTGGGCTCGCCTTTGCTGAAGTCCTTGACGCCCAGCGGCGCAATTCCCAGCACGGTAGCCGATTCGATATCGACGATCGCGACCGCGTTATTTTCCTGAAGCGTCACAAAGGCGGTAGTGCCGTCGGGGGAGACACCGATGTACTCGGGCTCAAAGTCGTTGGCGGCGGCGCGGTCTGGAAAAATCCGAACGCCGTCAGAGCGGAGGTCGGCTTCGCGCCCGTTAAAGGCGGTGAAGTCGGCAGTGGCAACGTTCGCCTGGCTGAGGCTGGCAAAGTCACCAGAGACGTCAATGATGGAGACCGAGCCTTCCGGGTCTACGCCATCATTGGGCTCTCCTTCGTTGGCGACGAGTACTTTGCTACCGTCTGGCGTGAAGGTCACCATGTCCGGCAGAGCGCCGACCGTGAACACTTTCGCAGCGGCTAGAAAGTCGTCACCAACGGATGGCAGCAGGCCGATGTTGACCAGCGCTAGGAGACCCGGGTCAGTGGCAGTTTCAGCTTCGATCGCGACCGCCAGCAGCCCATTGGCGTAGGCAATGCTATTGATGCCGCCCACTGGCGTACTAAAGTCGGCAATATTGACGGTGTCAACCTGGCTGATGTCTGTAGGGTCGCTGACGTCTAGAATTTGCAGCTCTGTCCCTCCCGAAACCACGTAAAGCAGCTGATTCTCCGGGTCATGGGCGACGATCTCCGCCCCAAACTCACTTTCGAATCTGCCAATATTTTCGAGTAGGTCCGCCATCAGCTGTGCTCCTTAGAATCTCAGGTCCGGGTTTTTACTGAGTCGCTAAAAGCGTTTTTGGTAAAAACCCATACAAAACTCCCATCCCAACGTAAAAACCAGGTAAAGGCGTCGTTAAGGTTGCGGGAATTTACGCAAGCTTTAAGAAAGCATTACGGAGATGGTCGGGAACCGCATTCTGAGCAACCCAGTTCCCGGCTCCAATCGGATTTGAGTATGATTAGTCATAACCAAGTCAATTCGAACCGTTCCCTCAGCCCGTTCCCCTCTGCTGGAGAGCGCCATGACGAGCGCAGCTGATCTCAACCTCGATGTCGATTATCCCGAATCGGATGGTAAGCCGATGGCCGAGAGCGACTACCAGCGGCCCTACATCGCCTACGGCACTGAAATTCTCAACATCTTCTTTGCCAACCAGCCTCAGGTCTATGTCTCTGGAAATCTGCTGATCTACTACGAAGAAGGGAATCCCAAAGCCTGCGTCGCCCCCGATGTCTTCGTCGTCCTGAATCGGCCCAAGGGCAAGCGCAAGTCCTATAGGGTCTGGCAGGAAAACAACCAGTCCCCAGCGAAGCTGCTCAGCCATGCTGAAGCTGAAGCCGCCCGGCAAGCAGTCCAAGATCGAGCCGAACGGCTAGCCGCCCGGCTAAGAGAACTGGGGGTTGATCCAGATGAAGCACTAGAATAGGGTCAAGCTTGAAGGCTACCTGCTTATGCGTTCTCCAATTCTGTCTCAGTCCCAAGATGCTGAACAGCGTGTCTTACTGCATGGTGTGGATTGGCAGCAGTACGAGGGGCTGCTGAGAGTTCTGGGAGATAACTTCCCAACCTTGCGAATGAGCTATCTGGAGGGCACTCTGGAGATTATGACCAATTCCCCAGAGCATGAAGACCTGAAAAAAATGGTTGGAATGCTGGTGGAAGCCTATTTGCAAGAAACGCGGACGCGATTCCATGCAGGTGGCTCCACAACGTTTCGCAAGGCCGCTAAACAACGGGGCTTAGAACCCGATGAATGCTACTGTCTAGGGACAAAAAAGGACTTTCCTGACCTGGCGATTGAAATCGTCATTACCAGTGGGTTAGTCGATAAGCTCAACATTTACCGGGGATTGGGTGTCGCTGAAGTGTGGCAGTGGCAGGCAGGAGCATTTTCGATCTACTGCCTGCGCTCTTCTGGATATGAGCGGGTCGAAACCAGTGAACTGCTGCCGACCTTAGATTTGACAATGCTGGTGAGCTATGTGAAGCCAGAAGCCCAGTTCGATGCGGTGATGGCATTTCGAGACGCTATCCGGCAGTGACGCTACTCGGCAGCAAAAATAGCTGTTGAGCCAGAGAGAAATTCCTGCCTAACAAGGCTCAATGCTGCTGCGTCCGTATATTGGGAGGAAGGCGCGGATAGCTCTTAGAGAATCGCGCCTCCCCCGACTTTTTATGAGGCAAAGAGGTCCGCTACGGCAACCAGCAAATCGCTGCCGAGAAACTGGAGAAACTCGATGCTGAACAGCGAATTCTTGCCCGTCCCTGGCCCCTGCACCGTGAAGCTGTCTACCGTGCCCATAAAGGTGTAGTCAGTCTGAAGCCCTTCATACTGAGCCGTATCCTGGCCGCCGCCGCCGAGTATCAGATCCTTACCCCTACCGCCGTTTAGCAGGTCATCGCCGTCACCGCCAAACAGCAGATCCTTGCCGTTGCCGCCGTTGAGAATGTCATCGCCAGCGAAGCCAAAGACAGAATCTTTACCGTTGCCACCGGAGAGAATGTCATCCCCCTCAGTTCCCTCAATAGTGTCCTTACCGTTGCCGCCGTTGATGACGCCGCCGGGGGCAGAAGAGGCTAGGTTCAGCCCAACGATTAGCGGGTCGTGATCGGAATTGCGGTAGGGGATAGTGCCATCAAACAGGCTCGGATCTCGGCCAAAGTCGAGGTTATAGTCCAGCGCATCGGGCTCGTCGGCGTTGACGTGCCATTCGGTGACGCCTGTCACCTGAGATAGCAAAGCGGGGTTGGCGAGGGCGTAGTCTAAGGTACCTAGCTGACCATCAAAGACGAAGGAGTAGGCATCGCTGCCGATGAATTGCTCGGCCAAATTGGTATAGCCTGAATTTTCTAGGAAAGTAACCGGGTCTTCCTGGGCATAGGCGTTGAGGTCTCCCACGATTAGAAAGTCTTCATCGCCGCTGCCGGTCGGATCGCTGCCAAGCCAGGCATTCACAGCTTGAGAGGCTTTCAGCCGAATCGCATTGTTGCGACCCTGGCCGTCGCCAATGTCCTCGTTACCCTCGCCAGGGGAGAGGCTCCCTTTAGACTTGTAGTGGTTAACGGCAAGAGTAAATTTTTCGCCGCTACTGAGTTCCTCAAACGTGACGGCGAGGGGAGCCCGGTTGGTGCTCGGCCCGTCGAAGACCGGTCCCTCCAGACCTAGAGCCGACAGGTCGGCGTCGGTTAGGATTTCTACAGTCGTCCCCTCGGCAATTTTGACGGCGCTGGTTTTATAGATAGCCCCGACTGAAATGGCGTCGCCGGTATCCACAAAGGAAGTCCCCGGATCGACGTAGGCGTAGGTTCCAGCCCCGGCCTCGGCGTTGAGGGCGTTGACTAGGGTGTCAATTGCAAACTGGCCGTCTCCGTTAACGTCGGTGAACTCATTTTCCAGCTCAACCAGTCCCAGTACGTCGGCGTCAATATCCAGAATGGCGGTGGTCAGCTTTTGCAGCTGCCGGTCAAACTCAGCCTGGCTGTCAGCGCCGCGCGGTTCCAGGTTGTTGGGGCCGCTGCCGGGATTTCCCTCCACGTCTAGGGTGGTGAAGAAATTCAGTACGTTAAAGCTGACTACCTTGAGCGAACCGCCGACATCGTCCGGCGTGGCCGGACGCGGATTAGTGGGCTGGAAGTCTACCCCCTCGTTCGTCTGAATCCGGTAGTCGCCAAAGCTAAAGCTCAGTACCCCGGTCAGGTTTTCAACCGTATCGCCGCCCCGCAGCGTATTCGAGGAGCTGAGGGGCTCTCCACCGCGACCGAAGATAAGGGTGTCTGGATTTTGTACCCGGCTACCGTCGTCGAGCACGATCTGACGGGTCGCTAGGGCTTCCTGATATTCGGCAAAGCCGGTGACGCTGGGATCATTGAACTGGGTGTACTGGTCGAGGCGGCCATCGGTGCCGGGCGCGTTGCTGGGTGCGTCAGAGGCCAGGCGAACTTCTCCAAAGCGGTCTAAGTTAAAGTATTCGGTGACGAATAGGGTATCAGGAATTGTGATCCGCATCCCTTCGACGGCTTCTAATTCATCCAAGCTGGCGATCGGGAAGCTAACCGTAGCTGCCGTGGGTAGGGCCTCATCCACGCTCAGTACGGAAACCTTGGTCACGTCCGTAAGCTCGGTCAGCTCAAAGAACTCATCGACGGTGCCCGCCACCTGCACCTTGTCGCCGACGCTGACATCGACGCCGAAGTCTTTATCGAAGACAAAGATGCCCTCTGAGGTTGCCGCATTCGTATCGGCGTCGGCATCCTCTTCTTGAACAAAGAAGCCGTTTAAGCCGTTGTCACCTTGAAAGTCGCCAACGACGATGCCCTCGATTAAGACGCTGCTGCCCTCAATCGGGCTGACCGTGCCGCTGCCCTGAATCTCGTGAATTAGGGTAAGGGGCGCATCGTTGTCGGCAATGGTGACAGCTTGAGCAATCCTCAGGCTGTCGATCGCGATATCCTCATCGCCAGAATCCAGCGCAATGGTGAGGCGCAGGTCTAGCAAGCTGCCGGTGCCCGCGATCGCGGCCTTAAATTCCTGAGCCGTCGAAGTCAGAACGGCCCCATCGCCGACGCCGTCGAAGTCGGTGTCCTGGCTGGGGGCCGAGTTGAAGGTGCTACCGTCGTTTTCAAAGGCCAGCAGATCCTGAAAAGCGCCGCCGTCGATGGCGTATTCAAACTTGACGAAGTCGGCAGCATCCCAGTCTTCATTGCCATCGGAAGCGTCATCTTCGGCAAACAGGCCGCTAAATTCCAGGTTTGACTGCCCAGAAATATCCAGATCAGACCACAGCAGCTCGACCGTCGCGGGACCGCCTTCGCCGTCGAGGTCCTGAGCCGCTAGGAACGGGCCGTCAAAGCCGCTCAGCTCGACGAAGGAGCCAATGTTGGACCCGTCAGTCAGCGTGAAGTAGTCCCCTGACCCATCGGAGAAGAAGGATGTGCTGACAGCAAACTGATTGTCGTCGTCAAAGGATTCTTGAAAGGCTGAGGTAGGCATAGAACGCTATGTAAAGAGAACGCCATGTAAATAGAGCAGACTTATAGGATTTTGCTTCAGTCCCGGATTGGTGGCGAAAGCGCGATCGCAGCTCCCCCCGTCCACCGGCAATAGCAAAACCTCGCCAAGCGTCCCAGGTCAAGATAAAGCCAAGGTAAAGCGAACGTTAAAAGTAGCCAAATTTACCAAAGCTTTATCGGGTCACTTCGGACAGCCGTTTAGACCCCGGTGAAGCTGGCTTTGCTGAGCGCCGCAGCGGCAACGCCCTGAAGCACAGCTAGGGATTATCGAAACCTTATGGAAAGGTTGGCCCGCTGGGATGCCTGCGCTCCCCACCGAAGCCGTAGCGGCACCAGGCCAGCCTGCTGGGCCGGGAGCTCGAAAAGCGGATGCATCCAGACGACAATAAGATATTCGCACCCTACGTAAAAGGGCTACAGGATATGTTCTCACTCGATGTTTTCCCAGAGGACGATCCAATCTGGAGCAATCATCCCGATACGATTCGCTTTATGAACTCGGCTCGCGATTTGCTCAGGGAGCTGATGAAGTCAATGCCGTCTTAAGCTGTCTTAATTGAAGAATGGGGTGACAGGCAGGCCTATCGATGGGCCAGTTCCTTCTGTATGATTAGCTACAGAATCCATCGCTTGCAGGCCCCATGTCCTATTACATTTCTCCCCGCTTTCTCAATAAGCTGGCCGTTCATATCACCAAAAACTACCTCGACCTGCCGCAGGTGCGGATGCCGCTCATTTTAGGCATTCATGGTCGCAAGGGTGAGGGCAAAACCTTTCAGTGCGAGCTGGTGTATGAGCGGATGGGGGTCCTGGTCGTCCATATCTCGGGCGGTGAGCTAGAGAGCCCCGATGCAGGCGACCCGGCTCGGCTGGTGCGGCTACGCTACCGGGAGGCGGCAGAGCTGGTACGGGTGCGAGGTCAGATGGCGGTGCTGATGATCAACGATCTAGACGCCGGGGCCGGGCGCTTTGACCGGATGACCCAATACACGGTGAATACGCAGCTGGTCAACAACACGCTGATGAATATTGCCGACAATCCGCACAATGTGCAGCTCCCAGGCAGCTACGACGAGACGCCGCTGCCGCGCATTCCGATTGTGGTGACTGGAAATGACTTTGCCACCCTCTATGCGCCGCTGATTCGCGAGGGGCGAATGCAGAAATTTTACTGGGAGCCCGATCACGCCGATCGGATTGGTATCGTCAGCGGTATCTTTGAACCAGATGGGCTCTCGGCTAGAGAGATTGAAGAATTAGTGGATCGGTTTAGCGGTCAGGCGATTGACTTCTTTGGCGCGCTCAGAGCCCAGATCTATGACGAACAGATTACAGACTTTATTCACCAGGTGGGGATTGAGAACGTCTCTCGCACTGTTGTCAATACCAAAACCCCGCCCCAGTTCAAAAAGCCCAATTTTCAGCTGGCTCACCTGCTCGACGTCGGTCAGCAGATGCTCAGCGAGCAGGATCTCGTCCGCACCATGGGTCTAGTGCGCGAGTACAATCAGGCAATAGACAGCGGGAACGGTCATCAGCCCCCATCAGTGCCTCAGCCGCCGCCTGATCGCGGCGATGAGATTAGGGACGCTACATCTAAACAGCACCAGCAGCCGTCTACCCAAAGCTCAGGCCGCGAACCACAGAAAACATTTCTCAAAAAGCAGACAGCCGTTCAGTCCCTCTCTGCGGAGGCCCGTGAGCACATTCAGTCACTGTTGAATCAGGGCTACCGAGTGGGTCTAGAACACGCCAACTCGCGACGGTTTCGGGCCAATGCCTGGCAGAGCAGCGCCATTCAGGCTCAAGATGAGCGAGCGGCTTTAGCGGAGGTAGCCGCTCGGCTAGCAGACTTTCGCGATGACTATGTAAGACTGATTGGGATTGACCCACAGAGCAGGCGGCGAGTATTAGAAGCAATCATTCAGCGTCCTGCTTAGGACAGCTTGCGCAGGGTGCGTTGCCGCTCAGCAGACGCCCCCTACCGGCAGCTAGGCGGAGCTGGGGATTGCGCCTTTGTAAACAGCTTAAAATAAATGGTCTGACCCAGCTCCTTCAGCGGAAACAGCAGATAGGTCAGGGGATTGATCGTCACCACGATGTTGCGGAAATCTCGCTTGGCTAGCGCCACGATCGCGCCTGCCACCCAGTCCGCCGACATCACCCCGATCGGATTCAGGTTGCTCTTAAACGGGCCGAGCACCAGCTTGCGGATCACGCAGGGGGCGTCGGTGCGGCGCAGGTTGACCAGGTCGCCGAGCAGCCGTTTGGAGACTTCGTAAAGCGGGCTAAAGGCCGGGTTGACTTCGGCTTCGGAGGTGTTCACCCAGACTTCTTTGGTCGCCCGACCGGTGTCGTCATCAACGGTACTGAGGAAAACCTCCAGCAGCCGCCAGGCCGAGAGGGCATTGACCTCTAAGGATTTTTCGATAGCGGTGGGGGTGCGATCGCTATGCACATTCAGCCCGTGATTGATAATCAGAATATCGACCTTCTGCAGTCGATCTGCAAGCTTGGCTTCGGCACCCACCTGCCAGCTGACGACGCTGACCGCGCCCTCAATCTCAGTATCCGCAGAAGTGCTCAGCCCAATCGGCTTCGCCCCCTGCCGGGCCAGCTCGCGAATCAGGGCTCGGCCCAACGTGCCAGATGCGCCGGTCACCGCGACCGTTTTTCCTTTGAGCGAGAGAGCCGTACCCATGACCTTGTCCGTAATGGTGAAATGGCCGGCGTAATAGGCGTTGGTTTGGTCAAAGTGATGCCGCCAGTGATAGGTGCGGTTCACCCGCCAGGGATGGGGCAGCTCGGTCAGGGGGCCGGGTTCGTGGGTCAGGTCGCTGGCATAGAGCCAGCCTTGGGACCGCAGCAGCGCCGCTAGCAGAAAGCCGGTGGCGTAGAGGCCGCCAAGCCAGAGAGCGGGGTGATGGGTGAGAAACGCGATCGCGCCGATCGACACCAGCATAAACAGCGCTTCGGGGGCATCGTTATAGAGCTGCGATCGCCGATAGATTTCTCCGTTCACCGGCGTAAAGTCCTTTTTGTAGGCCCGATGATGCCAGCTGTGCAGCCGCTGCAAGGGCTCCCAGCCGTGGCTGGCCACATGGTATAGGTCCCGCAAAATTTCTACTAGAACAATAGAAATCAGTCCCCATAGTCCCTGAAAGATGAGTGACTCTACCCCCATACCCCACGTTTCCTGCTCCCCCTTTGACTCGGGCTTTGCTAACTGTCATCACCACACTATAGGATTTGCGGACTTCTTGCTGAGCCAAAATCACTCCCAGCGCTGCTATCGGCCCAATGGGAAACCCCCAGCATCGGTCAGCGCTAGGGGTTCAAAAGCCATCAAATGCTTCGATCAGGCGCAATCGCTCAACGCAGCTAGTCGGCTTCCCCCAGCGGCTGCCACATCCCAGCAGCGTGGGGTAGCGCAGTCGTTTCGGGATTGAGAAGGCTCATGCCGACGAGGGGGATTAGGCCGGCGGCAAACGACGCGACCACGACGAGCAGAACTAAAAGCCCGGGATGCTCAGATTGCTGAGCCTTCTGATGAGAACGGGTATAGGTTTGATGCTGTTGCATAGAAATATCTCCTGATCAAAATTGCTGATTTAAGCGATAGATTCAACCTCAAGCTTATAAAATCAGTAGCTATTGATACAGATTATAAAATAAACTGTAACAAGATTTACAGTTTCGTCTAAAAATTCTTCAGGAAAGGCTTGATGCTGAGCTGGGCACAGATACCTTTTACGGATTGTCCAGCGGCAAGATGACGCGACTGAGCGTACGCTGGTCATCCATCTGAGCCAGGATAAACTCGCCGCCGAGCTGCTTCATCAGCGACTGACAGATGTGAAAATGACGGCCCTCTGACTGGTTCAGCAGGGTGCTAGACAGCAGGTCGGTGGGGCGGCCCCGCTGGAGTTCTTGAATCAGCTCAGCGTTGATCAGGCCGCTGTCGGTAATCGAGACTTCCAACCAGCGGTCGTCAAACGGCCGGCACCAGACATCGATGCGGCTGCCCGGGGGAGAGCGATCGCAGGCCGCCGCAATCAGCTCGTACAGCACGAATTCAATTTTAGTAATATCGCCCCCCAGGCTCAGGTTGCTTTCGCAATGCACCTTAGTCCAGAGCTGGCGACTCTGGATGAGAGGATTCGCTCGCTCCATCAGCCGCTTAATGAGTCCTACAATCGCCATCGTTTCCTGACCCGGCTGGAGCTCCCAGCGCTCATACTGATTGAGTCGGACCAGGCGATTATTCAGACTCATGAGCTGGTGTATGGCCTGCTGCTGACGCTGGCCTAGCTGCGATTCTACGCCAGCCAGAAGGACTTTCAGCGGTTCTAGGCTCTGATTGAGCAGCTGCTCCATGCTGTCAAGGTGGTGCTGCTTGTACCAGTTCAGCTCGGATAGCTGCTGCCCCTGGATGGCCAGCTGGCCGGTCAAGTTAAGGTGACGACGGCACCAGGCCAGCTGGTTCACCACCATCGCCAGTAGCGTCGTCTGCTCATCGCTCCAGCGGCGATCGCTGCGGTCGGCGAGCACCATGACCGCGTTCGGCTCGTGTTCGGGGGCTGTTCGCAGCGCCATCACCAGTACCTGACAGGCCTCTGGTCCAGAGATCCAAGCGCGAGTTTCATCGGTCAGGTCTTCCAGGCTGAGGGAGAGGAGCCCGTCGGTATGAGCAGCCCAGTTAATCAGCGCGTCTGACTGAACCTCAATTGCGGCCTGAGGGTCGATCTTAAATTTCTTATCGCGCACCATCGCGCTCGCGATTCGGGCTCTGGCATCGCCGTTGGGCCAGGCGACTAAGGCGACCAGCGGCACCTGTAGGAGCTGGGCAATATGCTTGGTGCCAGCCTGATCGAGCAAATCAATTTGAAATAGGCGCTGTAGGTTGCGCAGCCCCCATTGCAGCGTGTCATACATCTGGGCCTGCTGGCTGGCCTGACGCTGTAGCTGCCACTGGTGCAAAATCAGCCCTAGCTGCTGACTCACCGCCTGCACCAGCTCGCGCTCTGCCTGACTCCAGTGGCGGCTGACGCTATCGGCGACCATCACCAGCCCCCGGGGCGCCTGCCCCGGTGAGACATTACAGACCAGCAGCGATTGAATGCCCATTTCTAATAGCCGGGGGCGCCAGGCGATCAGCTTCAGGTTGTCTTCAATTTGCTCCACACCGATGGGGGCATGGCTGCGCTCTAGCATTTGTCGATCGACGTCGGCCAGGATTGGCCAGTGGCGTTGGGCGGCGATGCCGGTGAGCCGCTTGCCGCTGATGTGTCTGACTTCAAAGCCGCCATGGACCGGGTCGGCACTGAGGACGATCAGCCGATCGACGCCAATCCGGGCTGCGAGCTGGCTGGAGCAGAGTTCGAGGACGCGCCGCCAGTCGCCATCGCTGTGGATGCTGCGGGTTAGCCCGGCAGTGAGCAGCTGGTCTGACTTGACCTGCTCTAAAATCTGCTCCAGTTCTGCCGCGGGTAGAGACAGGCTAACCAGCCGAGCCGCTCCCTGCACAAACTGCTGATCAGTCTCACTCCAAACCCGACCGCTGGCCCCAGAGACGGCTAAAAACCCCAGTAGCTCGCCCCGACAGAGAATCGGCGAGGCCATCAGCGACGGTGCTTCCAGCAGCTGCTTTAGACGCAGGGCTAAGCCCGCCTTAAGCGATCCCTCAGCAGCTTCTTCCAGCACGACCAGCTGGTCTGCCAGCAGCATCTGGTAAGCATCTTTGATCTGCTCGACGGAAATTCGCGATCGCGAATTGGCCGCCTTCTCGACCACCGCTAGCGGCCGCCGGGCCTGTCCGCCTACCCGCTGCCAGAAATAGCGACCGCGGGATTCAAACCAGTAAATGCTGGTCTGCTGGCTGTCCGTAAATCGGCGGGTCGCTTCGACCACTGCGCCCAGCCGCTGGTCCAGGCCGGATAGCTTACCCAAGTCTTCCAGCAGCGTCAGCAGCGGCTGCGCTGGCTGCTTGACCTGCTGACGCTGCTGTTCTTGAATGTGCTGATGCATGGCCTCAGCTAGGGCCCGGGTCACCGTAGAGAGGGTGGCATTTTCGAGCAGGCCGGAGGTCACTCCCCAGCGCGGTGAGCTGAGAACCAGTACCCCAAAGCAAACATCGCGGCGGCGAATCGGCAGTATGACGGTGCCCTGAAGACCCAGTTTTTCGGCAATTCGAGCCCAGGCCCCAGCCCGCGGCTCCAGCTTCAGGTCGGGGATGACCAGCGGTCGCTGCTGGATCAAGACCTGCTCCATCACGTCCCCAGGATGGATTGCCAAGGATATTGAAGGGAAATGCTCCCGCTTGGGGGCAATCAGACCGCGGGTGGTGAGCTGGTGGTGGGTCCGGTCGTGGAGCCCAACCCAGATCAGCGAATGGTCAAATTCTGCTTGAATAGAATCCAGGCCCGTCATGATCGCCTGGTCGAGACTGCCGGCTTCCCAGATTGCCGCCAGCACCTGGCTGAGGTTAGCGCTCTGAGATTTGACTGACTTGGCTGCTTTGGAGGTGACCATGTTGTTAGGCTATAGGAAGGGTGCGATCGCGCGATCGGTCTAGCGGCTGAGCAGGCAGTGGGGCCAAATGACAAAATCGCGCAAAGCCAACTCTGTCATTTGGAATACCCAGATTGCCCCCCTGAATCACCACATTCAACTGCGCTTTGCTTGATTTCGATAACCGTTACCGTTGCTGACTTTGGCGGATACACCCCCCAATTTCTATAAAACTGGCCTCAGGCCGCTGTTGTTCAACGCCCTCAATGCCGATCCAGAGCGGCTGCATCAGCAAACCCTGGGCCTGTTGGCCTGGCTGGCGGCGAACCCCGCCGAGGGCGGCTGGCAGCAGCCCCTACGACGGGCTGCCCAGAGCGGGCTAAAAGCCGCCTACTGTCAGTCTGACAGCCGCCTGAGCCAAACCCTGTGGGGCCTGCACTTTGACAGTCCGCTGGGGCTAGCGGCAGGCTTCGACAAGGACGGACAAGCCGCCCGAGCCTGGCCGCTGCTGGGCTTTGGTTTTGCCGAACTGGGTACGGTAACGGCTCAGCCCCAGCCGGGCAATCCCCAACCGCGGCTGTTTCGCCTACCGGCCGATGCTGCCGCCCTGAACCGAATGGGCTTTAATAACCAAGGCGCAACCGCCCTGGCCAAGCGGTTAGAAGCCCTCTGGCACCCTCTAGATTGCCCAATTCCGCTGGGGATTAACCTGGGCAAGTCCAAGGTCACACCGCTGGAGCAGGCCGCCGCCGACTATCTCGCCAGCTTCAAAGCGCTGAAAGATTGGGGCAGCTACTTCGTCGTCAACGTGTCTTCGCCGAATACGCCTGGCCTGAGAATGCTCCAGGCCCGCGATCAGCTCGAACCGATTTTGGCCGCCCTCCAGTCTGCCAATCGACCCCGGCAACCGCTGCTGGTCAAAATTTCTCCCGACCTAGCCGATGCCGACCTGCTAGATATCATTAACCTGGCTCAAAGCTACGAACTCGCCGGCATCATCGCCACCAATACCACCATCAGCCGTGAGCACCTGCAAACTCAGACCCTCGCCACCGGCGAACCCGTCCGCCATCAGCCCGGCGGCATCAGCGGCGCTCCCGTCCGCCAGCGCGCCACCGAAGTCATCCGGCTAATCTATCAGCACACCCAGGGACAGCTCCCGATCATCGGCGTCGGCGGCATCTTCAGCGCCGCCGACGCCTGGGCCAAAATCACCGCCGGCGCTTCCCTAGTTCAGGTCTACACCGGCTGGGTCTACGAAGGCCCAGGACTCGCCCGCCAAATCTGCCAAGGCTTACTCAACCAGCTCGACCGCCACGGCCTCAAATCCATATCTCAGGCCGTTGGACTAAATTCCATCGAATCCTAAACCCGGCTCTAGCCCAACAACCTCGCTGTGCGAGCTTGGCAACCAAGCCCCTACTATCTGCTCCATTACCCGATCACCCACTACCCTCCACCCATTCACCCCTCACTCCCGCCACTCCGCCGTCACCCCACCAATCTTCTCCTGCTCCTCCGCAGTCAGTGACCAGCCCAGCGCGCCAGCATTCTGCTCCGCCTGGCTGGCGTTCTTAGCACCGGGAATCGGAACCACATTGCCCTGATGGATCAGCCAGTTCAGAGCAACCTGGGCCGGGGTGCGATCGCGCGCTTTCCCTATTGCTTTTAAAGTTTGAATGACCGGCTCAATCTTACGTAGGCCGTCCTGGCTAAAGCGCGGGTTGAGGCTGCGGGCTCCAGCCGGTTTCTGACCGCCGTCGGGGCTGTACTTGCCGGTGAGCAAGCCCTGAGCCAGGGGACTATAGGCCAGAATCGTCATCTCCAGGTTCCAAGCTGCTTCCAGAATGCCGTTGGTTTCAATCTTGCGGTTGAGCAGCGAATAGGATACCTGATTCACGGCCAGCGGAATGCCGCGCTGAGCCAAATAGCTATGAGCCTCACGCATTTGCTGCGCCGAGTAGTTGCTCACCCCAACCGCCGCAATCCGGCCCTGCTTCACTTCCTTGGCCAGGGCATTCATCAGGGTTTCCTGGCTCATGAAAAAGGTAAACGGCTGATGCACCTGATAGAGCGCGATCGCAGGCACCTGGAGCCGCTGTAGGCTGGCGGTCAGGGCATCGGCTACCGCCTGCTCTGAAAATCGCCAAGGCACCGGAAAATATTTGGTCGCCACGATCGCAGTTTGCTCGCTATCCTGCATAAACTGCCCAAGCAGCTTCTCCGACTCGCCCAGTCCGTAGACCTCTGCCGTATCAAAAAAATTGACCCCAGCCGCCAGAGACGCCTCAAACGCAGCCTTCACCTCGTCTCGGCCATAGTCCTTGCCGTACTGCCAGAAAAGCGAGTCTCCCCAGGACCAGGTGCCAATGCCCAACGCCGGTACCTGCGGCCCCTGCGGCCCTAGCTGTACGGTTTGTTGACTCGTCTGACCTGCCATGTCATTCTCCAACGGTTATGGTCCTACTTTAAAAAACCTACATCCAAAACGGTAACGAATTTCCACCCATCCACTCCAGGCAGGGGAACCCTGCCCCTACCCCACCACCCTTCACCCCTCCCGAAACCAAGCCGTCAGCGCCACCGCCAGCGCATCCGCCGCGTCATCCGGCTTGGGAATGGCGTCGAGCTTCAGCTCGCGGGCGACGGCTTCCTGCACGGCGGACTTATCTGCATTGCCGTAGCCGGTGAGGGACTGTTTAATCTGGGCCGGGGTAAATTCCACAAAGGGGAGGCGATGCTGGGCCAGCACCAGCATGACGACGCCGCGGGCCTGGGCTACCAGGATGGTATTGCCCATGCGATAGAAAAATAGCTTCTCAATTGAAACCAGGTCGGGCTGATAGCGTTCGACGACACTATGCAGGTCTTCAAAAATGGTGCAGAGCCGCTGCCCGGTTTCGGTACCGGCCGGGGTTTGGATAATGCCAAAATCCTGCACGGTGACGTGAGGCGACCTGTCGCGGGTCGTCGCCGGGTCATATTCGATCACGCCAAATCCCAGAATCGCCAGGCCCGGGTCTAACCCCAGAATGCGTTTGGCCACTAGCGCACGCCGGTAGGCTGACGGCCGTTAGCCGCAGTCGGCTCCGCTAGGCCAAAGACCTGGCTGAAGGTTTTCTCCACCTTGTAGCCCGAATCGACCGACTCTAGCGGATCTTTGCGCAGCCGATGGCGCAGGCAGAGCGCAATCACTCGCTGGATGTCTTCAACGGTGACTTCGGTGCGGTTTTCATAGGCGGCCAGGGCTTTGGCGGCGCGATTGGTGACGATGTCGCCCCGCAGGCCGTCTACGTCTAGCTCTGAGCAGACCTGGGAAATTTTTAGCCGGTACTCGGGCTCTAGGGTGACCTGGGGAAGCCGTTCCTGAGCGCCGACAATCTGCTGCTGCAGGGCGTCCTGCTCAGCCTGGTGCTGAGTTAGAAAGCGCTGCGGATCTCGGTCAAATTCAGACCGCTGCTCGACGATCTGGACCCGCAGTTCGGGTTCTCTGACCGTGCGAATTTCGGCATGCATGCCAAAGCGGTCGAGCAGCTGGGGGCGGAGCTCGCCTTCTTCGGGATTACCTGAGCCAATCAGCACAAACTGGGCCGGATGGCGGATAGAGATTCCTTCTCGCTCGACCGTATTCCAGCCCGAGGCGGCAGAGTCGAGCAGCACATCGACCAGGTGGTCGTCGAGCAGGTTGACCTCATCGACGTAGAGCAGGCCGCGATTGGCCTTGGCCAGCAGGCCCGGCTCAAAGGCCTTAACCCCTTCGGCCAGGGCCTTTTCAATGTCAATGGTGCCGCAGACACGGTCCTCGGTCGCGCCCAGCGGTAGATCCACCATGGGCACTTTCTTCTGGGTTTTAGGCAGGTCGGCGCGATCGCGCTGCACTTCCGGATCGTCAGGCGCTCGATTGAAAGGGTCGTCGGCCACCACGTCGATTTTAGGCAGCAGGTCGGCCAGGGCGCGGATAGTGGTGGACTTGCCGGTCCCGCGATCGCCCATGATCATGACGCCGCCAATCTTAGGGTCGATCACGTTCAAAATTAGGGCTAGTTTCATATCTTCCTGACCAATCACCGCAGTGAACGGGAAGACGGCGCGGGTTAGCGGTTGGCTGACGGTACTCACAGGCTTACAGGTATGGAACGGGTCTTTAGTTTAACTGTGCTCTATTGTGCCACGAGCTTGCCCCCGCTGAGGCGAGTGCAGCCCTGAGCTGACCCGCCGGCCTGGCGAGACCTAACTGTTTGTTGATAACCAGACAAATTAGGGCAAGGCAAAAGGTGATGAATATTCCTTCGCTAGGAACATGGCATTCAAAAATGCAATTGTTAAAGTCTGGATAAGGCATGAGCTTTCATACCTATTTCGGGTTTGGGTTCAGCAATCGCTCTGTCTTAGGAAGATTTGAGCTGACAGGCTATGAAAAACCGTATCATCATCTGTGGATATCCCAAGAGCGGTAATACCTGGCTGACTCGCTTAACCGCGGAGATGGTCGGCTGTCCCGTCGCCGGATACTGGTGCGAGCCCTTCAATCAGGATGAATGCATTGAAGGCACTGACCGAGAGTCTGAGTTTGAATGCTACAAAGCTCACCACAGTATTGAGCAGCTCAATCACACCCTAGCGCTGTATGGCAACGGCAATGAAAAGGTGATCTATGTTGTCCGCGATCCTAGAGATGTTGTTGTTTCTGCGTCCTACTATTTTCGCCTGCGGCCTCGCTATGTCAAGCTGTATCAGCTGATGTCTCTGCACCCTATCGGCAAACGGCTATATTCCAGACTATTTCATACGAAAAAGCACCAGATCGACCGGCTGACCAAGGGCCTGCTACGCGGAACGAAAGATGGCTTTTGGCTAACTGTCCCCTGGGAAGAGCATGTGAAGGGGTATTTAGAAAGCGATGTCATGATTGTTAAATATAGCGATCTAAGACGCGATACGCTATCTGAAGTTAAGAGAATTTGCGAGCATCTGGGTATAGAAAGAAGTGAAGAAGATTTAAAACAAGCGATTCATAATCAGAGCTTTGAGAATAAAAAGAAAGCGCTCTTAGCCAGTAATGAGCTGAAGAAAGCGAGTTCTCTGCGCAAAGGTGAAAATGGAGATTGGAAGGAAGCGCTTGGGCACAAAAATGTTGCGGCGATAGAGCATAAAATAGGCGGCTTTATTAAAGAGCTTGGATACGAGTGATGCAGCCCATTGCTGTTCAAACAGATTCAATCCGAGATTTCTAGACTAATGGTTAATCAGCCTGGCGACGACGGCGACCACGTCATCTAGGCTGACCGGCTTGGCCAGGTGATGCTGAAAACCAGCGGCGAGGATGTCCTGGGCTTCGGCTTCGGCCGCGAAAGCGGTGAGGGCGATCGCGGGCATCTCCCCCCCTTGCTCAGCCGGACGCGATCTCACCCACCTGACCAGCTCCAGGCCGTTCATATGGGGCATGCCCACATCGCTGATTAGCAGATCGGGCGGCTGCGCTTCGATTTGCGCCATCGCCGCCGCCGCCGAGTTAGCGGTGACGACAGTCGCCCCCTGGGTTTCCAAAACGAAGGTCAGCGGGTCCAGGTTGCTCTCCTGGTCATCGACCAGCAGCAGCCGCAGCCCGGTCAGGCAATCGCGGCCGGGATCGGGCGGCGCGGCGGCGGGCTCAGCCGGGGTATTGGCCACCACCAGCGGCAGGCTGACGATGAATGTCGCCCCCTGGCCCTCGCCATCGCTGGCGGCAGCGACCGTGCCGTTGTGGGCTTCGACCAGGTAGCGGACAATTGCCAGGCCCAGCCCCAGACCGCCGTAGCTGCGAGTCGTTGAGCTGTCGTCCTGACGGAAGCGGTCAAAAATGTAGGGCAGCATGTCGGCGCTGATCCCCTTGCCGCTGTCGGCGACCTGAATCTGAATCACCGTCTGGCTATAGGTCAGCTGCACCGCCACCTGGCCGCCCTCTGGGGTGAACTTGATCGCATTGGTCAGGAGGTTCAAAAACACCTGCTGGAGCCGTTCAGCGTCGGCTAGGATGCTGGCCGGGGCCGGGGCTAAATTGGCTTCCAACCGAATCTGCTTGCGTTCAGCGTCGGGCTGGAGCGTCTCAATCACCGACTGCATCACCCGGGTCAGGTTGGTCGGGTGCATCGTCAGCTGCAGCTTGCCCTGAATGATCCGCGACAGGTCGAGCAGGTCTTCGATCAGCCGGGCCTGGCTGCGAGCGCCGCGCTGGATCGCCTCTAGCGCCCGGGTCAGCACCTCTGGCTTTGGCGGCCGCCGCAGCAGAATGTCGGACCAGCCGAGAATGCTGTTGAGCGGCGTCCGCAGCTCGTGGGAGAGCATCGAGAGAAATTCGTTTTTGCGAATGTTTTCGGCTTCGGCCTCGGCCTGGGCCTGCCGGGCTAGCAGCAGCCGGGTGCGCTCGGCCTCGGCCTGCTTGCGATCGCTAATATCCTCAATCGCCAGCAATATTTTGCGACCCTCATTGCCCTGGGTAAACTCCCGCGCGTTCAGCAGCATGGTTCTAGGTCCGATTGACTCAAAGTCATGCTCAATTTCAAAGTCTTGCAGCTCGACCTGGTCGGGGAGGATATCTTCCAGGCGCGATCGCAAGTCTTGAATGTCCCACTGACCGTTGCCCAGCTCAAGAATTAGCCGCCCTTCGGTCTCCTCGGGCGACACCTGGAACGTGTCATAAAAGGCCCGATTGACGCTCAGCACTTGCAGCTCGGTATTGAGCACCAGCAGCGGCTGCCGCACCGTTTCGACGATGCTTTCGGCATAGTCGCGGGCGACTTCAAGCCGGGCCTGGGTGCGCTTCAGATCGTCGATATCGACCAGCGCCAGCACCGCGCCGTCGATCTGGTTTTCCATGGTCTTGTAGGGTCGAACCCGCAGCAGGTGCCAGCGGCCTTCTCGATCCTGCACTTCTCGATCCTGCACCGTCAGGCTATCGATCACCCCCATGATCAGGTCTTCCAGATCGGGCAGGTCAATATTCAGCCGGATATGGCTAATCGGTCGGCCCACGTCGGACGAAATCAGGTTAAAAATTCTCTGGGCGGCGGGCGTAAACCGGCGGATGCCCAGATCGCTGGAGAGCATCAGGATGGGGATATTAACATTGCTGAGCAGATTGAGCAGATCGTCGTTAATCAGCCGGGCTTCCTGGTTGCGGCTGTGAAGTTCTTCATTGGTCGTCTTCAGCTCTTCGTTCGCCGCCTGAATTTCTTCCTTGGCCGTTTGCAGCTCTTCGTTAATGCTCTGCAGCTCTTCGTTGCTGGATAGAATCTCCTCGTTCGCCGTCGTCAGGCTCTGGTTCGTCGCCTCCTGGTCCTCAATCGTCGTTTGCAGATGGGCCTGGGTATCCAGCAGCTCCTGCTTGGCCTCGGCCAGCTCCCGTCGCAGCTGCATGATTTCAGGCTGCGCTTCGGGGGGGGTGGGGTCAGCGGCGCGCTCCTCAGCCGGCGGTGCGATTGGGGAAAACAGAACCAGCAGATAGGGCTCCTCAGCCTCGGGCAGACTGAAGGGAATCACCTCAATGCTGACGTGATCCAGTAGCGCGCTGCCTTCTCGCTGCTTGGTCTGAGTTGCCGAATCCCCTCGCCGCCGGGCCTGGTTGATCGCGGTGCGCACCTCCAGCAGCAGCTCTGGGCGAATCATCTTGAGCAGGTTGAAGCTGGGCTCTCCCGCTGCCGGTCGGAGATAGGCGCTGGTGTCGCCGCGAAACTGCAAAATGTCCAGGCTGTGATTCACCACGACCCCGTCTGGTGCATACTGGCGGAGGATAATCTGATCCGCCTGCTGCTTCACATTCAGCTCATTCCGAACATTCGCCGCCTCGCTGGGCTTGGTTGCGACCATCAGATGGTCGCTAGAGATATAGTCAAAACTCAGGCCAGAGGAGATGGCCGCGCGGCTGTAGAGCCGATGCTGTTTATCGACCACCCGAAACAGGTCGGACGCCTCGCCGATGCTCTCAGACCGGCCCAGCAGCAAAAAACCAGTCGGGTTCAGGCTGTAGTGAAAGATCGGCAGCACCCGCTTCTGCAAGACTGAGGCAAAGTAAATTAGCACGTTGCGGCAGCTGACCAGGTCTAGATTCGAAAAAGGCGGATCGCTGATCAGGTTTTGCCGGGCAAAAACGCACATCTCCCGCACCGATCGATTCACCTGATAGCCGCTTTCCACTTCGACAAAAAAGCGGCGGCGGCGCTCAGCTGAGACCGGAGTCATGTGGCTCTCGGCATAGATGCCAGTGCGGGCTTTATCGATCGCGACATCGCTGATGTCAGTGCCAAAGATTTGAATATTCGGCTTCACCCGCTGGGTGGCCAGCAGTTCCAGCAGGCAAATCGCAATGGAGTAGCACTCTTCCCCAGTGGCACAGCCCGCCACCCAGACCCGAATGGTTGAGTCAGCCGACTTTTCATTCAGAATTCTGGGCAAGACCTGATCGCTCAGGGCGGCGAAGGTGTCGGCATCGCGAAAGAAGCTGGTCACCGTCAGTAGAACGTCCTGATAAAGCGCCTGTAGCTCCTCTGGGTGATTTTCCACATAGGCAACGTAGTCTTCTAGCGCTTCCAGCTTATACAGGGCCATCCGCCGTCTGAGCCGACGGCTGAAGGTGTTGTGCTTGTAGTGGGTGAAGTCTACGCCAGTCGCCCGCAGCAGCAGGCCAAAGACAGCGTTCAGAGGGGCCACCCGAGTCGCGCCAGCAGCCGGAGTCTCCGCCGCTTGCGGCGGAGACTCCGGCTGCTGCACATAGGGATGCTGGCTAATCCGCACCAGCTCTCTGGCAATTTCCACTGGCGGCAGGATAAAGTCAACGTCGCCCGTCGCCGCTGCCGTATTGGGCATCTGGCTAAACTGGGCCGTGCCTTCGCACTGCGCCATGGTAATCCCGCCCGCCGCCCGAATCGCCTTCAGACCCAGCGCCCCGTCGCCGTTGCTGCCCGACAGGACGATGCCAATGGCGCTGCTGTCCCAGGTCTTGGCCAGGGAGTGAAAAAAATGGTCAATCGGCATAAACTGCCCCGGCCTGATATTGCGCGCCTCGACCTGAAACCGCTCCCGCTCAGCGTCGATTGTGATCTGGGTATCCGGCGCGATCACATAGACGCAGTTGGGCGCGATCGCCATGCCGTCGGTGATCTCATTCACCGGCATAGTTGTCTGGTTAGCCAGCAGCTCGGTCAGCAGGCTGTGACGATCGGGCGCTAAATGCTGAATCAGCACAAAGGCCATCCCCATATTGGTCGGTAGCTGGCTGAGCAGCTCTGAGGTCGGCTTTAGCCCGCCAGCAGAGGCCCCAATGCCGACAATGGGATAGCGATCGCGAGACTCCGAGGACTGCTGGGCAGGCGGATTGGCCATGTATTACATCAGTGCTAGGCTTAACCTTGAAGGTTAAGCCTAGCACTGATGCTGAGATATCCTGCTCATTGTATCCTGCTCATGAGTAGAAGTTTCAACTGAAGGCTTCTAGGTCTGATCGGCAGATTTATCATGATTGTTTTTAGCTAAATTTTTATCTGGCGAAACTAAAATTGAGTGAGCAGTTATACCGCATGAAAGCCGCCCATGAGCCATTTTTTGACGGCCAATTCAGAACCATCCGATTACATCTTAATTAAAATAATTGCTGAGCTGCTCCAAATTTGACTACCCCTCGGATAAAAGCATGGCTACTTCGGCTCCGGTGACGATTCCAATTCGGGCCATGACGCTGTCTCCGGGCAGTCATCTCCTGATCGAGAATGTTTCCTGGCAGCAATACGAATCGCTTTTAGCTGAGCTAGGGGAAGCCAGACGGGTTCCTAGAGTTAACTATTGCCGCAAAATGCTCAGGCAGCTGCGTCAGTAACCCCTAAACAGCGCCTCCATAGCGGGCTATCTGAGCCTGAGCCGTCCAGGCCCAAAGCTGGTCGCCCTGGGAAAAATGCCACCATTCGTGGGGATGCTGGCAGAACCCGGCCTGGGTCATGGCTTGGGAGAGGAGGGCGCGATCTCGATTGTACTGCTGCTCTTCTGGCTCAGCACTCTCCGCAAAATAATTCGGATAGGAGCGCGGCGACAGCTCGTCGATAGCAGACCCCATATTCACCTGCATCCCTTCCGCATCGGCTAAAGTCAGGTCAACGGCAGCTCCGGTACTGTGCGGCGGCGGCGTTGCCGGGTCGGGGCTGGGCGGTGCCCAAAATTGGAAAACCTGGCTTTGCAGGTCGGTCTGCTGAGCTGGGGTAAGGGCAGCGGGGTCTAAATCATGCGATCGCGCCAGCTGCTCAAAAGTGTAGTCCACCATAAACTGTTGCACTGCCACCGGACGGTAGGCGTCAAAAATTTGCAGCCGCCAGCCGGGCCGCTGAACCTGAAGCCAGCCCTGAGCCTGATAAAGCCTGTCCAGGACCGACTGCCGCAAAAAATAGGGACCGCGATCGCCATAGGGAGCCCCCAGCATTGCATAGGGATGGGGCATCACCACCGCAAAATCAGCCAGTGGAATCTCCACCAAAGGCTCACCGCAGTCCTGAATCGGAATCTTCTGGTAGAGCTTCACCGCTTCCCTCTCTCTCTACTCACTACCCTCTTCCCTCTCCCCTTTCCTCTTTCCTCTTCCCTCTCCCCTTTCCTCTTTCCTCTTCCCCCTCCCCTCCCCTCCCCACACCTCAACCAAATTCCCCACCGCCCGCTCCCAGCTCTGCTGCGCGGCCACCGCTCGCCCCCGCTGACCCAAAGCCTGCCTCAGATCGGGCTGACCGATCAGCCGCAGTAGCTTCTGACCAAAGTCGGCCTCATCCCCAGGCGTAAATAGATAGCCTGTTTCGCCGTCCCGCAGCGTTTCCACCACGCCACCGGCTCGGGGCGCGATCGCGGGTATCCCCGCCGCCATCGCTTCTAAAACCGTCAGGCCAAAGGTCTCCTTTGTAGAAGTCGTCACGTGCAGGTCGCCGTTCACTAACAGCGGTGGCACCGCTGCCGGGGCAATCCGACCCAGAAAGTAGGCATTCAGCCCCAATTGCTGAAATCCTGCCTGAATCTCTGCCTGGAGTTCACCGTCACCCGCAATCAGAATCGCGACATTGTTGAGCGAGTCTGCCAGCTTGGCAAAGGCTTTGAGCGCAAACTTCCAGCCTTTGTCCGGCGTCAGCCGACCCAAAAAGATAAGTTTGGTTTGCGGATCGACGGCTGGCAAACCATAGTGGGTTTGGAAGAAATCAGGGGCGAGATCGCTGGGCCGATATCGGTCCAGGTCAACGCCTAGAAAATCGCCCCGCCGGACGTTGCGAATGCCCATCTGGCGAGCCATTGTCTCAGTCACCCCGTTGGCCACCAGGGTCCTATCGTAGGCGTTGAATACGCGATGAATAATCTGCTGCGATCCCCACTGCAAGCTGCCCAGCGTCCAGGTGGGCAGGGGAGAAAAGTCTTCGATGTACTCAATAAAGTTGGTGTGCAAAAACGCGGTGCAGGGGATATTGTGCTGCTGAGCAAAGGCGACGCCTGGCGCGGTGAGCATTCCCAAAAAAATCCGGTCGGGCTCATCCACGTGGATTACATCCGGCTGAAAGGTTTCTAGCGCCTGCTGTAGCGGTTTCAGGGCGGCCCGCGCCAGATTGCGCTCAAAGGCAACGCCAATGAACGGCTCGCTGGGCAAGGGGATAACTTCGACCCCGGGTAAGATTGCCCCGACATCGTCCTGCCAATGGGGATAGATAGCCGCGATCGCGCTATAGTCCGGGCAAAATACCCGCACCTGATGACCCTGCTGGCTGAGCTGCTGCAATCGGTTAAAGACCGTCACCGTCACCCCATCGACCACGGGCAAAAAGCCGGAGGTGACCAGGGCAATTTTCAGGACGGGCGAGGAATGCATTGTTGCTTCGGTCATCTGACGGGAGCCGCAGCTGAGGTAGACCGAGCTTCCCATTCCCTAACCCGTTCTTTGCCGCTCTGCACATAGGGCGACCAGGCAATCAGCTGGATCATCAGCCGGTTCAAAACGGCATCGGGAAACCGCATCGGCCTGACAAAATCGACGAATAAAACGACGCGGATCTCGTCGCTGTCGTTCCAGGCTGCATGGGGAAACGTATCGTCGAAGACCAGACTGCACCCCTCCTGCCAATGTCGGGTTTGCTGCCCGACGCGCAGGCGGCAGGCATCCGGCTGAGGCACCTTCAGCCCCAGGTGGTAGCGCAGCAGCCCCTTGTAGGGACCGCGATGCTCCCCAATCTGCTTGTGGGGTAGCAAAATAGAGAAAAAGGCGGTCTTCATCGCCGGAATTTGTTCAATCAGCCGCGTGGTTTCGGGGCAGCGATCGCAGTTTTGCTTAGCCTTGAAGCCATAGCCGTAGAAAAAGTAGGTCTTCCACCGATTATCCTGGGTAATGCTGAGCTGGTCGGCGGAAATGTCCTGAAAGTTGGGTAGCGCCTGAACGGATTGGAGTACCCCGTCCAGCTCGCGGCGAATCACCTGCCAGTTAGCCTCTAGCTCAGCGATCCAGGGAAACTGCCCACAGTCAAAAAAAGCCGCATCTCCCACTGCGGACTGCCGACCAATCCGCCGCTCCAGACTGCGGACAAACCGCTCCCCCTGGGTGATGGCAAACTGATGATGCCGCTGATTGAGCACCGAAAGCAGAGCGCGAATGCGCTGCGAAAAAGCCGTCATGGGCCAACTCAAAACAAAGCTGACAGTAGTTTATAGCAGCGCTGTCCCCAGACCGCATTTTCCTGCCTGATCCAGGCAGAGAAAATCTAGGCCGCCCGTAGACGACGTTTAGCGGCAGGGCGATGCATTAGCAAGAAAGTCCAGTACGGCTGCACAGAACTTTTCGGGTGCATCTTGCTGGACCCAATGGGATGCGCCCTCAATGGCTTGAAAGCGAGCACCCGGAATTTCTTGCGCCAGCTGCTGACCATCTTCCGATTTCTGCCAGGGGTCATCCATGCCCCATAGGATCAGGGTCTGGGCCGAGATGTCGCCGTGGCGATCGACAAGTGCCATGGTTTGGTTAGCATTGAGCGCAGAAGCATTCCGCAGCAGGCTGAGTTTACCCTCCTCGCTGGCCCAAGGGGCAATGATGCCTCGCCGAAACTCAGTCGTGAGTCGGTGCGGATTGGAAAGACCTGCTGCGAAACTGTCTTCCAGTGCGTCAACCAAATCTGCTATCGGGCGAGGCTTCCATCGGAGCGGATGGCCAAAATCGAGCATATCATCGTCGAATCGGTCATAGCAGACCGAGTTCGAGATGACGAGACGATTGACATACTCCTGATGCTCAATGGCTAAAATAAGCGCGACTGCGCCACCCGTGTCGTGTCCAACAACATCCACCCGCTCTAGCTCAAGCGCGGACAGCAGAGTGACAATCATCCGGGCCTGATCTTGAAAAGACCGATCAAAGCGATCACGGCGATCCGACCATCCATGACCCAAAAAGTCTGGAGCGATAACGCGATAACCGGAATCCACCAGGATCGGGATAACGGCATGGTAGAGGTATCCCCAAGTCGGAATACCATGCATCAGCAGGATCGTACCCTGCTGGGCTTCCCCCGCGTCAATATAGCGAACGGAGACAGGAATGTGAGCAACCTGACCTGCAGGCAGAAGAACTTCCCGCTGCGCAGCCCTAAATTCCTCCCACGTGCCCCAGTCATTTGCTCCTGATTTCATCTCGCTTCTCTATTGAGTCAATCTCTTCTTAACGACCCCAACTACCGGATACCATAACGCTTTGCAAATCGCTGATTGCCTCACTTTCAGTGAATTGGAATTGTCAGGCATCATCTTGACTAGTCCCACCGATGTTGCCGAGCTTCATTGACGATTTCTTGAGCCTCTTCAAGGGAGATATCATAGCGAGCACTCAAAAGCTGGGGAATGCGATCGCAGGCGCGATTGGGATTCACATCTGGTCGGCTGGAATAAGCAGGCAGTGCAACATTACATAAAAAAGGCAAAGGTTTCGCCTCTAGCTGAAACGGTTCGAGATTTAGAACTTCTCGTAAATTGATAAAAAAGAGCAAGGCCCCGCTGAGATTGGCATCGCTGAGGTTGGCATCGTTGAGCAGGGTACAGTTGAGGTCGGCCCCGCTGAGGTTGGCATATCTAAGGTTGGCACATCTGAGGTTGGTATATCTGAGGTCGGCCCCGCTGAGGTTGGCATATCTGAGCTCAGCCCCGTTGAGGTTGGCCCCGCTGAGGTCGGCACTGATGAGGTCGGCGCCGCTGAGGTTGGCCCCACGGAGATCGGCCCCCCTGAGCTCAGCCCCATTGAGGTTGGCCCCGCTAAGATCGGCCCCGCTGAGGTCAGCATTGCTGAGGCTAGCCCCGTTGAGCTCAGCCCTGACCAGGTTAGCCCCGCTGAGCTTAGCCCCGCTGAGCTCAGCCCCGCTGAGGTTGGCGCCGCTGAGCTCGGCTGTCTCCGCATTTTTGTTGGCAATGCGGAAGTTGAGCAATAGGAAAACTCCACCGGCAACCGCTGCAATCGTCCCAATACCGCCAATCAGGGTGTCACGATGGGGGTGAGCAAGGGCCGCTTTTTCGCTGTGGGAGAGGCGACCATCATCTGGCGGAAGTTTACGATCGGGGAGTACCCAAAGCCACCCCACCACCCAGAGAAAGACTGGAGTCGCGATCGCGCCAATCACCCACCACTTATTGATTCTTGTCTTTGGCAGCCACTGCTTGAATCGCTCCCGCATTCTTGAGATTCCCTCAATGCTGAACCTATGATCGCTCCCCTGATTCGGGAACGCTCTAAATAATTATGCACGCTTAACCACCCCGTCTACTCTAAAGTAAACGGACCTCTTTCGACATATTCCGGGCGGCTCCGGTGCGATCGCGGCGGCATCCCTTTCGCGACTCACATCGATGTCACCCCGTCTAAATAATGCATTACAGCTTGATTAAATAGCTCGGGAAATTCCATCCAACAGCGATGTCCGCCACGCGCTAAGTAGTCGAACAAAATTAATTACACATTTTTTACAAAGGAGAGTCTGATGTCATGCCGTATAGCCCAAGGGGCATGAACCCGCGGAGCGACGCTGAAAGCGTAACTTGTCGAGGCATCTCACCCTAAAGCATCAGCATTCGAGAGATTCCACCCTGCGGGAAGCCGCAAGCGTCTACGCTCTACTCGGAATGACAAGTTCTTTTATGTAAATTTCAATGCTCAGGTACTTACCACCGGCAAGCCAGGTTTGTTGTGCCGTGCCTGAATCGAAAAGCCAATCACGATCGCGGTTAAGATCACCGCCTGGAGCACCAGATCGGCGTAGGACACCGCTAAAACGCACTCATTTTGCTGCACGAAGTTCTTGAAGCTCCTCTTGAATAACTCGACGTAGTGTTTCTTCATCTAGGGGCTGCTTCACTTTTTCTAGATACAGCCGCAAAGCTTCATTCATCATAGTTTGATAACCTTTTCCAGCAGACTCACTTCGCTCTCGGAAAGTTTCTAGCACATCGTCATCGATGTAGATTGTGATACGTGTTTTACCTGTTTGAGGAATAACGGCCTCTCGTTTAGCCTGACTAAAATCATATTCCGCTTTCATACTGTCTTCTCTCAGAACGGGTTGCAGGACGGGCTGAAATAAGGCGAACAAGATTCCCCCGATCGGTATAAACCACGACTAGCAGTCGCCAGAGATGATCCATTCCAATCACGACGAATCGCTGTTCTCCTTGAGCCGTTGTATCTTCAAAAGAAAGCGCATTCGGGTCAAACAAAACTGCCTCAGCGTCAGAAAAGTGTACACCATGTTTTCGCAGGTTAATAGCTGGTTTATTTGGGTCCCATTCCACTTCCATGCATATATTATATGCATGGGAATAAGTTTTGTGCTAGGTAATGGCTTTGTTGCACAAATCGTTCGATAGGCAGTTGTGATGAGCAAGAATGAATCGATACGGTTGAGATAATAGTCGAAGTAAGGGAGAGCATGAAAAGCCGCTACCGCATCTGCAACTGGTCAGAGTATAACGCCGCCTTGGAGGCCCGAGGGAGCCTGACCGTTTGGATAGATGAAGGGGTGCTGAGCGCCTGGAAGAACAAGCAAAAGACTGGCAAGCGAGGCGCGTCGAATACCTACAGTGACCTAGCGATAGAGA
>NZ_JADEXG010000132.1 GCF_015207255.1 Vasconcelosia minhoensis LEGE 07310
AGTCGTTTATGTGGAGCGAATTGTTATGCGGAGCCCAGGGCCGTGGGACTGCCGATGGTCTTTGCCAAGGGTGATTTGGCGCTGATTTCCAGCGTCTGGTGCTCCGCATAATTTACGGTCTCTCCTTGATGCCATGGTGGCATCGTAGAGGAGAACCGAAATGACAAAGACCAAACACAGCGTACCGGCGGCGTGTTCAGACCCCGGCCCACTGAACCCGTTGTTACAGCAATTCGAGAAGCACCTGAAAACCCTGGGTTACTCGCCCCACCAGACCTTGAGAGTGAACCTGTCCGCCGTCAGCCACTTTGTGTGCTGGCTGAATAAGGCAGGCATCGACCTCAGCGAGGTGAACGAGACTGTCATTGAACAGTTTGCTTGCCATCAGTGCCAGAGTACGGCGAGGTGGTGGCATGGAGGGCCTGAACAAAGATATCTGGCACGTATTCGTCGATTCCTTCGTTTCGTGGCCGTTGGCAGAATCGTCCGCTCAGGCGCAGCACTCTCGCCGCCAGAGGTCGACGCCCGAGTTGCCGAATTCCAGAACTGGCTTCGAGTCCACCGTGGAGTCTCCGAACGTACCATCAATTCCCATGGCCTTCTGGTTATGCGAATGATGCCAACACTCGGCACCGAGCCTGCTGACTACAACGCACAGTGCATTCGCCAGGTCATACTGGATGAGGCTCAGAAATGCTCCCGTGCCTATCTTACGAAGATGAGAACAGCGCTGCGAGGCTATCTCAGATTTCTGATTGCACGAGGTGAATGTAAACCATGGCTGGATCAAGCCGTACCCGTCTTCGCGCACTGGCAGTTGTCCTCTCTGCCACGCTACTTGTCCGACTCGGACATTGAGCGAGTTATTGCAGCGTGTGAAACGGGAACACCGCACGGAATTCGTGACAAGGCCATTATTCTGCTCCTTGCCCGACTTGGGCTCCGTGGCGGCGACATCCTTACCATGCGCCTCTGCGACATCGAGTGGGCACAGGGATCGTTGCGGGTCAGAGGCAAGGGGCGTAGAGAAGTGCGGCTGCCACTGCCTCAAGACGCCGGCGATGTACTGCTGACGTACATCGATCAGGTCAGACCGTTCGCTGACTCCGATCGGATGTTCTTGCGACTGCAGGCTCCCTATCGGCCATTCGCGAAATCTTGTGCTGTCTCGCAGATTGTTCAGCGTGCCCTTGAGCGAGCAGGCATCGCAGATGCCCCTTCGCGAGGCGCAAATTTGTTACGCCATTCTGCAGCTACCAGTTTGCTGCGCTCCGGGGCCAGTCTCGATTCTGTTGGAGCAGTGTTGCGGCATCAATCACCCGACACCACCGCGCACTATGCCAAGGTCGATGTCCAGATGCTGCGTGAGATCGCCCAGCCATGGCCGGGAGGTGCATCATGTTGAGATCCGACATGGAGCGCTATATCCAGCTACGGCGGAGCGCTGGCTTCAAGATGGCAAACGAATCGCTGATGCTGAGCGGCTTTGTTGCTACTGCCGAAAAGCATGGTGATCAACACATTCGTATCGACCGAGTGCTGACGTGGGCGGGCCAAGCACCGTCCTCAGCACAGCGGTACCGGCGTCTCAACGTCATCCGGCACTTTGCGCAAGCACTTCAGGCTGAAGATGATCGGCACCAGGTGCCACCACGTACTGCGTTTGGCAACTCCAGGAATCGACGACCGCCGCCCTATATCTTCAGCCAAGAGGAGATTGCCAAACTCATTGAAGCTGCCGGTCAGTTGAAACCGACTGGCTCTGTCCGGCCGATGATGTTTGCGACGCTATTTGGACTTCTGGCTGCGACAGGCTTGCGCATCTCGGAAGCCTTGAGGTTACGGTTGCAGGACATTACCGTCGATGGCTTGATGATCCTGGAAACGAAATTCAACAAGAGTCGGTTGGTTCCGCTGCACGACACCGTCCGCGCTGCATTGGAGCGGTATCTCGTGGTGCGCACACGCACTGCGACGAGCACTGATGCTTTGTTTGTCGGCATCAATGGGAAAGCGCCTGGCTACAGGGGTGTGAAGGATGTGTTCGTTCGTCTGGTCACTGTTATGGGGCTGCAACAGGCCCGAAATGGCGGTCTTCCCCACATCCACGATCTTCGGCACACACTGGCCGTTCGTAGTCTGGAACAATTCCGTGGAGACCGAAATGCCATTTCTCGCCATATGACGGCATTGAGCACCTACCTTGGGCACACCAAAGTAACGGACACCTACTGGTACCTTGAGGCAACGCCGGTCTTGCTTGGGCAAATTGCTGAAGCAGCAGAAACTCTGCATAGGGAGCAAGACCTATGAACGATCTCGCCACCCATCTCAGCGGTTTCCTCCGGGAGCATCTTCCTGCGGAACGCAATGCCAGCCAGCACACCTGTGAAGCGTACGCCTATAGCTTCCAGCTGCTGGTGGAATTCGCAGCCGGCAGGCTGAAATGCAAACCGTCACAACTGACCCTTGATCAAATCGATGCTTCAATGATCATGACGTTTCTTGAGCACATAGAGGCCAAGCGAGGCAACTGCGCACGCACCAGAAACGCGCGTTTGGCCGCCATCAAATCGTTCTTCCGTTACCTCGAATACCGGCTTCCTGCCTATCTCGACCAGTCGCGGCAGATTCACGCTATCCCGATGAAAAAGACCGATCAAACGCTGATCGACTATCTGACGCGAGAGGAACTGAAGGCTTTGCTCGACTCACCCGACCCGCATTCGCAATCTGGCATCCGAGACCGGGCAATGTTGCATCTGGCCTATGCCTGTGGGCTGCGCGTTGCAGAGCTGGTTTCTCTTCGGCTCGATCAGTTCGATCCGCGAACGCCTGCGACGATACACATCGTGGGCAAGGGTCGGCGTGAGCGAGTCCTGCCGTTGTGGAAGGAAACCGTCACTGTCCTCAAGGATTGGCTGAATGTTCGCTGCCAGACGGGCGATTCGGAATTGTTCCTAAACGCCAATGGACGGGCCATGACGAGATCCGGGTTCGAGTACATCTTGGCCAAGCATGTCTCTCATGCGGCAAAGCAACAGCCACTACTCGCCGAAAAACGGGTCTCGCCGCACGTGCTGCGCCATACATGTGCCATGCACACCTTGCAGGCCACGGGTGATGTTCGCAAGGTCTCACTCTGGTTGGGACATGCCAGCATGCAAAGTACCGAGATGTATCTCCGTGCTGATCCAACGGAAAAACTGGAAGCGCTGGCAAGCCGTGCTCCACCCGGGTTGCAACGCGGACGATTCCGAGCCCCCGATAAGCTGATGGCAATGCTGCAAGCTGTTTCGCGCTAAAACGTTATGCGGAGTGTCGCGATCGGCTGCACGCTGTAGCGGCGACACTGCTGTCACGGACTCCGCATAACAATTCGCTCCACATAAAG
>NZ_JADEXG010000133.1 GCF_015207255.1 Vasconcelosia minhoensis LEGE 07310
TCTCTATCGCTAGGTCACTGTAGGTATTCGACGCGCCTCGCTTGCCAGTCTTTTGCTTGTTCTTCCAGGCGCTCAGCACCCCTTCATCTATCCAAACGGTCAGGCTCCCTCGGGCCTCCAAGGCGGCGTTATACTCTGACCAGTTGCAGATGCGGTAGCGGCTTTTCATGCTCTCCCTTACTTCGACTATTATCTCAACCGTATCGATTCATTCTTGCTCATCACAACTGCCTATCGAACGATTTGTGCAACAAAGCCATCTAAGATCCTAATATGGACACTTAGGTGGAAATGTTTCAGCCTAAGATCCTCGGGCAATGCTATCGACGAGTATCTTTGAACTCCTGCAAATGAGCACACATAGCTAATGTTTAGCGGACAGAAGAGCAGAACCAGCCAAAGAAGTTGACATCGTTTTCCGTAGCGGCGAACTCCTGCTGAGTTTGCTGAGCAGCGTGGTAGTACCACTGACAGTACTGCTCAAACGCTTCGCGGTATTCGACTTCGCGGCGAAAGTCTTGGGCGGCCTGCTGTAGCTTTAGCGCTTCTGCAAATTGCTGGACCTTGACTGACTCGGTCGAAACGTACTCAATTGAGGGCTTGAACATGGAGCCTTGGGGTAAAAGAACGCTCTGCCCTATCTTAGCGGCTGAGTCGGGGGTTAGCTGAGTTGCCTAAACCCAGCCCTTCAGCCAGTAGATCGCGAACCCGATATATTCCTTCAGGGCTCGGGTGAAGTAGTCCTGGGCTTCGGCGTTGGGCAGCAGGTTGAGCAGCCGGGCCTGGGAAGTACGGCGCATTTCTGGGAAGCTGCCTTCGGTGACGTAGAAGTCCGTCGGCATCGGGATCACATCGATTCCCTGCTTTTTGAAAATGGCGACCGAGCGGGGCATGTGGATGGCTGAAGTGACTAGCAAAACCGACTTCAGGTCGCGGGCATCGAGCAGCTTTTTAACATTGATAGCGTTCTGGTAGGTATTGAGCGATGTTCCTTCCAGCAGCATGTCAGCGCGGGGCACACCCATCGCCGCCGCAATCTGCCGCATATCGTCGGCTTCTGGCGGGCCGCCATCTTTCCAGTCAATCCGCCCGCCGCTGAGGATCAGCAGCGGCGCGTAGCCCTGCCGGTAGAGCCGCGAGCCGTGGAGGACGCGATCGCCCGCATCGGTCACCTCTACCCAGGGGCGCGGCGGCGTCGCCGGAAATGTGCTGCCGCCCAGTACCACGATCGCATCGGCGCGGGGCGTCGTTTCAGGCGGCAGATAGCGCCATTCTAAGGACTGCACCAGCCGGGCGCTGGCCCAGGGATTGCTGCTGACGTAGAGGACGATCAGGGCAGCCGCGATCGCGCCTCCCACCCGCCCTAGTCGTTTCGGCGACCGCCACAGCCAGAACAGTCCCAGCGTCAGCAGCAGGCAGCTCAGCCCCAGCGGATAGATCAGCAGCGGCAGCAGCTTCGAGAGAAAGAGAAACATGGCCCCTAGCGCGACTGCCGCCGTTTCAGATAGCGCTCATGCTCACGGCCTGGTCGCCAGCCGGGCAGCCGCAGCCAGCCCCGGCGCGGTATCCGGTCTCTGCCGGAAGCCCTTCTGGTCGAACCGGCACCGTCAACCTTCGCCGCCGCGATCTTGTCTGCAACCCGACCGGCATCGGGAGCCGGGGGCGCACCGCCCTTGAGCTGCCACCAGGCGTTGACCATGCCGCCCGAGAGGCCGCCGATCAGCCCAAAGACGATGCTGAAGGGCACCGAGTAGCCCAGCAAGAAAAAGATGATTAGAAAGGCCAGCCAAAAGCGGAGGACGGCTGGGACGATCAGGTCAGTCACGGCTCAGACTCAGTCAGTGCCTCCACTATAGCCGCTAGCTGCGGTTCTAAGGGCTGGGTCGTATCCACGGCGATCACCGACGGCTGGACGGTGGCAGAAAAGGGCTCCTCCGTTTGGCTGGCCAGCACCTCGACGGTGGCGTCGGCGATGTCGCCGGAGCGCTGACGGACGCGCGCTGTGAGCACCTCGCGGGGGGCCGTGCAGTGAATCAGGGTGAAGGGAAGGTTTGCGGTATGGGCTGCCGCGATCGCGCTTTGCCGCTGGATCTGCCGGTCGTATTTGGCGTCTAGAATCACCGGGTAGCCCAGCAGCGCCAGCTCAGTCCCCAGGCTCAGCAGCCGATAGTAGGTCTTTTGGGTCATCTCGTCCGTATAGAGCCGGTCATCGCCGCGTTCCATCAGGGGGACGCCTGCCAGATGCTTGCGAACGGCGTCGGAGCGAATATGGACGGCCTCCAGCTGAGGAGCCAGGGCCTGAGCCACCGTACTCTTGCCCGAGCCCGAGAGCCCCGACATCAGAATTAGCCGCCCCGACTGGGACTGCGTATAGGCCCAGGCCAGCCGATAGTACCGCGCGGCTTTCTCGCTGGCTCGCTGCCGCTCTGCTTCAGACACGGTCGGATCGTTCAGCATAAAAGAGGTGACCTTAGCCCGCACGTAGGACTGACGGCTGACATACAGCGGTAGCACGGCTAAGCCTTCCCAATCGCCGGTCTGCTCGACATAGTGATTCAGAAAAATCGTGCTCAGGTCGCCCCGGCCCGCTGCCTGCAAGTCCATCACGATGTAGGCAATGTCGAACATGACATCGACACAGCGAAAGGGCTCATTGTCGAACTCGATGCAGTCAAACAGCAGCAGCTTGCCCTGCCATTCGCAGATATTGTTCAGGTGCAGGTCGCCGTGGCAGGCGCGGATGCGGTTTTGGTCGAGCCGCCGCTGGAACAGGTCCTGACGCTCGGTAAAGAAACGGTCGGTATAGGCTTTGGTCTCATCGAACTGCTGCTGGGTCTGCGGTCCACCGATGAACTCAGCCGTCTGGTCGTAGTTTTCGTCGAAGGAATAGCGGATTTCAGGAATTTCGCCATAGCTGCGGATGCGGTCATTGGTCTTGGCGCTTTGGTGAAACTGGGCGATCACTTCGGCCAGCGATCGCAGTTTCTCCGCCGTCAGCTCGCCCTGCTCAAACTGATGGCTCAGCAGCGCATCCTGAGGAAACTGACGCATTTTCACTGCGTATTCGACCGTATCGCCGGAGCCGTCGAGCTGATAGCGATCGCCCAGCTGCATGATCGGCACGACCCCTAGATAAAGCGCCGCCGCCGCCCGCCGGTTGAGCCGCAGCTCCTCGTAGCAAAAGTGTCGCCGTTTTTCCAGCGTGGAATAGTCCAAAAAGCCAAAATCCACCGGCTTTTTCAGCTTGTAGGCATAGTCACCCGTCAGCAGCACATAGGAAACATGGGTCTGCATCAGCTCAATCGGCTGCGTTACCGGGTGGGGGTAGAAGTCCGGCTGGAGCATTTGCTGGATCAGGGCTGTCTCTTATACACACCTGA
>NZ_JADEXG010000008.1 GCF_015207255.1 Vasconcelosia minhoensis LEGE 07310
CCCCTTCCCTCTTCACCCACTACCCACTACCCACTACCCATCCACCCCTAATACCTACGGCGACGCTTTGCGAACACCCCTACCCTTCGGGAAGCCGCTACCGCGTCTACACCCCATCACAAGATATATTTGAAAAGCGCTAACCCAGGAGACCAAATCCGTTGACCTTTTCCGCCGAAGATTTTGCCAAAGCTCTAGAGCAGCACGACTACCAGTTTCAGCGCGGCAGCACTGTCACCGGTAAGGTAGACAGCCACGAGGATGCCGGGGCCTATATCGATATTGGCGGCAAGTCAGCGGCGTTTCTGCCCCGCCAGGAAGCCGCCCTCGACCCGGAGCTGCCGCTGGAGGAAGCGGTGCCGCTGGGGACGGAGCGGCAGTTCTTGATCGTGCGCGACCAGGACGCCAACGGTCAGGTCGTGCTGTCGATTCGGCAAATGGAGATCCAGGCACTGTGGGAGCAGCTGGCGGAGCGCCAGGCCAAGGATGACGTGATCGAGGTTGAGGTGACCGGGTCGAATAAGGGTGGCGTCACCGCCGACGTCAGCGGGCTGCGGGCCTTTATTCCGCGATCGCACCTGGCCCAAAAGCCCGAAGACCTGAACGAATTGCTCGGTCAAAGGCTGACTGTGGCTTTCCTAGAAGTGAACCCTGAGACGAATAAGCTGGTGCTTTCCGAGCGGATTGCGGCGCGATCGCTGGTGCTGAGCCGCCTCCAGCGCGGTCAGGTCGTGTCGGGCACGGTGGCGTCGATTAAACCTTTTGGCGCCTTTATCGACTTTGACGGGGCCTCGGGGCTGCTGCACATCAAGCAGGTCAGCAAGAGCTATGTCGAGTCGCTGGGCCAGGTGCTCCAGGTGGGACAGCCGATCAAAGCCGTTGTTACCAACATTGACGACGAGCGGGGGCGGATTTCGCTTTCGACCCAGGCGCTGGAAAAATATCCGGGGGAGATGCTGAAGGAGCCTGAAACGGTGATGGCGGAGGCCGAGCAGCGGGCTGAGCAGGTGTCTAAGGTACTAGCAGAGAGCGACCTGTAAGCGATGGCTACCGTTTGGGAACTGGACTTTTACTCACGACCGATTTTAGACGAACGCCAGAAGAAACGCTGGGAAATTCTGATCTGTGAAGGGGCGCAGTCGGTAGACGAGCCGGATCAGCGATTTCGCTACAGCAAGTTTGTTTCCAGCAGCGAGGTCAACTCAATTACGCTGAGAGACGCGATCGCGGATGCCCTGACCCAGGCTCCAACTCCGCCTAGCCGGATTCGCTTCTTTCGCTACGCCATGCAGAATATGATCGTCCGGGCCTGCGAAGAACTGGGACTACCGGCGAAGATCAGCCGCCGCACGCTGGCCCTACAGCAGTGGCTGGAAGTGCGGCAGCAGCAGGTCTATCCCCAGCAGCCGGGCTACCAGCCAGGCGGCAATCCTTCCGTCAGCCGTCCGATTGAGGTGTCTAAGCCGCTGCCTGATGCCCTGCAAGGCCAGCAGTGGGCGCTGGTGACCCTACCAGCCCAGGACTTTGCCGATATGGACGAATGGCCGATTGACTTTGGCGAAGGCTTCCCGCTAGCGCTGGCTGGGATTGATGAGAAAAGGCCCATTCCAGGATTTATTATTTTCTCTCAGCGAGCCGTGCCTCTGGCGGGTTGGATGTCGGGTCTGGAGCTGGCCTACCTGAAGGCGGAAGGGGGCGCGCCGGTCAGCGCTGCTCAGCTGCTGCTGGAGACCGGCGCGACCGACACCTGGATTCTGGCCAATTTGGGCACCGCAGAACTCCAGGCTGAGGGCCAGCGATTTGAGGCAGCTAAGCAGGCGGCGGGAGGGGTGCATTTTCTGGCCGTGCAGCAGCGTCCCGAGGCTGAGCAGTTCGCCGGGTTTTGGCTGATGCAGGAACGGGGGTTTGGCTGATGCCGCGATCGCGACTGGCCCGAACCATTGCTATGTACGGGGTGATGATGGTAATCGCGATCGCGATGCTGCTACCGCTGTTCTGGCTGGTCAGCACCGCTTTCAAGTCGCCGAGTGAAAATATTTTTGAGTTTCCGCCCCGATTCATCCCCCAGCAGCCAACGCTGAATAACTTTGTCTCGGTCTGGCAGACCAATCCCTTTGGCCGCTACTTTTTCAACAGCACGCTGATCGCCGTGATTACGGTAGGGCTGAACCTGGTCTTTTGCTCGCTTGCCGCCTATCCTCTGGCCAGGCTAGCCTTTCGAGGCCGCGAGGTGATCTTTTCGGTGATCGTCTCCACCATTCTGATTCCCTTTCAGATTGTGATGATTCCGCTGTATATCCTCACCGTGCAGTTGGGGCTGCGGAATACCTACCTGGGGGTAATCTTTCCCGCGATCGCCTCTGCCTTTGGCATTTTCCTGATGCGTCAGGCCTTTCAAACTGTGCCCAAAGAGCTGGAGGAGGCGGCCCGGATGGATGGCTGTTCAGAGCTGGGAATCTGGTGGCATGTGATGCTGCCCGCCGTCCGCCCGGCCCTGGTGACGCTGGCCATTTTTGTTTTCATCGGCTCCTGGAGCGATTTTCTCTGGCCGCTGATTGTGCTGGACCGGCCCGAATACTATACGCTGCCGCTGGGGGTGGCGCGGCTGGCGGGCAGCTTCTCCCTCGACTGGCGGCTGATTGCAGCGGGCTCGGTGATTTCTATCGTGCCGATCATTCTATTTTTTGTGGTGGCCCAGCGGTATATCGTGCCTTCAGAAACCGGCAGCGGCGTGAAGGGATAGCCGTCACGGCCTGAGCCGCTCAATTTCGGCAATGCTCAGCCCGGTGGTTTGGCTGATCGTTTCCGGGTCTAGCACGTCGAGGAGGGAACGCGCGATCGCTTCTGCCTGCAGTCGGCGACCCTGCTGCAACCCTTCCTGCAATCCCTGCTGTAGCCCCTGCTGCAGCCCCTGCTGACGTCCTTCTTCCAGACCTTGCTGTACGCCAATCTGTGTCGCTTTGAGAAAGGCATTGCGGTTATCGTGTAGAAACATCTGCTTGCGTTCAAAAATATCGAGCTCTTCGCGGCTCAGGTTGCTCACCTCGGCGATATGAAACGCTTGCTCCATGGAAGGAATACTGCTGAAGGATTCAGGGACGACTTCTAAGCTTTCCGCCTGCTTGATAAAGTAAATCCACTTATCGGTGATGGTTACTAAAGCGTCGAGCGGCTTATTAAATTTGGGCAGCTCCACAAAAACCAGCTCAATATCATCGTTATAGTCGGTCAGCTCTTCCTTTTCCTTCAGGCCAAAGCGAGAAATCACCTTGGAGCTGTCGGGAAACATCTCAAAGTCGGTAATGGTTAGCGCAATCACAGGATTCAGCCGGGCATAGTCTTCCCCGGCGTCGAGCTGAATCGAGAAGGCTTTAGCGGCATTGTAGAGCACTCGCTTTTCAAAGCCCAGCACGTTGAGTACCTGCATCTCGATAATCACCGTCCGATTCCCCGTAATCTGGGCCTTCACATCGAGAAAGCTATCCTTCATTCCCTTCAGCTGGGGGGCCTGGTAGGGGTCTAGAATATCAATATCCTGGATGACGGGCTGGGCTTCGTAGAGGATGGCGTTGAGAAAGCTAATCAAAATGCCTTTGCTCTGGGCAGAAGCAAAGATCTTTTTGAAGGCAAAATCGGTTTTGGGGTTAATAAAACGCATTGGCCTGTCCTAGCAGCAATGGCCGCCCAACGATCGTCCAATGACCGCCTAGAGCGGCCATCAAGAATTTTTGAGTATGCCTTGATGCAGCGCTTTTGGACTGCTGTGTCTAGGCTACTGGATGAAGCCCGAGATCACTAAATAGGCTCCGCAAACGCCCGCCAAAATGGCCAGTACTTTGCCCGCATTCCAGCTGCCTTTCCAGGAATAGTTTTTGTCTGCCATAGATTTTTCATAGAATTCGTTGCCTTCCAGATTAACAAAAGGCGAGAGACAAAGCTTCTATCGGCAGAAAGGCTTCCATCCGTTTTTGGCAGGCTGGTGATCCCAGTACGTTAGGACACAATCGCCGAACTAGGGCGAGCGAAGATCATGCGCCCAGCTGAGGTCTGGAGGGCACCGGTGACCACGACGCTGAGCTCATTGCCGATGTATTCTCGACCTTCCTCAATCACCACCATGGTGCCATCGGTGAGATAGCCCACGCCCTGGGAAGGTTCTTTACCTTCTTTAAGGACCTTGATCTCTATATCGTCGCCAGGTAAGTAGGCTGGACGAATAGCCTGGGTCAGGTCGTTGATATTCAGCACGGTGACCTGCTGGACGTTGGCCACTTTGTTCAGGTTGTAATCCGTCGTCAGCAGCATGGCGTTAAGCTCCTGGGCCAGCCTAACCAGCTTGGCATCGACGGTGGAAATATCCTCATAGTCCACTGCACTAATCACCACCCGGCTGGGGTAGTCTTCCCGAACTCGATTGAGAATATCTAGGCCGCGACGACCGCGCGATCGCTTTTGGTCACTGGACGAATCGGCGACCTGCTGAAGCTCTTGCAGCACAAACTGGGGGATCAGCAGCTGACCTTCCAAAAAGCCGGTTTGCAGCAGTCCTTCAATCCGCCCGTCGATAATGCAGCTGGTATCGAGAATCTTGCTGGCAGAGGGCTTTAGGGTGCCTTCGGCAATTAGGGCCGACTCGTAGCTGTTGGGATTGATGATCCGCAGCAGGGCTCGCCCGTTGGTATCGGCTAGGTTCATGCCGGTCACCGCAAACAGGAGGCTGCCCATCACCGCCGTCAGTGGCTTAATAAAGCTAAACTCATCCGGGATCGGCAGTAGAAATAGCGGTGCTAGGGAGAGGTTGGCAATCAGCAGACCCACGACCAGACCCACGGCGCGGGTCAAAATCCGATCGGGCGGCATTTCCTTAATCTGTCGCTCTAGCCGCCGGTAGCTGGTCTGAACCACCAGCCCCAGGACGCCGCCGAGCAGGGCCCCAAAGCCTGCGGTGACCGAGCTTAGGCCCTCTAGGTTAGTGACCTGCTGGAGGGCCGTCTCAGGCAGAAAATCAATGCTAAAAAAGCCGACTCCCGCGCCTGCTAAAATAAACGAAATGACTATCAGTGCATCAAGCATATCAATTCGCAACCTTGCGGCTGTTGCATCGCTGGGCTTTGCCAACAGCTACCTCAATCGGCTTTTGGCCGGCCCTTGGCTAAACCCTCGGATTAATCCCCCTAGATTAACCCTTTGTACATCGGAATCCTCTAGTTTGGGTTGGCAATAGCCCCATTAAGCAAAAGTACTTAATAAAGTCACCTCTATTTTATAACCTTGACCTCCAGATCGCTGCTTTAGGGTTTACCGTCGCTTTCGTGCCGTTTACTACTTCAGAACACCGCTTATCCCCATCAGCGCTGTCAGCTACGGCTCAAGCCCCTCGGTCTGCCTACGTTCATATTCCCTTCTGCCGTCGGCGCTGCTTTTACTGCGATTTTCCCATTTCGGTCATTGGCCAGCGGCGGCGGGGAGAAACCTCCGGTACGATCGCCCAATACGTCGATGGGTTGGTGCAGGAGATTCGGGCGACGCCCCGGCTGAACGCGGCTCCGCTGCAGACAGTCTTCTTTGGCGGCGGCACACCGTCTTTACTCTCGACTGACCAGCTAGCGCAAATTCTCCAGGCGCTGGACAATCGATTTGGGATTGCTGCCCCGGCTGAGATTTCCATGGAAATGGACCCGGGCACCTTTGACCTGAGCCACATTCAAGGCTATCGGAGGCTTGGCGTCAGCCGCGTCAGCCTGGGTGTGCAGGCCTTTCAAGATGAGCTGTTGGCAGCCTGCGGGCGCTTTCATCGCACTGCCGACGTTTATCAAGCCGTCGAGCTACTAGAACAGGCCAGCGTTCCCAGCGTTAGCCTGGATTTGATTTCGGGGCTACCCCACCAGAGCTGGGCGGACTGGGTGGACTCGTTGGAAAGGGCGATCGCGCTTTCTCCCCAGCACCTCTCTGTCTACGACCTGACGATCGAGCCCCAGACCCCCTTTGGCCGCTCCCTGCAACCTGGCGCTCGGCCCCTACCCACCGAAGCCGCGACGGTGGCGATGTACCGTCAGGCCCAGCGGCAGCTCACCGCTGCGGGCTATAACCATTATGAAATCTCTAACTACGCCCAGCCGGGCCACCGCTGTCAGCATAACCTCACCTACTGGCATAACCAGCCCTTCTACGGCTTTGGCATGGGAGCCGCCAGCTATACCCAGCACCAGCGGCTGAGCCGCCCCCGAACGCTGCGCCTATATCGCGAATGGGTGGCGGCCTACGTCGCCGGTGGAGGAATCCTGGACTGCCCCCCCACACCGCCCTGGGAACAGGTGCTCGACGGCCTGATGGTGGGGCTGCGGCTGGCCGAGGGAATGGGTCTAAGGTCGGTCGCCGCCGTCTATGGCTGGGCCGGGCTGGAGCTGCTCCAGGACTGTCTCAGGCCCTATATCGAAAAAGGCTGGCTGGTGCTTGATAATGCCGGTCAAAACGCAGGCGAGCTCATACCATCAACTCGCTTGCGGCTGACCGATCCCGAAGGTTTCCTCATGTCTAACCAGGTCATCGCTGATATGTTTAACGCCCTAACCCCAGTCGCGCCTACCGTCTAAACCCAGGATATTGGCCTCAAAACGGCTGCGGCTTTGCAGTAGAATGACAGACTGTGAACCCCGTTGCTGAGCCATGCCTAAGGTACTCGTTTCTGACCCCGTCGATCAAGCTGGAATCGACATACTCTCCCAGGTTGCCCAGGTCGATGTGAGAACCAGCCTGCCGCTCGAAGAGCTCGTCAAGGTCGTCCCCGACTACGATGCGCTGATGATCCGTTCCGGCACTAAGGTCACCGCCGAGGTGATCGAAGCTGGTCGCAATCTCAAAATTATTGGCCGAGCGGGGGTTGGCGTCGATAACGTCGATGTTCCGGCTGCAACCCGGCGCGGCATTGTCGTGGTAAATTCGCCCGAGGGCAATACGATCGCAGCGGCTGAGCACGCCCTGGCAATGATGCTGTCGCTGTCACGCTATATTCCGTCGGCAGACCAATCGGTGAAGTCGGGGGAGTGGAATCGCAAGGCCTTTACCGGTGTAGAGGTCTACAAAAAGACGCTGGGCGTCGTCGGGCTGGGAAAAATTGGCTCCCATGTGGCGACCGTAGCCCGGGCCATGGGAATGCGGCTGCTGGCCTTTGACCCCTACATCTCCAGTGAACGGGCCGAGGAGCTGGGCTGTCGGCTGGTGGACCTCGACCTGCTGCTGCAAGAGGCCGACTATATCACCCTGCACATCCCTAAAACGCCCGATACGACTCATCTGATCAATGCCGAAGCGCTGGCCAAGATGAAGCCGACCGCACGGATTGTCAACTGTGCTCGGGGTGGCATCATCGATGAAGCGGCGCTGGCGACGGCGCTGGAGCAGGGCGTGATTGCGGGGGCGGCCCTGGACGTATACGAGCAGGAACCCTTGGCAGAAACGGGACTGCGATCGCTGGGCAAAGCTGCCGTCCTCACACCTCATCTGGGGGCTTCTACTGCCGAGGCTCAAGTTAACGTGGCGATTGACGTAGCTGAGCAAATTCGAGATGTGCTGCTGGGATTGCCAGCCCGGTCCGCGGTCAATATCCCCGGCCTGCGCCCTGATATCTTGGAGCGGCTGCGGCCCTACCTGCAGCTGGCTGAGACGCTGGGTAATTTTGTCGGCCAGCTGGCGGGTGGACGAATTGAGCAGCTCCATATCCGGCTCCAGGGCGACCTAGCCGAGATTGACACCAAGCCGATTGTAATTGCGGCGCTGAAGGGGCTACTGTCCCATGCGCTGCAGGAGCGGGTCAACTACGTCAATGCGTCCCTGGAGGCCAAAGAGCGAGGCATTCACGTGATTGAGACCCGAGATTCTGAAATCAAGGACTACACCGGGTCGCTCTACCTATCGGCCAAAGGCTCCCTGGGCACTCATTCGGTCACGGGCGTACTGCTCGGCGGCACTGAAATTCGCATTACCGATATGGATAACTTCCCCATTAACGTGCCGCCAACCAAGTACATGCTGTTTACGCTACACCGCGATATGCCCGGCATTATTGGCAAGATCGGGTCGCTACTGGGTAGCTTTAACGTCAACATTGCCAGTATGCAGGTTGGTCGCAAGATTGTCCGAGGCGATGCGGTCATGGTCTTAAGCATCGACGATCCGCTGCCTGAAGGAATTCTGGCGGAAATTACCAAAGTTCCGGGGATTCGCGAAGCCTATACGGTCGCGCTTTAACTTTGGCGAACTTCAACTTTGGCAAACTCAGACTGACCGCAAACAACCGTCACTATCAGGCAGCTCAACGTTGGCACATTGGTGGGAAATTCAGGTTCGCTGTCCGCTGGCGCTGGAAGATAGCGTCTATTGGCGATTTGAAACGGTGGACGGACGCGGCACCGTTAGCCAGCAGCAGGGCGAAAATCGGCTAATTAGATCCTATTTTCCCCAGGCTCAGTTTGTCCCATCTGAGCTGGCTGAGCTGGCTGAGCAAATCCAGGCTGACGCTCGGCGGGCGGATATTCCGACCAAGCCTCAGATTGACTGGCAGCTGATTCCCGAAGAGGACTGGGCTCACAGCTGGAAATCCCACTGGCAGCCGCAGCCAATTGGCCGGTTTATGGTCAACCCCGCCTGGCTGTCACCCCCTGCAACGGAGCAAATTGTGCTTCAGCTCGACCCAGGCAGCGCCTTTGGCACCGGGGCTCATGCGACCACTCAGCTCTGTCTAGAAGGACTGTCTCTACAGCCCGGCGTTAAGGGCGCAACCCTTGCCGATATTGGCTGCGGTTCTGGCATTTTGTCGATTGGGGCGGTGCTCTTAGGCGCTAGCCAAATCCATTCGGTAGATGTCGATCCGCTCGCTATTACCGCAACTCGACGTAATTCCGAATTGAATGGGCTCACAGAAGCACAAATTACGGTCGCCCAGGGCAGCATTGAGCAGCTGATTAAAACACTGGAACAGCCGGTGGACGGTATTCTCTGCAATATTCTGGCTGAGGTGATTATCCAGCTGATTCCCCAGTTCAATCGGATTACTCATCCTGACAGCTGGGGGCTTCTGAGCGGTATCTTAGGGGCTCAGGCAGCTAATGTAACCAGGGTGCTCGTCGCTAACGGCTGGCAGGTGACGGGGTCGCGATCGCAGGCCGAATGGTGCTGCCTGGCCATCAGCCGGACGGTCCTATGATGACTGGAACCGTTGGATTTCTACTCAAGGTGTTGCTGCTCTCCGCCGGGGTGAGCCTGCTGATTAAGTATGGTGGACCCCATCTGGCTATTCCGCCAACGGTTGGGGTCAGCCTGGCGCTGATCCTAACGCCGAGTCTGATCGTAGCGGCTGTTTTGATCGTCCAGGCGCAGCGCCGCTCAGCTTAACCCATGCGAACCATTGCCGAGATCAATGACAAAATTTGCCGGGGTCAGGCCGTTGTCTGGACGGTTGAAGAAGCCAAGGCTCAGGCGGCAGAGCGAGGCGTAACGGCAGCGGCTAAGCTCGTAGACGTGGTCACCACCGGCACGTTTGAGCCGATGGAGGCGTCTGGGGCAATCATCAATTTAGGCCATACCGACCCGCCGATTAAAATTCGCGAATGCCGTCTCGACGGGGTGCTCGCCTATGCCGGATTTGGCGCGGTCGATCTCTATCTGGGGGCCAGCCAGGTGGCTGAGGCTGGGCGGCTGGGCGATAGCCTGGAAGGGGATGAATTGCGCGATCGCGGCGGTGGCCATGTGATTGCCGACCTGATCGCGGGTAAGTCCGTCCAGCTCAGGGCGTCGGGCTACGTCACCGACTGCTACCCCCGGGCCGCATTGGAAACGACGATTAGCCGCGAGCGGATTAACCAGTTCTACCTGTTCAATCCGCGCAACCTGTACCAAAACTTCATCGTCGGCGTCAACGGCGGCGATCGGCCCCTGTTTACCTACCTAGGCCCGCTTCAGCCGCGCCTGGGCAACGCCGTCTACTCCAACCTGGGCGAGCTTTCACCCTTGCTCAACGATCCGGACTTGCAGGTGATTGGCATTGGCAGCCGAATCTTCCTGGGGGGCGGCGTCGGCTATATTGCCTGGGAGGGCACCCAGCACTTTCCACTGCAAAAACGCCTGCCCAACCGGACACCGGTAGGGCCGGCCGCGACCGTCGCCCTGATCGGCGATGCCAAGCAGATGGAACCCCGCTGGGTCAGAGGCTGCTACTTCAAAAGCTATGGCCCTTCCCTGATGCTAGGCGTGGGGGTGCCGCTGCCGATTTTAAATGAGGCCGTGCTGGCCTACTGTGCAGTTCGAGATGCTGACCTGGTTGCCCCGGTGGTGGATTTCTCGATTCCCCGGCGGGTGCGGCCCACCTTTGGCCTGGTTAGCTATGCCCAGCTCAAGTCGGGGCAAATTGCGATTGAGGGCCGCCGAGTGCGGACGGCGCCCCTGGCTAGCCAGTATCTTTCAAGGGAAGTCGCGATCGCGCTCAAGCAGAAAATTCTGGCGGGCGGCTTTGAGCTGACGGTGCCGGTTGCGCCCCTGCCAGCCGACCGCAAGTTTATTCCCCAGGACAGCTGGGGAGCTGAAATCGACGTCAGCTAGTCGGCGGACTCTTCGGGCGGCTCCGACTGGCCCCGAGATTGACCCTGAGCTTGGGCCTGAGACTTGAGGGCAGGCTTGGGCGTCGGTTTGGGCGTCTCCGACCGCCCCGAGCGGGACCGATCGGGCGGCTTGCGATCGCTGCGGCTAAAGCGCTGGCGTCCGCCGCCCTGGCTCTTGGGCTTTTTCTTCGGCGGCACGACGGCGATGGACTTGCCTTCCTGGAGCACCAGCTCGCGCCCCTGTCGCTCAACTTTGAGATCCCAGAAGTAGCCAATGGTTTTTCCTTCCAGCCGACCACTGACGGTCAGCCGGAAAGGCCGCTTGGGCTTGTTATCTTTCTTAGCTTTTTGAACGATGTTGACAGTGATCTCTTCTTTGTCTTCGACGTACTTGGTAATTTCACCGCGAATTGAGAAATAGTTAGCTTGCTCATTCTCTGAAGTTGTCGGAGCCTCAGCGGCCGGAGCAGCGACTTGAGTCTCGGCGGGCAGTTTGGCCTGCTCCTGAGCTGAGCCGTCGGCTGTGGCTGAAACCGTCGCTTCGTCCTGATTCTCATTCGTACTCAAGGTTTCAGGTTCCCAGACGCCGACAATCTGTACATGCAGAGCCGGCGTGTCCTCTTCCCGTTGAAAGGTACGTGGGTAAACAACCCAGAGATGGTCGCTGTCCAAGTCAATGTGTTTTTTAATCAGGCTGGTGACGCGACCCAGCAGGACGGCGTCGATCGTAGACTCGTCCTGAGTGAGAATGTCGCCACGATTAAACTGCTCTTCTGAGGGAATGTACCGGCCTCTTAATAGTCCGATTGCCCGATACTGCATGGGCTCACTAGGCGGCGAAATCGGTGACTGTCTGGGCTGTGACTCTAGCGGTTGATCAGGGAACTGGGGCGAGGTATCGGGTTGGGCTGAAAGCGCCTCGTCAGCAGCAGCGGGTTGAACTTGAGCAGGCTCTGGGGGAGGAGCTGGGCGACTGGGGGGAGACATCAGGGTTGGCCGAACCGGCGGCTGACTGAGATCCGCGGCCTGGCGATTGGAATTTTCGGAAGACGGTTCTGGAGAGTTATGGGGGCGACTGGCTGCAGAACTCATAGATGCTCAAACCTCCTCAAGGGGCAAATCTGCCTATACTGAAAGCAAAAGGGAACCGGGGACAGCGGGATATATCGAAAAAGGCTAATTATTTAGAACCAGATTAGCATCCGTTCCCAACCCGGTGGGGTTTCCGGCAAACTATCGCCGGTTCGCCCTGCGGTTAGGCTGCTGGGTAAACGGCTCTTCCTAGAGTTCACCAGCGACCGCCCAATGAAACATTCGACATCTAACATACCTGAGAATCTAAATAGCTCAAATCTTGCCTCTCTTCTGAATCAGATTTTTCGCTTTCCCATTCGCTCAGCGAGCAGATAATGCAGGATCCGTACTTGAGTCAGTTTTAGGTCAGAATTCACTAAGATGGGCAAGGAAAATTTTAAAGGTAATTCCACAGGAGCCATGATTTTGAAACGGGATAGCTGGATAGTCCGCGGCATTTTAATATTGGCAATCGTCGCATTTGTGGGAGGGTCGCTGGCGTTTGTCTTCAGCGGTCCGCGCAACCGGGCCAGCGGCGGCCCCGCCAGTACGGCCCAGACCGCGACGCCGGAGGAGCAGCGAGCCGAGCTCGAAGGCCGGGCTAACGGCTACGCGCTGGTGCTGGAACGGGAGCCCAACAACCAGGCCGCGCTTCTAGGTTTGGTCGAAGCGCGGCTGGCGCTAGAAGATCTGCCGGGCGTCGTAGAGCCGCTGCAAAAGCTAGCCGAGCTCAACCCAGCCCAGCCCGACTATGCGGTTTTACTGGCTCAAACTAAGCAGCAGCTAGGCGATTTAGAGGGCGCGGCCCAGGTTTATCGCAGCGTGCTCACCACCAACCCCGGCAATATGAACGCGCTGGAAGGCATGGTAGCGCTGCTGATTAACCAGCAGCGCCCGCAGGCGGCGGTCGGGCTGCTGCAAGATACGCTGACGACGGCGGAGCAGGCTAACCAAATCCAGCCGGGCAGCATCGATACGACGTCGGTGAAGCTGCTGCTGGGCCAGGTCTATGTCGAGCAGGAGCGGTTTCAGGACGCGATCGCGATCTATGACGAAGCAATCGCCGCTGCGGCAGCCCAAGGCGAGGTCCAGCCCGATTTTCGACCCACGCTAGCCAAGGCGCTGGTGCTCCAGCGGCTGGGCCGGATGGAGGAAGCGCAGCCGCTATTTGACAATGCCCTGACGATGGCCCCGGCCGAGTTTAAAGACAGCATTGAGCAGCTGATGTCAGGGAATGCGGCAGATGCTGATGCGACTACTATCGAGTCAGCCCCGCTTGACGCTGAAGCGCCGGTGACCCCAGCCGCCGAGTCGGAAGCAGAATCGGTCCCGGCAGAGTAGCAGCCGGTTTTCGGCCTTCCAAAAACTGCACAGAGACTGCCCAAAAGCGAAGAGGCGATGACATCATGTCATCGCCTCTTCGCTTGCCCTAATTTTTCAGCAGTTTGGTCTTGCTATACCCCTGCCGTATACCAATCCTACAGAGGGACCCGCCAGCCTAAGCGGCACCCTGGCTGGAAACCGCTACCGAGGTTTGTCCCGACATATTGGGCCGCTTCGCCCTAGCTTCAGCCTCGACATCAACGGCATTAAATTCGATGTGGTTAATCAGCGTCGTGACAAAGGCAAAGAGCAAAAACGGCAGTGAGAGCACCAAGATTAGGCCAACCGTTGCCAGGGCATAGATGGGGCGACTCGCGCCCATCAGTGCCAGGGCCGTTGCTAGACTGATGAAAAGCACAATCAGCCAGACAATAATCTGACCGTAAACATCTCCAAACGTGAGAGTACAGACCATCCGGTACTTTTTAGCGAGATCTTTTGCCATGACGCTTCTGATATTAAAGAGACTGAGTTACCCTTCAGGATACCGATTGGCATAGCAAGATGCACGTTTTTTCTCTAGACTTCAAGTTTTAATAAGTTTTGATAAGTGTAGCTCTAGGCTCATTCCACTCACAGACAAAATTTTGATGTCATCCCGACGCCAAAATTCGGCTGAATAAGCTAAGTTGCTGCCTTAAAACGGGAACAATCCCTGCATTAGACTCTATTTTCTTAAGCCATGCCTGTCTGCGAGCACTGTCAGTTTGAGAATCCCAGCGGTAACAAGTTTTGCCAGCGGTGCGGCGAACCCTTACAGCAATGGCAGGCCTGGCTCATTCCCCACGCTGCTGACGCCAAGCTGCCAGACCTGTGCCCGGGGGATTGCCTGGACTCAGTAGAGCGCTATCAGCTTGCTACGCCTTTAGTCTTTCACCCAACGGCGGCAAGCGCGATCGCGATCGATAGCCAACCGGAGCAACCGACCCTATCAATTGCACCCGATTCGCGGTCAGACGCCGCTGCCTTTGCCGCGGCTGCACCAGCTGAGATTCCGGCAGCGGCCCATCCCTACCTGTTTCTTGCCGATCGGCCAGCCGTACCGACCCTACATGACGCCTGGCAGCAGGCCGACTACACGGTTTTGCTAGTAGAAGACCGTAGCCATCTGCCGCGGCTGGAAGCCGCCTGGCCCGCAGCGCCGACAGCACTCAAAATTCACTGGTGCTACACCATGGTCGAGCTCTGGCCAGCCCTAGCCGAGTGGAACGCTCAGGCCAGCCTGACCGCCCTTGACAACCTGCGGGTGGATGAAGACCAGCTCTGCTGTCTGCAACAGCTCATGGTGCAGGCCCCGGATGGGGTGCTGCCGCTGTCAGCTCTCGGACAGCTATGGCGGTCGCTGCTAAACGGGGAGGGAGATCAACCGGCAGCCCTGGCACTCTTGGCAGATAAAATCGGAGCTGGCCAGCTCGCAAGCCCCGAACCGATCAGACAGGAGCTAGTCAGCCTTGCAGAACAGCTGGAGTCATCGACTGAGCTCACCGAGACCCTCCTCACCACTCCAATGTTGATGGCATTAGAAACTGAAGACGATCCCTTTGAGCTAGGAGAATTCAGCGAATTTGTTCGCGAAGATGACGGGAATCGGGCCGAACCTGACCTATCGACGATGGTGCTGCCGATGAAGCTGACCCATCTTGAAGATACGGGGCAAACCCACGTCGGTCGGCAGCGCGAGCACAATGAGGATACTTTCTTCATTCAAACCGAGGTCAAGAAGCAGAGTAACCTTCAGGGGCAGCGGCTTCAGGCCCGCTGTCTCTATGTACTCTGCGACGGCATGGGCGGCCATGCCGGGGGTGAGGTCGCGAGCCAGCTGGCAGTAGATACCCTGCGAGATTATTTCACAGCGTATTGGCAGACCGAGCGGGGACAAGCCGGCCTACCCGATCAGGACTGCCTATGCGAGGCTATTAGCCAAGCCAACCAGGCCATCTTTGATATTAACCAGGCCGAGGAACGTACCGGCAGCGATCGCATGGGCACAACGCTAGTCCTGCTGCTGCTCCAGGGCAGCCAGGCCGTGGTTGCCCACGTCGGCGATAGCCGACTATACAGCTACTCTCGCCGCCTGGGCCTACAGCAGCTGACGGTAGACCACGAGGTGGGTCAGCGCGAAATTGAAAAGGGGGTAGAGCCTGAGATTGCCTACGGTCGGCCCGATGCCTATCAGCTGACTCAGGCGCTTGGCCCTAGAGATCAGAAGAGAATTATTCCGACGGTCAAGTTCCTCAGCTTCACCGAAGACATGCTGCTGCTGCTGTGCTCAGACGGTTTGAGCGATCATGAACTGCTGGAAAATCATACCCGCAGCCATCTAGACCCGCTGCTGCGGAGCCCCAAAGACTTGGAAGCCGGAATTTCTGAGCTAATCGCCCTGGCCAATGAAAGCAGCGGTCATGACAACATCACCGCTATTGGCATTCGGCTGAAGCTAAAGCCGGACTTAGATCAGCTGCCGCCGCTTCAGTAGGCCTACAGCAATCTGGGTGCTAGCCTGTGAACCTATTCTTCTTCCCAGGTTTCAACCGCTAGCAGATCGGCAATCGGGTCTTGCATGGTGAAGTCGAACTCGGCCAGCTCGTGCTTCCAGTGAGACCAGCGATCGCCGAAGAGAAACGCTATTTTCCAAAGGCTATCCGTGGGTTTCACAGCTTTGGTATCTATGAGTGACTGCACCTGGCGCTGAAATTTGGCCATCGGATGTGCTGCCGACTGGGTCATCGTTGCTTTAGTCATGAATTCAGTTTTGATAAATACTGGATTGAATCGTCTAGTTAGTCGCCTGGCAAATCTTTCAAAGCTTAGCGGTATCAAACTTTGAAGCTTTTTAACCACCGCTTAAGCAGGCTACAGTGATTAAGCATAGCACAGCAAAACCGGCCAGATCTTTGGACTGGCACCTGAGCAGCCGTTTTAGCCGAGTTTCTGCCTTTGGGCAGAGCTGCCGCAGATTCGGTTTACCGACTCACAAATTGGCAGGTTAGCGCTCGGCTAGGGCGCTAAGATAGGGCTTTAGAACATCTAAGCTGGCTCTGACAGCGTATTGTTTACCGCCCACCGGACAGAATTACCAACTTTCTATGGCTGCTTCTCCATCGGCTCCAGCCCCACCCAACCCGAATGCACCGGCCCCAGATGTGCCGGAACGGGTGCATCTGCCCCGGACGAGTGAGTCGGATGCGCTCAAGCGGATTCGTCATACCTTTTCGCACGTCATGGCCATGGCCGTGCAGGAACTCTTCCCCAAGGCCCAGGTGACAATCGGGCCATGGATTGAGAACGGCTTTTACTACGACTTCGATCATCCCGAATCGTTTACTGAGAAAGACCTGAAGGCAATTAAGAAGCAGATGATCAAGATCATCAATAAGGGTCTGCCGGTGGTGAGAGAGGAGGTCAGCCGGGAAGAGGCTAAGCAGCGAATTGAGGCCCTGGGCGAACCCTACAAGTTAGAAATTCTAGAAGATCTGGAAGACCCAATTACGATTTATCACCTGGGGGAAGACTGGTGGGACCTCTGCGCCGGGCCGCACATGGGCACGACGAAGGAACTCAATCCCAAGGCGTTTGAGCTGGAAAGCGTAGCCGGGGCCTACTGGCGTGGAGATGAAAACCGGGCTCAGCTCCAGCGGATCTACGGCACCGCCTGGGAGACGCCAGAGCAGCTGGCGGAGTATCAGCGACGGCGGGAAGAGGCCAAACGACGCGACCATCGCAAGCTGGGCAAAGAGCTGGGACTGTTTGTCTTTTCGGATGCGGTGGGGCCGGGGTTACCGCTGTGGACGCCTAAGGGTACAATCCTCCGCTCGACTCTGGAAACCTTTCTCCAGCAGGAGCAGATTAAGCGCGGCTATCTGCCGGTGGTGACGCCGCACATTGGCCGGGTAGAGCTGTTTAAGCTATCGGGTCACTGGCAAAAGTATCAGGATGACCTCTTCCCAATGATGGGCGAGTCGGAAGCCGAAGGGTTTGTCCTGAAAGCGATGAACTGCCCCTTTCACGTACAGATTTATAAGAGTCAGCTGCGCTCCTACCGAGAGCTGCCCTATCGCCTAGCCGAATTTGGCACCGTTTATCGCTATGAGCAGTCTGGCGAGCTGGGCGGCCTCACCCGAGTGCGTGGCTTTACCCAGGACGATGCCCACCTGTTTATTACTCCAGAGCAGCTGGATGACGAATTCATCAAGGTGGTTGACCTGATTCAGTCCACGCTGCGAGCCCTCCAGCTCGACCAGTCCTTCCGGGCGAGGCTGAGCTTCCGTGACCCCGAGTCCGATAAATACATCGGCTCCGATGACGCCTGGCAGAAGTCTCAGAACGCCATCCGCCGGGCGGTGGAGACGCTCGGCATGGAACACTTTGAGGGCATCGGTGAGGCGGCCTTTTATGGCCCCAAGCTGGACTTTATCGTCCGGGATGCCCTCGATCGCGAATGGCAGCTGGGGACGGTGCAGGTAGACTACACCCTGCCAGAGCGCTTTGACTTGGAATATGTGGCCGAAGACGGCAGCCGCCAGCGACCGGTGATGATTCATCGCGCCCCCTTTGGCTCGCTGGAGCGGCTGATTGGTATCCTGATTGAGCAGTATGCCGGGGACTTTCCCCTCTGGCTCGCGCCGGAGCAGGTGCGGCTGCTGCCCATTACCGAGGAACAGGTGGGCTTTGCCCAGCAGGTCGCCGAGCTGCTGCTGCAAAAGCAGGTGCGGGTGGTCATCGATACCAGCGGCGAGCGGCTGAAGAAGATGATTCGCAATGCTGAGAAAGCCAAGATTCCCGTGATGGCGGTGATTGGCGCAAAGGAAGCTGAAGCGAATACGCTGAGCATGCGGACACGGCAGTCTGGAGAACTGGGCGCGATCGCGGTCCCCGAAGTCATCTCTCGTCTGGAGCAAGCGATTAGCACTCAAGGCGACTTTTAATTCGGCTTAGCGCAACGCTTAGCAGGCGATCTCAGCTGGTCGCTGCTGGTTAGGAGCGATCGGGCATGGTAACGGTGACTATCAGAGCTATTGAAGTGAATGATTGGGAAGGGCTAGCGGCGCTGCAGCAATTTCCCAAAGTCCGTCGAGGTACGTTACAGATGCCCTACCAGTCGCCAGCGGTCATCCGGCGGCGGCTAGAAAACCAGCCTGAGAATATCTATCAGCTCGCGGCTATAGAACCCGAGTCCGAGCAGCTAGTCGGAACTATCAGCCTTCATCAACAAACCCGCGGTCGTCAGCATGTAGGCTGTATCGGCATGGCCGTCCGAGACGATTTTCACGGTCAGGGAATTGGGTCTGAGCTCCTGAAGGAGGTTGTTGAAATCGCGGACGGCTGGCTGAATCTCAAGCGGCTAGAGCTGACAGTATATGTCGATAACGCACCGGCAATACATCTGTATCAGAAGTTTGGCTTTTTAATCGAAGGAACGCTTAAAAAGTATGCCTTTCGGGAAGGTCGCTTCGTAGACGCCTTTACAATGGCAAGAATCATTTAGCTTGCTTCAACCAGGGGTTTTCTCGTGTCTCCATCCGCTACGGTTACGGTGCCTGCCACAACTGCCAATATCGGTCCCGGGTTTGACTGTCTGGGCGCGGCGCTGACGCTCTACAACCGGTTCGAGTTTGCGCCGATTGAGGCTTCAGGCTTCAAGATTTCAGTCACCGGCCTGGAGGCAAATCGGGTCGCTACCGGGACGAAAAACCTAGCCTATCGAGCCTTTCTAGCCCTGTTTGAAAAAATTGGTCAATCCGCTCCGGCAATCCATTTGAAGATTGAGCTGGGCGTACCGCTGGCGCGGGGGCTGGGCAGTTCGTCAACCGCGATTGTAGGCGGCTTAGTCGGGGCAAATCTGCTCGCCGGTTCGCCACTCGACCTCCAGGCGTTAGGCACCTTGGCCACTGAGCTGGAAGGCCATCCCGATAATGTCGTCCCGGCCCTGCTAGGCGGCTGCCGACTGGCGGTTGCCGATGCCGGACTGCCCTGGCAGACCTGCGAGCTGCCCTGGCACGAGTCGATTGTGCCGATTGTGGCGATTCCTCATTTTGAATTATCCACCGCGGCGGCGCGGCGGGTGCTGCCCCGGACCTATAGCCGGGCCGAGGCGATTTACAACATGGCGCATTTGGGGCTGCTGCTGCGCGGTTTAGCGACGGGGAATGGGGAATGGCTGCAAAGGGGGCTGCGCGATCGCATCCACCAGCCGTACCGAAAATCGCTGATTCCCGACTATGACGCCGTCCACACCGCCGCTCTGAAAGCGGGAGCCTGGGGCTTGGTGATTAGCGGCGCGGGGCCAACGCTGCTTGCCCTCACGGCGGCAGAGTTGGCTGACCAAGTTCAAACGGCGATGCTAGAAGCCTGGAGCCAGCAGTCCTTCAAGGTCACTACCCACCGGCTTAGCTTAGACAGTCGAGGGGCCGTCGGCCAAACGAGATAAAGCCGGTCTAAATTAGCCGCCCGGGTCAGCGGACTGACGCCGCTCGGACAGCTTTAAGGCAATTTCTGCATAGACAGCCCGGGTAATCGGGTAAAAATAGGCCAGCACCAGACCACAGAGCAGCGCAACTAAAGGCACCGGTCCCATAAAAAAGCGGATCGCTAGCAGAGCCGATTCAGGCTGTTGAACGGTCTCTGCGGCAGCCTGCCCGGCAGACTCTTCAATAAAACCTGAGGCTTCTAATCCCACCCCAACCAGATAGATGCCGACGGCCAGACCCAGCTTTTGCAGCAGCGTCATAAACGCATAGAAGACGCCTTCCCGGCGTTTGCCGGTGTTCAGCTCGTCTAGCTCAATCACATCCGGCAGGATAGACCAGGGCACCACGTAGGCCGCTGCCGCTACGCCAAAGCCCGCGATCGCGCAGAGCACATACATCCAGGTCGTCTGTCCCGGCTGGAGGCTAAACAGGGCAATCTGCACCAAAATCCAAACGCCAGAGCCGAGAAAATACAGCCCCTTTTTACCCATCCGCTGGCTCAGCCAGCTGCAGACAAACATCATCGGAATGGCGACACCCTGAACCAGCAGCGCCGCTAAAAACCAGTTGGATTCGCCCATCCAAAACTGAACGTAAAAGGGCAGAACCGCCGCCGTCATCTGCAGGGCCAGCCAGGAGAACAGGTAAATGCCAATGACAAAGAGAAAGGGGCGGTTGCTGAAGACGATTTGCAGCTGCCTGGGAAAAGGCATATCTGGCGTCGCCAATGTATCACCCGTGAGCTTTTGAGCCTGGGCATGCTGCTGGGTATATTTGAAGGTGCCAAAAATGCACCAGTAAATGCAGACAATCGAAATCACTCCGCCAAGGGCACCCAGCACGGCAAATCTCCGGGCCGGGTCGGGGATCCACTGGCTGACAACTAAGCCCAGAGCTAGGATAGAAACCGCACCCGCCAGCGAAAACGCCAGCCGAAAAGAGGTCAGCTCGGTGCGTTCGTCATAGTCCTGGGTCATTTCGGCGGTCATTGTCGTGTAGGGCAGGTTCGTTGTAGTGTAGAAAATTTGAAAGACAATCGAAATGATCACGTAGTACCAAAACTTGGCGGTCGAGCTCTCAAAGCCTGGCACAATCCAGGTGAGGTAAAAGGCAATACCGAAGGGAATGCCGGAGAGAAACATCCAGGGATAGCGACGACCCCAGCGGGTCTGGGTGCGATCGCTCAAAAATCCCACAATCGGATCGTTCACCGCGTCCCAGATTTTGCCAATCAGCAGTACTAGGGACGCCGCCGAAGGCGTCAGCCCAGCCACGCTAATTAGAAAGTATAGAAATGAAAAGGCCAGCAGGTTAGCCGTGAGCCCAGATCCAGCATCGCCAGCCCCGTAGGCCAGCTTGACCGGCAGGGTAAGCCGGGGAGACCGCGTAGCTGCGCCAGTCGAGTCGAATTCAGAGTTTGCCATGGACAGAGGCGGTATAAATAATAGGTATAACTAACGGGAAGTGAACCCATTATTGCCCCATTCGGGCTGTCCTTAGCGCTCTGGTAAAAACGGCTATGTCAGATCTCCATGTTTCCTGGACGGACTACCATCACAAAATTGAGCAGCTGGCGCTGAAAATCTATGATTCTGGCTGGGAGTTTAACCAGATTGTTTGCTTGGCAAAAGGCGGCCTGCGGATTGGCGATATTCTCTGTCGGCTGTCTGACCAACCGCTGGCCATCCTCTCCACCTCGTCCTACGGCGGCGCGGGCAATCGGCTGCGTGGCTCCATCACCTTTTCCCACGACCTCAGCATGACTACAGCCAACCTGGGCAACCGTGTCCTGCTGGTCGATGACCTGGTCGATTCGGGCCAGAGCCTCAAGCGCAGCATCTCTTGGCTAGAGCACAAATATGGCTTCTACATCGACGAAATCCGCACGGCGGCCCTCTGGCGTAAGGAATGCTCTATCATCGAGCCGGACTACTATGTGGACTACCTGGCCGACAATCCCTGGATTCACCAGCCCTTCGAGAAGTATGAGGACATGACCCTGGCCGACCTGGCCAAGCAGCATCAGACAGAGGCCGTTTTGGAGCATTAGGGAGCATTAGAGCTGCGATCGCGACTTTGCTCAACCGCAGCAGCACAGTGAGGACAAATCGGAGCAGATATGGGAACCGGCTGACCGCAGTCCCGACACAGCTGATAGGAGCCAGGCTCAAGCCGATGCCCAACCGCTACGCGCTGGTCAAAGACAAAGCATTCTCCTTGCCAAAGACTATCTGACTCGGGCACTTCAGCTAAATAATTGAGAATGCCGCCCTGAAGCTGGTAGACCGTGTCAAATCCCTGGCTGAGCAGATAGGCAGAGGCCTTTTCACAGCGGATGCCGCCGGTACAAAACATCGCGATCTGTTTGTGCTGAACCGGGTCAAGCTGCCGAGCATACTCTACAAAGTCCTGAAAGGAAGCGGTTTTTGGGTTCTGCGCGCCCTTAAAGCTGCCGACTGCTACCTCAAAATCATTGCGCGTATCAATCACCGTCACCGCTGGATCAGAAATCAGCTGATTCCACTGTTGGGGCGGAACTGCAGTTCCAGTCCGCTGGCTGGGGTCAACTGTCGGCTGCCCAAAGCTGACAATCTCTCGTCGCAGCTTTACCTTCATTTGCCCAAAGGGCGGTTCGCTGGCAAAGGATTCCCGGGTTTCGAGATCGGCCAGTCGCGGATCAAGACGTAGCGTCTTCAGAACCTGGTCTATCGCAGCTCGGTGGCCCGCCAGGGTGGCATTGATGCCTTCTGGGGCGAGCAAAATGGTTCCCTTCAGTGCCTCGGCCTCGCACAGCGCCTGCAGCGGAGCCTGGAGCTGGCGATAGTCGTCAAGCGGCGTAAATTTATAAAAGGTTGTGACCAGAGTTGACATAAATAGGGCTGTTAGAGTCTGTACTGCTGATAGACCTGAGCCGCCGCCCGATGGAGCAGGCTGTGACGGACAATCAGCGAATTCAGATCGCTGCCGTAGCCGCCACCGATAACACAGGCCGCTGGGACACCCGCCGCTAAACAGGTGCTGAGGACATCGCGATCGCGATTAAACAGTCCCTCATCCGTCAGCGCCAGCTTACCCAGTCGGTCCTGCCGGTGGGGGTCTACCCCAGCATCGTAGAGCACTAGGTCGGGACGAACCTGACTGAGCAGGTCTGGCAGATGCTGATTTAAAATTTTAAGATAAACGTCGTCCTCGGTGCCAGCAGGCAGCGGCAGGTCAAGGTCACTCGCCTGCTTGCGACTGGGGAAATTCTCTGTGCAGTGCATCGAAAAGGTAAATACCGTTGGGTCGGCGCGAAAGATCCAGGCCGTGCCGTCCCCCTGATGGACGTCCAGATCGACAATCAGCACCGTTTTGACCAGTTCCTGCTGCTGCAAGACGCGGGCCGCGATCGCCAAGTCATTAAAAATGCAGAACCCGGCCCCGTAGTCGGGAAAGGCGTGGTGCGTGCCGCCGGCGGTATTGCAGGCCAGCCCGTGCTGTAGGGCCAGCTTGGCGGTGAGCAGGGTGCCACCAACGGCAGTGCAGGTGCGTCTGACCAGGCCAGGACTCCAGGGCAGGCCAATCCGCCGCTGCGATCGCGCATCTAGGGTGCCACTACAGTAGGCCTCCACATAGCCAGGCGTATGCACCAGCTCTAGCCAGGTCCGGGGCGGGGCGCCCGGCCGGTAAAATTGAGCCTCAGTCGCCAGTCCTGAGCGCAGCAGCCAGTCCCGCAGTAGGCCAAACTTGGCCATCGGAAAGCGGTGGCCCGCCGGTAGCGGCATCACATAGTCGGGATGGTAAACCAGCGGTGGGGACAGCAAGCAGTCGAGCTTAGAGAAAAGAAGAGAGCGATCGCTTTACCCGGACATCGAGCTGATGGGCTAGACTCCCCTCCGGCCAGTCCAGCTGATGAGATTCACTCGCGGGAACGACGCTAATCACCGGCTGCGGCCCTAAGTTTTTGGAAGCGTTTGCCTGGGTTCGACGCGGCGGCGGCTGAGCAGTGCCCCGAGCTCGGATTGATAGCGCCCCCCGCCGGCGTCTTTCTGCCCGCCGCCGCGCTCTTTGACCCGGCGATTTTCCCGGCTTTGAGCGCGCTATCGAGTCTGACTGGTGCGATAGCTGAATAACCCGCGACTGAGCGAGGGGCAAGGAGGGTGCGGGAACGGCGGCTGACGATGGACTTGTCGACCGCACCAAAATGCGAGCTGAGCGCGATCTCCGGGTCCGCGGCGCAGTTCTCGCCAGCCGCCGCCATTGCGATAGCATCACGCAGCCCACGGCACAGGCCCCTACCATAGCGCTCAAAGACCAGACGGGAACGCCTGCCTGCCGCGATGAATCTGAGCCAGCGACAGGCGCTTCGGCCGTAGGTTGGCCCGAAGCGGTAAAGGGCGAAGCGGTCGGCCCAGCTCCGTCCACCGTTCGTCCCGACGCTATTCTTCCCGACTCTATGCCAGTAGTGAGCAGTGGCTTGGGCTTGACAATTCCCTCCAGCGCAAAAACGCCTACCAAAATCGAGACCAGCCAGAAACCCACAACTAAGAGCCAGGGTCGCACCAGCAAAAGCTGAAACCAAAATCGGGAGCCCCAAAGGCGATCGGCCGCCGTCGGCAAAGCGGGCTGCTCAGTCCCGGGCTTGTCTAGCTGAGTCATGGTAGAGATATCCTTAAATAAATAAGCTCCACATCCACGATTTAACGGAATTGTAGGCGTATATCGCTAAGAGCGCCAGACCCCACCGGGAGATCTCCACAGAATCTCTACAGACTTTTCATCCCTCTGCAGCGGTTCTAGCGCAGTTCCAGAGCGGGCAGGTACTGTCCAGGATTGCGAGCGACCCAGCCCTGGGCAGAATTCGTCCGGACCTCAAAGTATAGAAAAGACGGACCAGCGCGATCGCTTCCGCCTACTTTACCCACCGCGTTTCCCGATGTAACAGGCTGCCCAACGGTCAGCGAAATATCGTCCAGGTTTGCATACCGGGTTTGCAGCCCTTGGGCATGGTTAATCACGACCAGTCCGGCCTCATCCTGCCTGCTGGCAAAGGCAACGACGCCATCGCCGACGGCTCGCACCTCTGTGCCCGGCAATGCCGCAAACGCGATGCCGTTGTTGAAAACCATTTCGTCACGGCTGGGGTGGGGCTGCCAGCCATAGCTGGTGAGGATAGTCGCCTCATCAGGTAGCGGATAGCCCGGTAGAATCTGATCATCGGCTGCGATCTCGACCGATTCGGCTGACTCGGGAGCTTGCCCCGGCAGCCAGTTGCGCCCTGGAATAAAAACCTGCTGGGGCACCTCGGCCTGACAGCCATTGACCTCGAACAAAATGTCGGCCCGGGTCCCATAGGCCTCAGCTACCGCTGACCAAGTTTGCCCCGGCGCTACGGTGACCTGAATGCCGTTAAACGGTGGAAGCAGCAGTTCTGAGCCCACCGGCAGCGGTCCGCCGGGGCTGAGACGGGGGTTCATCCCCAAAACCGTCGTTGGCAGTAAGCTGTATTGGGAGGCAATACTGTCGAGGGTATCGCTGGCGGTAACCTGGTGCCGAACTAGCGCTGAGAGCACAGGATTCGAACAGAGCTGCTCTGGCTCGCCCGCCTGCTCTGGCTGGGCCAATGCCTGAGGTATCTCGAACGCTGCTGCCGCCAGGGCCAAGAGCAGCCATATCACCTGCCACCCCTGCACCCGCAGAAAGCAGTGATTAACCATTGATTTAGATATAATGTAATCTTTGCATCTCTAAATTCTAGCCAATCGTTTAGCTTGCTTGGGTAATCTTCATTGAGGACAACCGGGCGATTGCAGTAGAATCTGAGATAACTCTGAGATAACTAAGAGACACTTGTCTCCTTCCTGTTCCGGGACTGCCTAAATAGGCCTTCAACGCCCCTGAACAGCTTATACGCTTGCCTGCCAGCACAAGGACGAAGATTGACATGGGGGTTTCTCCTAAACAGATAGGACTTTACGGCACCCTTTTGCTGTTAGGCATGGGAGCTGGGTGGGGTGGCCATACCTATTTCAAGACTGCGGCCAAAGAGACCCCTACCGCTCCAGAGCTGGCAGTCGTGCCAACCTCGCTCCAGTCGCCCACCGAGCAAGCCCAGCTTTCACCTGACTACGGCAATTCGTTCCAGCTAGACCCCAACTTTATTGCCACTGCGGTCGATCGAGTTGGGGCAGCCGTGGTCAGAATAGACGCTTCACGGTCGGTAAAAGGAATGCCCGAGGCCTTTGAGCATCCGCTGTTCAAACGTTTTTTTGGCGACGAGGTGCCGGAGCAGCCCGACCTGCCCGACCGGGTCGAGCAGGGGACGGGTTCCGGCTTTATTCTCAGCGCCGATGGTCGTTTGATTACCAATGCTCACGTGGTCGAAGGTGCAGACGTGGTGATGGTGACGCTTAAGGATGGTCGCAGCTTTGAAGGCGAGGTGATTGGGGCCGACCCGATTACCGATGTCGCTGTGGTCAAAATCGCAGCAGGTGATCTGCCGGTTGCCCCCCTCGGCCGCACGGATGACCTGGCACCAGGGCAGTGGGCAATCGCGATTGGCAATCCGCTTGGGCTTGATAACACCGTCACTGCTGGCATCATTAGCGCTCTGGGTCGAACCAGTTCTCAGGTGGGCATTTCAGACAAGCGGGTACAGTTCATTCAAACTGACGCCGCGATTAATCCAGGTAACTCTGGCGGACCGCTGTTAAATGCTGAAGGCGATGTGATCGGCATGAATACGGCTATTCGGGCAAATGCCCAGGGACTGGGATTTGCGATTCCGATTGAAACCGCTAAGCGGATTTCAGATCAGCTCTTTGAGACCGGCGAGGTGCAGCATCCCTACCTGGGCATCCAAATGGTCAATCTGACGCCTGAAATGCGCGAACGGATTAACCAGGACGAAGAAATTGGGATTGCCATTGAGGCAGAAGAGGGCGTTGTCATTGTCCGGGTGATGGAAAACACGCCGGCTCAGGCTGCAGGGCTAAAGCGCGGCGATATTATCGTTAAAGTCAATGAAATGCCAGTCGCCGATGCAGCCGATGTTCAGGCTCAGGTTGAGCGTGGGGGGCTTGAAAAATCTCTGACGGTTGAAATTAGCCGCAGCGGCCAGAACCAGGTCTTTAAGATTAAGCCGACCGCCCTGCCAGCAGAACTGCCTTAGAGATAGGCAGGCAAGGAGATAGGCAGGCAAGGCAAAATCGGATTTGGGTGGGCTGCCCTAAAGCGAATGGAATCTATGCTGCTAGCCATTGGCTTCACCGTCGTCCAGGTCGAGTGAATCAGTCCCAGATAGGTTCACTTCTAACTCCATCCGCTGCTCCATCTGACGCAAAAAGTATCCTGTCATCATGGCCGAAGCTAGCAGCCCTGCCAGATTTTCTCGGTCCGTCGTCACCTGTACGTTGAAGCCTTCAGCGGGCAAGACCCCAACCAGGCCTTGAACATTTTGCGAGATAATTTGTTTGATTTCTCCGCTCGCAGCCTGGGCAACTCGCGTGAGCACCTCGGGGGGCTGATGCTGTAAGTACTTTAAGAGCTGATTGGCTTGGACAGTCTCTGCATTCAAGCTCATAAAGTCTGCATTTTCAGGATTGAAAGCCATAAAAAATTCGGATTATCCAACCTCACCTTACCTCAATTCATCACAGCCTGCCAAACCTGCATCAGCAGTGAGGTTAAATTCGCGCCTGCTACAGAGTCAGACATCTCGTGAAATAGAATGAATCGAGTCAGACGCATTCAGCTGTGTTGGGGTAGTCGTGAGTACGCTGGCTTTCCAGCCCTCTCTGAGTAAAAATAGGCCGATAAAGGTCAATAAACTAGCCAGTATCACACCCACCCAGAGCGGAATACCCGCTATCGGCAGGAACCACCACCACACTGCTACGATCCGGAGCAGCTCGGCCGTTAAAAACTGGCCTGGAGGGGGTGGCGCGCCGACCTGGGCAAAGACATCCTGAACTGGGGTTGAAAAAGCGTCCTGGAGCTGTCGCAGCGTTGCCCCCCAGACATTGAAAATAGGTGCATTGCTCGGATCACCCCATAGGGCGAGGGCCTGTCGAATCTGGCCAGCATCGGCGGCTTCTGCATAGTATCTCTGGTAAAACGCAACCAGGGTTGGCGCGTTGACTAAAAAACCAAGAATAATCAGTCCGATTAAAAAGCCTCGCCAGCGTCGTCCCGTCAGCCCGGCTAAAGCCATCAGGCTGGGTAGGACGGGAACCAGGAAGCGAGGCCCCCAGTTCCAGCCGCCGAATTCCCAAAAACTATGAAGAATGAGGAAACCTGCAAACAGACCCGCGATCGCAACTCCCTCAGTTTTTTGCCGTCGCCACAGCATCCACAGCCCGACAATCGCGAGAAGCGTCGGCGGACAGTACCAAAACAATCCGCCCCCCGCGCCGGGACTCACCAGTAATCCGACAAACCGCCCCAAGAAACCCTCGGCCCCAAACCGCGAGGTGTTTTGGCCAGAGCTAAAAAAGCTGCCAAATCGCATCGCATTATAGGACATGTAAAGCATTGCACCTAGGCAGGTGCCAAGAGACGGAGCAATCACCTTTGGCCAAGCTTCGCGCTTAACCAGGAAGTAAAGAGACAGGGCTGGCCCAACCACAATTCCAGACGGCTTAGCGGTGACGACCAAAGCCGAGAGCAGGCTGGTCCCTAAGGGGATACGGCTTGGTTTGCTGCATAGGGCCATGTAGAGGGCCACAGTGGTGAGCAGCGACAGCAGCGGCTCGGCAAAAAACTCGCGAGCATAGACTAGCGCGGTCGTCCCGAAGGCAAACCCAACTGCGGCTAGATAAGCCCCTGCCCGAGTCCCCCCCAGGCGCAGCGTCAGCAAAACAACGAAACCCGCAGTGCCAGCCGTCAGCAGCGCAGACAGAAAGATGCCACAGGCCGCTGCCGTATAGTGGGTCGGCAGATTGAGCACATTCCCCAGCAGCAGCCCAATGGCAACAAACGGCACAGCAACGATGGGCAAGAGCGGATATCGAGCCGAGTAATACTGCCCATCCGGTCCCAAAATGCCGCCCGTGCCTGGGGGCACCGTAAAGTCTCCCCTGAGGACCAAGGACTTAGACACGCTGAGCATATCATTGCCGTCGATTCCCCAGATTCCCGGCTTCAGAAAGGCTAGATAGATCAGGGTAATCCCGGCAAACAGAGGCAGAATAGTAGCGCCAACCTGAGTCAGCCCAACCGGGATAAGCCATCTCGAAAACAGCCTCGAAGGTGGATGAGTCTCAATCCTATTTGCCATACTTTGCGCCGATCTCAGGAAGACTTCGTTTTGGTTTCAATGTTCCCTGGCCTGTTTAGACAGTAACAAAGCCCTAGCCTTGGATTTGTCAAGATTCCGAGAAGGAATGGGGGCTTCATGATGTAGATTTAGCGCTTCAGGCTAGGCTCAATCGCGTCCTATCGGCCTACTCTTCTGGTAAAGCGGGTCCAATCGCTGAGGCATCGGCAGTATCTGGCTGATCTATGGGTGGGAGCTCGGTAGGGCCAGGCTTTGGGAGCGCCACCTGGGGAAGCTGATCGATTTTAAAGTGCTGATAAAACTTTTCAGTTACCTGGAGCCAGTAAGAGCGCCCGTCGGCCTGCCGCCGTTTTTTGACGAACCCCTGCTGCACCAAGTCGGGGACATGCTGGTAGGCGCCCGAACCGCGCAGGTCAACCAGGTCAGTTTGAGAAATTGGCCCCCGCAGCGCGATCGCGGCTAGCGTCCGTAGCGCCCCTAGCCCGATGTCCAACGGTACTAGCCGATCGACCATAGGCTGATACAGCTGTCGCAGCTGTAGCGAATAGCCCGCTTCGGTCTCGGCAATCTCTAGCGCCCCATCCCGGTGAGCATAGTCATTCATCAGCTCGATTAGCCCGGCCTCGGCGGTTTGGCGATCGCACTGGGCATAGTCGGCAATCTGCGCAATCGTCAGCGGCTGCGCTTTCAAATACAGAATCGCTTCGATCGTGTTGGCGAGACGAGGCATAGCAGTCAACTCGTAAAGCCCGGAGTAGGCGGTTAGAGATTCCTCCCGGTAAGCTCGACAAAGATGTCCTCCAAATTCGAAGGTCGGGTCATCATCCCGGTTTTATCGGGCTGCTCGTCGAGGTACTGGTTCGCCGCCTGGAGGGTGGGAAAGAACAGATACTCCCACCGATCCCCCTTTTGTTTCATCACAATTCCTTCACCGTGGCGGTGCCGCAGTTCCGCTAGGGTACCGAGTTCGATCAGCTGACCCTGGTCGAGAATGCCAATGCGATCGCAGAGATATTCAACCTCTTCCATATAATGGGTCGTCAGCAACATCGTCATCCTCTGCTGCTGATTTAGCTCGCGGATCATTTCCCAGAGCCGCCGCCGAGTTTGGGGATCGAGCCCTACCGTTGGCTCATCAAGAAAAAGAATTTTAGGCTGATGCAGCAGCGCCCGAGCAATTTGCAGGCGACGCTTGAGGCCACCCGAAAGCTGCTTGGCCTTCTCAGCGCGACGCTGGCTGAGTTCGACATAGTCCAGCCAGCGGTCGATTTCCTGCTGACGCTGGGGACTGGGAATATGGTGCATCCGTCCGTGGAATTCCATATTTTCCCAAACCGAGAGGTCGCCATCGACGCTCGTCTGCTGAAGGACAACGCCAATCTGCCGCCGCACCTGAGCGGGCTGACGGCTGACGTCATAGCCGGCCACCACAATATCACCCTGGGTCTGCTGAGTCAGAGTTGTCAGCATCCGTACCGTAGTTGATTTGCCAGCCCCATTCGGTCCCAGCAGGCCAAAGATCTCTCCGGTTTGAATCGTTAGAGACAGGTCATTGACGACGCAGGAATTGTTATAGACTTTGTGAACATTCTGTAGCGAAACCGCAGCAACCATAGGGGGCCGTTTATCGGGCAACTCTATTCAGAGTATCTCAATCCTGACGTCCTGTATCGATGGCGACTGCCGATGCGAGCTAGAATCGACTCCCCCGTTCTTTTCCTCACCTATGACGACGTGCCGCCGTACAAAAAGCAGGGGTCGATGGTCAGAAATAGCTACTTCTGGGCGCTGCGCTCAATTGCAGACCGATCGCCCTTTGGCAAAGACTGGGAATTTGAGGAGCGGGTTTGGCTGGCCCTGACGCGGATGCTGACTGCCTTTGCCGAGTCGGGCTATCTGGGCTACCGAGAGACCGTGCTGGAGTTTCCGCCAGACGACCCCATTCCGCCAGTGCTAAAGCCGGTCGCAACCTGGCGGGCCGAAGCCCCAGAGGACGAATCGCTTTAGAGTAAAAAAGGCAGGTCTGGCCTGCCCTGAGAACGCTTATTTGACTTGACCCCGGGGTCACAGCCGTCGGAACTAACTACATGAGCCCCAGCTGGGATAAAATCCCTTTGCCGGTGACATACTCGGTAATCAATCCGGCGACAAACCCGATCATTGCCAGTCGCCCGTTCCAGTTTTCGGCAAACTGGGTGAAGCCAAATTTAGCCTGCTGCTCTTCCATGGTAAAACCTCGCTGTACGTTAGATAGTGGGTCGATTGTTAAGGAACTTAAAGCCCTACGCCAGAATGTTAACTAATGTAAATTGGTTTTGCAACTGCTTTGTCAGCGCGTCAGGCACCCCGCTGCCCGCCGCGCCGCAGAACGGCGATACTCATCTCAGTCGCCCGGGCATCAACTGAGGCGACGGCGTTGCCCGTTCCGATGAATGGGCTGGAGCAAGACTGGCCCTATAGCGGCAAGCAGGCCGCGCTCAGACTGAAGGTAAATAGCGCGATCGCAAAAACGGTCCAGAATCGCAGCTGCTCATCGGGGTTCAAAGCTCTGATGGGACAAATTGAGCTTTAGTTTTGCAGGGCCTGCTGATCTGCGATCGCTGGGGTCTCAGCAGACTGCTCCTGAGCGAGCCGCCGCTTGCGGGCATAGAGCTGAATAGAGATCACGAAAGACAGCACCAGCCCAGCAATCAGCCAGGTTGTGGCATTCGTTGGCAGATTATTCTTGAAAATGACCAGCATCACAATCGTCACCAGCAGCAGCGTCGGCGCTTCATTCAAAGCCCGCAGCTGCCGGCTACCCCAGCGGCATTCACCCCTTTCGAGCTGCTTCCTCAGCCGAGCGCAATACATGTGATAAGCCAACAGCACCACCACCAGCCCAAGCTTGGCATGCATCCAGCCCGCCCTCAACACGTCTGGCATCTGCACCACTAAGCCAACGGCCATAGCTAGCGTCAGCAGCATTCCCGGCGTAGTAATAATCCGCAAGAGGCGCTTTTCCATTAGCCCATACTGCTGCTTGAGAATACTGCGAGCCGGTTCTGGCTCTGCCTCTGCCTCGACGTGGTAGATAAACAGCCGAACCAGGTAGAACAGTCCGGCGAACCAAACCACCACGCCAATAATGTGAAAAGATTTGAACCAGTAGTAAGCCATTGTTTGGATTGTTTGGATTGATTGCATAGACCCTATCTATTCTCTAGCAGTCGGTCCACTTTCGTCAGAAAGGCGTCTGCTTCTTAATTTTTGGTAGCGTAGCGAATGATCCACTGAACTCAAGGAACGGTCCCAAGCGATGCAAGCTGACTGGCAAACTGTGAAGTCCTATGACGACATTCTCTACTTCAAAGCGGACGGCATAGCCAAAATCGTGCTCAACCGACCCCATAAGCGCAATGCCTTTCGTCCCAAAACCGTGTTTGAACTCTACGATGCCTTCAGCAACGCTCGGGAGGATCGGCGCATCGGCGTCGTTTTGCTGACCGGCGCTGGCCCGCATACCGACGGCAAATATGCCTTTTGCTCCGGTGGAGATCAGACCGTCCGTGGGTCGGCGGGCTATATGGACGACAGCGGTGTGCCCCGGCTCAACGTCCTGGATTTGCAGCGGCTAATTCGCTCCATGCCAAAGGTCGTGATTGCGCTGGTGGCCGGCTATGCAATCGGCGGCGGACAGGTGCTTCATCTGGTCTGTGACCTGACCATCGCCGCCGACAATGCCATTTTTGGCCAGACCGGACCCAAGGTCGGCAGCTTTGACGGCGGCTTTGGATCCAGCTATCTGGCTCGCGTCGTCGGCCAGAAGAAGGCGCGCGAGATTTGGTTCCTCTGCCGTCAGTATGATGCTCAGCAGGCCTTAACGATGGGCTTGGTCAATACCGTTGTGCCCATAGCGCAGCTGGAGGCAGAGGGGGTGCAGTGGGCTACGGAAATTTTACAGAAAAGCCCGATCGCCATCCGCTGTCTCAAGTCAGCCTTTAACGCCGACTGTGACGGCCAGGCCGGCCTGCAAGAACTCGCCGGTAACGCCACCCTGCTCTACTATCTGACTGAAGAGGGAACTGAGGGCAAACAGGCGTTCTTGGAAAAGCGCCCACCCAATTTTCGGCAGTATCCGTGGCTGCCTTAAAACATAGGCTCAGCCCAATCTGGGTTGGGCCGGGCCTAGATAGAAGTTCTTGACAGTTTGGGGATCAAAAGCAGGCTGACCGAGGAATAGCAAGCTTCTTGTTTTGAGAGGTTAGTTCCTTTGCCTTAAGCGCCATACTACTGGGACAGACACTCTAGCGAAAGGGGTGGCGAAAGGGGTAGCTGAGCGACTGGCTCTGTCTGTGCCGATAGCACGTTCAGCGCTGAATGCGCCAATCCTGCAGTAGACCAGATCGATTTTCCGATAGGGGTGGGATCGCTGCTCCTAAAAGGCGAAATGGATAGGCAACAGGCTTTCCAAGCCGCCTTCACAGGCGCGTTTAGCTGCTCACAATGGCCCCCTCGACGACCGGTTGGCGTATAGAAACGGCAGTAGCCACAGCTCGAAGCACCACATTTCGCTGTTTTCATGTCAAGTTTCCAAAAAGGCTTTGTTTGCTATTGTGAATTATTTTTGAAGCTAGTTTAAATTGATTGGAAAGGGCTAATGGCTGACTGCACAAGCCGCCCAAGCGGCTGACTCAGCAATTTTGCTTTAAGACTTTCTTCAGCTTTTGTTTAGGAACCGATACAAGGGCTGGGAGCAGCGGCTACCGCCCTAGAATGAGCGCAATCGGGCCAGGGATCAGCTGGGCTAAAACCACGCAGTCCTGTTCTAAAGCCCTATTTCCACTGCTTGACAGCGCAGAGCGCACAGACTGACCAGCGCTGAATTTCGCCCGGGGGGCAGGGATAGCAGCAGGTTGGGCAGCGGATTTGACGCTGCTGCTGCTGCTGTACAGCCTTAGCCCAGCGTTCAAAAGACTGCTTAGGGGTTGAAGGCAGACTCGCTAAGGGGGGCTGGGAGTGGGCTGGCGGGGTATAGCAGGGGTGCGATCGCAGCTGTCCTTCGACCCTCAGCCGAGGATTATGGTCTGCCGACTGAGTCCACTGAGCGGGAGAAAAGCGGATATCTCGTAGCGGCTGAGCTAGATAGGGATTGAGCTGGCGGAGGATATTCAGCCGCTCAAAGGCCAGAGTTTGGGCCCAGGCGGCACTAGCAGTCGCGACATACAGTACCGAACGCCGCACCCCAACCGGACGAGACTGACGGGCAACCGCCGAGCCTACAGACTTAGGCCAGTGGTCTAAAATCTGCCGCATCTGCCGCCGCATCTGCCAGCTTTCTTGCGCCTCCAGACCCTGGAGCAGCTGATGCAGTTTCTCAAGCGCCACATTCCTATCCTCGCCCTGTCATAAAAAGTTGATGATTTTGCCCTGATGTGCTTAGCTAGGGCTAAAAAATAATCCTATACCGTCGCTATACCATTCCAAGGTTTCGGCCCAAGGTTTGGCTTCAGGCTCTGGGCAAGATTCAGAGGGAACTATCAGAGGGAACTATTAGACAGTTTGGCAATTTTAGGCAGTTAGGACTCTCAGCGACAGCTCAGACCAATCGGGTTAAAAGACAAGACTAATCTTTGGCAGAACAGGCTATGGCAGGACAGGACTTAACCTATCAAGATGCGCTCAATTCCCGAGCTGAGGATCTTCAGCCGCGGCTGCGTCAGGTCCTCAGCAGCGTCGATGTCCATCTTGAAGCCGAGCTGACGCGCTACCGCCGTCAAAAGCAGGGACAGCCCCAAGCATCGGCGACGCCTAGACGACGGCAGCCGTCTCCAGAGCTGATTTCCCTTTCGGCGGAGCCGGTTCCCAATAGCGAGCCAGACCTTCGTCCCAATGGGACTGAATCACCTGTCCAAGAGCGTTTACAGCCCGGGGCTTCACCCGTCCCTCAATCTTTCCAAGCGCATCCTGACAGTCCGACTAACCCCGCTGTGGGTACGGCAGGCTATTCGGCCCCAGAGAGCTCGCCGTTAGAGGAGTCACAGGAGTCACCCCCCGAAGACTATCTGGCCTCCTCCGAAGAATTGCTCAGAAGTCTCGAGGGACCTCCTCCAGCGCCGGCGACAGCGCATCAAACCTGGCGTCAAAAGGCCCGCCAGACTGCGGATAGCTGGCGAACTCACCCACTCGTCCAGCGACTCCCTCAGCAGATTTGGCAGCGGGCCGGCCAGCGCCTCCAGCCACTGCCCAGGGCTTTCTCAGAATCATTTTCTAGTTCGGTACCTGCTGCTGTCGCTCGCCGTTGGCAAACCCACTCGCCTCAGCTGGCAACGCCAATAGGTCTGAGCCTGCTACTGCTATTGGCTATGGGTAGCATGGGCATAGCCTACCTGTTAACCAATCCTAGAACCGTCCAATTCCTCAGTCAGCGGCCAGCGGGTGAGTCGATTGCTGACTTACCCACTGAGGCCCAGGGCGTCACTGCCAAAAGCTATAGCCCGCCGGGGCCAGACCTTTCAGCCAGAGAGTTTGTCAATCTCGATTTAGAAAGCCTAAGTACGCTCAATCCGCGTCCTGCATCCTCGTCGAGCTACCGGCCGAGACCTGGGGCGACGGCGAGCGAACCCGCCCTGCCGCCACTCCCAACCGGCAACCCCTTGCCTGAACCCGCTCCTACGCCTGTCGAAGGAAATAATTACTATGTCACGCTCGAATTTACCGGTGAGCAGGGCCTGTTCGATGCTCGACAGTACATCAGCGAGGCCTTCGTCCGTAATTTTTCGGACGGCAATCGGATCCAGCTCGGGGCATTCGAAAACCAAGTCTCAGCCCAGCAGTGGGCTGAGCAGCTTCAGCAGAGCGGCCTCTCAGCTCAGGTGTACGGGCCAACGGTGGAATAGGTTCGGCGTCTATGGCACGACCTAGAGCCGGGCTGCTATGCTGCTAAGCATAGAAATGAGCCCGTACCAGACGCCATGGGACTGCTAGATCGCTTCTTTCGCACCGCCCGCGCTCAGCTCAATAGTCTCGTCAGCGGCGCTGAGGATCCTGAAAAGGTTCTGCAGCAGACCGTGACTGACATGCAAAACGACCTGATTCAGCTGCGTCAGGCAGTCGCTCAAGCGATCGCGACCCAGAAGCGAACCGAGCGCCAGTGCGACCAGGCCCGCTCGACCGCAGAAGAATGGTACCGTCGGGCTGAGCTGGCTCTGCAAAAGGGCGATGAGACCGCCGCCCGCGAGGCGCTGACCCGCCGTCAGGCCTATGCTGGTCAGGCCAACGCGATGGATCAGCAGATGCAGGAACAGACCCGTGTCGTCACTGAGCTGAAGCAAAATATGAGATCGCTCGAAGCCAAGATCGCTGAAACTCGAACTAAAAAAGACATGTACATTGCTCGAGCTCGCTCTGCTCAGGCCAGCCAGCGAATCAACGAAATGATCGGACAGGTTGGAACCCAGGGTGCGATGGGTGCATTCGAACAGATGGAAGAGCGGATTCTAGAGCTAGAGGCGCAGTCCGAGGCCGTCGCCGAGCTGGCCGCTGGCGACCCGCTCGAAGCTAAATTCGCCGAACTCGAAGGCCAGCCCAGCTCGATCGACAGCCAGCTGGCCGAGCTCAAATCCCAGATCCTGACCGGCGACCAGTCCCAACCCGAGGAACTGCCACCCGCCTAAGCCGCCGCCTAAACCAGACGCTTCCCTACCCACTACCCTCTACCCTCTACCGCCGATAGACCGGTAGCGTAAAGTGAAAGCAGCTTCCACGATTGGGAGCAGAATCTACCCAAATCTGGCCGTAATGAGCACGAACAATGCGCTGGCATAGAGCCAAACCAAAGCCATGGCCATCCTGGTCGCGATCGCGCTGAAGCCGAAAACTTTCTTCGAAAATTCGCTGCTGCTTGTCCGTGGGGATGCCCGGACCGGTATCCCGAACGCTGACCTGAACCTTTTGAGACGTCCGGTGGAGCGCCGAGATATCAATCTTACCAGTCTCTGGCGTGTATTTGATAGCATTTTCCATCAGGTTGACGATGACCCGGCGGATCTGGACTGGGTCGGCATGAACCAAGGGTAGATCCTGGGGCAGATCTGCTGATACGGCCTGCCGTTTGGCCTTGAGTTTACGCTTCAGGGATTCGATCACCTCTACACAGACCGATTCCAAACTTAAGGACTGGGGCCGAATCTGTAGCTCTGCGCTAGAGCTGCGGGCGGCCTGGAGAATATCCGTAATCATCCGATCGATGGTCTGAATCTGAGACTTGGCACTCCGCAGCAGCTGAGCAATCAGCTCGGGTTTGAGCTGGGCCGCAGCCTGCTCTCGGGGATCAAATACCAGCTCCATTGTCTCAATGGCAATCGAGGCTGCCGTTAGCGGATTGCGCAGATCGTGGGCCATCATTGCGATGATGCGATCTTTGAACTCGAGCTGGAGCGCTAGCGCCGCCTGAGCCTGATTCAGCTGAAAGATTTGGTCTGAAAGCTGCAAAATTTGACTCGACTGAGCCACCGCATTGAAGCTCTGATCGGGCTGCTCTTCACGCTCGGAGTGCAGCTGAGCTTCCTGTAGCCAGCGCGGCCACCAGTGGCTCAGCTGCGGAATCAGGTTGCGACCGGCCAGGGTCTGATGCCCCTCAGCAGCAACTTTGACCAGAGCCGGCGTGGCTACAAGCTTAAAATGTTCGGCCAGATAGGGATGCTCAGTGACGTCGATAGTCTCTAATGCGGCTACACAAAAGGCCGTACTGGCCTGGAGCTGCTCTAGATGCTGTCGAATCTGATAGGCCTGCTGAGCTGCACTGGGTTGCCTATCAATAAACAGTAAAAGCTTGAAAGGAGCTTCAGCTTGCGGCATTAGAACAGAAGCGAGCCTTGATTCAGACTCCTAAATGCTGCTAATTGGAATCTTTAGAATACTCCTTTATGGCCTGGAGACGCCATGACCAGTTCTCAAAGCGGGCTACTCTGTGCGAAATGGGATAGCCCAGCTCTGTATAAATTAAAGGGATGAAAATAAATTAAAGGGATGAAAGCTGAAAATACAGGATAAATACAGCGTAGAACTTTTTCCAACTAACAGCCTCAGGTAAGCTTCACGATATCTGTAAAAAGAGATATTAAGGGGTCGGGTGAAAGTTAGGTATAGATAGGCTTTCTGGCTTACATTGAAAGATATCAAGGATAAGGTCTCCACCCCATAGTCTCCACCCCATAGTCTCCACAAAGAACCCCCATAGATGAACTATTCAAAAACAGTATTGCTAGGTAGGACGAAGCGGTTCCTGGGCATAGGGCTATGGCTGCTGCTAGCGGGGATTTTATCTCAGCCGGCTCAGGCTGAAACCCCATCAGCCCTAAATCGGCTGCCAGATCGGTTGCCAGATCGGCTGCCAGATCGGCTCTCGGAGACCGCAGTCCAAGATTTTTTCGCGTCATCGCCGCTGCTGGCCCAATCGACTCAGCTGCCCAGCCTACCCGCAGATGGGATCTATCTCTTCGGCCAGCAGCCCCAGCCCGATCGGTTAGAAACGACCTATTTAGTTTTTGAGGCGCTGGCTGGCCAGGTAACAGGCGCGTTCTATATGCCCTATTCCTCCTTTGACTGCGTCCAAGGCCGTCTGCAAGCAACGCAGCTAGCCCTGACCATTACCGACAGCTACTCTCAGGAAACCTTTGCCTATGCGCTTGGGCTAGAACGTGATACCGCGATCGCGAGCACCAGCGGCGCCGCTGCCGTGAGCATCGAAGGATTCTACCCACTGCCGGTAGCAGAAAACGACCTCAACATTCTCGGGACTTGCAAAGCCTACTATGATGGAGAAATTTAGGGACGGCGAGATCTAACGACGGCGAGACTTGGACATCTGCTAAACTGCCGAAAAGTCAACTTGCTGACAGCCCTCCAAACCCAGCATAGGGTTTTGAACATAGGCAGGCTGAGGCTGCCAGATACTGACTTCAAACCGACTATTGATGTAATACAAGTAGGCCACGTCGGCGTAGTAGTTTAGGTCGGCCCTGAGGTTCGAAAAGTCATCTTCGAAGTTCTCAAACCCAAATCTAACGATCATCTGGGCCACCAGACAGGCTGGCGTATGCTTGAACTCACCCGCTGTTTCTCGCTCCTCAGCAAACGTAGCTAGAAACTTGCTCAGCTTCGGCATAACCTTGTCGGGTGCACCATTGCGGCTGGCATAGACAATAATCGGGTTATTTTCGACGAGTAGATGACAGGCAAGCGTCATAGCAGGCATTCCTATAGGCCGAAGCGTTTATTTTTATATCCCTCATTCTGTCAAAATATCATGTCCGAATGTCCGTCAGGCGGTTATCCATTTGTCGGTGCGGTCGTTCGATCTGCCTTAGCGTTAAGATTGAGCCAGTTTCTTCAACGGTATCGTGTGAACGCAGCAGAGCAGGCACGCAGTATTGAATTTGCCAGCAAAATTGCCGCGGCTGTAAGCCTATTCAAGACCCGGTTTCCCGATCTGCGGGCCGATCTCAAGCCCTGGGCAGGCGATCCTGAAACTCAGGACCTGATCGATCCGGAGTCAATTGATATTGGCTTCCACTTTCCTGGCGTCAGCCGCTCGTTTCACTGCCGCAGCCTGCTCGTTCAGATCCGCTTTCATCGCGAAATTGAAACCGAACCGCCCCGGGTGATTGGCCTAGAGGTGGCTGGGTTTGATCACCACGGTCAGCAATGGCAGCTGTCTACCATTGGCACCTGGCATTACGAAGGCGAAGCGGTCCCAGAAACGCCGCTCAGCCAGGCGCTGAAGGACTGCTGTCGTCAGGTACTGGAGCTGTTTAACCGCTCGTGCTAGCCAAAGGTTCTGCCGTTCCAGCCCCACATTTCGCCTTCCGCATCGACAAATTCGATATAGGTGCGCTCTGTTGGCACGCCTAGGGTGGCCTGCACTTGGGCGCAGAAGTCCTGACTCATCGTTTGAGTCTTTTGTCCGCCCATCGTACCAACGCTCTTAACTTGGATAAAGCAGGCCGGCGCCGTCGTCCCCGCAAAGGTCATTGGGGTTCCCGGCTCAAACGCAGTCATCACGTACTTTTCAGGCTTACCCAGATGTTTGGACAGGCTAGCCGAGAGCCGCTTAAGCATATCCTCGACAGCAGACTGGGCCGGTGACTCGGCAGACGTTTGGACCTTAATTAGGGGCATGGTTCATCCTCCGTAGTTCCAGCCGGTATCCTCGAGCAGCAGCGGTTCACCCGCTTTGTGAATCCCTGCACCAATCACTTCGCCGACAAAGACCGTGTGATCGCCATACTCAACGCTGCCGACGACCCGGCACTCGACATAGCCGAGGGCGTCTTTGATCACCGGACAGCCGGTTTCTGGTCCCGGATAAAACTCGATATCTTCGAACTTGTTGCCAACGCGCCGCAGCGGCTTGAAGAAGTTTTGGGCGATTTCTTTCTGCCCGGCCTCTAACACGCTCAGGGCGAAGACGCCGCTGGCCTTGAGCATGGTATGGGAGGTAGAATCTGCCTTGACGCAGTTGGTCACCAGCGGCGGCTGAAAGGACGCCTGCATAATCCAGCTGGCGGTAAACCCGTTCAGGTCTTCCCCATCTTTCACGCCGCACACATAGATCCCATGGGGAATCTTGCGCAGCATCGTTTTTTTAGCCTGTTCGTCTAACACAGTTCCGCTTACTTTACGCTCTACATGGGTCAGTGTATCGCAAGACAGGGGGCTCAGACCTGTCCTCACCATCCCTAAATGTCGCCTCACTGGCGGGCCACACCGGCTTCCCGAGCGGCGGCCTGGACGGCAGCGGCGACGGCAGGCGCGACCCGGGGGTCAAATACCGAAGGAATAATTTGATCAGGGCGGAGTTCGCTAGCGGGAATCAGGCTGGCGATCGCAACCGCCGCCTGCAAAAACATCGACTCGGTGATCGACTCCGCCCGGCAGTCGATTGCTCCCCGCAGCAGCCCAGGAAAGGCCAGCACGTTGTTAATCTGGTTGGCATAGTCGCTGCGGCCCGTAGCCATCACCGCCACTATTCCCCGCACCTGCTCTGGCTGAATTTCGGGCACGGGGTTGGCCATGGCAAAGACAATCGGGTCTGACGCCATCGCTTTGACCATGTCTGGGGTAACCACGCCCGGGGCGCTAACCCCCATAAACACATCGGCGTGGGCTAGGGCATCGGCCAGGGTGCCTGCCATTTCAACCGCAAAGGCCTGCTTGGCCGAGCTGAGGTCGGTCCGCTGACGGCTGACGATACCCTTCGAGTCGCACAGGGTCACCTGCTGCACGCCCGCCTTCTGAAACAGCCGCGCCATGGCTAGCCCCGCCGCCCCGGCGCCGTTGATCACCAGCCGAATGTCGGCGATGGACTTGCCCACCAGCTTCAGGGCGTTGGTCAGCGCGGCCAGGCTAACGATCGCTGTACCATGCTGGTCATCGTGAAAAATCGGGATATCCAGTGCTTCCTGGAGCCGGGCTTCGATCTCAAAGCAGCGGGGAGCGCTGATGTCCTCTAGATTGACCGCGCCAAAGACCGGGGCAATCCGCCGCACCGTTTCGACAATTTCATCGGTATCCTGCGTATCCAGACAGATCGGAAAGGCGTCGAGGCCGGCAAATTCTTTGAACAGCATAGCCTTGCCCTCCATCACCGGCAGCGCCCCGGCTGGTCCCAGGTTGCCCAGACCCAGCACGGCGCTGCCGTCGGTGACGATGGCGACCGTGTTGGCTTTAATGGTCAGGTCGTAGACCCGCTCGGGATGTTGGGCAATCTCCATACAGATCCGCCCGACGCCGGGCGTATAGGCCATCGCCAGATCATCCTGGCTGCGCAGTGGAATCTTAGCTTCGACCCGCAACTTGCCGCCCTGGTGCAGCTGAAACGTGCGATCGCGCACCTCCAGCACGTCAATCGCATCGATCTCCCGGATGGCGCTGACGACCTGCTCGGCATGTTCGGTACTGGCCGCATCGATAGCAATATTGCGGACGACGCTTAGCCTCGATCGCTCCACCATGTCAATCGCATCGAGGTTGCCACCGGCTTGGGCCACAGCTTGAATCACCTTGGCGAGCATCCCGGCTCGATTAGGCAGCCTGAGGCGAACGGTTACGCTAAAGCTGGGGTTAGGCGTCAGGTTGACCATAGACGAGTCCGGAGCGAGGTTTGAACAAGGGCTAAAATCAGATTAAGCTTTTATTGGTTCAGCCCAACAGTCAGCCCCAATAGTAAGCTTAAGATGGCCTCTATGCTGCGTTCAAGGCTGTGTTCAAGTCGGCCCGCGATCTCGCTTTGCCGCGTTCAAGCCATTCCTGAGTCATCCCCAGCCGCCACTGACCGATGCCCAGCCTCTACGCCGAAATTGAAATTAACGCCCCGCTGGAAGCTGTTTGGCAGGCGCTGATTCGCAAAGCAGAGTGGCGCTACTGGAATACCTTTCTCTACGACTGTGACGCGACCCGAGAGCTGGCCCCAGGACAGGAAGTCTTTCTGTCGATGCAGCGGTTAGAGGGGGATGAGGAAACGGAGTTTCAGCCCGTCGTGACGGTGTTCAAGCCGAATCAATGCCTCCGCTGGACGTCAAAGATTCCTGGCCTGCGCAGCGAACACAGCTTTGAACTCCAGGAAATCACGCCGGGCCGTACCCGCTATCTGCATCGAGCTCATTTCTCGGGCTGGCTGACAAAGGTTTTTCTCCCCTTCATCCGTCAGGATGAACGCCAGGGCATTCGCCGCATGGCTCACCAGCTCAAACGCTATGTCGAGCGTCAGGCCTACAGCCCGCACCGACAGCCGCGCCGACAGCCCTGGCCCCATCCGCGGCCCGATCGGTACTAAGCCAGGTCTAAATCCCTTAACAAGCGCTGAATTAGCATCATAAAACCGGGAAGTCAGCAATGCTCACCGCCCGGTTTCTGCTCGTTTATCTCAGGGAAAAGTTCCTCAATTCAAGCCTTAATTCAAGTTAGCTCAGCGCCGGTTGCCGGGCTGACGAGTCTGAGCTCGCTCGTCCACAATGATGACGTCGGGATCACCGTGGGTGTTGGGCTCAGCTGCCACCCGCTTTTGGGTATTGGCCTGAGTTGCCGCTGCGGTCGAGCGGTCGGTCGGCTGGGCAATCGTATTGCCCAGGTCGGTGGCGTCGTAGATTTCAAATTCTTCAATGCCGTGATCGCGCAGGACCGGCTCGGCCTGACGCACCTCATTTTCAAGACCGCTGACCATCACCAGATAGCTGCCGCCTTTCACCCGGTCGCTATACATCTTGGCCCGATCTTCTGGTATACCCAGGCCGACTAGAGCGCCAATGATGCCGCCCGCGATCGCGCCGGTGACCCCACCCGCCAGCAGACCTGTCAGCGCAGAAATCTCGGCCCCAACAAAGACGATGGGCCCAATACCAGGGATTGCCAGCGTCCCTAAACCGGCGAGTAAGCCAGTGATTCCGCCGAGGACGCCGCCGCTAACGGCACCTGCAGTCGCGCCTTCACCCGCAGCGTTACCTTCTTCGACCGCGCCGGCTGTATCGATCTGAACGGCATTGCGTGCGATTAGCGAAACTCGATCCATGTTGAAGCTGGCATCTTTTAATGCCCGTAGCGCCTGTTCGGCTTCGTCGCGGCTGTAAAAAAGGCCAACGGCGCGCTTGTATTGATGGGTGGTGGTGGGAACTACCATACTGTTCGCCTCCTAAAGGAATCTACGCTACCGTTATCTCGCTTTTTCTGGTCAGCAGCATCTGCACATAGGAGAACTCTCTTTTGCTCAGAGGAAAGAGCAGTGGTCCGCTATCCTGACGTTTCGATTGGCCAACTCTGCCTTAAGACGCCGCCGCTTCTGTCCTTTGGAATAGCAGCTGATAGCGGTACAGGGCTACCGACTGGAATAGCAGCTGATAGCGGTACAGGGCTATCGGCCGAGCTCGGGCTTTAAAGTAGTCACGGGCTGCGGCAAGAACTGTCGATTGCCGTCAAATCCCGGCGTCACTACCGTCGGTGCCAGCGGCGCTGCCATGTCTACTAGCGTCGTCGTCATCTGCCAGGTGGCCACCATCCAGTCTGGATAGATTAAATCGCCCGCAGCCGTGGCCACCGGAGGCTTGGTCTGCCAGTTGGAGAACTTCGCCAGCCGCTCACTCAACGCACCGGCCTGAGCCTGGCCGCTACAGGTTAGCCAGACGAACAGCAGTAGCGCTATCCAGAGCAGGTTACGGCGTATCCGCCGCCAGAGGAGTGGATTCATCTCAGCTTCACATACAATAAATCGATTCAAATCAGCCGGCGACGACCGGGAAGTCAGTCCGCCTTGATTTTAGAGCCTTCGACGATCGCAGCTAAGCCAGCTTGCCGATCGGCTGCGACCGCGCTATTTTGCCAACAGATTAGCGCATCGATCGCACCATATTAAGTACACCGGCGGTCAGGCAAGCCAGTATCAAAAACCATAAAACAATTCCTGGAATAAAGGCCAGGATGCCAATTCCACGGAGCACCCATACGCCCAGCGTCAGACCTAGCAGGGCCAGAAATAGCTGAGTGCCGGGTTGAAGTCGAGAGCGGCGCGTCATCTTAAAGCTTCCATCAATCACAATCAGCCTTGCCACCGGGAACGGTATCGCCCCTGAACCCGTCAGCATGGGAAAGAATATTAAGAAAATATTAGCAATCAGCCGGAAAGTTCACTGAAAGTTTACGGGGAGCAGCCGCAAGCCGGATGCGACACCCGGGGGATTAGGTAATAATGGCACCAAATTCATCTGTACCCCCTGTAGATATGACGAGACAAACCGCTACGCTTCAGCCGCTTCCAGGTCAGCAACCGTCAGTTACACGGACATTTAACCCCAAGGACGAACTCGCCCTCCTCCAGGGCGAAGTGTTAATTTCGACACAGTCTCATACCGCCAACGGCGCCGCCGTCACCGCTCAGATGTATGTGCCGCTGGTGCGCTCTCAGACCTGGCATCTGCTCACCGACTACAGCCGCTGGGTACAGTTCTTTCCCGACATTGTCCACAGCCAGGTGCTAGAAGTTAAAGAAGCGCTCAAGAATTCTAACCAGGTTACCCGTCGGCTCTACCAGGTAGGCCGCAAAGCCTTTCTGATGTTCTCGGCCCAGGTAGAAATCTATCTCCAGGTTTTTGAAACCCTTAATCAGCAAATTCAGTTCCGGTTTGAGCAGGGCACTTTTGCCGACTTTGCCGCCGATCTGACGCTTGAAGACTACGGTGCGGGTACCTTGCTAACTTATTCGGTCAAGGCAACGCCGCTGATCCCCATCCCTAGCTTTTTAGTTGAGAAAGCCATGCAGCATGACCTGCCCGGCAACCTCCGGACCATGCGCCAGGTGCTGTGTGCATAGCACATTTCCCTATTCTTGAATTAGTTAAGAACTTGTTAAAAGTCCATCCGTTGTAGCCAGATACCGATACGCTTGTAGGTCAAGATACCTCCTAACTGCGTCTTCAGCCCTGCTGAGTCCTCCCCGTGAAGCCTCAGTAGGGCTATTACTTGGCTATTTTTCAGGGACTGGAGCCGATACCGGCATCAAAAATTAATCGATTGTTCAGCGTAAACTTGCACAATTCGACTAGAATTCAAAGCCAATGCTGCAAATACCAACCCCCGGCAAACCGTTTCCATTCGCCGGGTAAACAAAGGAGCAATGGCGGTTCAACTTAAGCGTTTGTCCAAAAAACTGGTTGATCGGCCGGGGTTTCACGCAGGGCTGCTGCTGCTCTGGTGTGGGCTGGGCCTAGCGCTGCGGCTGCTGAACCTGACCGCGAAGCCGCCTTGGATGGATGAGGTCTCTACGGTCGTCTTTAGCCTGGGGAACAGCACGCGGCTGATCCCCCTGAACCAGGTGATTGGGTTAGACGAGCTGCTAAGACCCATTCAGCTCCAGCCTGACGCCTCAATTAGGTCAGTCATCCATTTTCTGCTGGAGGAGAACAATCATCCACCGGCTTACTTTGTGCTGGCCCATAGCTGGATGCGCTGGTTGATTCAGCCGGATGGCTATGCCTCTCTGTGGGCGGCGAGATCGCTACCCGCCTTTTTTGGGGCGCTCGCTGTGCCAGCCACTTTTGGCCTGGCCTGGGCCGCATTTCGCTCTCGGCTCGTCGCCCATCTCTGCGCAGCTCTGATGATGGCGTCGCCGTTCGCGGTCTTTTTAGCTCAGGAGGCGCGACACTATACCCTGGCCATTTTTTGGGTGACGCTTTCGCTGGGCTGCCTGGCGATCGCGGTGCGGGCGATACACCGGCGCCAGCCTCTGCCGCTGAGCATTACCGGACTGTGGGTTGGGGCAAATGGACTGGCAATTGCGACCCATTATTTCTCTGGCCTCACGCTGCTGGCTGAGGGGCTGGTTTTGCTGGGCATGGCCTGGCAGCAGCGACGCTCCTGGCACGACTGGGCCGCCGCCCGCCGCCGAATTTATCTGGTCGCGATCGGAACGCTGGTCGGTGGAGTCGTTTGGCTGCCCGTCTGGATGAATTTTTACGGCAGTCCCCAATCTAGCTTTCTCAAGGGTGAGCCACATGAGCTGGGCTACTGGCTGAATCCGGTTGCCCAATCCCTGGCCGGGTGGATCTATGCGATTCTGACGCCGATGACTGTGGGCTATCGCTGGTGGGGCTTAGCTGCGGTGATTATCTCCATCCTGGTCTCGCTGGCGTATCTGTGCTGGCTGATGGCTCAGCTCATCCCCAGCCTGCGCCATCAGCTTTGGCAGCCCGATCGCCAAATCGGGTTAGCGGCCGTCGGTGGCTTTTTTCTAGCAGCGAATGGCCTATTTTTTGCCATTTGCTACCTAGCGGGTCAGGATATCACCCGGGGGCATCGCTACAGCTTTGTCTTTTTCTCTGCCCTGATTGTTCTCGTCGGGGCTGGCCTAGCCCCCTTTTGGGAGGGCAAAGCGCCTCGGTTTACGAAAGTGAGGCTGCCCTTAATCCAGCGCGCCATCGGCGGTCGGCAGTTTGTCGTACTCGCGATTTGCTGTAGCCTGATCGGCAGCCTGTTCGTGGTGTTTAACCTGAGCTTTCAAAAATACTATCGGGCCGATCGGCTGATCCCGCTCATGCAGGCGACTTCAGCCCATCCGGTGATTATCGGTACGCCTACCCTAGTGACTGCCCAACCGACGGCGATCGGGATTGAGATGATGAGCCTAGCCTGGGAAATCAAGCGCCACTTTAACCCTGCAACCGATCCAAACTGGCAGGCCATCCCAAAATTTATGGTGCTCGAGCAAAATACGGTGACCGGGCTTGAACCGACGGGCACCTTGATTCAGCTGCTGACAGCCCAGACCCGACCGCTCGACCTCTGGCTGTTCAACTATGGCCCCGACCTCACTGCTCAGGGATGCCATATCCCCTCTGGGGGATATGGCCATAAGGGTTCGTTCAGCTACAACCACTATGTTTGTGGAGCGGATTAAAGAGCCTATACAGCAGATAACCGCCCTGCTAATAACCAACCCGCGCCGAACAGGCCTCAGCGGCAGTGCCTTCGGTCTTACAGCGCTCCCAGCCGATCCGCTGGGCTACGCGCCGGGGCAGCTGAGCCTGATATTGAAGGGCTTGGTCAAACAGCGCTAGACTCTGGTGAGGGGTCCCCTGTCGTCGCAGCAGCTGAGCCTTGAGATACATCAGCTCAGGATTTTCGGGCGCGGCTTGGAGGGCGCGGTCAACAGCAGTCAGCGCGTTATCAACCTGATCGAGGTCGCGATAGCCCAGGGCAATGCCACGCTGGGCCAGATAGACCGGCGCGCCATGCTCGCTCAGGCGGGTGATGGCCTGCTCAGGATTGGAAAAGGGCAGGTTTACAGCCAGCATTAGGTCCATGTAGCCTTTGATTAGACTCAGTTCGGGGTCGTTAGGGTCGATCGCTGCGGCCCGGTCAAGATGGCTAAAGACCTGCTGTAGCATCGTCAGAACCCTGGGCGTACCGCGCGCCACGCCCACGTCCTTAAGAACGTAAGCTCCGTTCATAAAAATTCCCACCGCCGTATAAAGATGACCCCGCAGCGGATCACTTTGAGTCAGCTGCTCAGCTGTCGCTTTAGTCAGCGCGGCCCGCTGTTCGAGCGCTTCCCAGTCTTCTTCGATATAGGCCAGGGAAGCGAGCATGGCGTGGAGTAGCGGCTCGTCAGCTTCGGTCTGCTCAGCTGCGGCCAGGTAAACCTCGGTCTCGACGTAGTTGCCTTCCTTAAAAAGGGCGATGAAGGCTGCTTCGGTCTGGTCGCCAATGGCGTGGGGTGATTCGGTGCGGAAGGGATCGGCGGCAAAAGCTGGGGTAGCCAGGCCGATGGCAATCGCGGCGGCCCCAGTGGCTAATGTCCCCAGGCGAGACCAGCCTGAACGGCGAGAATAAAAAGCCATAGTGTCTCAAAAAGCAGTGACGAAAGATACGGATCGATTTCTGCCTACGAGTATATCGGCTGAATCGGCAATCGCCCAGGTCTATGGACCAGATCAGCCGAGCATCGCGGCGCGCTGGCGAACAATTTCTACTGCCACCTGACCGCTAAAGTGGGGCACCGGCGGCGACAGCTTGGTCGCCCTGACCCGGACCTGCTCAATTCGGCAATCGCTCCCCAGGGCTTTATCCGCGATCGCGGCAGCGAGCCGCTCAATCAGGCTGAACTTTTCCGTCTCAATCAGCCGCTGCGCTGCCTGAATAATCTGAGCGTAGTCATAGGTGTCGGCTAGCTGGTCGGTCTGCCCAGCCAAAGCCAGATCTATCCACAGGGTGACATCGACTTCATACCACTGGCCCAGCGCGTTTTCCTCGGGCAGCGCGCCCGTGTAGCCATAGGCGCGAATACCGCTGATCTCGAGGGTATCCATTCCACCAGCCTCAATGCAGGTCGCGGTGCAGAAAGGGGCGGGCCGACTCACCAGAATACGTGGCAACCACATGGCCCTGGCCGACCAGCTGATATTTGTAAGTGACCAATCCTTCCAGCCCGACTGGCCCCCGTGGCGGCAGTTTCTGGGTACTGATCCCCACCTCCGCCCCGAAGCCGTAGCGAAAGCCATCGGCAAAGCGAGTCGAGCAGTTGTGAAAGACGCCGGCGGCATCGACCTGGGCCATGAAGGCAGCGGCAGCGGCGTCATCTGTAGTCGCGATCGCTTCAGTATGGCGCGAGCCGTAGGCGGTGATGTGGGCGATCGCGGTCTCCAATGAATCGACCACGCGGATAGCTAAAATCAGGTCGCTATATTCAGTAGACCAGTCAGCCGCCGGAGACAGACCCGGCAGGATTTGCCGAGTATCCCCATCGCCACGCAGCTCTACCCCGGCGGCTTGGAGCGTCTGAGCTAGCTTTGGAAGAAACTCAGCCGCGATCGCGCGATGCACCAGCAGCGTCTCAATCGCGTTGCAGGCGGAGGGATAGCCCACTTTGGCATCGAGCGCCAGGTCAACCGCCTGCTGGAGGTCTGCCGCCCGATCGACGTAGAGATGGCAGATGCCCTCGGCGTGCCCCAGCACCGGGATCCGCGTGTTGTCTTGAACATAGCGAACAAAGGCGTTAGAGCCCCGAGGAATAATTAAATTGACATCGTCATCCAGAGAGAGCAGGGCCTGGGTCTCGGCCCGAGTCGTCAGCAGCTGCACCGCCTCGGGATTGAGCCCAGCCTGGGTTAGCCCCTGGCGAATTGCCTGCACCAGCGCCTGACAGGAGCGGGTCGCCTCTCTACCGCCCTTGAGGATGACGCCATTGCCCGACTTCACGGCCAGCGTCGCAATCTGCACCACCGCATCGGGCCGCGATTCAAAAATGACGCCCAGCACCCCCAGGGGACAGGTCACTCGCTTCAGCACCAGGCCGTCGTCGAGCTGCCGGTGGATCTGTACCATACCCAGCGGATCGGCTAGCGCCGCCACATCACGCACCCCCGCGATCGCGCCCCTAAGCTTCACCGCGTCCAGCTTCAGCCGACCGTAGAGCGGCTTAGCCAGATTGTCGGCCAGGGCCGCTTCACAGTCGAGCTGATTGGCCGTCGTAATGTCAGCCGCCGCCGATTCCAGGGCCTGGGCAATAGACTCAATCGCCCGGTTGCGGTCGGTTCCAGAGCTGAGTGCGAGCTCCTGGGCGGCCTGTCGGGCCTGCTGCGCGATCGCGGTGGTGGACCGGGCTGACTGCGCAACTGCTGAGGAGACATTCATGGAATTTACCGACTGAGATAACGCTGAAAGTCAACTATTAGTCTATCAAAAATGATTTGTCAGATTCGGCCCGGCAGCTCAGCGGTTCTCGGATTCTGCGATGATAGCCTGCTTAGCCTTTTGCCAGAGGGCTTCTAGCTCTTCAGGGCGGTGCTCCACCAAAGGTCGCTCGGCAGCGGCTTCGAGGCGTTCAAACCGCTGAATGAACCGACGATTGGTCCCCTGTAGGGCCGCTACCGGGTCGAGACCACGCCAGCGAGCCACCTTCAGCAGGGTAAAGAGCAGGTCGCCCAGCTCCGCTTCCTGGTTTTCAATCGGCTCGTGGTCGAGGGCCTGGTGCAGCTCGCCCAGCTCTTCGTCAAACTTTTCCCATACGCCCGCCAGCGTTTCCCACTCAAACCCGGCTTTGGCAGCCTTTTGAGAAATTTTCATCGCAGCGGTAAGTGGCGGCAGGGTGCGGGCATAGCGCCGCAGCTTGGGCGTTAGCAGGTTAGGATCTTCGGTCGCGGCCTTTTCAGCCACCTTAATCTGCTCCCAGTTGGCATGAACCTGGTCAGGCGTATCGGCTTTAGTATCGCCGAACACGTGGGGATGGCGACGGATCATTTTTGCGGTGATGCCCCGAGCGACGTCGCCCAGGTCAAAGTCGCCGCTTTCGCTGAAGATCTGCGACTGGAGGACGACCTGGAGCAGCAGGTCGCCCAGCTCCTCGGCAATGTCCTGACGGCTGCCGGACTGGAGCGCGTCCACCACCTCGTACGCCTCTTCTAACACGTAGGGCGCTAGCGTCTGCGGGGTCTGAGCCAGATCCCAGGGGCAGCCGCCGTCGGGATTGCGGAGCTGGGCGATGACGGCTATGAACCGCTGTAGGGCCTCTAGAGTAGCAGGTGGAGTAGAAGAGGTGAAGGAAGACGGGGTTGGCGTCATTGGGCTGACTGGGAGAGAACACCTGGATAGTAGCGAAGATTTAGCGGCTGGTAGAGGCTAACACCAGCCGAAACCCAAATAGAATATGCCGCGACCCAATTGGCCGATCGTGGCGATAGGCGGCTCGGCAGAAGCCGGGCGAGTCGTCCCAGCCGCAGCCTTTCATGATCACCTCGCCGTCGTCATCCAAGCTGGTGAATTCAAATACGTTGCCCGCCATGTCCTCCAGGCCGTAGATGCTGCGGCTGAGCGGATAGGTCGCGATCGCGCTGACGCCTTCAGCCACCGTATCGCCCGCCCAGTTCGTCGCGTCGGGCTGCCATTGGCTGCCCCAGGGAAAGTACCGGCCATCGGTGCCGCGCGCCGCCTTTTCCCATTCCGCCGCCGTCGGCAGTCGGTACATGACGCCGTCCTGCTCACCCCGCCAGTCGGCATAGGCGACCGCGTCCCCATAGGAAACCAGCACCACCGGCTGATTAGCCGTTCCCTCGGGATAGCGATCATCCTGCCAGCGGTAGGGTTGGACCGTTTCGAAGGAGTGGACTAAAAACCCCTGGGCCTGGTAGTCTTGGCGGGAGATGTCGGGGATGGGGTGACCCGTCGCCTGAACGAAAGCCTCATATTCAGCATTCGTAATGAGATTGCGACCCATGCAAAAGGCCGGTAGCGACTGGGTCTGACGCTCGGGTTCAAAATCAAACCAGCGGCGATCGCGCAGCTGTGCCAGTTCGGTAGCGACCTCCTCCGGCGTCTCGGCCTGGGCCTCAGCCGAAATCTGGTAGGCATAGTCCCGCTCGGCGGTGTCACTGCCCGCAAGGTAAGCACCGGCTGCAACGAAGGCAAATGAGGCGTGATGCTCACAGTCTGCCAGAGAGACGGCCAGAGAGACGGCCTGAATTAGGCTCTGGCAGCCTGCTGCTGAACTAATCAGACTTAATCCCAGCCCTAAATCGAACCATCGTGCCCGCGCCATTCTACTCTCGTGCGTCCAGCTCTATCATTCTGTCATGGGAAAGTCGTGGCAAAATAAGAGCAAGATCAGAGATCCTGTCCTCCCTGCTAACCCAATGCACTGATGCTACAAAACTGGCTAGTAACCGATGATGGTCGTTGTCGGCCCCTGGTGACGGCTGAGATTGCTGAGCCTGAGCGAACTTACCGACTCTATCGATTTCTGACCGAGCTAGAAGACATTCTTGACCAGCACACCGAAGAGGTCGAGCGGATTGCCGCGATCGTGCCCCGGGTGCGCCAGCTCCTGACCAGCTCCTACTGGCTGCAAATGGAGTTTAAGCCACCGACCGAGCAAGGCTGGGCGGTCAACTTTCTCTACCGCGAGCATCAGTTTCCGCTGACGGTGCAGATGGTCACCTGGGCGCCCGGCAGCCGCTCTCAAATCCACAATCACGCCACCTGGGGAATTATCGCCATGGTCGGGGGGCAGGAAAAAAATACGCTGTGGCGGCGAGACCCCGATCGGCCTGAACAGATTCAGCCTGCGGGCGAACTGATTCTAGCCCCCGGCGACATCATTGGCCTGACTGCTGACGCGATTCACTGCGTCGAGCCGCTGGCGGACGAGCCTACGGTTTCCTTTAACCTGTACGGTATTACCGACCGCAGTCGGCGCTATCAGTTCGACCCAGATGCTCAGACCGCTGCAAAATTTTGATTTCTCCCCAAGCTCATGCCTTTACAAACGGCGCTCAAAGAATGGTCTGTTGCCGTCAGGGCCTTAGCCGCGGGTGAAACCCTGCTGCTGCTGCGGAAGGGCGGCATCCGCGAGGCCGGTGGCCGGTTTACGGTCGCCAGTGACCGGGTGCTGCTCTACCCTACCTTTGAGCATCAGCAGCCCCATCTGCTCAAGTCGCCCTATCAAAGGGATGTCCAGCCCGTTAAGGCGGGCTGGCATCCGCAGACCATAACGCTCTTGGCCTGGGCACAGATCACCCATATTTTTCAAATCACCACAGCGGCCCAGGTAGAACGGCTGCGGCCCTTTCACATCTGGAGTCCGGAGATGATTACTGAACGGCTGCAATGGAAGCCGCAGCAGCCCCTGTACGGGCTGGCCCTCCAGACCTATCGGCTGCCAGCCGCGGTCGAGATTGACTGGCGGCCGGAGTACGGCGGCTGCCGCTCCTGGATTGAGCTGGCTGAGGCAGTGGAGGTGAGTGATGCGGTGTCCGCGATCGCGCCTGACCCATACCGCCAGCAAGTCGAGGCGATCGAGCAGGCGCTACGATGCCCTTAATCCCTCAGCTGCCAGTCCACCAGCGCCACTGGGCTATCGCTCATACCGTTCCCTACAGTTCAGAACTGCCGATCAGGGCCTGCGATTCTGAGGCCCCTGAAGGACTCTCTGGCTCTAGCCGGTGAGCGTCAGCCGTTCGAATGGGCAACCGAATGATGACCGTGGTGCCCTGGCCAACCCCTTCGCTCCACAGCTCAATGTCGCCCTGCATCAGCTGCATCAGATTTCTCGAGATCGCCAGACCCAAGCCGGTGCCCTCATAGGCCCGGGTGTAGGATCCATCTACCATCACAAAGGGTTGAAACAGCTTGTGCTGCTGTTCTGGGGCAATTCCAATACCGGTGTCACGAATGATGATTTTGACCTGTGGGAGCGTGAGTAAGGTGAGCCCGTCGGCGGCTTCAGGATCTGTCGAGGTAGCGGCCGCAGCCGTCGATTCGACCAGGACTGAAATGCTGCCCTGATCGGTAAATTTAATCGCATTGTTGACGACATTGAGCAGCACCTGCCGAAATCTGGAGCGATCAACTTTGACCATAATCGGCTCGGGCAGCTCTGGCCGAACCAGATTCAGACCTTTCTGCTGGATTTGAAGCGTTTGCATATCCAAGACATCCTGCAGCAGCCGGCGCAAATCAATCAGCTCAAAATGTAAATGGACCGTACCTGCCTCAATTTTGCCAACGTCTAGAATATCCCGAATAATTTCCAGCAGGTGCCGCGCCGCACTATCGGCCTTTTCTAAAAACTCCATCTCTTCATCGTGGCTGTCACAGTAGCCATCGCGCACGATTTGAATGGAGCCAATGATGGCATTGAGCGGAGTGCGCAGCTCGTGGGACGTGTTGGCTAGGAATTCGTTCTTGAGCTGGCTGGCGAGCTTAGCATCTTGCCAAGCCTGACGGAGCTGAACCAAGTTGGTCTTCAGGCGCTCCAACATTTGCTCAATCATATCTCCCAAATAGTCAAGCTCCCAGATTTCGTGGCTGCGGGGAGCCGGCTTGACCTCGCTCGTGTCGTCCACCGCTTGGGCATAGCGAATCAGCCGTTCGATCGGCAGCGACAGGCCGCGCGCAATATAGATTGCCAGCAGGGCATTGGCGCTGAGCAGCCCCAGCGTCAGCAAAATTAAGACGTCACGGATGTCCTTGAGGCCATACAGCGCCTGGTTCAGCGGGGTGACCGCGAGGACTGTCCAGGTGCTCTGCCGATCGGGCCGGATGGGAATATTGGCCCCGGCATAGCCGGCTAACCATTCCCCCTGCTCAGGCAAAAACCGAAACAGGTGAACCGTTTTGCTATTGCCAGCCCGAACACTGCCGATAACGCTTTCTAGGCGCTCCACGTCTCTGACCTGGAAAATCTTTTGACCCACCTGATTCTGATCAGGATGGGTAATGATGAACCCATCGGAGTCAATCACTACCGTGTTTCCCACCAGCGATCGCGGATCGGTATCTTCTCGCTGGGCTAAACTCACCTGAGCAATTAAGTGATAGCGTAGGTCTCCAGCCTCGTTGTAGACCGGACTCGCCACGGTGAAGTGAATCAGGGCTTCGCGACGATCGGACTCAAACTGCTGATTCTGAAGCAGCTGAGCGTCTGCCCCGGGTGAAAAAATGGCAAAGTCAGGCGGTGCTTCGGTGGGATCAGGACTCGACCAGGGCAGTTTTTCGGTCTCCAAAGCTAGGCCGCGATCGCAGGTGCGAACCGAGGTTTCATCGGGCTGAGCGGCTCGTAACTCGACGCATTGAATCTGGTAGGGGGTCGCAGCAGCGGTCAATTGCTCGACTGCGGCGCGAGCGGCAGCGGGGTCGCCCTGCTTCAGGGGCTCGGTCTGGGCCAATAGCTGAAGATTTGTCTCGACCGCCTGCACCCCGCTGACCAACTCATCGGCCTTGCGAGCAGCGCTGCTAGAGAGATTTTGGCGAGCCGTATCGAGCAGACTCGTGCGGGCTTTGCGCAGCGTCATCGCCTGCCCAATCAGCAGAATGGGAATGCTGAGCAGCAAGATGCGCAGCATTAGGACACGACGAAACGAGCGGGGTCGATTGATCATATCGGTCGTCAGTGAATGGCAGCAGGGTGGGGAGCTGCCGGGTGGATGGGATTGGGCTGGCTAACACCCCTCGGCCAGATATGGATAAACTGAATCCCAATGTAAAAATGATACAGGGTGCTGCTGATAGTACAGAACCAGTCTAGCGAGCCTCTCTCTCAAGTCTAAATAGCGTCTGGAAAAATTAAGTCCACAATCATATAGATAAAGCTACGTTCTGTTGGCCTGACATGGTCTATATACCGGCCTGATATGACCCATACCACTGTTGTACTGGCCATGAGCGCAGATGGCAAGATTGCCGATGAGCGCCGCTCGGCCGCTCGATTTGCCTCTGATGCCGACCGATATCACCTGGAACAGCAAATTGCTCAGGCCGATGCAACGCTGTTTGGCGCGGGTACGCTGCGAGCCTATGAAACCACGCTAGCGGTTTCTCAACCCGACCTTCAATCAGCCCGGCAGCAGCGGGGTCTGCCACCTCAGCCGGTTCAAATCGTCTGCTCGATTTCCGGCGACCTCAATCGCAACTGGCGTTTCTTTCAGCAGCCGGTACCTCGCTGGCTGCTAACTGGCGCGACCGGGGCGCAGCGTTGGACCGTTGGAGCAGCGTTTGAGCGGATTCTGACCGTCCCGGTAATTGAGTCCGGGTTGGACTGGTCAACTGTCTTTAAGCAGCTTTCCACAATCGGTATCGAACGGCTGCTGGTGATGGGCGGAGCGGAGCTGGTGGCCACGCTATTGGCGGTCGATCGGATAGATGAGCTATATCTGACTGTCTGCCCCCTGCTTCTGGGCGGGCGGACGGCCCCAACCCCGGTAGACGGCTGCGGCTTTGCAGCTGAGCAGGCGCCTCGGCTAGCGCTCTGTTCTGTAAAAGCCGTGGGGCATGAGGTATTTCTGCACTATCGTCGCTGGACCGTTGGGGCTGCGCCAACGCCTGCGGCGGCCGATTAGGCTGACTGGGGCGATGGCAACTTTAGCCGTCGTCTTGGCCTCATCTTTTAAAAACTTCATCTACCCTATAAAAGGCCTATAAAAGGATCTTGCGGCAAACGCCAGCAGCAGCGGTATGGTGCAAAACTTACAGTCTCAGTATCAGTATAGGACCCAGTGGATCAGTCGTCTCTCAGAGGTCCCACAGCCTGCCTGGGACGCGATGGCGCTGCCAATGGCAACGCCGTTTTTTGAATGGGAATGGTTGCGCAACCTGGAAACGTCTGGCAGCGCCGTGGTCCGAGCGGGCTGGCTACCCCAGCACCTGACCCTGTGGCGCAACCACGAGCTGATTGCAGCGGCGCCGCTGTACCTGAAGGGGCACAGCCGCGGCGAATTTGTCTTTGACTATCAGTGGGCAGAGCTGGCGGAGCGGCTCGGCATCAGCTACTACCCCAAGCTACTGGGGATGTCGCCCTTTACCCCGGCGGAAGGCTACCGTTTTTTAATTGCCCCTGGCGAAGACGAGGCGGCCCTAAGCCAGATGATGGTCTACGAAATTGACGCCTTCTGCCAGCAGAACGGCATTTCCGGCTGCCATTTTCTGTACGTCGATCCGGCCTGGCAGTCACAAATGGAGGGCCTGGGCTTTCGCCCCTGGATGCACCACAACTATGTCTGGCAAAATCAGGACTATGGAGACTTTAACGACTACCTGGCCCGCTTCAATGCCAACCAGCGACGCAACATCAAGCGCGAGCGCAAGTCAGTGCAGAAGGCCGGGCTGCGGTTTCAGGTACATACTGGGGAAATCCTAACGGCAGACCTATGCTCACGGGTATACGACTTTTACAGCGACACCTGCGACAAGTTTGGCTGGTGGGGCAGCAAATATCTGACGCCTAAGTTTTTTCAGCAGCTCTATCCGCAGTACCGCGATCGCGTCGTCATTTTTGCCGCCTATACCGAAGCTTCCTCAAGCCCGGTGGGCCTGTCCTTCTGTTTAACTAAGAGAGACCGGCTCTATGGCCGCTACTGGGGAGCATTTGAGGACTACAATCACCTGCACTTCAACGCCTGCTACTACGAGCCGATCGACTGGGCCATCCAGCAGGGAATCCAGGTCTTTGACCCCGGTGCCGGTGGCCGTCACAAACAGCGGCGCGGCTTTCCGGCGACACCCAACCACAGCCTGCACCGCTTCTATGAGCCGACTCTAAGCCAGGTTCTAGAGCAGCACATTGAGCGGATTAACGCTGCCGAACGAGCAGAAATTGCCCTGATTAACCAGGGCTTGCCGGTCAAGGGAGACAGCTGCGCCACAGAGCCTGAACCGGGCGGCGAAAAGGGCTAGAATAGGAAACCCCAACTGTAACCTGATAAAACCGCTATGGCGATCGCACCCCATCCCGCCGTCGATGCCGCCGCGCTCACTGCCCTTGACAACCAGCTGTCTAAACGCTTCATTCAGCTCGACCCGGCCGGATATTTTTTAATCTATTTAGACCGGGAAGCGGGGCTGATCTGCGCCAAGCACTTCACCAACATCATTAATGACAAAGGCCTAGCCTGCGACCCGGTAACGGGTAAGCCCCTACCCACCCGGGGTAAGTCGGCCCGGCCAGAAACCCAGGTGTACAGTGGACGCACCGCCAAAGAGCTCTGCATCAAAATTTTTGAGAACCCAGATGGCGACTGTCCGATTAGCTACCTGGATCATGCCGCCTACCTGGGACGCGAATTCACGCGGGCAGAAATCGCCTTGGTCAACGGCTCCGACTACGTCCAGGATTGAGATGATCATCGACCCGGCCCTGCTCCCCGACCAAAGCGTTACTAACTATCCCGACCCTTTCCGGGCCGCCGTTGCGGGCCGCTCTCGCAAGCGCTTAGGAACCGCCGCCGGGCTCAAAAACTTTGGCGTCAACCTGACCACGCTCAGCCCGGGCAGCCAGTCCGCCCTGCGCCACTGGCACAGTCGTCAGGACGAATTTATCTACGTCGTCCAGGGCCAGCTGGTGCTGGTGACCGAAGCCGGCGAGCACCCCATGACCGCCGGCATGATGGCCGCCTTTCCCGCCGGCGAGGCCAACGGCCATCATTTGGTCAACCGCTCAGCTGCCCCGGCGGTCTATCTCGAAATCGGTGATCGCACTGCCCAGGACCGAGTTGACTATCCCGACCATGACCTAGTCGCGCAAAGCGGTCCCAACGGCGGCTGGCAGTTTACCCACCGCAACGGCGCCCCCTATTCATCAGACTGACCCTGGTTGACTGCAAACACCCCTAATGCCTAGCTTCGGAAAAACCCACCCACTCTCTACCCTTCCCTCTTCCCATAGCTCACCCTCGCCCCGGCCCACTTCAGCTTCTGCCGCAGCGTCCGATAGTAGGAATAAGCCTCCCGCAAAATGATAAACTTCGCCTCATGCTCAGCCATGTGGATATCAACCCGCTGGTTGGGTAAGACTGCCGCCGCCAGCACGCCGTCTGTCCAAAGCTTCGTGTTCATACTGGAGTCGGCTAGGGGCGAGACGCTGACCACACAGCCAGGCGGCAGGACGATGGGGCGGCTGGAAAGGCTAAGCGGGCAGATTGGCGTAACTGCCAGGGCATGCATGCCGGGGTGCATAATCGGGCCGTTGGCCGCGACAGTATAGCCGGTAGAGCCCGTCGGCGTGCTGATTAGCAGACCATCCCCCTGGTACTGATCGACCATTTCGCCGTCAATTGCCATCTCTAAAATTGATGTAATCATACGGTCGGGAGAGGCTGGCTTGACACACATTTCATTTAAGGCCAGGACGCGATCGCCAACTGGTGACATGTTGCCACGCCCTCCCTGATGCACCTGCGCCTGAAGCATCATCCGCTGCTGCACCGCGAATTTGTCATCCAGCAGCCGCTGCCAAACCTGTTCCAGGTCTTCAAACACTTTTGCTGATTCGGTGAGAAAGCCCAGATGCCCGCCTACGTTGACGGCTAAAACCGGCACATCGTTAGTCGCCAGGTGACGCGCCGCCGCCAAGGCCGTACCGTCTCCTCCAAGCACAACAGCCAGGTCGATGGGTCTTGTCGCCGAAGCTAAAAAGACCGGATAGGGATTATCCTGCGGGCCGCTGGGTCCCATCAGCACCCTAGCTCCCAGTGCCTCTAGCTGTCGAGCACAGCGCTCGGCCCAGGTTTGACTCAGCGCATTGTGAGCTTTGTGGACGATGATCACCTGCTTGAGCTGCACGGCTACCTCGAATCTTCTGAACAAAAAAGGGACGCAGTCCCTGCGCCCCTCTAACTAGATCAACCTAGGTCAATCGGTTGCCATATTGGCCCAAGCCAGGGGAAAAGCCTACCATTTGAGCAGATTAAACTGCTCCATATCGACCGTATCGCGGTTGCGATAAATCGACAGGACAATCGCTAGCCCAACCGCCGCTTCCGCCGCTGCGATCGTAATCACAAACACCGCAAACACCTGGCCCTTAATTCCCTGTGGGTCGAGATAGTTCGAAAAGGCCATCAGGTTGATGTTCACCGCGTTGAGCATGAGCTCAATCGACATCAGGACGCGAATCGCGTTGCGGCTGGTGACCAGGCCAAAAACGCCAATGCAAAACAGCGCTGCCGCCAGTAGTAAATAATATTCAAGCTGCATGAGGTCTTACTCCGAGATCATTCCGAATCGCTTTCGTTAACGCCAGCTGCAACTAGCTCGCGGGGTCGTTCTGGCAGCGTCAGAACCTGCTCCTCTGCGGCTGCATCTAGGTCAGGGATAAACTCGCGGCGGGCCAGAATAATCGCCCCTACCAGCGCAATCAGCAGCAGTACTGAAGCCAGCTCAAAGGGGAGGAGAAAGTCGCTGAAGAAATGCATACCGATGGCCTCGATGGCGCGATCGCCAATCGCTACCTCGCTAGAAATCGCCCAGGGTGTAGATACCACCGTCGTTCCCAGCAGCGCAAAGAGCCCTGCGCAGACCGCGCCAGTCGCCAGTTTTCCCAACAGCGCATGGGGCAAAGGCCGGAAATCTTCCTGTTTATTGACCAGCATAATCCCAAATAGAATCAGCACGTTGACCGCACCGACGTAGACCAGCACCTGGGCTGCTGCCACAAACCCCGCATTGAGCAAAATATAGAACCCGGCAATGCTGAGAAACACCAGCCCTAGCAAGAAAGCCGAGTAGACAATGCTGCTCAGTAAGACGACGCCTAAAGCGGCGGCCAGCATGAGTGCAGCCAGTATCCCAAAAGAGACCAGTTGCACGCCTTCAGCTAAATTCAAAACGAACTCTCCCTATTCAAATCAAACGGTGGACCGGCGCGGGCCGACTGAGCGAATAATAGCCCAATATCAGCCCCGATATAGCTCCAAGCTACTGCGCCTCTTCCTCGGAGTCAGTCGACTTGGTTGCCGCCGACTCTGCTTCCATCTCAGCCCGGATTTCTTCCGGTCGTTGACCCGCTCGGCGTGAACCCGCTGGCAGCCCATGGGGGTTCATCACGCCCTTAGGCAGATAGGCCAGCTCTCGCAGCGGCGTTACCATCGGGTCGTCGGTCACCTTGTAGGGCAGCCGCCCCAGCGCCACGCTGTCGTAGTTCAGGTCGTGCCGGTCGTAGCTGGCCAGCTCATATTCCTCAGTCATGGATAGGCAGTTGGTCGGGCAGTACTCAACGCAGTTGCCGCAGAAAATGCACACCCCAAAATCAATACTGTAGTGGCTGAGTTTTTTCTTTTTACTCTCTTTGTCAAATTCCCAATCGACTACCGGTAGGTTGATCGGGCAGACGCGCACACAGACCTCACAGGAAATGCATTTGTCAAATTCAAAGTGAATCCGACCGCGGTAGCGCTCTGAGGGCACTAGCTTTTCGTAGGGATACTGTACCGTCACCGGCCGCCGCTTCATATGGTCAAAGGTGACTGAAAGCCCCTGGCCAATGAACTTGGCCGCCTGACGCGTTTCCTTGGCGTAGTCAGCGACTTGTTTGAAAAAGTTCGGCATAGATCTAGATTCCTGACAGGGTGAGCAAACGAATCGTAAAGGGTAATCAGATTGGCAACGGCTAGCCGCCAAAGGCAAAGGGCAGCGTCAGCTTTAGCGCCGCAGTCGCCAGCAGATTGACCAGCGATACCGGCAGCAAAAATTTCCAGCCCAGATCGAGCAGCTGGTCAATTCGGACTCGGGGGACTGTCCAGCGCAGCAGAATCGCGATAAACACCAGCAGGTAGGCTTTGATCAGAGTCATGACAATTCCCAGACCCGCCGCAACGACTTGCAGCCAGGGCGTCGTTTCGCTAACCCCCAGCCAGCCCGCAATCGACTCAATCGGCACCGGCAGGCTCCAGCCCCCCAGGTAGAGAATCGCCACAATCAGCGCCGACAGCACCAGGTTGACGTAGGAGCCGACGTAGAATAGCCCAAACTTCATCCCGGTGTATTCGGTCTGGTAGCCCGCCACCAGCTCTTCTTCAGCTTCGGGTAGGTCAAAGGGCAAGCGCTCGCATTCGGCCAGAGCCGCAATCCAAAATATTAAAAATCCCACCGGCTGCCGCCAGATATTCCAGCCTAGAATGCCGTAGCCCGACTGCTGGCCGACAATATCGATGGTGCTGAGGCTATTGGTCATCATCACCACCGCCAGCACCGCCAGCGCCAGGGGAATTTCATAGCTAATAGACTGGGCCGCAGCCCGCAGTCCACCTAGTAGGGAATACTTGTTATTCGAGGAATAGCCTGCCATCAGCAGCCCGATCGGGGTAATGCTGGAAAGCGAAATCCATAGGAAGATGCCGATCCCGATGTCGGTGATCACCATGTTTTGGCCAAAGGGCACAATCAAAAAAGATAGAAATACGGGAATGACGACAATTGCTGGCCCCAAGGTAAAGAGCCAGGGGTCGGCCTTAGCCGGGGTAATGTCTTCTTTGAAGATCAGCTTTACGCCATCGGCAGCGGCCTGTAGCACGCCTAGCGGTCCGACATATTCCGGTCCAATTCGCTGCTGGGCTGCGGCTGAAATCTTTCGCTCTAGCCACACCGAGACAAAGATACTCACCGTGGCGGCAATCAGCATCAGCGCCATGGGGAGGGGAATCCACAAAAGCTTGGCTAGTCCTAGGGGCAGGCCCAGGTCGGTGAGGGTACTGACGAACGTATGTTGGAGGTCAATGCCGGGGTTCATGCTTACCTAGTCGCCTCGATGTCCAGAAATATTACGGATCTTTACCGATTCTAGCGCCTAATCATGCGCTGGTCGGTGCAAAGCCATCTTAGATGCTGATCGGATTATTTAGGAAATCGATTGAAAGTTAAGCGGGTGATCTGTAAATGGGGAAATTAGGGTCGCCAAAATAAAACCCCCTCAGCTAGCGCCAAGGGGGCTGGAGTTCCTGAAAATCGTCACTGGACTCTATATTGTCGGCAGTTTCAAGTCTTGGGAAGGGGGGTGAGGCCCTCCATTGCGCTCTGCCCTGGATGGCAACGGTCTCTCAACCCGACGGTTAAAGCCGGGAGCCAACCAGCTGCTTATCCCAGATTTGAGGCCGTTCGCTGACCGGAATATAGGGCTGCTCATGGGGACCTTGGTAAATCTGGGTGGGTCGGAAAATCCGATTTTCCCCAATTTGCTCTTTCCAGTGGGCCAGCCAGCCCGCCACCCGGGCGATCGCAAAAATGGGCGTAAATAAATCCGTCGGAATGCCCAGCTTGCGGTAAACCAGTCCCGAATAAAAGTCCACATTGGGATAGACGCCCTTATGCCCCAGCTTTTCGTTGATCACCTCTTCTAGCTCCAGGGCAATGTCGTAGTAGGCATCGCGGCCAAACTTGGCAAACAGCTGCTCGGCCAGCCCCTGCAAAATTTGGGCGCGCGGATCCTTGACCTTATAGACCCGATGGCCAAAGCCCATAATCCGGGCCTTGCGCTGCACACAGTCCTCAACGTAGGGGCGAACGTTTTCCACCGAGCCAATTTCTTCTAGCATGGCGATCACTTCCTCATTGGCGCCGCCATGTAGGGGGCCAGCCAGGGTGCCCACGGCCGACGCAACCACGGCGTAGGGATCGGTCAGCGTGGAGGCCGTCACCATGGCGGAAAAAGTCGAGGCGTTGATCGTGTGCTCGGCATGGAGCGTCAGACAGATATCAAAAATGCGCGCGGCCAGCATATCGGGTTCGCGCTCGTTGAGCATATAGAGAAAATTAGCCGCATAGTCGAGGTCGTCGCGGGGCTGTACCGGGTCGTTCCCTTTACGCATTAGCTTGAAAGCAGCCACCATCGTCGGGATTTTGGCCAGCAGCCGCACCACCGCATCTTGGATGTAGGTGGGGTCGTCCAGCGCCCGCTTGGAGTAAAACAGGCCCAGCGCCGCCGCGCAGGACTGTAGCGCATCCATCGGATGGCCGCTTTCAGGGAAGCATTTCATCATGTCGCGGATGCGATATTTCAGCCGCCGGTGATAGCGAATCTCGTGCTGGAAGTCGTTGAGCTCCTGCTTCGATGGTAGCCCGCCCCAAATGAGTAGATAGGCGGTTTCGAGGAAGGTACTTTTCTGGGCTAGCTCATCAATCCGAATGCCGCGATATTCGAGGATGCCCTGGTGCCCATCGACGTAGCTAATGCTGGACTGAGTTGCCGGAATCCCCTCTAGCCCGGGGCGATATTCGCAGGCTGTCATACTTTGCTACTCCCATTGTTTCGATTCACGATCTGGCCCTGGGGGCTAGGTAAGCTGGCTCAGCAGCCGGGCGTCCCTGCTAGATCTGAGAGCATTATCTAACGTTTTAAGCCAGGCTGGCGTTCGTCCAGAGCAAAACCGGTGGCAAAACCCAGCCCAAAGCTCACAGCACAAACCGCGGCGGGGCTAGCCAGAATAGCTGGCTATTGGCGATCGCGCTTTCCCCTACCGGCAGCTGCAGCCCGATAATACCCGCTTTTTTCAATACCCAGCGCTCGTTTGTCTCACCGTTTACCAGCCGCTCACCCCAGCTGCTGAGGTCGGGCTCATGCCCGACTAAGGCCAGCGACCTGAGGTCATCGGGCTGCACCGCCAGCCAGTCGAGCCAGGTCTGAAGCTGGCCGCCGGGCACTAGCGGTTCAAAGCGTTCGGCCCGATTCGCGAGCCCTGCTGCCTGCAAGATTTCGGCGGTCTGCCGGGCGCGGACGAGAGGGCTGGTCAGCATCCGGTCGAACCGGAGGCCCCACTGTTTGAGCCGCTGCGCGATCGCGACGGTTTTCACCCGTCCCCGCTGGGTGAGCGGCCGCTGGGTATCGTCGGCATAGGTGCCGCGCTCGGCAGCGATGCCGTGGCGAATCAGGTAAACCTCAGTCGGTGTTGATGACGCCATTTTCGGGGTTGATCAGCCGCAGCAGCTTTTGTTTAATTTGGATGTCAAAGACTTCCCACTTCTGGCGGTTGTAGTCGCTGTTTTCGTAGAAGCCCGAGAGGAATCCCACCGGAATTTCGAACCCGCCCGCCGTCAGGCGACCGCCGCCAAAGAAACGGCCCTGGCTGTCCTGGCCGAACGCCTCTTTGATAAATTCATCTGGGTCGAGGGTAATTTTATTCGTGCGCAGAGAGCCTACGACCAGCTCAATTTCTTCATCCTCATCGTGGACAATCCCGTAGATCACCGCCGTATGGATATTTTCTTCGGTCAGTAAAAAGTCGGCGGCCTGAGGAATGGCGTCTCGGTCTTCATAACGGATATAGCCTACGCCGGCCATTGAAACATTATTCTGCATTTTGCGGTTGCGCAGCGATCGCTCAATCACGTCCATCACCCGCTTGGAGCGGGACGCTTGCAGCACGGCGCTCAGCAGCTGCGCGTCATAGTACTGACTGAGGTAGGCGGCCGCCAGAAACTCAGACTCGGCCGCCTGCATCAGGTGGCCTGTATCTGAACGCAGGCCGTGCATCAGCGCCGTCGCGCATTTCACATGCCGCCCGTTGCTGCGGTCGAGCTGGAGGATGTCGGCCTGGAGATACTCTGTCAGAATCGTCGCCGTGGCCCTCACCTCAGGCCGGATGTCGGCCAGCTCGGCTTTCAGGTTGCCCTGTAGGGCGTGGTGGTCAACCACAAACACCAGTGGCAGCTGAGCTGCCCGCACCAGGTCAGTTAGATGGCTGGTAGTGCCCTGATTATCGACGAGGACATAGCCCTGATACTGGGACAGATCTGGCGCATCGCTGCTCTGCTGTGGCCAGCGCTTGGCCGGTAAGCTTGTGAGCTTGACCAAGGCCACGTTCTCCTGATGGCTGAGCATCCCAGAATAGTAGATATCGCACTGGATGTCGTAGCCATCGGCCATCAGCTGATAGGCCCAGGCCGAAGATAGGGCATCGGGGTCGGGGAAATCCTGGAGCAAAATCAGGTGGCGATTGCCCGCCTGGGCCTTGAGCAGCTGTCTAAACTTTTCAGCTGGTTTAGTCCCGCCTGTTTTGACCGGTTGAGCATCTTCGGCTGGGGCAGGCGCTAGTTCCTCAGCCTTCATGGGTGAGGCAGCCTGCGACTGTTCCTTTGAGTCCTTTGAGTCCTTTGAGTAACTATGGGACTGTTCCTTAGCGTAACTATGGGAATCCTTGCGGACAGCGTCTTGAGTAGGCATGGGCAGAGCCTGTTGTCTAGACACCTAGCTGAGATCACTCTGCTGATTTTCTAGAGTCAGGGGGTGTGAGGTCTATCTTGATTATGCGTAGGGGCAGCCAGAATTGCTACTCGCAATAGCCGAACTCTATCGATAGGCAGCCGCAGGACGGCGCCCTGACTGGATTTAATTCAGCCCAATGACGTATTTGCGCCACTCCTGATGCACCCCACCGCGAACATGGCGGGCAATCTCGAAATAGAGACTGCTGTGGGGTTTGCGGGGCGGATTGCGCAGGGGCATACTGGCCTCTTTGGGCGTGCGGCTGCCTTTTTTGACATTGCAGCGAACACAGGCGGTGACGATATTTTCCCAAGAATCGCCGCCGCCGCGCGATCGCGGTACGACATGATCCAGCGTTAGCCCTTCGCTACCGGTGCCGCAGTACTGGCAGGTGTGATTGTCGCGATGCAGCAGATTGCGCCGGGTTAGCGGAATTTCTTTATAGGGAACTCGTACATAGTGGCGCAGGCGAATCACCGTCGGGAAAGGGAAGTCGGCATAAATGACCCGACCATTATGTTCGACCTGCTCAGCCTTTCCCTTGATCACTAAGACCACCGCCCGCCGCCAGCTGGTAATGTTTAGTGGCTCGTAGGAGGCGTTGAGGACCAAAACCTTGCTCATGCAGCTACCCACATCTTCCACCGATAGTAGCACAGTCGCCTGCACTGCTGGCTTTTGACAGCTATATTGCTGCCAGATTGGGCTAGAATCGGCCCGAAACGGTGTAGCGGGATTAAGGAGAACGACGACCATGCTGAGCTGGGAGCATACGCCAGACCTTTTGCCCATGCGCGGCTGCCGGGCCTGGATTGAAATTAATCTGACCGCTCTGGCCCACAATGTGCAGCAGTTCAAGACGCGACTCTCCCCTCAAACCGACCTGATGGCAGTGGTCAAGGCCGATGCCTACGGCCATGGTGCAGTGACCGTGGCGCAGACGGCCCTCCAGGCCGGGGCCACCTGGCTGGGCGTGGCGACCGTCCCCGAGGGGATAGAGCTACGTCAGGCGGGAATCGCCGCGCCGATTTTAGTCATGGGTGCCGTCAACCACCCCGAGGAGGTGCGGGCGATCGCGCTTTGGCAGCTCCAGCCTACCCTGGTCACCCCCAAGCAGGCCCTGGTCTTCGCTGAAACCCTAGCGACAGCAGCGCCGACGGTGCCCTTACCGGTTCACCTAAAGCTCGACACCGGCATGGCGCGGCTGGGCTTTGACTGGCAGCGGGCCGGTGAATTCATCAGCCTGGTGCGGCGACTGCCTCAGCTTGACCCGGTCAGCCTCTATTCCCATCTAGCGACCGCTGATAGCCCCGAGCCGGCAGTCATGCGGCTTCAGCAGCAGCGATTTGAACAGGCGATCGCCGATCTCAGGGCTCAGGGCCTCTGCCCGCCGCGGCTGCATCTGGCCAACTCTGCTGGGACGCTGGCCGCCCCTGACCTGCACTACGATTTGGTGCGGGTGGGGATCGGTCTCTACGGCTTCTATCCGGCTCCCCATCTCCGCGCCGCTGTGGATTTACAGCCGGTGATGGAGGTGAAAGCGCGGGTAACTCACCTAAACGCGATCGCGGCGGGGACCGGCGTCAGCTACGGCCATCAGTTCATCGCCCCGCAGCCACTCAACCTTGCCGTCGTTGGGGTGGGCTATGCCGACGGCGTGCCGCGCATCCTGTCGAACCGGATGGCGGTACTGGTACGGGGGCAGCGGCTGCCGCAGGTGGGCGCGATCACGATGGATCAGATGATGATTGACGTCACTAGTCTGCCCGACCTGCAGGTGGGCGAGCCGGTGACCCTGCTGGGCCAGTCAGGCCCAGACCAAATTAGCGCCGAAGATTGGGCCGCCCTATCGGGAACCATTTCCTGGGAAATTCTCTGCGGGTTCAAACACCGGCTGCCGCGGATTACCGTTGAGACAGCAGTGCGTCTATCCACTACCGATCCGGCCGCTGGCCTGAGAAAATAACCCCAAAAAATAGATACCCAGCTCGGTAGAGCTTTAACCCAGTTCTTGCTATGATGATCATCCCATTGGAAAATTCCAATGGTTTTCCCTTGGAGAGGTGGCTGAGTGGTTGAAAGCGGCTCCCTGCTAAGGAGTTATGGGGTGTAAACCTCATCGAGGGTTCGAATCCCTCCCTCTCCGTTGATTTCGGTCCGTTTCAATCAGGCTTCTTCAGCTCCCGGTTCTTATAGATTGCGAACGGCCCACAGCAGCCGCTCCGGTGTCGCATTGTGGTGCAGAAAGGAAAACAGGTGCTGAAACCGCAGCCGACCGTCGGTATCTAGCACAAACTGAGCCGGTAGGGGCGCTCCCAGCGCCTGTCCGGTGCCGTACTGCCGGAAAACTGTGCAGGCCGAGTCGCTTAGCAGCGGCATTGATAGCCCCAGGTCGCGCTGCACTGCCTGGCTCTGTCGCCTATCTGTACTGGTAATCAGCAGCAGTTCTGCTCCAGCCCCGATGAACTGATCGTAGGCCCGATTGAGGCTGACAAGGTGGGGCAGGCAAAGAGGGCAGTACTGCTTCTCGGTAAAAATCCGGGTGAAAGCAACGACGACCGGTCGCTGGCCGCGATAGCAAGACAGCTGTAGGCTATCCTCAGCGCCGACGCGGGGCAGCGTGAAGTCCGGCGCCAGCCGATTTAGCCCCAGGACAGGGGTAGCGGGAATCGGCAGCAGATTTTTCGCAAATCGGCGATTGATCAACCCTCGAAAATCAGTCGAACTCAGCTGCATATTCATTCCGGCTCTGGAGCACAGAGCGCTAGCATCGCCTCTATTTTATATTTTCAGCATTTTCAGCGACGTCAGGCTGCCGGACCGGGCGTCAGGGCCGTCGCGATCGCGCCGATGAGCTCGGCTTGATCAGCGCGGGGCTCGACCAGGCGGGAATCCAGCGGACATTCAGCCAGCATAGCCTGCTGCTGGCGCAGCTCGTCGGGTTTGGCAGCACCAATCAGCACCAGCGGCACCAGCTGGCGTGAGCGGTAGACGCTGATCGAGGCGATCGCGAGCTCAAACGGGCCGGGTTCAAAGTGGGGATTCAGCGCCTTGTCGTATTCAAACTTGCTCAGCATCACTTGGAGGGAGTGAATCTGGGCCGGGTCCAGCGGCGGCGCGTTGGGCACCGATCGGGCGCGAAAGGTAGGGACGGTCTCTTGAAACGGCACATTGATGCTGAGCCACTGCTCCGCCTGCGTGTCAAAGGAATAGATATAGGCCGGACTGTCCCAGCCCGGATCGTTGCGCAGGATGAACTTGTACCGCTGGCCGTCGCCCCGGACCCGCAGCCGCAGCCCCTGCCAGTCGGAAAAAATGAAGGGGGGTTCAAAGTTGCGCGTCCGCACCGAGGTAAAGCCGCCCGAGTTGTCGGTCGAGACCCGTCCGGTAAACACAGCGGCGCGATCGCGCCAGACCAGGCGGCTCTGGCTGACGCCGCCCATGACCACATCGTCGAGGCTGCCCCAGGCGTCAGACGGGTTACTTTCACTAAAGTCAAATACCGGCTGCTGGACAACCCCCGCATTTTCTCCCAGGGCATCGGCCAGGCGACTCACTAAGCTGGAAAGCGCCTCGGGGCTGAAATCGGCGCTGTTCACAATCAGGCCGTCTGCGGATAGCAGCGGCTCCAGCGGCAGGTCGGCAGTCGCCGCCGGGTCGATCGCGCGTGATCGCAGGCCGATATCTTGGGCTGCCAGCTGTTTTTCTAGGTTGCGGCTGAGGGCTGTGGCCGACTCAGGGGCTAAAAACAGAGCTTGCTTAGGCATCGGCGGAATCATGGCACCGCTGGGGTTAGTTGACTGGCCCAGCAGCTGCTGAACCCAGCGAAAGCTTCCTATAAATGGAATCTCCCCATAGTAGTTGAGGGTTTCCAAGAAGCGCCCCAGGTTCCATGAAGAACGACTCTCTGATGTCATCGTACTGCTCCTAACTAGGCTGCTTTCGACTGGCCAATCCATTTTGTGGCCCAGGTTATCCAATCCCAGTTTACAAAGCCTATGAAAATATTAGCTAGTTTTCAGCTTGATACCCGGCATGGCCGATTCAGCCTTTCTAGGCTCAAACCGGCCGGCCGGGAATCCGGACGCCTCAGGGCTCTGCTCCCTATAGACTTGATGAAAGAAGTTTGCCTATCTCTAAAGTTTCGCTGAAGCTAGCCCCGGTTGGCTACTGACTCCAAGCCTCCGTGGCTACGCTGAACTTGGGTTGTGAATTTGCCGATATTTCGCCGATTTTGGCACCCGGTTTCCTAAGTTGACTGAAGTCTCATCTCTAAAGTTTCCTCGCTTCCCCGCCATCGTTTCTACGTTCAAATAGCCTGCCCTCTATGCGTATTCTAATCTACTCGTATAACTACCATCCCGAGCCCATTGGCATTGCCCCACTGATGACCGAACTGGCTGAGGGATTAGCCGCCAGGGGCCATGAGGTGCGGGTGATTACGGCCATGCCCAACTATCCCGAACGGCAGATCTATCCTGAATATCGCGGCCAGCTCTACAGGACGGAAGTTCGCAACCGGGTCAAAATTCAGCGATGCTACGTCGCGATCCGTCCAAATCCAGGGCTGCTCACGCGCATTCTCTTAGACGGCAGCTTTTCAGCTTTGAGCTTCATCCAGGCGCTGGGCGGCTGGCGTCCGGACGTGATCCTCTCTACCAGCCCCTCACTGCCAGCCTGCGTACCGGTGGCCCTGCTGAAGCTGATCTACGGCTGTCCCACCGTGCTCAGCCTGCAAGATATCTTACCCGAAGCCGCAGTGCAGACAGGGCTGCTCACCAGCCGTCTGGCCATCCGGGCCTTTGAGCTGCTCGAAAAATTTGCCTACGCCAGCGCGACTAAAATTGCCGTTATCACCGATTCGTTTGGCAATAATCTGATCGGCAAGGGGGTGCCTAAGCGCAAGCTGCAATGCATTTCAAACTGGGTCGATGTCAACTTTATCCGCCCCCTGCCGAGGCAGGGTAATGAGTTCCGTCGCGACCTCCAGCTTGAAGATAAGTTTGTCGTCCTCTACTCGGGCAACATTGCCCGCACCCAGGGCGTTCGCACCATCATTCGCGCTGCTAAGCAGCTTCAGCAGTTTCCTCAGATTCACTTTGTGATTGCTGGCGAAGAAAGCCAGCTGACCGAGCTGGCTCAGCTGGCTCTGGAACTGGGCGTCGAAAATGTCACCCTGCGCCCCTTTGCGCCCCGACATAAGCTACCCAAGCTGCTCGCAGCAGCCGATGTTTCGCTGATCATGCAAAAGCGCAACGTGGTGGGCTTTAACATGCCTTCAAAAACTCAGGTGCTAATGGCCAGCGGTCGCCCGATCATTGCCTCCGTACCCAGCTATGGATCGGCTGCTGACGCGATTGTTCAGAGCCAGGGCGGCCTCGTCGTAGAGCCTGAAAGCCCTACTGAGCTGGCCAAAGCAATTGTTCAGCTCTACCAGAACCCGGTACAGGCCGAGGCATTTGGCCAGGCAGGTCGGCAGTTTGCCCTTGAGAACTATTCCTTTGAGCAGGCCTTGAATGCCTATGAAGCGCTGCTCAAGCAGGTCGTCGCTCCCGCTGGCGAACCTCAAAAAAATTCGGTTTCACCCATCGCAGGCGTGAGCCCAGAGCTCGGAGAGGCGCCGGGACTGTATCGGTAGTCGCTGCTGCCTAAGGAGACTGAGTTGGAGACTGAGACCGGGGCGAGGTTTGGGCAGCCTGAAGCTGCTCTAGCAGCTGACCCAGCTGCTTCTGAGCCTGACCATAGGCCGTCCAATCGCCCGCTTGCAGAGCAGTCTGACCCTGCTGATAGGCTTCCAGGGCGGCGGCGACCGTCTCTGCCTGTTCAGGGGTGATTGGCCGGCTGGGAGTCGCTGAACCTGCGGTAGAATCACCCGATGATTCTGCTGCGGCCGACTCGACTGGCGCACTTTCTGAAGCACCGCTGAAAATAGCCTGGAGCGCTTCTGGTAACGCCTGCCGCATCACAATCGTATTTTCGTAGGCGACAATCACCCGCTTCAGCTCGGGCAGAGCGCCCTGATCGGCCTTCAGGTAAACCGGCTCAAAATAGAGCAGCGACTGCTCCACCGGAATCACCAGCAGGTCTCCTCGAATCACGCTAGAGCCCTGCTGATTCCAAAGGGTGAGCTGCTGAGAGATTTCGGGATTCTGGTCGATCCGGGCCTCGATCTGCTTGGGGCCATAGACTAGCTCCTGCTTGGGAAATTCATACAGCACTAGGCTGCCGTAGTTTTCGCCATCGCAGCGGGCCGCCATCCAGGCCACCATGTTGTCTTTAGTCGATGGGGTAAAGGGCAGAATTTGCAGGAATTCTTCTCCATCGGCGTTGGGTAGGCGCATGATCACATAGTAGGGTTCCATCCGCTGGAGCTGGTCATCTTCCCCGACCTGGAGAGGAAACTGCCAGAGGTCTTCCTGGTTGTAAAAGACGTCAGGATCTTCCATGTGGTAAGCCCGGTAGAGCTGGGCCTGGATCTGGAAGAGGTTGAGCGGATAGCGATAGTGGGCCCGCAGGTCTGCCGACGCCACTTCGGCGGGCTGAAACAGAGAAGGAAAAATCTTCTGGTAGGTCGCCAGAATCGGATCGGCGGCATCGACTACGTAGAACTGAAGCGTTCCATCATAGGCATCGACCACGACCTTGACGGCGTCGCGAATGTAGTTGGTATCGCTGCGGGCAATCCGCTCAATTTCGCGGTTTTGCAACAGCTCCGCCGCGTCGGGGGTGCTGCTGATCGGTTCGGAGTAGGGGTAGCGATCGCTAATGGTATAGCCATCGACAATCCACTTCATCCGACCGTCGATCAGCGAGAGGTAGGGATCGCTGTCGAGGGAAAGGAAGGGAGCAATCTGCTGCACCCGCTGGCGGACGTTGCGGTAGTAGTGAATCCGCGACTGGGGGGTGAAATAGTTGGAGATCAAAATCTTCAGGCTGCCCTGGTCAGCGGCATAGGCCAGCCGTCGCCAGAACGACCCCATTGGCACGCCGCCTTCGCCGTCGTAGTTATTCAGCGCGTTTTGGTCGCCCTGGGGATAGTCAAACTCCTGGGTGGTAGTGCCAGTAAAAATATAGTGATCGGTTTCTTCGCCATAGTAGAGGCGGGGCTGGTCTACCGAGAGGTCAACGGTCGAGGCGGGAGGAATATCCTGAATAAAAAATTCGGGTAGCCCTTCAACCGTTACCTGGTTGACTGGGCTCATGGCCAGGCCGTAGCCATGGGTGTATTTCAGCCGCTGGTTCACCCAGGTTTGGGCCTGGTCGGGCACGGCATTGTAGTCAAGCTCGCGGGGGGCCAGCATCACCTGCCGGTAGTCGCCATTGAGGGTGTAGCGATCGATATCGACGTCGTGGAAGCGGTAATACAGCCGCAGGCTCTGGAGCTCTTGATAGGTGCTTAGCAGCGTCGCATAGTCCCACAGCCGAATGTTCTCTACGGTGGCGGCGTTCTGGTCAATGGCGGGGCGGTCGAGCTGGCCTTCCACAGCAAAGGGTTCCTGCTGGATTTGCGTCAGGCTGTAGGCCTGGCGGGTGAGCTCAATATTGTGCTGGATGAAGGGCCGCTCCTTATCCAGCTCGTTGGGCTCGACTACAAACTTTTGCTGCGCCCAGGGATAGAGCCCGTTCACCAGCAGAAAGATCACGGCGTAGACGGCAATCCCTGCAACCGGTAGGGAAAAACCGCTGCGCCAGAGGGAAGCCACAAACAGCCCCCCCACCACTAAGGTAATGACGCCCATAATCCCGTAGGCATGCATCCGAGCGTTGACGTCGGTATAGCCCGCCCCAAACACGACGCCGGTGGGCGAGTAGAGCAGGTCGTAGCGGGCCAGCCAGAACCCGGCAGCGATCGCGACGGCCAGCAGCGCCAGCAAAACGCACAGGTGGGCCTTGACCTCACCGGTCAGAAAATATTTCCACCCCCGCTCGGGCCGCACTTCGCCCCGGATGGCGTAGATCGCGATCGCTAAGATAATGCTCCAGACAATCAGCTCCGAGGCCGCCTGCTGGAGCCCCTGGTAAAACGGCAGCCGGAAGACATAAAAGCCAATATCCTGCCCGTAGATTGGCTCGCTGACGCCGAATTCGCTGGGGTTGAGAAACTTGAGGATCGTTTCCCAGGCGGCTGCCGCACCCAGCGCCCAGCTGAGCGAGAGCAGCAGGATCAGGATCAGGGCGGCGTAGCGGGTCAGGGCCGGAATGTAGGGAGCCCATTCGCTATTGGCCGGGCGGTAGTAGTCGCGATCGCGGGTTTGCCACAGGGCCAGCCGATAGTTGCCCCACAGGACCAGCGCCGAGAGGACAAACGCACCCAGCGCCGTCACCAGCTGCCAGGTGACCCGGATCCGAAAGACATCGCTGTAGCCCACCGCCTCAAACCACCAGGACTCGGTCAGAAGATGGAGCAGCGAGCCGGAGAACACCAGTAGCGCTAGGACAGCCAGCAGGCCGAAAACGAAATAAGGGCGAATTTTGAAATTTGCAGCCACGGCGTTAAAGAAATGTTGATAACTCCATTCTAGCCACGGCAGGTCTAGCCCATCCAAACGGGCGTGAGCGAAATATAAAGTAGGCTTATGAAGCGAGAGAAAAGCCGTACCAGCCCAGCATCCGCCTACTCCTGAGTTTCAGGGAGCTGATTGACGCAGCCCTCAGCGTCGTAATCCACGTCGATTTTGACCTGATAGGGCACCGGGCCATCTGACTCAGGAAAACTGTAATTGCGGGCAGCCGTCAGAGCCTGGCTGTTGAGAATGTCATAGCCTGTGCTTCCTAGCATACTCACCTCCTGAGGCCTGCCTTCGGGACCGACCAGGACGCCGACTAAACCGTCTGTCGGAGGCGTATCGAGGCAGACGCTAAGGACATTCGCATCGAGCCCGAGATCGGCTTCACCAGGCTGCAGCTCAGCCGAGCCGACTTTCTCTCGGGCGGCAGTGAGCCACGTCTCAGCGGCGGCACTGACGTCGGCCTCGGCGGTTCCTGCCGGGTCATATTGATAGGCTGCCAGCAGGCTACGGCTGCGCGACCCCGAATCGCCTTCGGCCGGCGCTGCAGCAGCAGTTAATTCGTCGCCGGTTTGCTCCGGTGCTGTCTCGCCCAATGCCGTCTCGTCCGGTGTCGTCTCACCTGGAGCTGCCGTCGCGGCATCGGTACCGGTGAGGGCATCGGCCAGCGCCGTCCGCGATTCGCTAGAGGCCGACCCATTCTGAGGTGCGGCGAGGAGCTCGTCTAATGTCCGAGTCTCACCGCTGGGCAGCTCAGGCAGTGAGCCCGGCTCTGCTGCTGTCGCGTCGGCGCTGGTCTCTGGCGCTGCTTGGGTCTCTGGCGCTGTTTGAGCGGGCGGCTGTCCCGGTGGGTTAGGAATCGCCCCAATCCGAACTCCAGCGGGCGGACGGCTGACCTGAGGAGCGTTGCGAACGCTAAACCGGGTAATGGAAGGCGGAGCGCTGAACGGAGAACGAGAAACAGCAGGTGGCTGGGGTAAAAAGGTCGAAGGTGCCTGTTGTAACCCTGGCGAAGCAGGGTTGGGAAAGCTGCCAAAGCTGCCCGGAGTCGGCAGGGTTAAAGCAGATGGGGGCTTAAAGCCGCCCGGCGGATTGTTGAGACGGTCGAGCCCTAAAGGAAAGGGAGTTTGGGAGAAGTTGGGCAGGCGACTTTGCTCGGCGGGCGTCAGCTGCACTAGGGGCACGTTTCTCGGCTCCGCCGCTGTCGCGTCTCCGTCTACCCAGGCGGCAAAGGAAACGTCTGAGTATCGTGGGCCAAAGGCAAAGAATAGGCCATGCACGCCAACGGACGCCAGCACCGCGATCGAATAGGGATTGAGCAGCGACTGAGGGAAAAATCGGGTTTTGGGAGCAGTTGAAGCCATAGGGTTAGGGGCTAATTCGCCTTGGGAGAGGGCGCGATCGCGCATTCCTTAAGGTCTACGATGGGGAACGCGAATAATCAGCAGCGAAAAATAGGGCAGCTTTAAATCGGGCCAATCCTTTAGACCAGCATAGATCATCTGGTCGGGCCTTGTGGCATGTTTGACCACATAGCTATGCTCTAACAGCTGCTGCTGCTGGAGCATAGACCAGACCTGAGCATAGACCGAGCTCACCTTGAGCAAAACCACGGCTTCGGCCCAGGCCAGGGCCGCTTCCAGCGTCGCCATCTGATACAGGGCTGGCAACACCGCCAGCCGCTGCGATCGCACCGTCAGTGGAATGCCTAACGCCGCTGCTGCTGCTAGGGGGGAGCAAATGCCTGGAACGGCTTCAACCTGCGCTTCGGGATGCTGCTGGAGCAGGCTCTGGGCCAGGTAGGTAAAGGTGCTGTAAAAGCTGATATCGCCCTCCGAGGCGAAGACCACATCCCCGTTCTGCATCGCCTGCCAAACCTGGTCGGCGGCAGTTTTCCAAGCAGCCTTCAGAATAGCCTCGTCCTGAACGTAGGGAAAGGTCAGCGGTAGCTGCTGCTGGTGGGGCTGGAGCCAGGTCGAGATCGCGCTTTGGGCGACCCCAGGCTCTCCCCTAAGCCCGGCGGGGAAAGCCACGATGGGGGCCGCTTGGAGGCGGCGTAGCGCTTTGACCGTAATCAGCTCAGGGTCGCCAGGACCGACCCCGATGCCGCAGAGCCTGCCGGGTCGATGCTGGGATAAGCTGGCCTCTAGGCTAGCCTCTAAGGCAGGTGATTTCAAGGGTCTATCTGGGGGTCAGCCGCCACCGCCGATGGATTTTGCGATGGATTTTGGTCCGCGCCATTTTGGTCTGAGCCCTGTCCGGTTTCATTCGGTTCGCTGCCGTCGGCGTCTGTTCCCGCTTCAGCTGGGGAGTCTACCGCTGCTGCCGTTGCCGCTGCCGCGCCGGCCATTGTTTTCACAGTCGTACTGGCCGCAGTTTCGGCGGTTGCCGCCGCTTTGTCTGCTTTAGTCAGCGGTTCTACCGCCAGCCGCGAAGGCGACCGGCCGCCCGAGAGCCGCTTCAGCAGCTGCGGGGTAGGGTCGTGTAGCAGATAGGTGAGGCGGTCGCCCGCCCGCCAGTCGCTGTTGACCAGCGCCAGGTCCAGCTTTTCATCCCGCTGGAGGGCCAGGGGAATCATATCGCCGTTGCGAATGAGCTTGTTTAAGCGATCTCGCTGGGCTTCGAGCTGAGACTGGGTGAGCTGAATTTCACCACGTTCATAGCGATTATCTTTGATATAGCTGTTCCAGGTCTTGACCGACAGCCGCGGCAGCAGCAGCGCATCGCGGCTGGTGGGCTTATTATTGGTATCGGTCTCCCGGGGCAGCACCGCAAATACCCGAGGCGGTTGAAACTCCGCCGCCGCCCGGTCGGCCACGACTGAGTTGACTTCGCCGTTATTCGTAATCGCGAGAAAAGTGCCGATGGAACTGAGCCCAGCGTCTTCCAGCACATTGGCATCGAGGGCGCTGCTGATGTAGACCCGAAAGCCCTCCGCCTCGGCGCTGCGGCAGGCTTCTTCGTCCGTATCGATGATCACCACCGACTCGCCCCGGTCTTTAAACAGCCGGCCAATCATCAGACCCAGGGGATTGCAGCCGACAATCACCACGCCGGTGGCGCTATCCGACGTCAGCCCCAGCAGCTGCGCCAGCCAGCGGGCCGTCAGCCCCTGGATCAGCACGGTCATCATAATCGTCAGAAAGACCAGCGCCTTAATCGAATCGCCACCGGTGATCCCCCGCTCGGTCAGCAGGATAGCAAACAGGGACGCCACCGATGCCGAGACAATTCCCCGGGGCGAAATCCAGCTGAGAAAGGTTTTTTGCTTCCAGGTCAGGTCGCTATCCCAGGTGCAGAGCCAGACGTTCAGCGGTCGGATTAGCAGCATCAGGGCCAGCACCGTCAGCAGCGAACCGCGACCCAGCTCAAACACACTGGCAATGGAGAGGTCGGCGGCCAGCAGCACAAACAGCACTGAGACCGAAAAAATCGTCAGCTGTCCCTTAAATCGTCGCAGCAGTCGTTCGTCAGGAATCGATAGCGATCGCACCACAATCCCCGCCGTCACCGCCGCCATCAGTCCGGACTCGCCCCGGACGCTCTGAGCCAGTCCAAACAGTCCCCAAAGGCCCGCCAGCACGACTAGGTTACGCAGTTCCTCCGATAAAAACTGAGCTCGTTTGAGAAAGAAGCCCAGCAGGACACCGCCCAGTCCACCAATGGCAGCCCCGACGCTGAGCCGCAGCAGCAGCCCCGGCACAATAAACGTCAGCCCCGTATCGCCGCTGAGGATAATGTCGAGCACCACTACCGCCAGAATTGCGCCCACCGGATCGATGAGGACGCCCTCACCTTCCAGCAGCGTGCCCACCTTGCGCTCGACCTTTACCTGCCGCAGCAGCGGCGTCACGACGGTTGGCCCAGTGACCACCACCAGCGACGCGTAGAGAAAGGCAATTGGCCAGGGAAACTCGCCCAGCCAGTGCGCCGCCATGCCGCCACCCAGCAGCGTAATAAAGGTGCCCAGGGTAATCAGATTGCGCAGGCTGCCCGAAACTTTACCCACTTCCCGCAGCTCCAAGCTCAGGCCTCCTTCAAATAGAATTAGGGCGACGCAGAGCGAGACAATCACTTCCAGGCCAACGCCCAGCATTTTGGGATTGAGCAAACCGATGCCGTCTGGCCCGAGGGAAACGCCAAATATTAGCAGCAGAATAATGCTGGGCAGCTTCAGATAGGCCGCCAGTACCTGGGCTGAGATGCCAGCTAGTACCGTCAGCACGATTTGCAAAGTAAGGTCGAAGGAGGTGTTCATAGGCGATGCGGCTACGGCAGAACCGCTGCGCTCGCTCCTTTGAACTGGCGCAAGACCAGCCACTGCCGTTCCGGGGCTAGGGATCGGGCTGTGGATAAGGTTGAACAAACCATGCAAAGACTCAGCAAATCGTAGATATCTTCAGACTAGTTCGCCATAGGCGAGGACTGGGTCAGGCGTTTTACTCAAGCTACGGCTCTGAGCTGATAGTAGACGGGCTGATAGTCGATGGTTCCCGATGACCCCGTTTAGACCACGTTTTCAAAGCATAGCATTCTCGGCAAACGGGGCTAATCTTGACCAGATTGCTCACCACAGGGGTACGGGGCTGCGTTCAATCGTAATCCTGGCTATTGAAATAACCTCTACCTATGGGCTGTGACTGCTGGCCAATAGGCTCAAATTATTGGCCATCGTATCAAAGCGCAATCTCGGCTACGGTCTCAGGTGTCAGCTGGCAAGCGGCTTGAAAGGTGAGGTCGAGCGGCTGATCGAGCCGATCGCAGCGCATACAAAAAGTACAGGTTTTGCACAGCCCTTTAGACCGAGCCACTTTAGGAAACGGCTCGGCCTGGAGCCGCAGCTGATCCAGCTGCTCAGTCAGCTGCGTCAGATCCTGCTCGGTTTGGCGATGGCGCCGCCGGTCGTAGCTAAAGCGGTGAGAGGACGGCGACAGCTCACGGGTTTGGGAGTCGCGCTGACGGACAAACCAGTAGGTCATCGAGATCTGCTCTGGCGGCAGCTGGGTCGTTTCGGCCAGTACATAGAGATAGAGGCGCAGCTGCCAGTCCTGCTGAAGTCGAGATCGCGGCGGCGGCGTTAGGTGCGTCTTCCAGTCGATAATTTCAGCTCGCTCAGGTGACAGAATAAGCCGGTCATAGATTGCGGTTAAAAGATAGTGTTTAAAAACCAGCGTGCGCCGATGCTCGCTCTGACGAAAAACGCCTTCAGCAGGCGGGGTAAATAGGTCCGGCGCGGCCTGCTGCAAGGTAGAGAAGCTTGCCCTGAGTTCCGGGTCAGCAGTGACCAAGGGCTCGACCGGCAGACCGAGCTCCTGCTGCTGCATTAGCTGGTGAAACTGACTGCCCCAGTCCGTTCGAGCCTGCTGCTCTGGACCTATGGGCACGGTTAGGCCGTCCTGATAGATATATTGATATTTGCGAGCGCAGGCTTCGAACAGCGTCAGTTGTCCCTGGGAGAGCGGCAGCAGCGGCGGCATGGGGTTTGGGGTCGAGGGTTCGATAGTTTAGATGGAGCTGGGGATCGCTAGGGATTAGAGCAGGGATTCAGCTATTTGGTCAGCACAAATAGGCTGCCCTGGTTGCCCCGGCCAATGCGCAGATCGGCGTCGAGGTAGGTAATGTCGAGCCAGCCCTGCTGGCGGTCGGCATTAATGCCAAAATCAATGCCCTGAAGCCAGCTCAACCTGTCTTGAGCCGTCAGGCGGGCAATAAACTGGCCGGGGGAGCGGTAGTCTAGCAGTCGCTGTAGCCCAAAAACGGCCCGGCTAAAGCGTACATTGACGCGCCGCGCCGAGACCGGCTCAAATCTAGCGGCAACGGCGACCAGTGCCTCACAGTAGGGCAGGCTGCTGACCTCCGCCAGATTGTAGATGGCCGACTCTGCGGTCCGCACGCACTGATAGATATTACCTAATTTGACCAGAGGAAAGCCGTCGAGCCCGAGCAGATCCTGGCTGGTAGTGTAGAGCAGCCGCCAGTCGCCGTCTAACAGCTCGGGTTCCTCTAGCGGACGGGAATGGGGATTGCGGTCTTCGAGTTTGGCGATCGCGCTGGCAATGGCCAGCCGGTCGGTTTCTGAAGCTAGTAGGCCGCGATTTTTGCCCGCGATCGCGGCCTTGAGTTCAGCTTTACCTAACATAGCGATCCGGGATAGCGCCTAGTCCTATTCTGCGCTATCTGGCGACGCCCATGACGCCTGCAACGAGAGCCGCAGGAAATATTTGATAAAGCTTTTTGAAGCAGCAATTGACAGTTTTTGTAAAAAAAGCTACCAAAAGCGGGACACCTACATCCCATCCAGGTGGTATCTTTTACAAGGCTGTCTGCTGGCTTGATCCCGGCTTGCTGTTCAACGATCAGAATATTCTGACTCAGAAAGCCAAAAAATGTACGGTATTGGCTGGCTGACAGCTGAAGATATAGGTTAGGTGGCCTCCAGCCAGGTCTAACCTACTTGCTCAATCCATTTCTGAAATTCTATGACCGACTACAATCCTTCCGTCCGCCAGATTCCCCGCGATCAGCCCGCGTCACCCATTCCCCTACAGCAGGATTCTTCTATCCTGACCTGGCTGGAGAGTACGGGGCGCATGTCACCCCGCGAAGTCGTTGAAACCCCTGCTGAAGAAGAGGCCGATAGCGAAGAGCTTGCCGATCTCGTGACTGGCAACAGCAAAGATGATTTTGAGGAAGATGATCTCTCCCTGGACGACGACTAGGCTGGCCAGCTCAGAAACGGGCGATGCGTCAACTATTTTCAGCGATTTGGGAATAATCCTGGACAATTTGACAAAACGTCGTAGAATTTGGGCAAATCTTTCCAACCGTAGGTTTTAAGCGGTTAGCAATGGCTCTCTCGACCCCGGAGAATCAGAGCAGCACGAAATGGGGTATGTGTGGTGTGTGAAGGACTCTCTCTGTGGACGCTAGATTTTTTTCGACTAAGCAAGCTGGGCTCTCGGGTGCGGGCCTCTCCTCTATTTTAGCGGTTGCGCTGATTGCCGCCGCCGTTTGTTTGGATTGGGTTGCCGGGCGAAGTCTGGCCCTGCTGCCCTCACTGTCTCCAGGCATTGCGATGCCGATGATTACCGCTGCCAGCATATCGGCAATTTTGGGCATTGTTGCCCTTCCCCTGCTGCGCGCCCTCAAAACCGGCCAGTTTGTTCGGCCCGACGGCCCTCAGGCCCATTTAATCAAGGCTGGCACGCCAACCATGGGCGGCATTTTCTTTATCCCAGCCGCGATCGCGGTCGCTCTGCTCTGGGCTGGCCCCACCCCCAACGTGCTGGCCGTCTCTGCGCTGACCCTGGCCTACGCCGGGATTGGCTGGCTAGACGACTGGCAGGTGCTGCGCCGCCGTTCCAACCGGGGCATTTCACCAAAGCTGAAGCTGGGTTTGCAGATTGGGCTGGCGATTGCGTTTTGCAGCTGGGCCTTGCTGACGCAGCCGATAAGCATCACCACCATAGCGCTGCCGCTGGGCCTGACGCTGACGCCGGGGCTGCTGTTCTGGCCACTGGCCGGATTTGTATTAGTGGCCGAAAGCAATGCTACGAATTTGACCGACGGGGTAGACGGCTTGATGGCTGGGACGGGCGCGATCGCGCTGCTAGGTCTGGCTGCGATTGTCGCACCGGTAAACCCCGACCTAATGATTTTCTGCGCGGCGCTGAGCGGGGCCTGCCTGGGCTTTCTGGTGCACAATCGCAATCCGGCCAAGGTATTTATGGGTGACACGGGTTCCCTGGCGTTGGGTGGCGCACTGGCCGCGGTTGGCATTCTCAGCGGCAGCCTGTTTGGCCTGCTGATTGTGACGCTGCTGTTCTTCGCGGAGACGCTGTCCGTCATCCTCCAGGTCGGCTACTATAAAGCCACGAAGGGACCCGACGGCGTGGGCAAGCGGCTGTTTAAGATGGCCCCCATTCACCACCACTTTGAGCTTTCCGGTTGGACTGAAATTCAAGTTGTCAGCGTGTTTTACCTGATCAGCGCGGTTTTAGTGACCGCCGCGTTCGGCCTGCTGGCCTAGCTGTCTATTCCTTAAAAAAGGGAGAGAACGTTAGCGTTCTCTCCCTTTTTTGTATTGTACTAATTTTTGGATTGTACTAACGGGCCTGACGGGATTCGAACCCGCAACTTCCGCCGTGACAGGGCGGTGCTCTAACCAGTTGAACTACAGGCCCTCGTAAAGGCGATCTCTATTGTGCTGAGTCCAGTGAGTTTTGTCAAACAGGATTTATTCCGATCGCGCTAGATTTTCCCAGAAGGGCATCGAAAATTGGACTAGCCAGTCTTTGATCCGATAGGTAGCGCGGCAGTCGTCTTCGTTGTAGCGCAGAATTGTATTCAGGTAGGCGCGATCGCCCGTCGTTAGCCAGTCGTCATACCAGCAGATCGACTGCGCTCCGTTGGCGTCTTCATCCCGCCATTCAAACCCCAGCCAGCGGGCAATCGGCTTCAGGGCGTAGCTTTCCACCGGCAGGCTAACGGCTTCGGTAATGCGCTGGTGAATATCGACAAAGCGATGCAGCAGCGACTCAATATCAACGCCCGCGCTGCCGTACTGGTGGCTCAGTCGCTTCACCGTATGGGCTTCGTAGGGGCAGAAGTGGTAGATCGGCGCCTGGGGATGCTGGGATACAAGGTTCAGAAACGCCAGCCAGGCCGACTGTTCAGCGTCGGGAGCTTCAGCCACCAGCGCATGGAAGGTCTCGGTTTGAGCGGCGTAATCGACAACCAGAACGCCGTGCAGATAGATCAGGTCTTTATCCGGGGCCGCTTCGATGTCGAAGTAAAGCTCGACGCTAGCGCTAGGCAGGTCGCTGGGTCGCAGGGGAAAGTCATGCTCTGGATGGCGAGGGGGACGCGCGATCGCGCTTTCCTGCAGGGTTGCCTGGGCCTGACCCGCCAGCTTCTGGGCTACGGGCATTTCTATCGTCAGCAGCTGCATTAGCTCAGTCGGCGGCGTCTGCGCTAGGGACTCGACCGTGGTGATGCCAGCCCGCTGGAGGTGGGGATAGCGCGACAGCGTCACCCCCGGCAGGAGGGACAGGTGCTGCTGCTGCTGGGCTTGGGCATAGCAGTGACTAAACCACTCGCAGAGGTCGCAGCGGCTGCGAGCGATAAAAATTTCGGGCGGCTGGTCGGCTTGCAGCGTCGCCAGGCAGCCATCGAGCGCCGCTTGCAGCCGGGGCACCTGCCGCTGTAGGTCAATTGCATAGGCATTGCCTTCCCGCAGCACCAGCCAGCTGGTCTCCGGCCACAGGCCCTGAGTTTCGGCCAGCAGGTAGGCATAAAAGGTGGCGACGGTCTGATATTCGGCTTTGGGCTTTTTCCCCAGCTTGATGCTGAGCGGCACGTAGCACCAGTCGCCCAGCCAGGACTGGCCCGGCTGCTTGAACAGTAAATCGGGCTGGCTAACATAGCGCACCCCGTCTGGGCCGGGAGCCATCAGCACACCCCGATGAATATAGTTAGCGCCCTGCTGCATTAACGCTTGCGTGGCTGCCGCCCCGGCCTGCCAATCTCGGGCCGGATAAATCGGCCGTTCTAGCGGCTGATAGGGAGCCAGCACCGCTCGGCGATGCTCGATGCTGTCCTGCTTAATTTTGCTCAGATAGTCGCTGGGCGGGTCGCGGCGGCTGCGATCGCCATGCTGGTCCAGATAGGGGCGGCGCTGACAGCGCTGATAGCGAAACAGCATTTCATCGCTTAGCCAGACCAGGGAGGGCGCGATTGCAGCCTTCACCTCAGCCGTTACCCCATTTATCGCGAGGCGAGGCGGAGCAGGCGTGCTAGCCGAGGTCGCTGGGCGGCTAGAAACCATGCTTTATCGGCGCATAGCAGCAGGATTCAGGCATGGGCGAGTAAAAGCTTGAGAAATTCGCAGCTACAGCTGCTTCTATCTTCTACCCTAGCGCATTTGTACCCGGCACGGCTAACGTGTCAACAGCCCGCCGCTCAGCCGTCGCAGGGCTCGCTGCACCACCGCCGAGTAGGGCAGCTCGCCGCAGAGTACCTGAGCCATCAGGGCCGTTCCCTTAGGACTTTTGATTCCTACCCGATAGCCCAGACCGGGCGCGGCATAGAAGGCCTTGGCCAGCCGCCCCGCCCAGCGCAGGTCGCTGCCCAGCTCTGCGGCCATGGTTTGGGTATAGCCTTCCAGGGCATTGGGGTCGCCCGCGATCGCGCCGTCAATCGCCGCCGCCGCCTTCAGTCCACTAAAGATCGAGGGACGAATGCCCTCCGCCGTAAACGGATCGACGACGCTCGCCGCCTCGCCCACCAGGAGCGCATTCTGGCTGTGCAGCACCTGGTCGCCGTTCCACAGGCAGAGCGGATGACCATGCTGCTGAGTCATGCTGACATCTACCTGAAACTGGGCAGCATAGTCGGCCATCGGCTGCACCAGGTCGCGCGACTTCCGCTTGGATAAGCGAAATACACCGCTGCCGATGGAGTAGCCGTCGGCTTTGGGAAAATTCCAAACGTAGCCGTTCTTCAGCAGGCCAAATTCAAAATGGGCAATATGTCCCTCCATCACCGGCAGCCGTGGCTCGGTCTCCACCGCCCCCCCCTGGGTCATCACCCGGTTGCGAAACCCCAGCCACCGGGCCACCGGGCCCCGCGCCCCGTCCGCCGCAATCAGGTAGCGCCCCTGCACCGGCTCGCGACTGGTCTGCACCTGCCAGCGATCGCGCTCAAACGCAATCCCCGTCGCCTTGGTCTCATCCTGCAAGGTCGTCCCCTGCCGCTGCGCCTGCTTCACCAGATAGTGGTCAAACTCGTCTCGCCGCACCATCCAGATCGGCTCAGCTGTCCCCAAATCGGTTTCGACGATATCCTGCATCTTGTAGCTATAGCGAACCCGCGTCACCTTCTGCGAAATCACCGGCTCAAAGTCAAAGTCAAACCACTGCGCCACCTGGGGCGACACCCCACCGCCGCAGGGCTTATAGCGAGGCAAGGCGGCCTTTTCTAACAGCAGCACCGATCGGCCCCGGCGGCTCAGATGGTAGGCAGCCGTCGCCCCCGCAGGGCCAGCGCCGACGATGATACAGTCGAACATGTTAGGAGTGGGGGAGTGATCGAGTGGGGGAGTGGGGGAGTAAAGCGTCACTTGATTTTAAGCTATGGCAGTCCCCTGCTCGAAATAAAACTCCGACCCTATTTTCCCCAATACCTAAGGCGACGCTTCACGAACACCCCATCACCCCATCACCCCATGATCCCCTGGAGCCGCGCCTTCCGCTATCGCCAAACCGCCTGGCTGCTCGCTAGCGCTGGCATCGGCTATCTGCTGCTGCTAATCGGAACGGCTTTTCATCCGGCCTCGGTCACCCTGGGCGGGCTGATTGCAGCGGCGATGGTAGCGGCCTGGTTCCGGCAGTTTCGGGAAGCTGTGCCGTCAGCAGGAAACTTGCTCGATCAGGATGTGTTTCGGCGGTGGCTGGGCGCGGCCCGCCATACCCAGATAATGGACCCTGCCGCACGCCGCGAGTTCCAGCGGCTGGCCCTGTCCTGCCATGAATCGGCCCGCCAAATTGCGGCCCAGGAACCGGCGCTGTATCCCGAGCTGACTGAAGTACTGCATACCGTGGTGGCTTTAACCGAGCAGCCTTCCCAGGCGAAGCGTGATCGCTTAGTCGCCACCCATCAGCAGCTCCAGCAGCTCCGCGACCAGGTTCTACTTGCGCCGGGCCGCGCAGTTGAACCTGAGGCTAGCCTAACCGCTCAGTTGCAGACGCTGATTCAGCTGAATAGAACAGTGCAATGAGAAAGGCAGCGCCAAGCTAATGTTAGGGTGTAAGCATGATGACTCAGGCTTCTCGCGGTTTACAGAGAGCGTTTAACCATGACGGCTGCCGTTCAGTATCCCTTCTTAACCCCTCAAGCGTATTTGGATTGGGAACCCCTTCAAGAGATTCGCTACGAGTATATTGATGGCGAGGTCTTTGCCATGACGGGGGGCACTCTGCCTCACAGCGAGATTGCCGTTAACCTGACAGCGCTGCTCAAAAATCATCTCAGGGGTAAGGGCTGTCGAGTTTTGGGGTCTGACGCCAAAGTTGGAATCACAGAAAATGGCCCCTTCCTCTATGCCGATGGCAGCGTTACCTGTGATCCTCGCGATCGCGCGGCGCTTAAGTTTTGCCGTTTTCCCTGCCTGATTGCGGAGGTGCTCTCCCCCAGTACTGAAGCTTACGACCGGGGCGGCAAGTTCGCCCAGTATCGGCGGCTTGAAAGCTTGCAAGAGTACGTTTTGATCAGCAGCGATCTCGTTAGCGTTGATGTATTTCGCCTGAACGAGCAAGGCAAATGGGAATTAACACCTTACGCTCAGGATCAAGAAATCCACCTCAGCAGCGTTGATTTAGCCTTTCCCATTGAGCGGCTCTATGACGACATTGATTTAGCAGCCAGCGAATCTTCTGAGACCTCATAATTACAGGCTACGATGGCAAATGCCCAACTTTGACATAGATCAGGCAGCCCTCACGGCTAAAGGGGTTGTGAACGCTGCTGTGGGGGCTGCGTATCCAGGTGCCCTTGGGGTAAGTCCCATTTTCGTCCTCGAAGACGCCGTCTAGCACAAAGATTTCTTCGCCACCGTAGTGGGTATGGGGCGAGAACTGACTGTTGGCGGCATAGCGCACAATAGAAGTCGCCCTATCGAGATGTTTGGCGGGCAAAAAAATATTCAGTTTTTACCAGGGTAATGAGCTGCTCAATTTCACGATGAAGCTTCTGAGCACCTCCCCGAACCCGTGAAAGCAGCAATCCCCCCTGTAGCGCGGCAAAGATCAGTGCCGCTAGGGCAGTTACCTCGCCAACAAAACGGAAGTCACCGGTTTGACGGCCTTCCATGAGAATAGTCGATATGCGCTCTTCGCTGTTCTGACTGAACTCCCGCACCTGCTCGACGGCAGGATGATTTAAGCTGGCAAGCTCAGCCCCAATCATGCCGCACAGGCAGGCTTTGTCCTGGTTGCCGCTGCTGAGGGTCGCTTCAAACAGCCTACAGTAGCGCCGCAGCTAGATAGGGCAAGGTACGGTCAGTATGATTGCGAAGTACGACGGGCTGTCTTTTGACGGTAGGGCCGACCTTTGCTCAAGATAAAGTGCTGATGTGCAGTGTCGATTTTGAGTAGGTAAAAAAACGATGGTTCAGCGTTTTTGCAAAATGATACTGGCGAGTAGCCTGCTGGTTGTCGGATTCGGCTTACCTGGATTGGCTGACGTGACAGAGCATGGTGAAGCCCATGAGACGTCCGTAGATATGACTCCTGACGGCCATGGGGAAGGACATATGGAGGAGCACCACCACGAGACCTTAGAAATTCCCGAGGGCATTGCCGTTCCGTCCATTGATCTGACTGTCACGCCCGACCCGGTGCGGGGCTGGAACTTACATGCGGCGGTGACCAACTTCGATTTTGCCCCCGAAGCAATCAACCAGAATAGCGATCCCTCTGAAGGTCATGCCCATCTCTATATTGACGGTGAAATGGTGCGGCGGATCTATGGCCCCTGGTCTCATCTGCTGAACCTGGAGCCCGGCGAGCACGAGATCCGGGTAACCCTGAACGCTAACGGGCATGAGGAACTGACCTACCGGGGCGAAGTGATTGCCGATAGCGTCATAATTGAAGTCCCTGAACCCGAAGACCCCGCTCAATAGACCCCATGCCCAGCTTTGTCGATTTAGGGCTAATCGCCGCGCTCGGATTTCTCGGCAGCTTTGGCCACTGCGTCGGCATGTGCGGCCCGATTACGGCTGCCTTTGCCCTATCGCAGTCGGCGGAAAGCCGGGATTGGCGATCGCAGCTCTGGTTCCACACGCTGCTCAACCTAGGCCGCATCCTCAGCTATGCTCTGGTCGGCGCGGGGATTGGGGCGCTGGGCACGGTTTTATTCGCAGGCGGACAGATGGCGGGCGTTGGCAGCCTGCTGCGGCGGGCAGTGGCGATTCTCACCGGCAGCCTGCTGATCTGGTTTGGCCTCACCCAGGCTAGGCCGGGTCTGCTGCCCAGTATTCCTTTGCTCAACCCGATGCAGCAGCAGTCGCTGCACGCAGGGCTGAACCGGCGGATGCAGCGGCTCTCTAAGCAGCCCCACCGCTGGACACCGGCGCTGCTGGGGCTGCTGTGGGGGCTGATCCCCTGCGGCTTTCTCTACGCGGCTCAGCTCCGGGCGGCAGAGACCCAGCACTGGGCTGGCGGTGCCGTCACGATGCTGGCCTTTGGCTTAGGTACGCTGCCGGCGATGCTGGGGGTCGGCGTTTCGATGGCCTGGCTCAGCCGCGATCGCAGAAGTCAGCTATTTCGGCTGGGCGGCTGGGTGACGGTGATTATCGGGTCTCTCATTCTGCTGCGCACCGGCGATACGATGACCGACTATAGCGGCCATGCGGCGCTGGGCTGTCTGCTGCTGGCGCTGCTGGCCCGGCCCCTGAGCCGACTGTGGGCGGCGCCGCTGCGCTATCGGCGGGTGTTGGGGGTGGGGGCCTTTGGGCTGAGCTGGGTGCATGTGTTTCATATGGTGGAGCATACCTGGAGCTGGCAGCTAGGCGCGATCGCGTTTATGCTGCCGACGCATCAGTGGGGCATCTGGCTGGGTGCCGTTTCCCTAGCGCTGATCACGCCCGCCGCCCTAACCAGCTTCGACTGGGCGCAGCGCCGGCTGGGCAAACAATGGCGACGCCTGCACCGGCTGAGCGTTCCCGCAGCCATCCTAGCTGCCGCCCATACCCTGCTGATCGGCTCCCACTATTGGGGCAGCCTGTCCCGCTCGTGGACCCATCAGGTACAGTCCCTTAGCCTAATTGCTCTCGTGCTGGGAATGCTCGCCGCCCGCTCTGGCCCGCTCTGGCGCTGGCTATCTCTGGAGAAATTCTATGTACCCCCATCATCGACGAAGGCCCCGCAGGCTGCTGGCGATCGCGACAGCTGCCACCGCCCTGCTCCCCATCCCGACCCTGGCTCACAAAGTGAACGTCGCCGCCGACGTGGGGGCGACGCTTCACATTGAGCCGACTGACACGCCCCGGGCAGGCAATTCGGCCCTGGCCTGGTTTGCTCTCACCCATAGAGGCGGAGAGACCATTCCGCTGGCGGACTGCAACTGTCGCTTAGCCGTTTTTGTCGATTCTCAGCCGGATACACCAGTGCTCGAACCCGAACTCAAGCCGGTCGATGCCGAGGGATACCAAGACATTCCCGGTGCAGACATCGTTTTTCCTCAGGTCGGGGCTTACGAACTGGTCCTCAGCGGCGCGCCGCAGGCCGAGGCCGACTTTGCTCCCTTTGAGCTGAGCTTTGACGTGACCGTGGCGGCAGGGCAGACCGCTGCTCCAGACCCGACCTCGCCCGAGAGTCCAGCCGAATCACCGGCATCCTCCGTCGAATCACCGGCAGCACCACCGGCGGAATCACCAACGGAACTGCCCAGCGAGTCACCCGCATCGGTTCAGCTAGAAGGGGCCGAAGCTACTTCTGAAGAAAATACGTTTTCAAGTGGCATGTGGGTCGGGGTGGCAGTAGCCGTACTCAGCGGGGTTGGGGTGGCGGCCATCCTCATCCGGGGCAAGCGCAAATAGGGCAAAACATTCTAAAGAAAGTTGACGAGCCGTCATCGGACCCGTCATTTTGTCATTTAGATGCGATCCTGAAAAGATGGCCAAACTATCCGCCTCCCAGCTGAGCAACCCGGCACCACGCCCCCCGCTCAACCTGCTACAGAACCCCACCACCTGGCTGAGCGCCTTTTGGAAATTTTCGCGACCCCATACCATCGTGGGTACCAGCCTCAGCGTCGTTGGCCTGTTTGCCATTGCCTGGGCCGGGCGCTATTCTCCCTGGACGAACCCGGGGACGCTGCTAATCTGGCGGGCGGTCACAGCCCTGCTACTCACCTGGCTCGCCTGTTTGGCTGGTAATGTCTTTATCGTTGGCTTGAACCAGGTCGAGGACGTCGAGATTGATCGGATCAATAAGCCCCATCTGCCGATTGCCTCAGGCGAATTTTCGCGGCCGCAGGCGATTCGTTTGGTGGTGCTCTGCGGCGTCGCGGCGATGGTGCTAGCGGTGCTGTCTCACAGTCTCTATTTGATGGCGACGATCTGGGTGAGCCTGGCGATTGGCAGCGCTTATTCGGTGCCGCCGATTCGCCTTAAGCGCTTCCCTTTTTGGGCGTCGGTCTGCATCCTGACCGTGCGCGGAGCGATTGTAAATTTGGGCATTTATCTGCACGCGGCCAGCCAGATTGGGCTAAAGCCGACGGTGCCTGCCCGGGTGTGGGCGCTAACGCTGTTTATTCTGGTGTTTAGCTTCGCGATCGCGATTTTCAAAGACATCCCCGATATCGAAGGCGATCGCCGCTACAACATTACGACGCTAACCCTTCAGCTAGGGCAGGTTCAGGTCTTTAACCTCGCTCGCTGGGTGCTGACCGCCTGCTACGGGGGTATGATGGTCGCGGCTCCTTTTTTACCGGGAGTGCATCAACCCTTGTTACTGGGGACCCATGCGATCGCCCTAGCCGGCTTTTGGTATCGCAGCCGACAGGTTGAACTTAGCCCCTCTAAGCATGAAGATGCAGAGAATGAAGTTACCGTAAGGAAATCCGTTTCCTATGCAAATTTTTACCAGTTCATCTGGCTGCTGTTCTTCGCAGAGTATATTATTTTTTCAGCTGCCTGCCTGATGACCGGATTTGTCTAACTGTTCGATCGGTCACAGGCAGTTTAAGTGCTGGAAACAATCGTTTCTAAATCTCTATTTTTTGCGCCAGGCTCAGAACGCTAACGCTGAACGACTGCCGACATGCCAAAGCTGCCGAAATCCGTAGCCTGCGTCCTACTTTTACTGATCCTAATCATTCCTTTTGTCCTGCTTGAACTCCGGGGGATAGAAGCCTATCCCGCTGTGCTCCTGCCGTCAGGCGATCGGGTAGTCACCACTTCAGATGGGATAGTTACTTTTGGCATGACCGAGCTCGTTGCGGTCCACAGCGATGGCCAGGAGGAAATCATCGACCCCCAAGCATTTTTTGGCAATATACCGATCGACTACTGGCAACCGATTGCTCGCCGTGGATTTGGCCTTGATCCTGAAGTGATAACAAGCTTCTCATTGGGAGTATGGACGCTTAGCGCAAAATTCTCTCCCCAGGCAAACGCCCAGCAGCAGCAGCAGCTTCAGGCGTGGATGAACCAGCGCTTAGAATTCCTGAACCTTAAAGATATTGAAACAGTCAGAGTCCGCTACCCGAAGGTATTTTTTGACATCGATAGCCAGACTGAGGTCAGCCGAGAAGTAACCCGCTATTTTGATTATGAACTGGATTGACAATGCCATTGGTACGCTTGAGAAAAAGATAGAGCTGGCAACTCGAACAGATATTGAGTCGCTCTGCTTTTTTCGAATTGTTTTTGGCCTGTTCACAATTCTATTCTTTTGGCCGAGCTATCGCTGGATTGGCGATGTACCCGATGCTTTTTTTAATCCACCCATCTTTAGCGTGGCCGCGCTGTTTTCAGGCTTTCCCTCTCCAGTGCTTTTTCTAGCAATAGACATTGGCATTTTCGTCACTATAATCACGCTTACGATTGGGCTATTTACAAGAATATCGACCATTGCTTTGCTGTTGCTGATACTGCTAGGGAACAGCTTTCAATATTCTTTTGGCAAGATCGATCACGGCATATTGCTGTACCTTTGTGTACTGCTCGTCATGAGCTTCAAGGACTGGGGCCGGTTTCTATCTGTGGATAGCCTGATCCGGCGGAATGGGACCGCTCGGTTTGAGCAGGCTAGACAGAACGCTCCGAAAACGCCTGCCCGGCTTACTGTACTGGGAATTTTAGTCGCCTTCGGGTTTTTCACGGCGGGGTATGGGAAGGCGCTTAACTGGGTTGACTTCGATCTATCTACCAGCGGAGTCCTGTTCTGGCTGTATGGTGGCTACTTCACCCTCGGACGCGGTGAGCTGCTAGCGCCGTTGGCGATTCAGCTTGAAGCCCCCTTATTTTGGGAGATAGCAGACCTGTCAGCCGTCTTGTTTGAAATGGGATTCCTGTTTATGATTTTTTGGCGTCGCTCTTGGTTTGTCTGGCTAACGATAGCCTGCTGCTTCCATTTAATTAACTGCCTCCTGTTTAATATTCCTTTTATCGTTCAGGCGATCGCATACCTTGCTTTCATTCCCTGGAGCGGCTTCGCAATCGTCAATCGGGTCTGCTTCCGATATCCCAAGACGCTGCTGCTGGGGCTGTTTGGGTTTTGCTCTCTGGCCGCCGCGATTAAACTTTCATTTTCCAACGCGAGTGGCGGCATTTTGTTTGCCATCACCAACCAGCTGTTTGGCTCATCAGCCGAGCTGCAGGTCACCAGCTTATTTTGGCTATCGCTAGTCGGCTTATTTGCGATCGCGTTTCGGCATCTCTTTGTAGACGAGCAGGCCCGGCCTCAACTGCCAATTACAGCCAGACTTCAGGACTGACGGGGCTGAAGAACGGTCCAGAGTCCTAACAGAATCAGGGCAACACTCACGACCATCCAGGGAGTAATCGGCTCGCGGAAAAACAGCCAGGCCAGCAGCGCCACCCAGAACGGTACGCCGCTGTAGACAATGCTGGTCGATTTGGTCGGGCCAATCCGCTGGGTGCTGAGGACAAACAGCAGGTAGCCCAGCCCCGATGCGCCAATGCCCATGTAGAGAATTCCCAGGCTAGCGGCCAGCGATGGCTGGGGCAGGCCCGACCGCCAGAGCTCCGGCAGGGTCAGAACCAGCAGCTGTAGGATGCCAAATAGTGCGGCGTAGTAGCTCAGGGCCAGGCCGCTGTAGGTCATGCCCAAATGGCGCAGCAGGATGGAGTAGATCGCCCAGCAGCCGACGGCGCAGAGCATCAGCAGGTCGCCCAGGCTGAACTGGAGCTGAAGCAGGCGGGCCAGCTGACCATCGGTGAGCAGAATCAGGACGCCGAGAATCGCGATCGCGCCCCCCAAATAGTTCCGCCCGCTCAGCCGCTCTCGCAAAAAAACCGCCGCCAGGAAGCCGGTCACCACCGGGTTAAAGGCATTGATGATGGCCGTATTCGCCACTACCGTGTGGCGCAGGCTGAGAAAGAAAAAGAAGTGGTAGCCGACCACCCCAAAAGTGCCCAGCAGAAACAGCAGCCCGCCCTCCTGCCAGGAACCGATGGCGAACCGTCCCTGCTTGAAGCCTAAGCGCGATCGCTGCCACAGCAGCCCCTGCAAAAAAGCGGCGGCAATCAGGTAGCGTAGCAGCGTCGTCATCAGCGGCCCCAGCTCTACCGTGGTATATTTTCCCGCCACGAAGCTGCCCGCAAACAGTAAACTGGTGAGCATGGCAAGCAGACCCTGTCCCCAGCTTTTATGACCCTGCGACCGTTCCACCTGGCTTTCCCCGTTCGCGACTTACCAACGACAGAGCAATTCTACGGTACGGTGATGGGCTGTCGGCTGGGTCGCCGCACCGACACCTGGATCGACTTTGACCTGTTTGGCCATCAGATTACGGCCCACCTTAGCCCGGAGACCTGCCAGCCGGTGGAGACTAACGCCGTCGATGGCCACGGTGTCCCCGTGCGGCACTGCGGCGTAATTTTGACCATGAGCGACTGGCAGCAGCTGGCAGACCGGCTGGTCGCGCATCAAACCCAATTCGTGATCGAGCCCTACGTTCGCTTTAAGGGAGAACCCGGCGAGCAGGCCACCATGTTTTTCTTTGACCCTAGCGGCAATGCGCTTGAGTTCAAGGCGTTTCAAGACGACAAGTCCATTTTTGCGACAGAATAAATGACGCCAGTAGCGCTAGCGATTTTTGATATTGACGGCGTGGTCCGCGACGTGGGGGGGTCCTATCGACGCGCGATCGCGGATACCGTTGAGTACTTTACCCTGGGGTCCTGGCGTCCTTCCCTGGCCGATATCGACCAGCTGAAGGCAGAAGGCACCTGGAATAACGACTGGAAAGCCTCCCAAGAGCTTATCTACCGGTATGCCAATCGCTACGGTCAGCCAATTGACCCCAATCTGAGCTACGAGCAGATTGTTGACTTCTTTCAAAAACGCTATCGCGGTCCCGACCCCGACGATCCGGCCCAGTGGACGGGCTACATCACTCAGGAACCGCTGCTGCTTAGCTCGGCCTATTTGCAAAGCCTCAGCCAGAGCGGTATGCCCTGGGGCTTCTTTAGCGGGGCCACCCGAGGTTCGGCGGAGTACGTGCTGAAAAATCGGCTGGGACTGACTGACCCGGTTTTAGTAGCGATGGAAGATGCGCCCAGCAAACCCGACCCGACCGGGCTGATCAGCACCGTGCGGCAGATCGAGCAGCGCCATCCCGAGGCCCTGGGGCAGCCGGTGATCTACGCGGGCGATACGGTGGGCGACTTACAAACCGTCGCCGCCGCCGCCGTCAAATTTCCGTCCCGCCAGTGGATCGGCGTCGGCATTTTGCCGCCCCACGCCCAGGCCGATGCTGACTATCAGGCTGCCTATGCCCAGAAGCTGAGGGATGCCGGTGCGGCGATAGTGATTCCGCAGGTGCAGGACTTGACTCCCGAACGAATCAGGTCACTGCTGGGCTGAAGCGACTACAGGCGAGGGCGGGTGCGGCTAAGGCAGGCGGTCCAGAGGTGCTCTAAAAAAGTCGGGGCTGTGGTTGCGAGCGCTGCCCTTATAGTTTCAGTAGCCCAAACAAATCCTCTACCCGATACTCCATAGCCATGAACATCGGCAGCGGCAAAACCGCCTCCGGCTCATCCACAATCTCCACCTCCTGCCCTGCTCGATACACAAACACGGCCCGATCCTCCGGGTCCATCAGCCATCCCATCTCTGCCCCATTCCTCAGACAGCGGAGAATATTCTTCGTCACCCGCGTTGGACGCTGCCCTGGCGAGAGAATCTCGATCGTCCAGTCTGGCGCCAGGGGAAATACGTTAGCAATTTCGCCATCGCTATCGGTCGGAATCCGCGACCAGATAAACACAGCGATATCAGGAACAATCGATATCCCATCAAAGGTGCAGCGCAGCTCAGGAAAAGCGCAGGCTACTTTTTCTGGCCTAACAACCGAATTGATGACGGTTGCAAAGTCCAACTGCAGTCTGCTGTGCTTTCCCTGAGGCATCGGTTTCTGAATAATTCGACCATCTACATATTCGCTAGCTGGCTCCGTCTCTGGCAGGCTCAGAAAAGTCTCTAGCGGTACCGGCCTTACAGGTGTTTGAACCATATTTCACCTCTCGTTTTGGGAATTTTTGCCGCACCGCCTCCAGAAGCGGGACTGGCCTAGTGCTTAGTTGCTTGGTTAGCTATGTCACCGCCAATAACATGAACGTCCACCCAATCTGCTCCGATAGTCTGCCCTGTGGATCTATCATACTGGGTTCTCTCACGGCACTATCCGGTTCAGCAGCTCATCCCGGTACGCTATGGCCGGTTGCCCATAGAGGTTCGCTAGAGCCTGAATCAAAAGTATGGGTCATTTTTCGATTTGTCCTTATCATCTTCAGCGTGCGTCATTACATACTGGATGTAAATCCGCTGAGAAGCCTACGCTATGACAACAACTAGCCGATAACGATTGCCCTTGCAGCGCACTCACGGCTGGGCTGATCTGTCGGCGCTTGGGAGAGCGTTCTCGGTTCCTAGCAGCCTGTCCCAAAAGGTAAAGTAGAGGCCGTAATGTACCGTATAGCGGCGGTGGTGCAGCAGATGGTGGGAAGGCCCAATCAGCCATTTGCCCAGCCACTGGCCGAACGCCGTCTGCGAGAACACTCGAAAGCCCAGGTGATGAACCACCGCGCCCGCCGTCATGGTCAGCGCCACCGCCGCCAGGACTGAAAAGTGTAGCGGCATCAGAAAGACCAGGCCAACCAAAAATAGCCCTTGCAGTAGCGCCTCTGGCGGGTCAAAGGCAAACGCCGTCCAGGGCGTGGGAACTGTGGACTGGTGATGCCCGCGATGCATCCATTTGAATAGCTTGGGCCGGTGAATTAGGCGGTGGGTAAAGTAAAAGTAGGTATCCTGAAGCAGCAGCGCTGTGACAAAACTGGTTCCCAGGTAAACCAGCCCGTGGCGGTAGGCATCGGTATACAGCCGAGTCGTGCCCTGGCGATAGGCCAGAAGCATCGCCGCTGCACAGAACGCAAAGATTACCGCCGACAGCACCGAAAGCCGAATATCGCTGCTCATAGCCGGACTCAGCGGCAGCTTCAGCCGCCAGCCGCGCGGCCCGCCGGCCGTGGCAAACCGCTGCATAAACAGCCAGTGGGTGCCCTCGGCGACGGCAAAATACTGGGCGAGGATAATGGTCAGGAAGACCAGAGCATAAAAGATTAAGGTTTCTAAAATTGGCAATTCTTTCAGTTAACCACGGCTAAATCTCTATCAAATTCCTATCATGGGGCCAGAGCCCATCGCCAGCCCTGTTTAAATGACTTTACCCCCCCGTCCTAAAACGCCGCAGACGATTCGCATGGTGAACGCCCTGTTTCGCCCGGCGGAAACGCTGGAGAGCTACCAGCGGCGCTATGGCGACCTGGTCACTCTGGGCGCACCGGGCAATCGACCGCTGGTGCTGTGCAGCCATCCCGACCATATCCAGACGATTTTTAGCCGTCCTCAAGATTTTGACTCAGGCGCGAGTAATCGCATGCTCAGCATTCTGGTCGGTGACCATTCGCTACTGCTGATGGACGGCGATCGCCACCGGCGGCAGCGGCAGCTGCTAATGCCGCCCTTCCACGGCGAACGGATGCGGGCTTACGGTCAGCTGATTGGCCAGATTACCAAGCAGGTGATAGAGCAGTGGCCATGCGATCGCGCTTTCCCAATCCGCAGCTCCACCCAGTCGATTACCCTCCAGGTGATTTTGCAAGCCGTCTTTGGCGTGGCCGACAGCGAGCGCTATGAGCAGCTCCAGCAGCTGCTTTCGGCGCTGCTAGAGAGCACGAGCGACCCCGTCAGCGCGGGCGTATTTTTCTTTCCGATGCTGCGAAAGGACTGGGGAGCCTGGAGTCCCTGGGGCCGATTTCTGCGGCTGAAGCGGCAGGTCAAGCGGCTAATCTATGCCGAAATTCAAGAGCGGCGTGAGTCTGACCGCGGTGGCGACGACATTCTTTCGCTGCTGATTTCGGCCCGCGATGCCGAAGGACAGCCGATGACGGACCCGGAGCTGCACGATGAGCTGATGACGCTGCTGGTGGCCGGTCATGAAACCACGGCTTCGGCCCTGGCCTGGGCGCTGTACTGGACGGCGGCGCTGCCCGCGGTGCAGCAGCGGCTCCAGCAGGAGCTGCGCGACCGGCCCAACCCGGACGAGCTGAGCGGTCTGAGCCAGCTGCCCTACCTGAACGCGGTCTGTAAGGAAACCCTGCGAATTTACCCGATTGCCATGTTCGCTTTTGCCCGGATTGCCAAGGTGCCTTTGCAGCTCGGCGACTACCCAATCGACCCCGGCACCTGGCTGGCCCCCTGCATTTACCAAACCCATCAGCGGCCCGACCTCTACCCCAACCCCAAACAGTTCCGCCCCGAGCGCTTTCTCGAAAGGCAGTTCTCTCCCTACGAATATATTCCCTTTGGCGGCAGCGATCGCGTCTGCATTGGCCTAGCTTTCGCCCAATACGAAATGAAGCTGGCGCTGGCGACGATCCTTTCCCGCTTTCATCTGACCCCGGCCCAAAAGCCGCCCGTCCGCCCCGTCCGCCGCGGCCTCACCCTGGCCCCGCCGAAAAACCTGAAGCTGATTGCGACGCCACTCCCCGGCTAGGCCAACCGCCTGATCGGGTTCCAGCTAGAATTGAGGGTAGGCGGGGCCCGTAAATTTGCAGGGTTCGTCTGGTTGATGTAGGCGCGATCGCAATGACTTCCGATAGTTCCCATCCTTCTGCCCCCTACGACGTGGTCATTGTCGGCGCGGGCATCTGCGGCACAGCGCTGCTGTACAGCCTGAGCCGCTACACCAATGTGCAAAAAATTGCCCTGCTAGAAAAATACGAAGCGCCCGCCCTGGTGAACTCCCACGTCACCGGCAACAGTCAGACGCTGCACTTTGGCGATATCGAGACCAACTACACGCTGGACAAAGCAAAGAAAGTCAGCCGCGCGGCCAATCTGGTCAAGCACTATCTGCTTCAGGCCGACCCGCAGCACCAGATTTACACCAAGTATCACAAACTGGTGCTCGCGGTTGGCTCAGAGCAGGTCAGCCATCTGCAAGAGCGCTACCAAACCTTCAAATCGCTCTTTCCCCAGCTGCGGCTGCTCGACCGAGCTGAAATTGACCGGCTCGAACCGAGCCTGCTGGCGGGGAGAGACTCTGACGAAGCGGTGACGGCCCTCTTTACCGAAGAGGGCTACACGGTGGACTATCAGCAGCTGGCCGACTCTTTTCTAGAGAAGTCGCTCCAGGATTCTGCAGCCGAGAAGGAGATTGACGCTAAGTTCGGGGTCAACGTTCGCCAGATTCGGCGCGTCGATGGGCTCTATCAGGTGCAAACGGAGCAGGCGACCTTTGTGGCGAAGACCGTCGCCGTCATGGCGGGAGCCCACAGCCTGCTGCTGGCTAAGTCCCTGGGCTACGGTCAGGACTATGCCCTGCTCAGCGTCGCGGGCAGCTTTTACTTTGCCCCGGCCAAGCTGAATGGCAAGGTCTACACCATGCAGATGAAGAAGCTGCCCTTTGCCGCCATCCACGGCGACCCAGAGGTCCACGACGCCAGCCAGACTCGCTTTGGCCCTACAGCCAAGGTGCTGCCGATGCTAGAGCGCCATCGCTATTCCAGCATTCTGCCCTATTTCAAAACGGCAGGGCTGAGCCTGGCCGCCTTTCAAAGCTTTTTCAACATTCTGTCGGACTGGGACATTTTAAAATACATCCTGAGAAATTTTATCTACGATATTCCTGTTGTTGGCAAGCGTCTATTTATCCAGGAAGCGAGAAAGATTGTTCCTTCTCTCAAGCTCAGCGAGCTGTCCTATGCCCGGGGCTACGGTGGCATTCGGCCCCAGATTGTAAATCTCAAGACCCGTCAGCTAGAGCTGGGCGAGGCCAAAATCGTTGGAGATGACATTCTGTTCGGCATTACCCCTTCTCCGGGAGCCTCAACCTGTCTTAAGAATGCCGAAGAGGACACCGCCCGAATTATCTCTTTCTTAGGCGGCGATTACCGCTTTGATCGCGATCGCTTCCTCGCCGATTTAGGATGCGAATCCCTGGTTTGACCCGCCGAACAGCCCCCAATGTGGAAGCGGAGCGTCTGCTCCCTTTAGCTGCTTCCATTTTATGTCCAACAAAATCACATCTAATAACCACAGCGTTGCTTCCCCTGGTCTAGGTGACTCCCCATCCGCATAATGAGGAAAACCTTAACGCCTTACCTAGCGACAGTTTTTCGCGGGCATAGAGCATCAGCACCAGTTCTTGAAATAGCTCTACCTCAGAGAGTCCAGAGGCTTGCACAAGTTCGTCTGAGATTATTATTGCCATCGCTCAACTAGCCAACGCCATGCACTTTGAGTATATCGAGTTTAAGCAGGCTTTCGGAGGGTGCATTGCTTCTGAGCAAACGCACCCTACTCCTGCAGCCCGTCCCTAAACCGATGCATACTCTGTGTATGGCCTGATCTCAGGAGCCTGAAAGCCCAGCACAATCTCCGCTTTGCCCACGCCGCGCTCTATCAGGGCTTGAGCTATTCCTATCTCCGTCATGTTTTGTTCAATCCAAATCTTTCCGCCTTTGATAGCGAGATGCAAAACGCAACCATGCACTCGCCTGTGGCCATCCCAGCCGACGTTCATCACCTGGTAGTGATCCTGCTTTTCATCAAAAACGGTGTAGCAATCAATCTCCCCATTAGAAACGGGTATTACCGCATAGTCAGATAGCAAGGTTTGAATGATGTCTCGGTAAGTCTCTATGGAAGCCACTGCACAATTACCTCTTTAATCGGTTCATAGACAATTTGCTTGATCTGATAGCGCTCTATCGACATCTGAGCGAACTCTCGTCTAAAGAAAGCTTCGTAGGCAACGACTGGCACGGCTAGATAAAGGGTGCGAGCTGGGTTCACCCACTTCTAAGGCCAGCCGATAATTCAGGAACTGCCCCAGCGCAGCATGATAGTCAGTTATCGGAGAATCGCTTAGGAAAGACTTCACTTCGACGGCTATCTTTTCGGTTCCCCGCTCAGCGGCTAGAAGTTGCTCCGCACCCAAGTCTATCTCGAACTTCGTACCACCCACATCTAAGCGTAGCGGGTCATCGGTAACGCGCCATTGCTCTTTCTCTAGCGCTGCTTTGACCGCGCTATGGAATCGGTCTTTTGCTGCCATCGCTTGTTCCGCCGCCTATTTTCCAAACTGCGATGCTACCATCTCAAAAAGTAGGCTGCCGATTGCTCCAACGAAACTACCAAAATGCTTATCAGATGGGGAACATAGTAGCGAACCTACGTTTTTTTGAACTCGTAATGTGATTTTTATTGCACCCCTTATAAGTGACTTTATTTTAGGGTAGGGTTGACGCCAACGGCATCGGCTGGTTCTAAGCGCTACCGCGTACGCTGCGCGAACGACCCCACGCGAGAAAAACTCCGAATTCAGCCTCCACAATACCGAGTATAACTTCCAAGCCACCCCAGACTCCATCGCCTACAAACGCTACGACCTGCCCACCACCATCGTCGTCTTTTCCTACGACCAGCCCAGAGTCCCTGCTGCTAGCGAGTTCAAAGTCGAGTTCCCAGACTTTGCGGTGCTGAGCTTCAGCTACCGGGTAATTCAGCTCAACCAGCTATACTGGCCCGACTTCCTCAGCTAGACCAACCCAGTCGCTACTGCCCTGATGGCCAAGATACAGATTGCCCCGGCAGACTGTCCTAGAGTCGCTGAAGGATAGGGAGGAAGCGAGACGGATGTGGTCGGCTAGGTTCGCGACATCAATGCTACATTCGCTCCAGGACTTCTATCCCCAAAAGTGACAGGCCGAGCTTGAGGGTACGGGCGGTCAGGTCACAGAGAATTAGCCGCGAGGTGCGCTGGGGTTCTGCGGCTTGCAGTACGTCGCAGCGATCGTAGAACTGGTTGTACTTTTGGCTGAGTTCAAACAGATACTGGCAGAGCCGGTTAGGCAGCAGCTCTTGCTCGACGGCCGCCAGGGTTTCATCGAACTGGAGGAGGTGTTTTGCGATCGCAAACTCAGCCTCATCCGCCAATATCACCGGCGCATCAGTTCCCAGCTGGGAAAAGTCAATCCCGCCCTTGCGGCTGATGCCCTGCACCCGCACGTAGGCATACAGCATATAGGGAGCCGTATTCCCCTGTAGGGCCAGCATTTTGTCAAAGCTAAAGATATAGTCGCTAGTCCGATTCTGGCTCAGATCGGCGTACTTGACCGCGCCGATTCCGACCTTTTCGGCTACCTGCTGAATAAACTCGGGCGTCTCGCTGCGGCCCTCTGCCTGAATTCGCTGTTCCACATCCTGACGCGCCCGCTTCACCGCTTCGTCGAGCAAATCTCTCAGCCGAACCGTCTCCCCCGAGCGCGTTTTGAACTTTTTACCATCTTCACCTTGAACTAACCCAAAGGGAACATGAACGACCTCTACCGTATCCGGCAGCCAGCCCGCCCGCCGCGCCACCTGAAAGATCTGCATAAAGTGATTGGCCTGACCTGCATCGGTGACGTAGATAATCCGGTCGGCTTCATCACGCTGAATCCGGTAGCGAATCGCAGCTAAATCTGTTGTCGCATAGTTGTAGCCGCCGTTGGATTTTTGAATAATCAGCGGCTGTGGATTACCTTCTTTATTGGTGAAGCCGGTCAGAAAAACAACTTCAGCGCCCTGGTCGGTTTCCAGGAGTTCTAGCGACTTGAGATCTTTGACCACATCGGGCAGCAGTGGATTATAGAAAGACTCTCCTCGCTCGGTAATCTGAATATTCAGCCGGTCATAGATCTTCTGAAACTCTCGCCGAGACTGCTCGCAGAGAATCTGCCAGGCCCGCAGCGCTTCCTCACCACCCGACTGAAGCTCCACCACCGCCTCTCGGGAAGCAGCCTTGAACGCCTCGTCCTGATCAAACCGCTGCTTAGCTTCCTTATAGAACGCGACCAGATCGCCCAGGTCTACTGCCTCAGACGAAGTCAGCGCTTCTGGGCAAACCTGGCGCAGGTGGGTAATCAGCATGCCAAACTGGGTGCCCCAGTCGCCCACATGGTTAAGCCGCAGCACGTCATGACCCAAAAACGCCAGCGTCCGGGCCAGGCTATCGCCGATGATGGTAGAGCGCAGATGGCCCACGTGCATTTCTTTGGCGATGTTGGGGCTGGAAAAATCAACGATCACTTTCTGCGGCTGCTTGACAGCTTCAACGGCAAGGCGATCGCTCTTTTGCATCGTCTTCAGCTGCGCTGTCAGATAGTCGGTCTTCAGCTTTAGGTTGATGAAGCCCGGCCCGGCAATTTCCGGCGGTTCGCAGAGGCCGCTAACGTCCAAATGCTCAACGATCTGAACCGCAATCTCCCGCGGCTTCTGCCTTAGCGGTTTGGCTAGAGACATCGCCACGTTGGCCTGATAGTCGCCAAACTTAGGATTTTGAGTCGGCACCAAAATCGGGTCAGTCTGGGCTAACTCAGAACCAAAAGCAGCGATTAAAGCAGCTTGTAGGCGGGAGGTGAGGTCTATCAGGGTCGATTTCATCGGGTTTTTCTGGCGATGCTAGCGGGCTGTCCGGTTGAGTCTTACCCCATGATACTTTCTGACACCGGGATGCCGGATCAGCTAAACCATAATAGGACTGTCAATCGCTTAAATCCCTTGCGCAAACCCACTTCCGAAGACCTCCAGGCCGCCTACGGCCAGCCCATGGCCGACATTATCGGCCCCAACCTAAAAATCCTCTTTTGCGGCATCAACCCCAGCATCTACAGTGCGGCGGTGTGCCATCACTTTGCCCGCCCCGGCAACCGCTTTTGGAAAACCCTCTACGGCGCGGGCCTGACGCCCCGGCTGCTGACCCCGGCTGAGGATCGCGAACTGCTCAAGTTTGGCTACGGCCTGACCAATATCGCCGCCCCAGCCACGGCGCGAGCAGACGAGCTGAGCCAGGAAGATCTGCGCCAGGGTTATCTGACCCTGGCCCAAAAAATTCAGCAATACCGGCCCAAATGTCTCGCCGTTCTGGGCATTAGCGCCTACCGCACTGCGTTTAAGCAGCCCCGCGCTAGGGTTGGACCGCAGGAGCCGCTGCACGGTACCCTAGTCTGGGCCTTGCCCAATCCTAGCGGCCTCAACGCCCACTATCAGCTCGACGGGCTCCAGCGAGTTTACAGGGAGCTGCTCGATGCTGTGGGCGACAAGGGCTGAGGATGCCTATGTGCGTAGGTTGAATAGAATTTAAGCATCCTGGCTGCCCTCATCCCCCAGCCCCTTCTCCCCAGGGAGAAGGGGGGCCAGAGATCAAAGTCCTTCTCCCCTTGGGAGAAGGATTTAGGTTGAGGGCTGCCGGGGTAACGCTTGATTTCCCAACTTATGTATACACGGTAGCTCCCCGGGGAGAGGGATTCAGGGTGAGGGCCAAATATCTGGCTAAGCTCCCACAGCCTGTGCAAAATAGTCCGCTTCGCTCAGCAGCGTCTGCGGATCCTCGACCCGATCGACAAAAACGCGCCCTTCCAAATGGTCGTACTCATGCTGAAAAATCCGAGCCACAAAGTCAGTCAGCACCTGACGCTGCGGCTTTCCCCACCGATCCTGATAGGTCACCTCAATTTCTCGATAGCGGCGCACCTGGCCGCGCCGATCTGGAACGCTCAGGCAGCCTTCCCAGGCTTCTATAGCTTCGTCAGAATGGGCAATAATCTGTGGATTGAGCATGGCAGTCGGAGCCATGCTGGGGGCGTGAGGATAGCGCAGATTGGGCCGAGAGGCGACGATAAATAGCCGTAAGGATTCGCCGACCTGGGGCGCTGCAATGCCGACGCCGTTAGCCGCTTGGGCAGTTTCGATCAGGTCGTCGATCAGCAGCTGAATGCGAGGATCGGCGAAGTCTGCGACGGGCTGGGCGTGCGATCGCAGCTGCGGGTCCCCCAGTTGAATAATTGAGCGTTCGGTCATAACCCAGACTTGCGCAACGGCTGAATTTGTTTAAGTTTAAAGCACGAATAGCAGGATGCGGCGACATGAGCAGCGCTGACGGGCAATGGCAGTTTTGGATTGACCGGGGTGGCACCTTTACCGACGTGGTAGCAAAGCGGCCCGACGGTGAGATTGTGGTGCATAAGCTGCTGTCAGAGAATCCCGAGCAGTATTCAGACGCGCCGGTTCAGGGCATTCGGGACTGTCTGGGTCTGGGGCCAGACGACCCAATCCCCGCCGAGCAAATTGCCGGAATCAAAATGGGCACCACCGTCGCCACCAATGCGCTGCTGGAGCATCAGGGCGATCGCACTTTGCTGATCATCACCCAGGGCTTTGGCGACGCGCTCAAGATTGGCTATCAAAACCGGCCCAATATCTTTGCCCGCCAGATTGTGCTACCGCAGATGCTCTATGAGCAGGTCGTTGAGATTGAGGAGCGGATTAGTGCGCAGGGCAAAATCCTGACGCCGCTCCAGACAGAAATGGCCCGGAGTCAGCTACAGGACGCCTATGATGCCGGGATTCGCAGCTGCGCGATCGCGCTGATGCACGGCTATCGCTATCCCGACCACGAGCAGGCTCTAGCCGAACTGGCTGAGCAGATTGGCTTCACCCAGGTCTCCGTCTCCCATCAGGTGAGCCCGCTGATGAAGCTGGTCAGCCGGGGCGATACCACCGTCGTTGACGCCTACCTTTCGCCAATTTTGCGGCGCTATGTTGATCAGGTCTCCAGTCAAATCTCGGGTTCAGAGCCCGCAGAGGGGGACTCTGGCCCAGCGCTGATGTTTATGCAGTCCAACGGCGGCCTCAGCGATGCCCGGTTTTTTCAGGGGAAGGACAGCATTCTGTCGGGACCAGCGGGCGGCATTGTCGGCGCGGTCAAGACCAGCCAGCTAGCCGGATTTGAGAAAATCATCAGCTTTGACATGGGCGGCACCTCTACGGACGTTGCCCACTATGCCGGGGAATACGAGCGCACCTTTGAAGCAGAAGTGGCCGGGGTACGGCTGCGGACGCCGATGATGGCGATCAACACCGTCGCGGCGGGCGGCGGCTCGATTGTGCAGTACGACGGTTCGCGCTATCGGGTGGGGCCAGCCTCCGCTGGGGCCAATCCGGGACCGGCCAGCTACGGGCGGGGCGGCCCGCTGACGGTGACGGACTGCAATGTGCAGGTGGGCAAGCTCCAGCCCGATTTCTTTCCCCGAGTCTTTGGGGAAAACGCCGATGCGCCCCTGGATCGGCAGGTCGTCGCCGAAAAGTTTAAGCAGCTCACCGCCGAGATTGGCGATGGCCGCAGCGCCGCTGCCGTGGCCTCAGGATTTCTCAGCATCGCGGTCGAAAAGATGGCCAGCGCGATTAAGAAAATCTCGCTGCAGCGGGGCTACGACGTCTCGAAGTATGCCCTCTGCTGCTTTGGCGGGGCGGGCGGTCAGCACGCCTGCCTGATCGCCGCAGCGCTGGGCATGAAACAAATTTTGATCCATCCCTACGCGGGAGTGCTCTCGGCCTATGGAATTGGCCTAGCCGAGCTGCGGGTGCTGCGGGAAGGGTCGGTAGAAGCTCCGCTAACGGCTGAGCTAGACCTGTCGCCGCGCTTCTCTGAGCTAATCGCAGACGCAGAGACCGAACTTAGCCAGCAGTCAGTTCAGCCCACCGAAGTTGAGACCCGACAGCGGGTTCACCTGAAGTATGACGGCACCGACTCGACCCTGCTGGTTAACTTTGATTCCCTAGCAGGAATGCGTCAGCAGTTCGAGGCCCGCCATCAGCAGCGCTATGGCTTCGTCGTCGAAGATAAAGATCTGATTGTTGAAGCCATTTCGATTGAGCTGGTGGCCCAGACCGAAAAAGCAGATGAGCCCCAGCTCGAAAAACAGGCTCAGATGTGCGACCCGGTCGCCCAGGTGCAGGTCTATACCGCCGATGCCTGGCACGAGGCTCCCGTCTATCAGCGGCAGGACCTCGGCCCAGGGAATCAGGTTTCAGGCCCCGCCCTGATTGTAGAAGCAACCGGGACGAACGTGATCGAGCCGGACTGGCGGGCTGAGGTCAGCGATCGCAACCACCTCATCCTCACCTACCAGGCCCCTAAAAAGTCCTCAGACAGTACCGACATCAGCACCGAAACCGCCGACCCGGTAATGCTGGAGATCTTTAACAATCTGTTTCGCTCGATTGCCGAACAGATGGGAACCACGCTGCAAAACACCAGCTACTCGGTGAATATTAAGGAACGGCTCGATTTCTCCTGTGCGATCTTTGACCAGCAGGGCCAGCTGGTGGCAAATGCGCCCCATATTCCGGTGCATCTGGGGTCGATGAGTGAGAGTGTGCGATCGCTGATGGACAGCCACGGCGAATCTCTCCAGCCGGGCGATGTGTATGTATTGAACAATCCCTACCATGGGGGAACGCATTTGCCCGACGTGACGGTGATTACGCCCGTATTCGATACTGACAAAGGTCGGATTATCTTCTATCTCGCCTCTCGGGGACACCATGCGGATATTGGCGGCATCACGCCGGGCTCGATGCCCTCTGATAGTACTTCCGTAGAGCAGGAGGGGGTACTGCTAGACAACTTCAAGGTCGTGGAGGCCGGGCGGTTTCGGGAAGCGGAGCTGCGGCAGGTGCTGACGGCAGGTCAATATCCGGTGCGCAACCCGACCCAGAATATTGCCGACTTGCAGGCGCAGATTGCCGCCAATGAGAAGGGGGTACAGGAGCTGCGGCGGATGATTGAGCAGTTTGGGCTGGATACGGTGCAGGCCTATATGGGCTATGTGCAAGACAATGCCGAAGCAGCGGTGCGGCGGGCCATCGATCGGCTTAGCGACGGTCAGTTTACCTATGAGATGGACAGCGGCGATCGCGTCCAGGTGGCGATTCGGATTAATGGGCGCGATCGCAGTGCCACAATTGATTTTTCCGGCACCTCGCCCCAGCTCGACAACAACTTTAACGCTCCGGCAGCTATCTGCAAAGCGGCAGTGCTCTACGTATTTAGAACCCTGGTCGAAGACGACATTCCCCTCAATGCGGGCTGCCTGAAGCCGCTGGAAATCATCATTCCCGAGGGCTGTTTACTCAATCCTAAATATCCCGCCGCCGTCGTCGCAGGTAATGTAGAAACCTCCCAAACCATCGTCGATGCGCTCTACGGGGCGCTGGGCGTCCTTGCTGCCTCTCAGGGCACGATGAACAACTTCACCTTTGGCAACCAGCGCTACCAGTACTACGAAACCATCTGCGGCGGCTCTGGGGCAGGACCTGATTTCGACGGTACAGACGCCGTGCAGACCCACATGACTAACTCTCGTCTGACTGATCCAGAAGTCTTGGAATGGCGCTTTCCCGTCATCCTAGAAAGCTTCTCTATCCGCCCCAACAGCGGCGGCCACGGCCAACATCGCGGCGGCCACGGCGTCATCCGGCGACTGCGCTTTGAGGAGCCGATGACGGCAGCCATCCTCTCTAGCCATCGGCGTGTCCCTCCCTTTGGCCTAGCCGGTGGTAAGCCAGGCACCGTTGGCCAAAACTGGATTCAGCGTCAGGATGGCAGCCGCGAGGAGCTAGAAAGTACGGCTACGGTGGATATGGCCGTCGGCGACGCCTTCATCATCGAAACCCCCGGCGGTGGCGGCTTTGGCATAAGATAAGATGCCTAACATTTACTTGCTGGGTAAGGTATACATTGCCTCCTGAGGTACAGGAGTCACGGCTATCTACCAACCTCACTGTCTTTAAGGATGCTGTCTTGACAACTTTAAGGGTCATAGCATAATGCGTATCAACCTTGGGCGTATTGTAAGCCGAGATGACACAGCTGCTGGGCGTGCATTTACTCTCATCATTCAGGTTCTCATTATTCTCTCGCTCGTTTCGTTCTCACTCGAAACGTTACCAAGCCTCTCATCTCGCTGGTAGCGGGTACTGCAAGCCTTTGAAGTATTCACTGTTGCCGCTTTTACGGTTGAATAAATTCTTCGAGTTATTTTTGTGGTGGGCAGTAGCAACTTTGACAACTGTTGGCTATGGCGACGTTTATCCCGTTACGGCAGGCGGAAAAATTTTCACGACTCTAATTTTGTTTATTGGGCTTGGGATTGTTGCAGTACCAGCTGGTCTCATTTCCTCTGCTCTATCAGAGGTATGGCGCGAAGAAGCAGAATTAGGTGCAAATTTACTTGAAAACGTTCAGACGTAAGCAGCTTGTGATCGCGCGTTCCTTTAATCCGAATACACTGGTCTAATCATGCGCCGGGATTCTATCTTCTACCAGCTGTTTCAGCAGTCGCCAGAGCTACTATTTGAGCTGTTGGACAATCCGCCGCCCAATGCTCAGGACTATCGCTTTGACGCCGTCGCGGTCAAGGAACCGACGTTTGAAATCGACGGCGTCTTTCTGCCCCCAGAGACGACCGGATTAGTATACTTTTGCGAAGTCCAGTTTCAAAAAGACGAGCAGCTCTACGAGCGACTGTTTGGCGAATCGTTTCTGTACTTCTACCGCAATCGAGACCGCTTTAGCGACTGGCAAGCCGTCGTCATCTATCCCTCCCGTTCGACTGAGCAAGGAAATTCGCTGCCCTACCAGGACCTACTAGCGGGCAGTCGCGTTCATCGAATATACCTGGATGAGCTGGGTGAAATAGACCAGCTGCCCTTGGGAGTCGCCCTGATGGTGCTGACCACAGTTCAGGAAAGTCAGGCCGCAGAGGCAGCCCGCGAACTGCTGGCCCGTTCACAGGAAGAGCTACAGCCAGAAGCGAGTCGTGCCATCATAGAAAGGATAACGACGATTGTGGCTTACAGATTTACAAACTTGAGTCGGCAGGAGGTTGAAGCCATGCTAGGAGTAACCCTACAAGAAACGCGGTTTTATCAGGAGGCCAAAGCAGAGGGTGAGCAAATTGGGGAGCAGCGCGGACGGCAGGAGGAGGCGCGATCGCTGGTTCTGCGGCTTCTATCTCGGCAGGTAGGTCAACTACCGGAGCAGGCGCGATCGCGGGTTAACAGCTTGTCCCTTACCCAGCTAGAAGCTCTAGGCGAGGCGCTGCTAGAGTTCTCAAGCCTGTCTGACCTAGAGACCTGGCTTTCAGTTCAGGAATGACTATAGAGCCTAAGCAGGGTGGCGCAATTAATTGTGGATGTCATTCTATATAGCCCAAGGGACATGTAGGCGCACAGCTCCACAGGAGCAGCGAAGCTGAGGAATCTCTACTCGGTCACGACACCGCCCCGCACTCAAGTGACAGGGCTAAGCTAGCAAAACCCACTCAAGGGCTTGAAGCTATAGGCCTCTTATTGGCCTCTGTCCTGGCCAATGAACCTTCTATCGCCAGTTCCTTCAGTGGACTTGTCTCAGTCACCACTGAGTCTCAACTCAGCGAGGGGCGGCGGGGCTCAGCCAGCCCTGTCCTAGACCGAGCCCAATACCGGGATGTTATTTTAGTGCTGCTCCCTTATCTGGTTCAGCTTTAGAGCGCTGCCGACGCTGGCGGAGCAAGCGGCCACCACCGACGACCCCACCTATGGCTAAAATGCCCAGGGTAGAGGCAGGCTCTGGTACCGACTGTATGTCATCATCAGGCACGTCCTGTTCCTCATCGTCAGGCACTTCCTGCTCGTCATCGTCAGGCACTTCCTGTTCCTCATCATCAGGCATATCCTGTTCCTCATCGTCAGGTTCTAACGCAGTGGGTGTGAGGAGAAAGCCATGTCTCGCATTGTCTATTGTCCCGACTCCGGTAATTTGCCCGAGGTCGTTAATGCCAAAAGCATTGCCTAGCAAAAAGCCAGAGCTGGGATCAATCAGATCGTTCAGGTCTTGCATACCGTTGAGATCTTCATACAAAAAGGCTCTGAACGCACCGCTGCTGGTTTGGGAACTGCCCACGACCTGGCCCAGATTGTTGATACCCCTGGCACGGCTGCTGTCGCCGCCTAAGGTGCCGAGGTCATCGGTAGCCGGGTTAATCGGCTGGTTGGGCTGCGTCCGAAACGCGCGGATCGCACCGCTGCTGGTTTGGGAGAAGCCTACGACCTGACCCGCTTCGTTGATATCCCTGGCTAGGCTGTCGTCGCCGCCTAAGGTGCCGAGGTCATCGGTAGCGGGGTTAATCGGCTGGTTGGGCTGCGTCCGAAAGGCGTGGGACTGACTGTCGGTGCCGGTGCCGGATCTGCCTACGACCTGGCCCGCTTCGTTGATGCCATAGGCTGCGCTAGAGCTGCCGCCCAGGGTGCCGAGGTCATCGGTAGCGGGGTTAATCGGCTGGTTGGGCTGCGTCCGAAACGCGTGGAATTGACCAGTGCTGTTTTGGGATCCGCCTACGACCTGGCCCAGGTTGTTGATGCCAAAGGCTTCGCTAGAACCGAAGGGTCCGCCCAGGTCACCCAGGTCATCGGTAGAGCGGTTAATCGGCTGGTTGGGCTGCGTCCGAAACCCGTGAATTGCACCGGTACTGGTGTCATTGAAGTGGCCCACGACCTGGCCCGCTTCGTTGATGTCCCAGGTTTCGCCGAAGCCGCCGCTCAGGGTGCCGAGGTCATCGGTAGCGGGGTTAATTGGCTGGTTGGGCTGCGTCCGAAACCCGTGAATTGCACCGGTGCTGATGGGGGAGTCGCCCACGACCTGGCCCAGGTTGTTGATGCCTCTGGGTATGCTGTAGCCGCCGCCTAGGGTACCCAGGTCTAGGACGCTAAATCTGAAAGTTGCCGCGGTTACCGGCTGGGAGGTGGCCAACCCGACGGTCGAGATAGCGGTTAACGCTAGCCCCAGCTGACATAGTTTTGTTGTCATAATTATTAACGCTTGATTGATTTCCTGCAATAACAACTTACGGTTAAAACGGCTTACATAAATCAGCAAGGTATCAAAGTTTACTCAAGCTTTATCCGTCGGCAAACATTAAGTGAAGCGCTGAAATCGTTTCTGGCTAACGCTTACCGCTGCTGACTATAGCTGACCGTTTGCGCTCATAGGTAAATGTACTGTCGAACCTGAGAAGAAAGGAATCCCAACCCCGATAAACCTAACACCATGAACAACTTCACCTTCGGCAATCAGCGCTATCAGTACTACGAAACACCAGTATTACGAAACGATCTGTGGAGATTCCGGGGCCGGTCCTAACTTTCCAAGCACAGACGCCGTCCAAACCCATATGACCAACTCCCGCCTCACCGACCCAGAAGTCCTGGAATGGCGATTCCCTGTGATCCTGGAAAGCTTCTCGATTCGCCCAAATAGCGGCGGCCACGGCGTCATCCGGCGTCTGCGCTTTGAAGAACCGATGACGGCAGCTATCCTCTCCAGCCATCGGCGCGTTCCCCCCTTTGGCCTAGATGGCGGTAAAACCGGCACCGTTGGCCATAACTGGATTCAGCGTCAGGACGGCAGCCGCGAAGAGCTAGACAGCACCGCCACCGTCGAAATGGCCGATGGCGACGCCTTCATCATCGAAACCCCCGGCGGCGGCGGCTTTGGTCATCTGTAAAAAGGCAATGATTTTTAGCTCAGATTCTTGATACGGAAATTCTCTATGCCATCTGCTACATTGTCGGCTAGATAAAGATTTTCTCCGAATAGAAAATTAGCCCGTTACCCTAGCGCTCTGCTATCACCAAATGTTCAATAATCTTAGCCGGATCGTAAACCGAGATGAGACAGCTGCCGGACGGGTATTCACACTCGCGATACAAGCTCTTATTGTCCTTTCAATTGTTTCGTTCTCACTTGAAACATTGCCCAACCTTTCTGACTTTTGGCAGCAAGTACTCCAAGCTTTTGAGGTGTTCTCCGTTGCTGTCTTTACGATTGAATATGTTCTCCGAGTTTCCTTCGCCGAACGAAAACTGGCATTTATCTTCAGCTTCTATGGCCTAATCGACCTGCTGGCAATTCTGCCGTTTTACGTAACTGCTATACTCTAGCCGGTTCGGGCTTGAACTAATTCTATAGTCATGGTGAAATTGAGTTAGCCCACCCAAAAGACACCGCGGTCATGATTCAACTAGAGTTCAGCGAAGCCGACATTAGCGCACTTGAATACGAGCGCTATCACCACCCT
>NZ_JADEXG010000056.1 GCF_015207255.1 Vasconcelosia minhoensis LEGE 07310
GTGATGGGGTTAGGGGGTTAGGGGGCTGACTTTGGCTCGCTGGATGAGTTTTTGGCTGTGGGTGAAGCCGACGTAGCGGACGCGGACGGGGTCGCCGGGCTGGGCTGTGCCGCTCATGAGCTGATGCTGCTGGGGGTCGTAGGGAATTTCTGCGCCGACGGTGCCGATCGGCTGGACGTCCCAGTTTTGCATCAGGGTTTCGACTGGGCGAACTAGGGGCAGCAGCCGCTGGGCGGGGATTTGCTCGTTCGCCTGGGCGGCGTGAGCCGCGGTTGGCCACTGGACCAGCCAGGTTTCTAGGGTTTGCAGCGCTTCACGCTGCAGCTGCGATCGCGCCTGCCCCTGCTGCTGGACGGTCTGGGCCTGGAGCCGGGCATACTCCTGCCGCAGGGTCTCTATTTCGTCAGCGGCTGGTTCGGGAGTTTGTGGCTCAAACTGGCCCAGGAGTTCTGCCAGCGTGAGGTTAAGCGCCTGCGCTAGCTGCTGGAGGGGGGCTAACCGCATCTGGGCGACCCGGCCCTGCCGCAGCTGCTGCACCTGCCAGCGAGAGACGCCCGCCGCCGCCGCTAGCGCCCGGAAGCTCTTGAGGTTGGCAGATTGCAGCCGCGATCGCAGCCAGTCAGAATAGTCTGCCGAAGGGTCCACCGGGGGCACTTGATTCATCCCGAATTACAATTGACTATAGCCGCTTCTGAACCCTGCTTAAAAGCAGCTAGGATAGGCGTTCACGCATTCTACCAGGGCACACCAGCCCGCACCTATGCTCTTTGCTCTCTTGTCTAGACCAATCGCCACAGCTGCTGGGACCATCTGCCTCAGCGCTGCGTTTTGGGGGTTCGGACCCTCCGCCCAGGCCCAGGCTGAGAATTTCGGCACCGCCAATCCCGAGATCAAGGTCGGCATCGTTCAGCGCTTCGGTCAGGATCCCGACGCTCAGCTTGTCCTGGAACCGCTCAGCGGCGATCGGCTCACGCTCCAGTTCAATACCGGCGGCCAGCCCCAGACGGTTACCACCGACCGGGTCCAGATTGCGGTCGAGAGCGTTCCCCTGGACGCGCCGGAGCTTCAGGAGTGGGTCGTACTCAGCACCCACCGCAGCTTTGAGAGCGCTGAAGACAGCGCCAACCGCTGGCAGCTTCAGGGGATCGAAACGGAGATTGCCCAGCCCGATGCCTGGCAGGTGTGGGCCAAGCGCGAGGTCTACAGCACGCCGCTGCTGCGTCGGCTGCTGCTCGATAGTCTCCAGGCCGCAGGCTACAGCACCACCTATATCGACAGCCGGGTCGTCACCGCGCTCCCCAAGGCCAGCTTCACTGCCAACGGCTATCGCTACAGCCGCGACCAGCTCCGCATTACCAGCGCCAATCGCCGGATTCAGGTGAACCAGGACGGGAGTCGCAGCCTCTTTGCCGGCGACCTGACCCTGCAACCCAATGCCTACAGCACCTATACGCTGGTCAACCAGGTACCGGTGGAGCTCTACCTGCGCGGTGTCGTGCCCCACGAGATCGGGGCTAGCGCGCCAACTGCCGCAGTCCAGGCCCAGGCCGTCCTGGCCCGCACCTATGCCCTGCGCAACCTGCGCCGGTTTGAAATTGATGACTACCAGATCTGCGCCGATACCCAATGTCAGGTTTACTTCGGCCTGGGCGGGGCGCATCCGGCCACCGATCGCGCGATCGCGGCTACCCAGGGCTTGGTCCTGACCTACGGCGACGAACTGGTAGACGCGCTCTATTCCTCCACCACCGGTGGAGTTACCGCCAGCTTTAGCGACGTCTGGAACGGCCCCGACCGGCCCTACCTGCAGCCGGTGATCGACTCCGTCCAGACGAACTGGGATCTGGCTCAAAAGCCGCTGTCGGAAGAAGCCAACTTTCGCGCCTTCATTGGCCTCAGCGAAGGCTTTAATGAAGACGACTGGCCTGCCTTTCGCTGGGATCGCCAGGCCAGCCTAGAAGATATCACCCGCGTGATGAAAACCTACCTGGGCAACCGGCAGCATCCGCTGGCCAACCTGACCCAGGTGACAGGGCTAGCCGTGACCGAGCGATCGCGCTCCGGGCGGGTGCAAAAACTCCAGGTGAATACCGACGTCGGCAGCTTTGAGCTGCTCAAAGACGAAGCGGTCAAGGCGCTAGTGCCCCCCCGCAGCCTGCTCTTTTACCTGGAGCCGGTTTACGAAACAGCGGCGAGCCCGGCTGAGCCTAGCGCTTCTGCCCAACCCGCGCCCCAGCTCCAGGGCTATCGATTTATTGGCGGCGGCTTTGGGCACGGCGTTGGCATGAGCCAGACCGGGTCCTATCGGCTGGCAGAATACGGCTGGAGCGGCAGCCAAATTTTGCAGTTCTACTACCCCGGCACCGAGCTTCGGCCAATCAGCGACGAAATTACCTTCTGGCAGCCGTCGGGGCCCCGAGCCGAGCAACCTTAGGTCCCTGGCAAATGACATAAAAAACCGGCAGCCCGAGCTGCCGGCACCAGTCGCCATCAGGTGATAAACCGCAGCTGTTTAGTACAGCTCTTCTTCTTGGTGAGTGGTAATCGTGCAGTCGGAAGTGGGGTAGGCGACACAGGTTAGCACGTAGCCCGCCTCAATCTGATCGTCGTCCAGGAAGGACTGGTCCGACTGGTCCACTGTACCTGACTCCATTTTTCCAGCGCAGGTCGAGCAAGCACCGGCGCGGCAGGAGTAAGGCAGGTCAATACCCTGCTCTTCAGCCGCGTCTAAAATGTACTCATCATCAGCGACTTCAATAGTGGTGTTCAGCCCTTCGGCTTCGTTCACCAAGGTGACCTTATGAGTTGCCATGCTGTTATCCTCTCTAAATCTATATCGTCAATCATTGCGTGCCGCCCCGCTAGTCAATCCCTAATGCTATAACTTTGGGGATTTGGCTGTATTAGGGCAACTCTCATTTCTGATACTACGAGAAAACCTATATGCTGTGTCAGCTTTTTAGTGGCCCAGTGAATGGTATTCATAATCAAAGCCGGAGATATTTCCTATTTTGCTTATGGGTTAGAACGTCAGGGAAAAGCTTATAATCCCTGCAAGCCAAGCTTTTTGTCCAGGATTTTTGCCAAACGGCCCGGATATAATCCCTTGTCAATTTATCAGAAATTAAATTTTAATTAAAAAAACTTATATGCAACTTTAGAGAGAGATTAGTGATAAGAAATACAGCCTTAAAAGTCATCACTTCTAGTCAAAGTCAAGACTGTTTATTATTTCAGCAAGCTCTCAAAAGCGCGATTAAAAACATTTATCTGTACGATTAGATTAGGTTGTCTACTACACTGTCGAACCTATGAGTATTCGGGTAGGGTTAGTTGGTACCGGCTATGCCGCTAAGGTTCGGGCCGAGGCTTTTCAATCCGATCCGCGATCGCACCTAGTCGCCGTCACCGGGCACGAGCCCAAGAATACCGCTACCTTTGCGCAGAGCTATGGCGCGGCAACAGTCTCAGATTGGCCCCGCCTGATTGACCGCACTGACCTCGACCTGATCGTCGTCAGCACGGTTAATGCCCTGCACGGGCCAATTGTACAGGCCGCCCTAGAAGCGGACTTAGCCGTCGTTGTGGAATATCCGCTGTGCCTGGATTTTGGTCAGGCCGCTCGGCTGGTGGAGCTGGCGGCAAAGCAGCAGCAGTTTCTTCATGTTGAGCATATTGAGCTGCTAGGCGGCCTGCATCAGGCGATGCAGGGTGCGATCGCGCAGGTCGGTACGCCGACCTATGCCAGCTATCGTACCCTCAATCCCCAGCATCCAGCCCCCGCTAAGTGGACCTACCATCCAGCCCTGTTTGGCTTCCCGCTGATCGCTGCCCTTTCCCGCATCCATCGGCTGGTCAATCTGTTTGGCCCGGTCGAGACGGTGTCCTGCCAAAGCCGCTTCGACCCCGCCACTGAGCAGGCTGAGCCCTACTACGGCACCTGCCTTTGCTCGGCCCGGCTTCAGTTTCGCTCTGGCTTAATCGCCGAAGTCACCTATGGCAAAGGTGAACACCTCTGGCAGTACAGCCGCCGCATTGAAGTCCAGGGCAGCCGGGGCAGCTTAGTATTTGACCGGGACGAGGGCCAGCTGACCACCGCCACGGGGACGACGCCGGTCGAAGTCGCTCCCCGCCGTGGCCTGTTTGTCCAGGATACGGCTGCGGTCCTAGACGCGCTGACTGAGGGCAGTTCCCTCTATGTCTCCGCCGAGGAAAGCCTCTATGCGCTGAAGGTGGCCGAAGCGGCTCGTCAGTCTGCCAGCTCAGGGCAGACTATCGGCTTAGATGCCGTCTAAGCGGCGTCTAAAACGCTGTGTAGCGTCTCGATCAGCTCCTTCGCCGTATAGGGCTTGGCCAAAAAAGCCTGCACTTCAAGCTGCTTCTCAATAGCGAGCTTTTCGCTCGAAACTAGGCCGCTGGTCGCGATCACCTGCACCGCTGGGTTAATCTGTTGCAGCGTTCGGATGGCTGTCGTCCCTTCTAGGTGCGGCATCATAATATCCATCAAGACCGCAGCAATCTCAGTCTGATGTTCGGTGTAGAGCGTGATGGCCTCTATGCCGTCCCTTGCCGTCAGAACGCGGTACTGAAAATTTTCTAGTACGGTCTGAGTCACATTCAGAATTGGCGCTTCGTCATCGACGACCAAGATTAGCTCGCCGGTACCCCCGGCTGCGTCCTCACTATCAACAGGAGCTGGCGTGGCTTGCTCGATTGCTGGTAGGTAAATGCTGAAGCGGGTGCCCTGATCGACCTGACTCGAGACCTGAATAAAGCCCTCGTGCTCCTTGACTAAGCTGAGGGTGGTAGACAGTCCTAAACCCGTTCCCTGACCGCTTGCTTTGGTGGTGAAAAAGGGCTCGAAGATCTGCTCTAAGACATTGGGAGCCATCCCCACACCGGTATCAGCCGCCTCAATCAGGACATAGGGACCGGGCCGGGCCTCTAAATTCATCTGGGCATAGGCTTCATCGGCCCAAAAGTTGCGGGCAGAAAGCGTCAGTTTGCCGCCTGACGGCATGGCGTCGCGGGCATTGACGCAGAGATTAATCAGGACCTGATGCAGGTGGGTGGCATTGCCCGAAATCGACCTGATGGGAGATTCGACATCGATCGATAGGGAGATGTTTTTAGGAAACGTATTGCGAACAAACTGCCCCACCTCTGAGATCAGGGGGGCGATGCTGAGCACCGTCCGGCTACCCTCGGCGCCGCGAGCAAAAGACAGCACCTGATGGGCCAGGGCCGCCCCGCGCTGGGTGGCTGAGCTCAAGACATCCAGCATCTCTTGGGTTTGCGGATCGATGTCGGTGAGCTGGAGGGGTAAAAGCTGCGTAATCCCCATAATTGGGGTGAGAATATTGCTCAGGTCATGGGCAATCCCGCTGGCTAGGGTGCCGATACTCTCTAGCCGCTGGGCTCGTAGGAACTGAGCCTCAAGCTGCTTTTTCTCAGTAATATCGGTGTCTACCGAAAGCACTGACTTGGGATTGCCGTCCGGGTCGCGCACCAGCGTCCAGCGACTTTCGATTAGGCGCTCTTGGCCAGACTGAGTATGCTTGCGCAGTTCGCCTTGCCATTCGCCCTGGGCCAACACCGTCTGCCAGGCCGTCGCAATCTGCGTTGGGGCATTGGGATTGAGCACCTGGTCGGCATTTCGGCCCAGGACTTCGGCAGCGGGCCAGCCGTAGATCCGCTCGGCCCCTCGGCTCCAGAACAGCAGGGTATTGTCCAAATCGCGCACCAGGATAGCATCGGTGGCAATGTCGATCAGGGCGGCCTGCTCCTGGAGCTTTTGTTCGTTTAGCCGACGCTGGGTGATATCGCGCTGCACGGCGACATAGTGCCTAACGGTCTGGCTAGAATCCCGAATGGGAAATAGGCCAATCTCAACCCAGAACTCAGAGCCATCTTTGCGGTAGTTAATCAGCTCTACCCGCACGGGCTGGCTGGTGCTGAGGGCCTGGCGAATCTGCCCGAGGGCTGAGCGATCGGTCTTAGGACCCTGCAGGATTCGAGGCGTTTGGCCAATGATTTCGCTAGCGTCGTAGCCTGTCATCCGGGCAAAGGCCGGGTTAGCGTAGACAATCCGGGGCCCCGGCGGATCTATCGGCACTGCTTCGGTAATTAAAATCGCATCGTTCGTATTCAAAATAACCGATTCCAGTAGCTGGAGCTGATCCTGCCGCTGCTTGCGATCGCTGATATCCTCTGCCGTTCCCACCAGTCGGCTGACCGTGCCATCCCCCTCGGTAACGGCTTCGCCCCGGCCCTTCAAATAGCGCATCGGGCCGTTAACAGGCTGCACCCAGGCTTCGAACTGCTGCGGCTGGCCGGTATGCAAAATTTGTGCAACAGACCGTTTGACCGTCTCCCAATCGTCGGCCTGGAAAAGCTCAGCGATCTGCTCCAGGACCGGTTCCGGCTGAGCGGGGTCCAGTCCAAAGAGCCGAAACATCTCAGCCGACCAAACCAGCCGCCGGCTGGTCAGGTCAAATTCCCAACTGCCCAGTTTGGCAATTTCCTGCGCCTTGATCAGATTGGCCTGGCTCTGGCGCAGGCTCGCTTCAGACTGCTTGCGGGCGGTAATGTCAACCGCGATTAATACGGCACTGGTCGGCAGGCCGCTGTTCTGTACTGGGGCAATCTGGGCGGAATAAGAACGGCTCTCGCCCTGCAGGTTGGGAATCGTATATTCTAGGCTCTGCACCTGTTCAGTGCTAAAAACCTGGTCAATCGTTTGCTGTAGCGCCGCCCGCTGGTCGGCTGGGAACCAATCACTGAGCGGCGTCCCGACCACCCGATCGGGTTTCAGGCTTTCATAGGTATGGTTGGCAAAGGTAATTCGCCCGGCTGGGTCAATTTCGTAGATATAAACGGGGGCATGGCTAGTGATCGAATGGAGCTTCTCTGCCAGGTTGCGATAGCGCTCTTCGCTCGCTCGCAGTGCCGCTTCGGTTTTCTGGAGCGTCTCTACTACATTGAACAACTGTGTCGGATCGAGCGATCGCAGCAGTCCCGACTGAGTCATCATCCCCAGCAATTCACCCTGGCGGCTGCAAACCACCAGCCGCCTCACCCGCCGTTCAGCCATCTGCTGATGGGCGACCCAGAGCGAATCTTCCGGCGCTAGGGAAAACAGCGGCGTGCTCATTACCGTCTGCGCCTGGGTTCGGGTTAAGTCAATCCCCAGCCGAAAAAACTGGACCAGGTCGCGCTCGGTGACAATACCGACCGGCCGGTGCTCGGTGCAGAGCAAGATACTGCTGGACTGCTGCCGGTCCATCTGCTGCAATAGGCTGAGCAGCGAATCGGTCGGGGCAGCCTGGACGACCTGCGTTTTCATCACCTCGCCGACCTGCCGCCAGCGCAGAAAATGAATCGGCTGTAGGGTCTGGCGAATGCTTTCAGCAGTAACAACCCCGGCCAGGCGACCGTCGGCTTCGAGGATGGGCAGGTAGCGCAGGCGGTGCTGCTGGAGCAGCGACAGGGCAGTGAATAGGGACTGTTCAGGGGCTCGGGTCAGGGTAGGATGCGATCGCGCGATCGCATCCCCCACCCGCATCGTCTCAATCGGCCGGCCCGCGGCCGCTAGGTGAACCAGGTCTGCCTGGGTGAAAATACCCTCAAATCGACCGGCGGATAGCACTGTGACGTAGCTGGCTGCCGGTTTTGGATCAGAATATTCCGCCGCCACTAGGTCCAGCCGAGGAAATCGACAGGTGATTTCGCCTCCGCCCATCAGCTCCAGCGCTTCTGGCAGGGGCGTTTCGAGCTGCACCTGCGGCGGCTGAGCGTCGATTACCTCATTGAGCGTCGGCAGGGCCTTCGAAAACAGATTACTCAGGGTCATATCAGCCTATCCGACAGCATTGGCAGGGATGAATTGCGATAGCCTACGGCATGGCGCGCTGCACAGTAGTCCAGTCATTTAAAAAATTGCCCTAGAAAAGGCTATGGACTCTGTCTTGACTCTGGCTCCTAGGAAAATCTTAAGAGTTCTATAAAAGCTGAACGAAGATCCTTTAAAGAAGTTTAATTTTATTTACGCTGGGGTAGCTATCGGTTTACCCGCCAGCATGAATTTCACCCTGTAGTCTCCCATGGAGACCCCAAGAAACCCAGCGACGAGTCAGTTGGGTCTGCCAAAATCCCGAACTGGGTTTTAGCTGGCTGAGGTCAGCCCCTTCGCAGTCCGCTTCGGACAGCTGCTGCAGGTCCAGTTGGGTGTCGATTAAGTTTGCCCGAGAGAGGCTGGCCCCACTCAGATCGGCATGACTCAAATTAGCTCCGCGGAGGTCAGCTGCTTCTAGGTCAGCGACCCGCAAATCGGCCCGGGTGAGGTTGGCTCCCACCAGGCTACTCTCACCCAGCTCGGCCCCAATCAGATTGGCCTCTGTCAGCCTGGCTCCGCTGAGATCGGCCCCGCTGAGGTCGGCGTTGGTCAGGTTGGCCTGACTGAGATTGGCCCGGCTCAGGTCGGTTCCTCTAAGATCGGTCCCGCTGAGGTCGGCCCGGCTAAGGTCAATCCCACTCAGCCTGAGCTCAGAGAGGTCCAATCCATGCAGGCTGATGGCAGAAAAATCGCGATCGCCCCGGTTATATTCATGCAGCATTTGTTGAATGTTCATTGTGACTTTTCCCTATTGCAAATAATACGAATACAGGCTCTCCCATCACGATTGAAAGTAGAGCTGAGTTAGTGACTGAAAATCGTCTTTGACCGGTTTTATGGTTTGCGCCAAATACCCTGGCTGCAACCCTTCTAACAAGATAGCGATGAAATCTAAAGAACTTATGAGGGCTGGCTTTGGTTCGCTCGCTACCAGAGTTTTCCCACATGTCATTTGATGAAGCCGAACAGCGTTTTTGACCTGGTTATGCAACAATTTAAGCATAGAGAAAGATCTAAAAAACATAGAGGAAGACCTGATAGAGGAAGACCTGATTAGCAGCCTGTTTGTCATTGCTGCTAGTTGTTCATTCGGTGTGACTACTCTCTTCGGTAGCGGTTTTGCTAACCCAAGAACTGCCACAGCATCGCACTGAGAGGAGGAGACATGAAAGGTCAATATCTGATTGGAATATCCGTTTTGGCCTCTGCTCTATTAGGCGGCGTCCAGCCCGTCATCGCAGAGGCCCCGATGCCGCTCAATCCAGCCTTCAATGTTCGTCGGCTGCTGGTGACCCATCGCTGCTATGGCTGCGACCTCACCGGTGCAGACCTCAGCGGGACTCGGCTGAGCGGCGTAGACCTGCGCAACGCTAACCTACAGGATGCAGACCTGTCTAGCGCGAATTTGGTCGGGGCAGACCTTAGTAAAGCCAACCTCACCAATGCCAATCTAACAGGAGCGGTTTTAACGAATGCTAGCCTGGCCTCAGCGACGCTGGATGGCGTCAATTTTTCCCAAGCCCATCTCTACTATGTCGATGTCACCGGTGCTTCTATGCAAAACTTGAATCTGACTGGGGCTCAAATGATGGGCACCTCAATCAGCGTTGGCGGCGAAGCCGGTCCGGTTGAACCTGGTCTGCCAACACAGTCAATACCCGATGGCCCGCTGCCCAATTTCCCACCCCCACCGCCGCCCCTGTTTGACATTCCTATAGAGGCTGTCCCTGACTATTGAGCTTTTCTCTGTACAATCGACCGTAGCGTTGATGAATATTGAGGACAATACCGATGGATCTAAGGCGGGCGTTTAGCTTTTTTTTCGGGTTGATAATTGGGCTGGGAATGTGGGTCGCTATTGGCGGACCGGTCTGGGCCCAGGAAAATATGGTGGACTATACGCTGACCGACCAGTCAGGGATGGACTTCTCCGGCAAAAACCTATCGGGGACTTCATTCGCAGCAGCTGAGGTGCGCGATGCCAATTTCAAAGGGGCAGATTTGAGCGGCGCGATTTTAACGAAGGCGTCTTTTCTGCGGGCTAACCTGGCTGAGGCCGACCTGACCGGTGTCTTTGCCGACAGAGTTGTGTTTGACGGAGCCGATTTAACCAACGCGCGGCTCACGGACGCGATCGCGACCAGCAGTACCTTCACCGACGCCAACATTACCGGGGCCGATTTTTCCAACGCGATTTTGGACCGCTATCAGGTCTCGCTGCTGTGCCAGCGAGCTAAGGGCGTCAATCCGGTTACCGAGGTACCAACTCGGGCAAGCCTGGGCTGCCGGGATTAGTGGGTTGATAGCAGCGCAGCGGTATGCAGGCCAGTCCTGCTGCGCTGAAGTCCTGATCCTACAACTTGCGCTCTAGCAGGCTGTTCAGGCGAATCAGCGTCTCATTCAGCCTTTCCTCAACCGTCGGCTCGATTGTTTCTTGCACTTCTTCCTTACGCTTGAACCGCTCAAAAATTCGAATGATTACAAATAGAGCAAACGAAATCACGATGAAGTTGAGCACCGTAGACAGGAAAACGCCGTACTTAATGCCGTTGTAGGACAGGTTGGCGATGTCATCGACGTTAGCAGCTTGGAGGGCGGGTGTCAGAATAACTGGGGTAATGATATCGTCTACCAGCGATTGAATGATCGCACCAAAGGCCGCGCCAATGATCACCGCGATCGCGAGATCGACGACGTTCCCTCGCATAATGAAGGCCTTAAAGTCTCGGATAAAGCCGCCTGCCCGAGTTCGCTGTCTGGTTACCATAGGTGATAAATCCGGATCGTTTTTATGGGTTTTCCTCATCTTGACAAAGCCCAGGACGCTTTGCTGCAGATTGGCAAATGTAGACAGAATATCAACATTGTTGAGAAAACCCAATAGCTGGTGTAGCGAATAAGCTGGGCTAGAAAAATTCTTTAGATTCCTTTTGGTTGTGCTTTTTGGGGTTTTGTCTTTAAAGTCAGGCGATAGCCAGTTCAGCGTGCCAACTTGGGCATGCTAACGATGTCCATCATGGTCAAAGTCATGGTCAACCTGACGAATAAGGCGAAATTCCCGCTGCTGCTCGGGTTTGGTTTGATTGGAGTGCCTGCTGCTCTGCTAGTGACGATGATGGGTTTGGCTGCGTTAAAGCGTCAGCGAGTACCCGCTAGCGAAGTGTCCAAAGTAGGAAATGTACAGGTTGAGCAGGTGACTGCTGATATCAGCGTCCAGCCTGGCCAGCCGATGGACCAGACCTTTCGGGACGCGGTCAACACTGCCATGGAGGCAGCTACGGCAGCTCAGATTGCCAGCACCCGGGATGCTTGGAACTACGTCGGCGAACTCTGGAATAAAGCGATCGCGCTAATGCAGGCAGTCCCCGAAGCCGACGAAAACTATCAAATTGCCCAGGTCAAAGCAGTTGAATACCAAAAAAATCTGGACTATGCCCAGGCGCGCAGCCAGGCACTCATGCCTTCGATTGGGGCTAGCAAAGCGGAGGTGAGAGCGACCTTTGGCCAAACCGATGTAGATTTCACTTTTCAGGATGCCCCTGCCAACGATGGTCCGCCAAGGCTGGTGGGCAAATCGCCCAACGGGATTGCGCTGATGGAGCTCTACGGGGCTGGCGACGCGCTGAACAAAGCGACGATGGCAACGACTTTAGGAACGCAAATGCCAGAGGAGTACGTCGATTTAGCGGCAATATATAATGTGGCCTTTCTGGCCAAAACCGCGCCGAGCTATGACTGGGATGCTTGGTTTGGCAAAAGCGTTCAGGAGCTCGCTGCGGCTGGCTCAGGTGAAAAACGGGTCAACGTTGGCGACAATGGGATCCTGCTAACCTTTGAAAGCCATTCCGGTCAATACAAATTTTTCCTGTCAGTAGAGCCTGAGTAAGATTGGGACGAAGGGGCTATTCAAAATTCGTAGGACTGCCGAGTCCTGTTTGAATACCGGCCTAATCGGCCCAATTAGCGATTCACGAGTCGCTGTACCTGGATTTGGATATCGGCAAACGCTAGAGGCGAGATGCTCCCAGTTTGGTATGTCTGCTCGGTAGAGTAGCGTCCATCGTTTAAATCTCGAAAGATATTGAGCTCTCGATCTTTAAGATTGACGACCCAGTATTCGACAATTCCGGCTTCGGCGTAGATGGCTTTTTTCTCGGTCAGGTCTTTGCTTAAGGTCGTATTGGAAAACTCGATGAGCCAAAAAATGTCGTTGGGGTATGGATGGTGCTCAAGGTAAACGGTGCCTAAGGGTTTTGCGATCGCTAAATCAGGAATCGGTTCAGAATCGTTAGGCAAGGCAATCGGATGCGCCTCGCGGACTTTGGCGCGGCTGCCCAGCAGCGCCCGCAGATAGTCGCCAACTTCGCTATTGAAATAGGCATGGGGTTCTCGCTCTGGCGGCATGACAATCAGCTCTCCCCGCAGCAGCTCGATCGGCTGGTCGTCAAATAGTCCGGCGCTGATGGCCTGGTGAAAGCGGTCAATCGTCCATTTATAGGTAGTCAGGGACATCGTAGACGAGCCTTAGAATGCCTTGGAACGCAGAGGTAAACGCTCACTAGTTAGATCTGAGAGTATTACGAAAGGTATTGGCTGCTTTGAGGCGAGAGGTTTTGGCCATCAGCACGCAGCGTGTGAGCAGATCCATATCCAGAGCGGCGAGTTCTGGAATTTCGCTCCGCGCAATGGACTCATAACCCCCATTTCTGATCGGGTGAGGCGAGCTTAAGCGGGGTCTAGGTCATGGCTGCACCTCAGGGCTGAAATGCTCAGGGAATAGTTGAAAATAAGCTGGTGACAAGACTCGAACTTGCGACCGGCTGATTACAAATCAGCTGCTCTACCAACTGAGCTACACCAGCAGAATGCTCTTGATTATATCGAAAATCGGAGCAGCCCAAAGAGCAGGGCTCTGCTTTCCAGTCCTGCTCTCTGCCTGTGACTATGCGCGAAGGCCACGGCGTGCCTTACGCTTTATTGTTTTCCACCGCCCAGCGGGCCAGCTCTGTGCGGTTGTGCAGGCCGGTCTTGCCCAGCATATTGCTGACGTGGCTTTCAATCGTCCGCTGGCTCACCCTGAGCTCGTCGGCGATTTGCTTGTTTGCCATGCCGCGAGACACGAACTGAACCACCTTCAGTTCCGTCGGCGTCAGCTCCACGTCGAAGGGCACCTGAATCATCGGCATAGCGCCGTTGCCTTTGTTCTGCCGTTGGATCAGCCGCGATGCCTGCTTCAGCGAAGACTCGACCTGAGCCACTAGCTCCTCGGGTTCGAAGGGCTTCACCATGTAAACGTCGGCCCCAGTCGTCAGCCCTTTTACCCGGTCCTGACTCTGGCCTTTGGCCGAAAGAAACAAAATGGGGATCCAGCTCTTGCCCGGATCCTGGCGAATCTGCTCGACGAAGGCGTAGCCGTCCATTTCGGGCATCATCACATCGCAGATGATCATGTCGGGAGAGTTTTCGTCGAGTATTGAGAGGGCCTCTCGGCCATTGCCAGCCGTCGTCACCTCGTAGCCGCGAAATTCTAGATAATCCTTAACCAGCAAGATCAGGTTAGGATCGTCGTCGATTAGCAAAAGGTTTTTCTGTGCCCCAAAAGTAGAGTCTTTCATGCCGTGTGCTCATTAAGATGCGGTTAAGTGAAAAGGTGTGTAAGGAGCTTATGTGCTGTGATAGTGGGTCAGCTAAGGCTTAATCAAAAAAGCAGATTGCATTCCTGAACGGTTGAAAGTTGCTCGAGCCAATACGGTTCGGCTTGAGTTGATAACATCGCTTTACAGACAATACCGTACAAGCGGTTGAGGATTTGCAGTCAGGCATTGGACCCAGCCGATGCTGAGTGATCTTTTGGCATCACTCAGCCCGCTTTTGGCCTGGTGTTGCCTTAGAAACCAGCTAAAATTGATTGTTCCCAAAATAGCAAGTCAAATCACTGACAGAAATATTAACTAGGTACTGAGATGGCTTGGGAGCAGAACCAGGTCAGATCAGAACGATACAGCTTAATTGAGTCAGCTTGGTATCTCTAATCGAGCTGTAGACCTATTGATCTATAGATCGATAGGTCTATAGACTTAACTATTAATCGATTTTGTCACTGAGCGCGATGATCTCAATCACACGATTTGGGTGTGAAATATTACCCCGAATGTTTCAGTATATCGGCTTGGTTTCGGTCATTAGCAGAAATTTTTCCTGACTGTACCGTTAGAATCTGCGATGAGGCTAGCCACTTCGCATCAAAAGAACCTAGGTGTGTTGTGGTAATTAGCGTTTGGAACCGATCCTGGATGGCGTCGAGCAGCTGATTTTGGCGCTTCAAGTCAAGCTCAGCTAGCACATCGTCGAGCAGCAGCAGCGGCGGTTCGCTGACGACCTCTTCGATCAGCTTGAGTTCGGCCAGCTTTAGCGCTAGCACCAGGGTGCGCTGCTGTCCCTGAGAGCCATACTGTCTAGCTGGCGTTTGGTTGATTGAAAAGGCAATGTCATCGCGGTGGGGACCGACCAGGGTGGTGCGCTGGTAATATTCTGCGATCGCGCGTTTCTGAATTTTTTCCAAAAAATGCTGCTGAATCACTGTGGGCTCGTCTTGCTCGACGGCCACGTTGGGCTGATAGCAAATATCGAGCTGTTCGGTATGCCCACTGATCTCCCTGTGCCAGGCTTGGGCAATCGGTACCAGCCGCTCGATCACCCGCCCCCGACGGCGAATCACGCGGGTACCTAGGGCGGCCAGCTGGGCATCCCATAGGGCGAGCTGGGTAATGTCGGGCTGGGGCGGCGACTCGTCAAGGTCAGCGGTCTGCTGGCGGATCAAAGCATTGCGCTGCCGCAGGGCCTGATTGTACTGCTGCAAAATGTAAGCATAGACCGGCTCTAACTGCGTCAGTAGCGTATCGACCCAGGTGCGGCGTTCTCCCGGCCCGCCACGCACCAAATCTAGGTCAAGGGAAGAAAACTGCACCGCGTTTAGCGTCCCCAAAAAGTCCTGCTGGCGGCGCAGAGTTTCTCCATTAATGATGGCCGTTCGCCGACCGCTTTTCTGCAGCCGCAGGGTCAGCTGGGCCGCACCAAGCTGTCGCTGGACGACGGCCTGAATTTGCCCGACGGTCTGACCGTCCTGCACCAGGTCGCGATCGCGGCTGGCCCGGTGGGATTTGAGCGTCGCCAGCAGCTCTACTGCTTCGAGCAGGTTGGTTTTGCCCTGGGCATTGTCTCCCAGCAGGATGGTTTTAGGTGCCTGGAAGTAAATGCCCTGGGCCTGATAGTTACGAAACTGCTGTAGCTGCAGGTGCTCTAAAAACATCTAGGCCAGGGACACCTCTGATGCGGTCGCTGATATTTCTGGCGCAGCTAGCTGGGACTGAAGAAACGCGATCGCACTGGACGCAATCCAAAACCTGGGCTGCCAGGGCCAGCCGCCGGAGACAAAACCGCCATGGCCGCCATGGGCCGGAAACCAGCCGGTCAGCCAGGGATTCTCCGCGACCTGCTGGGAAGGCAGCCGGTCAGCCGGGTAGAAGGGATCGTCCTGGGCATTGATCAGGAGCGTTGGTCGGCGAATCGTCGGCAAAAACCGGATTGAGCTGGAAACGTGCCAGTAGGTATCAGCATCGGGGAAACCATGTACGGGGGCCGTAAATAAGTTGTCAAAATCAGTTAGGGTCTGAACCGAGTCCAGGGCCGATCGATCGACTAAGTCGGGGTATTGTTCCAGTTTGGCCAATGTCTTGCGCTTGAGGCTCTTCACAAACCGCTGAATATACAGCAGGCTAAATCCCTGCTCAACGTAGGCGACGGAAGCATTCAGGTCGAAGGGCGTCGAGATCGCGACTGCCGCTTGCAGCGGTGCGGCGGCCTGGGCCGACTGTTCGCCCAGATACTTCAGCAGCACATTGCCGCCGAGGGAAATGCCCGTGCAGACGATCGGCCGCTGCCCATCTTCCCGTAAGAGCTGCTGGATCAGCCAGGCGAGGTCACTGGTTTCCCCCGCGTGATAGGCCCGCCTGAGCCGATTGGGTTCGCCGCTGCAAGAGCGAAAATTGAGCCCAATGCTTTCCCAGCCTAGCCCTTGGGCCGCCGCCATCAGGGCCTGGATATCGGGCGATCGCGATGAGCCTTCTAGCCCGTGCAAGGCTACTAGCCGGGGCGTATCGGGCTGGCCAACCAGGCGATCGATATCTAGAAAGTCGCCATCGGGAGTCTCCCATCGTTCACGCTGCAGCGGCAGCGTCTGGGTCGGGCGGCAGATTGCCCCAACAATGGTTTGAGCATGTCCCCCAGGGCACCACCAGGCAGGTGAAAATGTTGGCGGTTCAGATTCCATAGTCACTATCGTATAAACCTACTGCCGTAGCCTTGACAGCCAAACGCCAGAAACTGCTATTATATTCAAGCCAATGCACACGTTGGGGTGTCGCCAAGTGGTAAGGCAGCGGGTTTTGGTCTCGCCATTCCTAGGTTCGAATCCTAGCACCCCAGTTTGATAGCCCATCGATGATAAGTCTAAATGTCTGAGGCGAGACCGGCCCAGAGGATGCAGTATTCGCCCAGGACACTGGCCCGGGCAGAACGGGCAGTGCGCTGCTCGCCGTTTTTTCTAAAGCTGCTAGGAGACATGCGATCGCGCCGCGTTGAGCTCAGGGCAATCACCGACGATCGCGGTATTTTGAATGGCTACACGCAGCGGCCGCTGTCTGAGCTAGCGGCTGAAAATCAGCTAACCTGGCTAATCTCTGTCGGTCTCTTGCGCCGCGAGGTCGATGGTCAGGGGCTGACCGATAGTTTTCGCCTGACCCCCCTGGGCCGCCAGATTATCGAACGCTGGCCGCATCAGGCGGAGCGGCCTGTCAGTATTGGGGATAATTTACAAAATGCGGCCAGCCGCTGGCTGCGACTGCCCGACTGGGTCCGCTAGAGATAGCGCTCCGTTGGGTATGTTGATGGGTATGTTCGGCCGATGCGGGAAGAGAGTATGAAAGCAATTATGGTCGTGGGCACTACCTCCCACGCAGGCAAGTCGATGCTGGTGACGGCGCTCTGCCGGATGCTGAGCCGGCGGGGCTGGCGAGTGGCGCCCTTTAAGGGACAGAATATGGCGCTCAATGCCTACGTCAGCGCCACCGGGGCTGAGATTGGCTATGCTCAGGCGGTGCAGGCCTGGGCAGCAGGCGTTACTCCCCAGGCAGAGATGAATCCGATTTTGCTGAAGCCCCAAGGTGATCAGACCTCTCAGGTCATCCTTAAGGGCAGAGCCGTCGGGCACACCACCGCTGAAAACTACTACAGCCAGTATTTTGAAGTGGGCTGGCAGGCAATTCAGGAAAGCCTGGCACGACTTAGCCAGGAATTTGGCCTGCTCATTTGTGAGGGCGCGGGCAGCCCAGCTGAGATTAACCTCAAGCACCGCGACTTAACCAATATGCGGGTCGCCATGCATTTGCAGGCCCCCACTATCCTGATTGCCGATATCGACCGCGGCGGCGTATTTGCCCATATCGTCGGCACATTAGAGCTGCTCGAACCCGAAGAACGGGCGCTGATTAAAGGCATTGTGATCAATAAGTTTCGGGGGCAGCGATCGATACTTCAGCCCGGGATCGACTGGCTGCAAGAGCGCACCGGTATACCCGTGATTGGCGTGATTCCCTGGATTGACGAAGCCTTTCCGGCCGAAGATTCGCTGTCACTGCTGGAACGCCATCCGGTTAAGTCGAATGCTGACCTGACGATTGCCGTCATTCGCCTGCCGCGGATTTCTAACTTTACCGATTTTGACGCCCTAGAGGCTGAAGATTCCGTCACCGTCAAGTATCTCAGTCCCAAAGATCCGCTGGGCTATCCCGACGCGGTAATTTTGCCCGGTACCAAAACAACCATTGCCGACCTGCTAATTCTTCAGCGCACCGGTATGGCAGAGGCAATTCAGAGCTATGCCGGGGCAGGTGGGACCGTCCTCGGCATCTGCGGCGGGTTTCAGCTGATGGGCCAAATGCTAGCCGACCCCGAAGGGATTGAGGGCCAGGAGGGACGCTATCAGGGACTAGGGCTGATCCCCTTGCGAACGGTGATTACGGCCCAGAAGGTGGCTCGCCAGCGGACGGTGAGCTCTAAGTTTCCCCAGGAGGGGCTGCCGGTGGTTGGCTATGAAATTCATCAGGGCCGAACGCAGCTGGTTACGACTGCCGAAGGTGAAGCGCCGACTCAATCTTTTCTACCGATTTTTGACGATCGCAGCTTGGGCGTCGTAGATGATTCTCAGTCGGTCTGGGGCACCTACCTGCACGGCATGTTTGACAACGGTCCCTGGCGTCGGGCCTGGCTCAATCGTCTGCGCCAGCAGCGCGGTCTGACGTCGCTGCCCACCGGCATTGCCAACTACCGCGACCAGCGCGACGCGATGCTCGATACCCTGGCCAAGACCATTGAGAGCTACGTCGATCTAGACCCAATTCTGTCTTAATCGCTGAACTGAAGCTAGACCAGAGCGCGGGCTGCCAGTGCTGGCTCAGGCTGATGCATGCGGCAGCGTCACCACAAAAGCAGCGCCCTGATTGGGTTCAGAGATGACTTCGAGCGTGCCACCATGCTTTTCAGTGACGATTTGATGCGCGATCGCGAGACCCAATCCGGTTCCTTGACCGATCGGTTTGGTCGTGTAAAGCTGCTCAAAAATGTGGGCTTTAACCTCAGCAGTCATGCCCGGGCCGTTATCAGCAATGGTGATGGTGATATAGCCAGACCCAGCTTCGGTGCGAATTGTGATTTGCGGTGAGTAGGCAGCAACGGCCTGCCCTAGTGGTAACGCCGCGGTGAGGTGGCTGAATTGCTCCTCCAGCGCATCGATGGCATTTGCTAACAGGTTCATAAACACCTGATTTAGCCGGGTTGGGTAGCCTTTCACTGGCGGCAGCTGGCCGTAATGCTTAGCAACTTCAATTTGGGGACGGTAGCCTATGGGCTTGAATCGATGATGCAAAATAACCAGCGTACTATCCAGTCCGGCGTGTATATCGACGACCGCCTCTTCTGCGTTGTCTCCCCGAGCAAAATTACGTAGCGAAACCGTCAGGTCTTTAATCCGGGCGGCGCTCAGTTCTAGTGAATTGAGCAGCTTGGGAATGTCGCTCAGAATAAATTCGAGGTCAGCCTCCTCAACCGCCATTTCCAGTGCTTCAGAGGGGTCAGGGTGCTCTTTCTGATACCGTTCGAGTAATTTGGTGAGATTGCCAATATAGTTTCTGATAGGGGTCAGATTGCTGACGATGCAGCCGATGGGATTATTCATTTCATGGGCGATACCAGCCACCAGCTGACCTAAGACAGACAGCTTTTCACGCTGCTCCATTTGCGCCTGAGCCTGAAGCAGTGCGGCTGTGCGGTCAGCAACGCGCTGCTCTAGCTGATTCGACAAGGCGCGCAGCTTAAGGTGAACCTGGACTCGAGCAATCACCTCTGCCGGGGAAAATGGCTTGGGAATGTAGTCCACTGCACCCAGCGAAAATCCCTTGACTTTGTACTCAGTATCGGTAAAGGCAGTCGTAAAAATAATGGGGATATCCTGAGTCATCGGGTTGGCTTTGAGCTGGCGACAGGTTTCAAATCCGCTCAGTCTAGGCATTTCGACGTCTAGTAGGATGAGCGCAGGCGGGGTTTGCGCAATCAGGGCCAGGGCACTTTCGCCATCGACAGCGGATTGAGTGACGATACCCCCTTTTTGCAAAGCTTCAGTGATGATCAAAAGGTTGGTCAGGCTATCATCGACGACCAGAACAACATCATCCTTTTGATTAGACATCAATAGATACCCCTAAAAACCGCCCTGGTTTCAGTTTTCCCCTGACGCCGCCTTCAGTTTCTAAAGACAAGATGCAGATTTGAAAACGGATAACTTTGGCAAATCAGCTCCCTTTGCCTGAGAATACAAAAGCACAAAATTAAGCAGGCATCCAACTGTGTCCATCGGCGAAATTGCAACCCTGGCCGTTACAGGGTTAGCATCGGGAATTTTGGCAGGTTTTTTAGGAATTGGGGGGGGCGTGCTGCTGGTGCCCATGCTGGTCTATCTGGGCTACTCGCCGATCCAGTCGGCGGCGACCAGCAGCCTGGCCATCCTGGTGACGTCAGCCGTGGGCAGCCTGCAGAACTGGCGAATGGGCTATCTCAGCCTGCGGCGGGTGCTGCTGCTGGGGTTTCCCGCCATCGTCACCGCGTTTATCGGCGCGCAGGTGGGCGACTGGATCCCGTCCTATCTGCTACTGCTAGGGTTTGGGCTGCTGCTGCTGAGTAACCTGTATCTGGTCTCTCTAAAAAAGCGAGTCGTTGCCGAGAAAACGCGGGCCGAGACTGGCAGCCGCAGCTCATCCCTCAGTCCGACGGCCGCGCGGCTGATTACGGGCGGCACAGCTGGCTTTATGGCCGGGCTGTTCGGCGTAGGCGGCGGCGTGATCATGGTGCCGATGCAGATTTTGTTGCTGAATGAGGGAATCAAATCAGCCGTCCGCACCAGTCTGGGCGTAATTGTGATCACCTCGATATCGGCCTGTGTGGGCCACGCGGTCAACAGCAATATCGTGGTGTTGGCCGGGCTGCTGCTAGGCGGCGGCGGCCTAATCGGCGTCCAGATCAGTACCCGGTTTTTGCCCAAGCTCAGCGATCGCACCGTCACTCAGCTATTCCGTGGGCTGCTACTGCTGCTGTCGGTTCTGATCTTTTGGCAGGCGTGGCAAAGCTATGCGGCTTAAGCTCGCCTGACTGAGCTAAGCCTTAGTATTTTTACTAGCGGTTTGAATATACAGAATCAGTAGGAAGACAGTCGGAATAATCACGAACAGGACACTGGCGACAAAACCGAGCTTATTAGTCTCCATGGGATTTAGCCTCTAAGAAATCTGAAAACAACAGGTATTAAGGCCTTTAGCATATCATCTTGGCTGCCGCGCCAGTGTATTCTATCGGCCCGCTATCGACAAAAAGGTTAGCTGCCTAAGCCTTTGCTTCGGCTCGCTCGCGGCTGGCCTTTTTGCTTGGCTTAGTGATAATGCTGACCGGACCATTCACTGTCGTTTGACAGGCTAGACGGCAGGTGGCCGGGCGCTTCTTCAGCTTGCGCTCTTCGACAGCGGTACGGGGAGAGAGGTTTTCCATGCCTTCCGCTACTTCGACGACGCAGGTGCCGCACTGACCATAGCCGCCGCACTGGGCTAGCTTGCCCATGAAGGTGTAGAGGTCAACCTGGTTTTCCATCGCTTTGAAGCGAAGGTTGGCGCCGTCGGCAGCTTGGACTTCCTTATCTTCTTTAATAAACTTAATAGTCGCCATTTAATGCTTCCCTTAACTGTAGTCTGCGCTCCGCCGAGCGGGGCGCTTTACCTGTAGCTCAATTCAGCAGTTGCTCTAGCAGCCTTACCCAGCGCTAGCTTTCCTTAGACTCCTCTCCTTAGACACTAGGTGGCGGGAATCAACCAGAGGCCAACCCGGACCTAATTCAGCCGCTTGCTTGCATTGGATCCGCCGATTTGGTTACACTTCTTTATACACTTTCATTTTTACATTTTTGCGAATGTCCTGTCCGCGTCCGAATGTCCGGCCTTTTGAGACGGTCTCTTTAAGATTATCTCGGAGTTAGGTCAATTCTGGCTTTTAGCGGTTCTGAATCTGATAGCCTTATCAGTATCTAGAAACTTTTTCGCAGAGTCATTTTTTGATTTTTTTGTTGAGTCCTTAAGGAGGCGCGTAGTCAATGGGACTACCCTGGTATCGAGTACACACAGTCGTTCTGAACGATCCGGGTCGGCTGATTTCTGTACACCTGATGCACACGGCACTCGTGGCAGGCTGGGCTGGCTCGATGGCTCTATTTGAGCTGGCCACGTTCGACCCGAGCGATCCGGTGCTAAACCCTATGTGGCGGCAGGGCATGTTTGTGTTGCCCTTCATGACTCGTCTCGGCGTCACAGGGTCATGGGGTGGCTGGGATGTCACCGGCCAAACGGGAGTCAATCCTGGCTTCTGGTCGTTTGAGGGTGTTGCGATCGCGCACATCGTACTATCGGGTCTGCTGTTTTTAGCCGCCTGCTGGCACTGGGTCTACTGGGATTTAGAGCTATTTAGAGATCCTCGGACGGGCGAACCAGCCTTAGACCTGCCCAAGATGTTTGGTATTCACCTGTTTTTGTCCGGCCTGCTCTGCTTTGGCTTTGGCGCCTTTCACCTGACTGGCCTCTGGGGGCCAGGGATGTGGGTTTCTGACCCCTACGGCCTGACCGGCCATGTGCAGGCGGTTGCGCCTGAGTGGGGGCCTGCTGGTTTTAACCCCTTTAACCCAGGTGGCGTTGTCGCCCACCATATTGCTGCGGGCATCGTCGGCATTATCGCTGGCTTGTTTCACCTGACCGTGAGGCCGCCCCAGCGACTCTACAAGGCATTGCGGATGGGGAACATTGAGACGGTGCTCTCCAGCAGTATTGCCGCGGTTTTCTTTGCTGCTTTTGTGGTTGCCGGTACGATGTGGTACGGCAGCGCCACGACGCCGGTAGAGCTGTTTGGCCCCACCCGCTATCAGTGGGATGGGGGCTACTTCAAGCAGGAAATTGAGCGTCGGGTCCAGGCTCAGGTGGCTGGCGGCGCGTCCCTACAGGAAGCTTATGAAACGATTCCTGAGAAGCTGGCCTTCTACGACTATGTGGGTAACAGCCCAGCCAAGGGCGGGCTATTCCGGGTTGGCCCGATGAATAGCGGCGACGGAATTGCCGAAGCCTGGCTGGGTCATCCGGTCTTTACCGATGGCGAAGGCCGTGAGCTGACGGTTCGCCGTCTGCCCAATTTCTTCGAAACGTTCCCCGTCGTCCTGACTGATAAGGATGGCGTCGTCCGAGCCGACATTCCCTTCCGGCGGGCGGAGTCGAAGTACAGCTTTGAGCAGACCGGCGTCACGGCCAATTTCTACGGCGGTCTCCTGGATGGCCAAAAGGTAACTGACTCAGCTCAGCTCAAGCGCTACGCCCGTAAGGCGCAGCTTGGCGAGCCGTTTGAGTTCGACCGGGAAACGCTGGATTCGGACGGCGTATTCCGCACGAGTCCGCGCGGCTGGTTCACCTTCGGCCATGCGGTGTTTGCGCTGCTGTTTTTCTTCGGCCATATCTGGCATGGTTCCAGAACCCTGTTCCGCGACGTGTTTGCTGGGGTTGACCCAGAGCTGTCTGAAGAGCAGGTGGAATGGGGCTTCTTCCAGAAGGTGGGTGACCCCACGACCAGTATGAAGCAACGCTAGTTGCCTGCCCCTTTAGGAGGGTTTAGTAAAGGGGCTGATGAGAGGGGCCTGGTAAAAGCCGTTTTCGCCGCGCAGCCAGGCCCTTTTGAATAAATCGATGTAAACTAAAGCTAGGTTGTTAGTAGGAGCTGACCGATGGAAGCCGTTGCTTATATTCTGATTTTTGCCTGCATCATTGGCACGCTGTTCTTTGCGATCGCCTTTCGGGAGCCCCCTCGGATTCCGAAAGAGTAGGAATATGTTTGCTTTAAGTTATTCGACCTGAGGCTCTGTGCTTATGCTTGTGAAGCTGATGGTTTAGAATGAGAGGCACGATTCTGACCCGGCATTTCATCAGCTGGCTGAGTCTGCCTCTTTCGCTTTTTTAACTTTTTCAGGTGGGATCCAGTCCGGCTGCGATTCCTCAGTCTTTTCGGAGACTTTATTGACTGCCCTGGGAGACTTTGCTTATGCAGTGCCCATTTTGTCAGCATCTTAATAACCGCGTATTGGAATCGCGCTCGGCGGAGTCGGGACGAAGTATTCGGCGACGGCGCGAATGTCTGAGCTGCGATCGCCGTTTTACCACCTACGAGCGGATTGAGTATGTCCCCATCACGATTCTCAAGCGGGGGGGCGATCGCGAATCGTTTGACCGCTCTAAGCTGCTGCGCGGCATTGTGCGAGCCTGCGAAAAAACTGGCGTCGTGGCCGCTCAACAGGAAACGCTGGTCGATGACATTGAAGCCGATCTACAGCAGCGCGCCATTCGGGAAGTCACTAGCGAAGAAATTGGCGAGCTGGTTTTACCCCGGCTGAAGCAGCTCAGCGAAGTTGCCTATGTCCGCTTTGCTTCGGTCTATCGCCAGTTTCAAGGGATTCGCGACTTCACTGAGACCCTCAGCCAGCTTCAGGCCCAGTCCCAACAAACGGATTGGACTCAATCGCCGTCTGAGGCTACCTTCGAGTCGGCAAGTGAGCAGCTCAGCTCAGAACGTCAGGACTCTCCGCTACAGGTTTAAGGCCGAACGGATGACTTTCATCCTTTATTGAGCTAACATTGATGATCTTGTGATAGGCGACTAAAAGTCGCTCTTTCAGTCGCGCCTGCGATAAAATTTATTAGCACAGGTATAGGCGGTGTAAGATGCTCACGCCAAAGGCACATTTGAAGGCACATTTGTACAAGCGATCGCGGAGAAAACGGTAGGAAACAGCTAGCATGGTCAACCAGGAGAATAAAGTTACTGACATTGGTTTTACCCACGAGGATTTTGCTGCACTTTTAGATAAGTACGACTATCACTTCAACCCGGGTGATATCGTACCAGGCACGGTGTTCAGCATCGAGCCGCGGGGAGCCCTGATTGACATCGGCGCTAAAACGGCTGCCTATCTTCCGATTCAGGAAATGTCAATCAATCGCGTCGAGGGAGCCGATGAGGTTCTGCAATCGAACGAGACCCGTGAGTTTTTTATTCTCACTGATGAAAATGAAGATGGACAGCTGACCTTGTCCATTCGGCGGATTGAATACATGCGAGCTTGGGAGCGCGTGAGGCAGCTCCAGCAGGAAGATGCAACGGTGCGCTCAGGCGTGTTTGCGACCAACCGCGGCGGTGCTCTAGTCCGGATTGAGGGGCTGCGCGGCTTCATCCCCGGGTCCCATATCAGCACTCGCAAACCCAAAGAAGATCTGGTGGGCGAAGACCTGCCGCTGAAGTTTTTGGAAGTTGACGAAGAGCGTAACCGACTGGTGCTGAGCCATCGGCGGGCACTGGTTGAGCGGAAGATGAATGGCTTGCAGGTGGGCGAAGTCGTGATCGGCGCGGTGCGGGGTCTTAAGCCTTACGGTGCCTTTATCGATATCGGCGGCGTCAGTGGTCTGCTCCATATTTCCGAAATCTCTCACGACCATATCGATACGCCCAACTCAGTGCTCAACGTCAATGACGAAATCAAGGTGATGATTATCGACCTTGATGCTGAGCGCGGGCGGATTTCGCTATCTACCAAGCAGCTTGAACCCGAGCCGGGTGATATGGTGAAGAGCCCTGAGCTGGTCTTTGAAAAGGCGGAGGAAATGGCTGCCCGCTATCGTGAGCAGATGCGCCAGAAGGAGCTGGGCGAGGCCAACGGCGGGAGTGACTATTCAGCAGACGAAGAGGCGATGGCTGCGGTTGATTAGTGATGGGTGAACGCCATTAATCCCTAAAAGTCTGATTAAAATCCAATCAAAAAAGGAGTGGGGTACGCCTCACTCCTTTTTTTCAGGTTCGCTGACCTTTGACAGGGCTCGAATAGGGAGCAGGGCACTTTTGGCAGTTGACCGGTGTCTCTATACAAGGGAAATGCCAATACAGCCGTTTTGGCATCCATCCTGTAAGCTGCTAGAGCATTATGACCTAAAACTGCATCTGCCTAGGTTGATTAGATTTGTATGGAGTGAATCATCATGCACATCCAATTTTGGGTTGATTCGTGGAATGCCGGGGGACACAAAACCAGCTTTCATCGTCAGGATGTTCATCCCTACGTGCTAAAGTATCTAACCCCAGAAGTACTGCGCGACAAGCGGGTACTGGTTCCCCTGTGTGGCAAAAGCGTCGATATGATCTACTTTCGCGAGCATGCAGCTCAGGTGATTGGGGTAGAGCTAGTAGAAAAAGCGATTTTAGAGTTCTTTGCAGAACATCAGATTCCATTCACCCGCCGGGGAGCTCGTTTTGAGGCCGATCGCCTGACTATTATTTGTAATAATTTCTTTAGTCTTAACCGGGTAGATATTGGACCGATTGACTGGATTTATGACCGTGCTGCCTTGGTCGCTTTGCCCCTGCCCCTGAGGCAGCAGTACGTTTGCCAGGTTGACAAACTGCTGCCCGTTGGTGGACAGCAGTTTGTCAATACGCTAGAGTACTTTCCGCGGTTGGAGACGCCCCCCTTTAGCATTGCCCCAGACGAAGTTGCGGCATATTACTGCGGCAATCACAGTATCTGTCATTTGGAACAGCCCACCCTGCCTGGCCATGGGATGGTACGCAAGTTTGGCCTGAATTTTCTCAAAGAGCATGGGTTTTTACTCACTAAGTGCAGCGAAACCGCTATTTCCTGAGCAGGCTTTGGGGCTATTTTGATTTCATCACTGCCGCAATTAGTCGCTCAAGCATTGCACCTATCATGTAGGCTTGAAAGGAGCTAAAATTGCCTAACTTTTCGCTTGCCAATTATTTTTTAGGAGCCTCTGCCCTTGTCTCGCCGGTACCTATTTACGTCGGAGTCTGTTACAGAAGGACATCCTGATAAGATATGCGACCAGATATCAGACACGATCGTAGATACACTGCTGTCGCTCGATCCTGAAAGCCGGGTGGCAGCAGAAGTCGTGGTCAATACCGGGCTGGTTCTGATTACCGGTGAGATTTCGTCGAAGGCACAGGTCAATTTTGTCAAGCTGGCCCGCCAGAAAATTGCGGAGATTGGCTATATCGATCCGACCAATAACGGATTTTCAGCTGATAGCTGCTCGGTGATGGTCGCGCTCGACGAGCAGTCCCCTGATATTGCCCAGGGCGTGGATCAGGCCCACGAGGCCCGCGATCGCGATAGCGATGAGGCCCTCGACGCGGTTGGCGCCGGCGATCAGGGCATTATGTTTGGCTTTGCCTGCGATGAGACGCCCGTTCTGATGCCGCTACCCATCTGCCTGGCCCACCGGATTTCTCAGCAGCTGTCGATGGCCCGCAAACGTGGCGAGCTGCCTTACTTGGGACCTGATGGCAAAACCCAAGTCACCGTGCTCTACGAAGACGGTCAGCCCGTTGGGATTGATACCATTCTGGTTTCGACCCAGCATGCACCCAGCATTGACGGCGTTACTGACGACGCAGCCGTGCAAATGCGCATTCGCAAAGATCTTTGGGGCTCGGTGGTACTGCCTAGTTTCGATGGCCTCAATGTTCAGCCCGACAGCGATACGCGCTTTTTGGTCAACCCCACTGGCAAGTTTGTGATCGGCGGGCCGCAGGGCGATTCGGGCCTCACGGGGCGAAAAATCATTGTCGATACCTATGGCGGCTATTCTCGCCACGGCGGCGGCGCGTTTTCTGGAAAAGATCCGACTAAGGTCGATCGCAGTGCGGCCTATGCCTGCCGCTATGTGGCTAAAAATATTGTGGCCGCGGGCCTGGCCCAAAAATGCGAGGTGCAGCTCAGTTACGCCATCGGCGTTGCCCGGCCGGTCAGCATTTTTGTAGAGACTTTTGGCACCGGCCAGATATCTGACGAAAAGCTTTTGGAGCTGGTGCGTCAGCATTTTGAGCTAAGGCCGGCGGGCATTATCCAGACGTTTAATCTGCAAAAGCTGCCGGCTGAAAGGAACGGCCGCTTTTACCAGGAAATCGCCGCCTATGGCCATTTTGGTCGCTCCGACGTCAGTCTGCCCTGGGAGCAAACAGACAAAGCAGAGACCCTGAAGCGGGCTGCGGCAGAATCGTTTGCGAGTGTAAAGCGCTGACGTGGGGCAGATGGGGGCGACCCTGACAGCCGGTCAGCGGCAGTTTTTTGCGACTGGTGAAACGCGATCGCGTGCCTTTCGCCAGACCCAGCTCAGCCGACTGAAAGCGGCCATCCTCGACTACCAGGCTGAGATTCTCGCCGCCCTACGCGCCGACCTGCGCAAGCCTGATTTCGAAACCTACGCGACTGAGCTCTCGGTCGTCGGCGATATCGACTACGCGCTTAAGCACCTGAAGGGCTGGATGCGACCCAGCCGGGTGAGCGTGCCGCTGACGCTTCAGCCCGCTGCCGGGCAGGTGCGTTCTGAGCCGCTGGGGGTTGTGCTGATTATTAGCCCGTGGAACTATCCCTTTCAGCTGTCGATTTCACCGCTGGTAAGCGCGATCGCGGCGGGTAACTGCGCCATTCTCAAGCCGTCTGAAATTGCGCCGCAGACCTCAGCGGCGCTGGCACATTTGATTCAGTCAACCTTCCCGAATGACTTCATCGCCGTCGCTGAGGGCGGGGTTGAGACCAGCCAGGCCCTGCTATCGGAATCCTTTGACCATATTTTCTTTACCGGCGGTGCCCAGATTGGCAAACGGGTGATGCAGGCAGCGGCTGAGCATCTGACGCCGGTGACGCTAGAGCTCGGCGGTAAAAGTCCCTGCATGGTCACAGCCGATGCCGATATTCAAACTGCGGCGCGGCGGATCATCTGGGGCAAGGGAATCAATGCCGGGCAGAGCTGTATTGCGCCGGACTATCTACTTGTTCAGCAGGCAGTCAAAGCGCCGCTGCTCCAGGCCATGCAGCAGGCAATCGTCGATTTCTTTGGCGAGGATAGAGCCCAGAGCCCCGACTATGGGCGGATTATTAGCGATCGCCATTTCCAGCGGCTATGTCAGCTGATGGAGGGCGATATTGTGGCCGGTGGCCAGGCTGACGCAGCTGAGCGCTATATCGATCTGACGCTGATTGACGCTTCGCCAGAGGCCGCCGTCATGCAGGAAGAGATTTTCGGCCCAATCTTGCCGGTGCTGTCCTACGAGCAGCTGACAGACGCGATCGCGTTCGTCAATACTCGTCCGAAACCCTTGGCGCTCTATTGCTTTACAACGAATGCGGCCGAACAGGAACGGGTCTTGAATGAAACGACTTCGGGCAGCCTGTGTTTCAACGAAACGATGAGCCAATACGCCGTCCCCGACTTTCCCTTTGGCGGCGTTGGCGCTAGCGGCATGGGTCGAGCCCATGGCAAAGCAGGCTTTGATACCTTTTCCTATACGCGCAGCGTGCTCAAGAAGCCCAACTGGCTAGACCTGCCGCTGCGCTATCCGCCATACAAAAATAAGCTGAGTTTGCTCAAAAAGCTGCTGAAGTAGCGAGATAGTGCTCTAACAGCAAACCGCTCACGCTGACAGAATTCCCTTGGGAACCCTCTGGGTCAGCGTGAGCGGTGAATCCGGCGAGCGGACAGCGCCTACTGGCTCGGTCTATTTGTTCGGCTGAGGCGTCATGCGCAGGTAGGGCTTAACTTCCGTGACGCCTTTCGGAAACTTCTTCTTCGCTTCCTCGGTAGGGATCGTTGGTGATACGACGACGTCTTCACCCTCCTGCCAGTTAACCGGCGTGGCGACGCTGTAGTTGTCAGTGAGCTGAAGCGAGTCAATCGTCCGCAAAATTTCTAAGAAATTGCGACCGGTGCTAGGCGGATAGGTAATCGTCAGCCGCAGCTTTTTCTCGGGGTCGATCACAAATACGGTGCGCACCGTCACCTTGTCATTGGAGTTGGGGTGAATCATGCCGTAGAGGTCAGACACCTTTTTGTCTGAGTCAGCGATGATCGGATAGTTGACGTTGGTCTTTTGAGTTTCGTTAATATCGCTAATCCAGCCCTGGTGAGAGTCAGCATTATCAACGCTGAGGGCAATCACTTTGGCATTGCGCTGCTCAAAGTCAGACTTGAGCCGAGCGACTTCGCCCAGTTCCGTCGTGCAGACGGGGGTATAGTCAGCCGGGTGAGAGAAAAGGACGACCCAGCTGTCGCCAGCCCAGTCATAGAAGTTAATTTCGCCCTCGGAGGACTGCTGCGTAAAATTTGGGACGGTGTCCCCTAGCTGGAGTACCATGATCAAGCTCCTTTGGTTCTTTGTACTCATTTCGATTGGGTGTTCAGTTGGATACTGAGATAGCTCAGCACATCACTCCATCTGATATCTTCACATAAACCCCGGTTTCCCGATAGGTGTTTAGTAGATTCTTTAATAATCGTAGCGTGACAGGGCAAGATCGCCCAGCTTGTCTTTAGATATAGGACGGGCAACAGGGTTTCCTCTATCATGCGACTATCAAGCAATTGCAGACGCTAGGACGGATTCCATGGCAGAGACAACGGGTAAGGTGCTTCTGGTCGATGATGAACCCGGCTTGCGCGAAGCGGTTCAGGCCTATTTAGAAGACAGCGGCTTTACCGTACAGGTGGCGAGTAATGCTACCGAGGGGTGGGAACTGCTCCAGCAGGCGACACCCGACGTGGTGATTTCCGACATCATGATGCCGCAGGTCGATGGCTACCAGTTTCTCAAGCAGATGCGCGAGGACGTGCGCTTTCAAGCCTTGCCAGTAATATTTTTGACGGCGCGGGGGATGACGAGCGATCGCATTCAGGGCTACCAAGCCGGAGCCGATGCCTACCTGCCAAAGCCGTTTGATCCAGAAGAGCTAGTCGCGATCGTCACCAGCCAGATCGAACGCCGCGCTGCCCAGTCGCCCGACCCTGAGACGGCACCCGATATTGCGACGATGGCTCGCCAGATCGAAGAGATCAAGGCGCTACTGACCCAGCGAGGCAGTCTGATTAAGTCGGCAGTCAGCCCGATCAAGATCGACTTTACCCCCCGTGAGCAAGATGTGCTTGATCTGGTTTCTGAGGGCTTGATGAATAAGGAAATTGCCAGTCGGCTAGGAACCACCGTCCGCAATGTCGAAAAGTACGTCAGCCGCCTGTTTGGCAAGACCGGAACCAACAGCCGCACAGAGCTGGTTCGGTATGCGCTAGAGCATGGCCTCATCACCGGCTAGTTAGCGTCACTGCTCCATTGCAAGATAGGCATATTTGCAAATAGCAGCGTTCTAGAGCTTTCAAACCTTACTAGTTCTGATGCTTAGGGATGGCAGTGCGTAAGGCCTAGGCTAAAATATTTCATGTTAACGTAATCGGACTGTCATAGCCCTGTCAAACAGGCCTTTTATAGTGAGCGTAGTGACTCAAAGTAAGGATCTATGACAGTAACTTCTGAATCGTCTCATCGGAGTAACCGATTAGGCCAGCGAGCGGTCTCTTCGCTGGCGCTTGTACTGCTAGGGGCTGGTGCCGCTACGGCCGGTTCCTACCTGGTTGAGGAGCGATCGCTCTCATCGTCAACCCCTATTGCCGATACTGCTGCTGTCAGCTCGACGACCCCAGTGGGCGGTCTGGTTGCTTTAGACAATGCCGACTCGATTGCTTCAGTCGTTGAGGCTGTCGGCCCTGCTGTCGTGCGAATCAACGCTTCACGCACGGTTTCGCAGCAGCTGCCAGAGGCGTTTGAGCAACCCTTCTTCCGTCAGTTTTTTGGCGAGGGGGCGACACCGCCCGCTGAGCGAGTGGAGCAGGGCGTTGGTTCTGGCTTTATTGTGGGTGAAGACGGTCGGATTATTACCAATGCCCATGTCGTTGCCGGGGCCGACATGGTCGAGGTGACGCTCAAGGACGGGCGGACCCTCCAAGGCGAAGTGCTCGGTAGCGATCCGGTGACGGATGTTGCAGTCATTCAGGTCGAGGCGACGGATTTACCTACGTTGGCATCGAGTTCGGCAGAGCTGCGGCCTGGAGAACTCGCGATCGCAATTGGCAATCCGCTCGGCCTTGACAATACCGTCACCGTTGGCATCGTCAGCGCCACAGGGCGCACCAGCGGACAGATTGGCGCTCCTGACAAGCGAGTAGACTTTATCCAGACCGACGCAGCGATTAACCCTGGCAACTCCGGCGGGCCATTGCTGAACGGCCGTGGCGAGGTGATTGGGATGAATACCGCCATTATCAACGGGGCTCAGGGTTTGGGATTTGCCATTCCCATCGCCGATGTCGAGCGCATCGCCGACCAGCTAGCGACGACCGGAAAAGTAGACCATCCCTACATCGGCATTCAAATGCTAACCCTATCGCCGGAGGTGAAGGCAAATCTCAATAGCGATCCCAATAGCGGTCTGACAGTAGATGCCGACTCGGGCGTGCTGATCGGTCGAGTCATGCCCAATTCGCCAGCAGCAGCGGCGGGCCTGCGGGCCGGTGATGTGATTCGTTCGGTGAATGACCAGCCGATTACCGATGCTGCTGAAGTTCAGCAGCAGGTGGAGGCCAGCGGCCTAGACCGAACGCTACAGGTGGAGGTGCAGCGCGGTGAGCGGACGCAGACCATTCGAGTCCAGCCTGAACCGCTGCCGACAGATCTGTAAAGTAGTTCGAGCCTAGGGCTAAGGAAATCGGCCCTGACCGAACCGATTTCTTTAGCCCTAGCTAGAGGCGCTAGTGTAAAACCGCAGGGCGTACTGCCAAAACCACTTGGACAGCTGGAGCAGCGCGATCGCGAGCACCGCCGAGCCGATCAGCCAGGGTACCTCGGTGCGTTGGAGCATCATCTGCGCGGGAACCGTGGTCAGAAAGGCGACTGGAATCACAAAGGTGAAAAAAATCCGGTAGGCCGCTGGATAGCCCACGATCGGAAAGCGCCCCGCCTCTAGCAGCCCGCGCAGGACTTCAGTGACGTTATAGATTTTGACAAACCAGATGCTAGTCGCGCCTAGCATAAACCAGAGACTGTAGAGGCTGGCAATGCCAAATAGCAGCGGTGGTACCAGGGCAAGATACGCGCTGGACGAAAGCCCTAACCGCGAGCCTGCATAGACAATAATCACTAGCCCAAAGAATAGATCGGGCAGACCCCAGGGCGAAACCGTGCGGGTAGATAGCCAAAACTGGGAGCTGATTGGCTTGAGTAAGACAAAGTCGAGGGTCCCCTGCTGCACGTGATCCACAATTTTATTCAGGTTGGGTACTAAAAAAGTTGCCGAAACCCCTTGCAACAGGGTGAACACGCCTAGCACAATCAGCGCTTCTTCCCAGCTCCAGTCCTGAAACTCATACCCGGTGCGATAGAACAGGAAAAGCCCAAATAGGTTGCCTGCCAGGCCGCCCAGGCTGCTGAGTCCGGCAATCACAAAGTTTAGACGGTACTCTAGCTCAGCCGCGATCGCGACCGACCAAAATAGCTTAAGTACTCGAAAATAGCGCCCTAACTGCGACATCGAATTTCCTACTTAGTTTGTCCTGCCATCGGAAAACTGAACGGCGATCGCGATTTCGGCATCATAGGCGCTTCAGCAATTCATCGTACTCAGAATGAGTTCCAATCCAGAACCAGTAAATATGATTTTCCTCCAGCAGCCCTAATGCCCTGTAATTGAGACTGATACGAACTGAATAAATGAGCTGACGTTGACTGACTCGTTTGAACTGAAGGCTTCGGTGATATGGCTTATTTCTCCATAGAGCATAGGCTTTGTTAGCCTCTTCTCGCACTGAAATGGGCAACTGACTGAGCCGCTTACGAAAGTTTTGGGTAGTGCTCGACTTCACTTCTCGATGGGAAAAATTTCATCCAGCGGAAAGACTTTGTCTGTCAAAATTTCCTGCCGCACTGTAGCAGCCAGGTTTTCCCACTGAGCGTCTGTCGTCGCTTCAAAGCGAGTCTGCCAAGCCTGCTCGTCTTCTAACTCAGCCAGGAGTCGGGTTGCGATCTCATCCTGCTGCTCGTCCGATAGCTTTGCAACCTGTGCTATGGCCTGTTGAAGGAGTTCAGTCATAGTTCCTGATAGCCGTCATACTATGCCAATAGTCTAGCTATTTTGTAGCCTTGAGCAACTATAGCCCGTTTAGCCTGACCGTTATCACCAGCTAGGAGCTCGTCTTCAGAATTCTGTTTAGGAGCAGAAGGCATTTTGCTCATCAACTCAAGCTCCCATACCTGAATAGTGCCTCAGCCCTCGCCGCCAGAGCCAGCGGTTGATGGCCAGCGAAACCCCACCCCAAAATAGGATAGTGACCAGCCCTCGGCCTAAATCGACTGGCAGGCCGACCAGTAAGCTGGCCGGAAAATAAATCATGTAGGGAAACGGTGTCCATAGGACAAATTCTCGTACAGCAGGCGGAAACAGCTCCAGCGGCGCAATCATACCGGAGAGGAAGATATAGAAGAGATACCAGAACTGCTGAATCGCCGTCGCCCGCTCGACCCAGAAGGCTAGCATGGCAAAGGTATATTGCATGATAAAGCGCAGGCAGAAGGAAAGCGTAATGGCAATCAGGCCCCAAAACCAGCCGTAGAGCGTCGGCATCCAGATCGCGTCAGGGTACAGCCAGAAAAATAGGCCAACTAGCAGAATCGCAAAGGGCAGCCGGGCAAACCGCTCGGAAAAATGGCTGAAAAAATGCCGCCAAACTGGATCAATCGGCTGAAGTAGCAAAGGCGACAGCTTACCCTGCACCACTTCCTTTTCAAACTCCCAAATCACCCAGACCACCGTAAACTGCCGGGCGAGGAATACTGCCAGAAAGTAGCGAACAAATTCCACCGGCTGCAACCCCATCTGCCCACTCTGTGCCGCCTGGTTCCACAGCCCCATCAGAATCAGTGGAAAGCTGCCCGACAGCATCCAGAGGATCAGCTCGGCTCGGTATTCGACCATGTAGGCGTAGTAGATGACCGAGAAGACCCGAAAGATGCGCCAAGGTCGGTACAGCCATCGCCAGGGAGCCGCCATCAAAATAGGCACCATTAAACTGCGCCTGCCTGAAACACCCGCCCAATCACGTCTTCAACCGGCGGGTCGGTGACGGTCAGATCCTGTACCGGCAGGTCAGCCAGGATTTGAGAAACTGTTTGGGTAAGGCGATCGCGCTTCACCAAAAAGACGGCCTGACAGCCCTCCAGACTCTTCAGCTCGCCGTAGGTCTGGAGCTTTTCGGACGGTAGGCTACAGTCAAACTCGATAGCGACTTCGCGGTAGGGCGAAAACTGCTCCAGCAGCTGATCCAGGCGGCCATCGTAGATTAGCTCACCCTGGTAAATCAGCAGCACCCGCTCGCATAGGGCGGTAATGTCGGCCATGTAATGGCTGGTCAGCAGCACGGTTGCCCCGTAGCGCTGATTGTAGGTTTTGAGAAAATTGCGCACCGCCACCTGGGCGTTGACGTCCAGCCCCAAGGTCGGTTCGTCTAGGAAAAGCACCTGGGGCCGGTGCAGCAAAGCCGCCAGCATTTCGGCCTTCATCCGTTCGCCTAGCGAAAGCTTGCGTACGGGCTGGGCAAGCTTTTCCTGCAGGTCGAGCATGTCGGCGAGTTCGTTGACGCGATCGCGAAATTGGCGATCGCTAATCCCATAGATGGCCGCATTAATCCGCAGCGAATCCAGCGCGGGCAGGTCCCAGAGCAGCTGCTGCTTTTGCCCCATTACCAGGGTAATTTGCTGGAGGAATGGCGCTGCTCGCTGGAAGGGCGTTGCGCCTGCGACCGTCACCTGCCCGGTCGAGGGATGAATCAGCCCGGTCAGCATTTTCAGCGTCGTTGTTTTTCCGGCTCCGTTGGGGCCGAGGAACCCCACCACCTCGCCCGGCTCAATCTGAAAGGAAACCTGCTTCACCGCTTCCACATTGCGGTATTCCCGGCGAAAGAAATGGCGCAGCGTACCCTTTAGCCCCGGCTGCTTGATCGCCACCGGGTAGACTGAAATGGACCCCAGAGACTGAACAACATGAAAGGGCAGTTAAGCTCTGAAAGATCTACGTAGTTAATACGCTTTCAACGAGTATGACACATCAACTGACTTTCTCATCTACTTTCTGCATAAACCTCATCTGGTGTTCGATAATTCAGCGACTGATGCAGTCTTTGTCGGTTATACCAATGA
>NZ_JADEXG010000057.1 GCF_015207255.1 Vasconcelosia minhoensis LEGE 07310
TCTCTATCGCTAGGTCACTGTAGGTATTCGACGCGCCTCGCTTGCCAGTCTTTTGCTTGTTCTTCCAGGCGCTCAGCACCCCTTCATCTATCCAAACGGTCAGGCTCCCTCGGGCCTCCAAGGCGGCATGATACTCTGACCAGTTGCAGATGCGGTAGCGGCTTTTCATGCTCTCCCTTACTTCGACTATTATCTCAACCGTATCGATTCATTCTTGCTCATCACAACTGCCTATCGAACGATTTGTGCAACAAAGCCACTTCGACCTCAAACGACACGATGGCACGACTGCTGCTCAGCGCTTATTTGGGCACGATTTTCCCGACGTATTTGAATGGATGCTAGCGCAGGTAGGTGATCTACCTATGCCTCGGCGGTCTTCTAAACCACAACAGCCGAAACCCTTATACGCAGACACTTTCCCGGCTTAAGTTGGTACCCGACTGATATATTGCTTGACTGCCAGTCACTTGAAGAAGCTTTGAAGCGTAGCGAGGCCCTGATTGATGCTAGCCGGTGATAGACCCGTTCTATTAGCTGTCTCTTCTCATGGTTCGTTCGCTGCCTTTGGCCAGAACCAGTAGACATTTCATATACGCTACACTATAGAATGCCTTCGGCACACCTTTTATTACATGACAACCACTTAGAAACCGACCGTTAAATTTACTGTCGTAGTCAATGCACAATATCGTTACCTAACGGCTAGAGGGCAGATTAGCTGCAAAGGATGTGTCAGAAAGGAAGGTTTTTGACGCATCCGTGGCAACGACTCTCTAGGCATATAATCACGAACTTACAACTTATAATAAGTAATAACCTACGGTTCGCTGATCACTACCTGTAGTGTTTTCCTCTAGTGAAAAACACGCCGATGGGGTATTCGTAATTTTGAACAATCCGATAGCTTTTCATATCAAGTCACTACATTGAGCTAAGTAAGAAATGCTGCATAGAGACACTTCAACATTAGCAACGCCCGTTCCGATAACTCCGACAACTTCTCGCGTGAGTTCGCCCATATAACGACTGCGCGAGTGTCAGTGTAGGGGAATCTGGACTGCGTTATCGCAAGTCAGTATCTCAGTCTTATCTTCATCGGTGAACTTTACCTTGTATAGGCTAGTGAAAATATGAAACCTAGCGTTCGCAATACCTGTGCCCTTATCGCCAATGACTTCTAAGGTGAACTCGCCACGATGCCCTAAGGTGCCCGGATCGCGAACCGTCATGTTTTTGCCCCAGGTCGGCGCGATGATTTTAACGTTACCGACTATTGCCTTAATCGGTTCGCAGTTCTGAATATCGCTGACCGCGTATTTATAGTCTGTAAATTCTGTGTAAGCCCACTGCTGTCGCGACTGGGCTGGCGCATTCACGCCTGGAAAGCCGCTGTAGTTCAATAGACACAAAAAGAAAACCAGCACTACTGGTATAGCGGCTCTCCTCAAAGTTGCCACATGCCCCGAAGTCCTGCGACGCTTTGCTAAGCAGCCCAGTTGTATTCCCAGTAGCGATCCAACACCAATGCCGATCCATGGGGAGATAAAAGCAAAATCGCTAATCAGTTGTGTCATTAGCCCGGCAATACCGCCAATGACGCCCCCCACCATCAAAGATGCGGGTTCGACTACTAATGTACGGCGGGGACAAAGCTGCCCAAACAGCCAAGCTGAGCCGTAAACGCCTAGAGAATGCAGCAGCGCGTATACCACTAACCAGAGGCAGGGCCAGACAACCAAACCTTCCTCACGATAGTTAAGAAAGTAGAAGTCATGCGAATGCGAATGCCAGTGCGCAGTACCGTACAAGACAAAAAGGCCCGATAACGTACTCACCAAAGCAACTGGCAAATCTCTCAGACGCTTTCTGACAAAAGGCGCAACTATTCTTAGGCTCATCTATTTTTCCATGCCCTACTTCAGAGAGTGTTTGTAAATGAAAGTTAAGTAGTTGTTGCTTTCCAATTTTTGCGATTCTTTTCTAATCGCCGCAACATCAATCGAATCATGACAATGTACACCATGCCTGCATGATTCTCCGGAAGCCGTTCATAATCTCGCGTCAAGCTTCTAGCATTATCCAACCAAGCCCAAGTCCTTTCCACAATCCATCGCTTTGCTTCTATCGTAAAGCCTTTAGCACTCTGTTGTGAAATCTCAATGGGGACACCATAAACGGCTTCTAGGTCATCGCCCAGGTCACCTCGATAGCCTTTATCGGCCAGAATCTTTTGAATCCGGCCATACTGCTCTAATACCCAAAACAGCACGAAAGGCGCTGCTTTCACATCGGCTTGGTTGGCTGCGCCGACATGACAGATCAGGACAAGCCCCAGCACATCTACGGCAATATGACGCTTGCGACCTTTCACCTTTTTATAGCCATCGACCCCAATTTCGGCCCCCCTTTTTCGCCCAGTTTGACCGACTGGCTGTCGATAATCGTCAAACTCGGTTCCGCCTCTCGTCCTTCGGACAGCCGCACTTGGCCGACGAGGGCTTGGTTGACCGCCTCCCAAACCCCCCGCCTGACCCACAACCGAAAGTAGCCGTAGACCGTTTGCCAGGGCGGAAAATCTTTGGGCAAGTTTCGCCATTTTATCCCGTTGTCAGCTCGATAAAAAATAGCGTTTAAGACTTCGCGTAAATCCACTTCTCGCAATCGACCGACCTGTTTTTGTTCGGGCAGCAGCGGCCCAATCCGATGCCATTCTAGATCGCTCAAATCGCTGCCGTTTCGCTCTGTCTCTCCCATCGCAGTTGACCCCTGAGAACTTTCATTCCTGGCATCGCTGATTTCACAGACGATATGCGTTCTTCGTAATACCTATTTACAAACAGCCTCTGATTAGTGCAAGAGGTCTCATGACTCTAGGGGCTCGGTCATTGATCTATAAAGTTTTCAGCGCGTTGCCTCATTTTATCGTCCCTAAAGTCATTAAAGAGCGTTAGTTAGCAAGACCGACGGACTCTATAGGAAGCGTTATTAAGAGGGCTAAAATTAGCCCTGCTAAGGTATTGGAACAAAGTCATAGCCATAGCCTGAACGATCGCCGTTTCTGACCGTCACTAGCTGAGGCTGCTGATTGCGATCGCCCGACGGCAGAAACTTTACGATTTGAGTTGCGCCATCCGTCACAGGGCGATCGCTGCTTAGCACGGTCTCGATTCCTTCGCGGCTGGGCTGATTCTGCAACGCTGCGAAAATCGCCCGGGCCGCGTCATAGGTTGTCGCCGTACGCCAGCTCACATCGCCGCCCCAGTAATCGTAGGAGTGCTGAGCAAAAGACGATTCTCGATGCGCCTGTAAATGCCAGGGGATAGCCACAACCAGCTCGGTTGCTGCTGGCCCAGCTTGGTCTAAAATTTTGGGATTGTACAAACTGTCACCGCCCAGCAGGGGGAGTTCGCCTTGATTTGCATCAATTACCCTTAGGGCTGGGTCGAGAGTTGGCGTATTGGCGGCCAGCATTAGTACCTCAGCCCCCGCTTGCTGGGCCTGCCGAACAGCTTCTGCTGCACTGTAATGGCTGAACTGGATCAGGTCAAACTCAGTAACCACCTCGCCGCCGTCGCCATAGAGCGCCGTGGTAAATTCATTTTTGAGCGACTGGCTGTAGCTGCTCTGAGAGTTATAAAAAATGGCGGTCTTACGGCGGTGCAGCGTTTCGAGCTGATAGCTGGCGAGGGCAGCAGCGGCAAAGCGATCGCTCGGCGCGGTGCGAAAGACATAGTCACCCAGGCTAGAAATTTCCACCGAAGTGCTTGTGGGCGAAATCATGGGCAGCCCTTTCTGCTGATAAATGGGGGCGGCAGCCAGAGTAACATCACTGCTGAAATGACCGATAATGGCCAGGATAGAGGGATCTGAAGTGAGCTTGGTTGCCAGCCGTTGGGCAATGTTTGGATTGTTTCCGTCATCGGCAATCAGGACTTTGAGTGGAATCCCGGCAATTCCCCCAGCCTGATTGATTTCATCTTGAGCTTGAGCAATGCCACGCAGAATTTCTAAGGCCGGATTTGTGCTTTCTTTGAGCGGGGCTGCTACCGCGATTGTATGGGCAGGCTGCTCGCCGATTCGGGCATTATTTAAGTAAATCAGGGCTTCAGGATCATTCCGCTGGGTTACGAGTAGTGCCTCGAAAAGGTCGATTGCCAGAGGATAGTGACCGTCAGCGTAAGCTTTGATCGCAAGCTGTTTGAAGTCAGAAATCTGAGGAAGCAGACTGCGCTCCCCTAGGCTAAGTCGATGGGCCATAGCATCTGGCCTAGAGCTAGATCGATCTGCGCTGACGCTGGCTGACTCGGCGGTAGCCGCTACGGGAGACGGCTGTTCGAGCATGATTTTTCTAATAGACGCGGCTAACCCAATCCAAAAGAAAACCTTAAAGGCAGTGACCAGGGCGTCACTATCCTTAGCTGAGGTCCGATTAGCAGGATACTTCTTGGATTTGGGAATAGCAGGAGCAGAGCGGGGCTCTTGCCAATTGAACTTGACACTGTCGAGTCTGGATTGGGCTTGCTGTACTGTCTGAAATCGCTCTTCAACAGCAGGCTGTAATAGCGTCTCTAGCCATTTGCACAAACTGGGTGAAAGCGATATTCGCGAACGAAACTGGATTCGGTTGCGCCACCGGGGTAATGTGGCTGGGGATTCACCTAACGCTAGAAACAGTAAAGTCGAGCCTAAACCATACAGGTCTGAAGCAAAGCAAGCCTGGCCGCGAAGTTGCTCGGGAGGCATGTAGTTCAGCGTGCCAATGCAGGTACCGCTGCCGATAGCCGTATGGCGGTAAAGGTTTTTAACCGCACCAAAGTCAACTAGAGAGAGCTGACCATTGGGTTGGTAGATCAGGTTGTCGGGCTTAATATCACGGTGGATGACGGCAGGCTCGCGGGTGTGCAGATATTCTAAAATAGCGAGAACCTGATGCGCGATCACGACTATCTCAGCTTCGTCAAATCGCTGCCCTGCTTTTACTAGATTTGCCAAGGAATTTCCAGGGGCCAGCGACTGCACCAAATAGAAGTGACGATCGCTGCCTACATCGGCTTGGAAATAGTCGATGTATCTGGGAATGCCGGGATGATTCAGCCGTTCTAAGACCTCTGCTTCTCGCTCGAACAGGTCGAGTATCTTCCAGTCGCCAAGCCGCTTCAGGGAGAGGACTTTGATTGCCACCGGGCAGTCTAAATCAATCATTTGAGCTTTGTAGGTATAGCCGGTGCTACCCTGGCCCAGCGTTGACAAAATTTGATAGCGATCGCTCAGCATATGACCGCGAGCATAGGGAACCAGCATGGGCACCTCCAATAGAAAATGTAGGCCAGAAAACTTAGGTACTCTCAAACTAGTTAAGCCAAGAGCAGTCTGGAATATAGGCATAGTTATGAAGTAGGTTATGATCTGGCCCTAGGGGCCAATTCAAGTCCGCTAAGTCCGTTAGGATAAAGTCATCCGTAAGCGGATTTGCCTCACCCATGCCTTCACCGCCGCCGCTGTTCATAGAAGCAACGCAGAACTGGCATCTAGACCGCCTCTATGCCGATCTAGCGGTTGCCAAAGGCCAGTTTGCCTCACATATGCAGCCGGGCCTCACTTCGGTTGAGAAAGTGCGGCTGCGGGGATTGCTGTGTGGCTATAGCCCCGCCGAAATTGCCGAACAGCAGGTTACAGCGACTGGAACGGTTGAGGTTAGTCTGAGTCAGACGCTCTATCGCTACGTTGAGGTGCTAACTGCGCGCTCGCGCAACACTCTAGAAAGCTGGCGTAACGTTGCCGACTGGCTGCGGCAGGCGGGCTACGAAAACACGATCGTTGAAATTAACTGGCAGCAGGTTCCCGATGTGCCGGTCTTCTACGGACGACAGGATGAGCTGGGCGAGCTCAAGGACTGGGTCGATCCTCCGTCGGTGCCCGCCTGCCGCCTGATTATGCTCCATGGGCCCTCTGGCATTGGCAAGACGACCTTGGCCGTCAAATTAGCAAAGGCAATGCGATCGCGCCTGAGCTCACTGAGGCAGATAGGTCCAGGCAAAGGTTGCGGCGGCAGCGCCGAAGATAGCGGCCCAGATCAATATTTCGGATTTGGAAATGTTCTGAATGCGCCATTTTGGCTTCGGCGATCGCGTTTGTTTAACCTTGCCGTAGTTTGGATCGCTTTTCTGTCGTCGCTTGGCTTCACCCATGGGATTATTGACTCACTAAATTTGGTGGACTGTGGACGGTTTGGAAGGGGTAGAGAAGTTCTAAAAGAGCAGAAAGACCAATTACAAGTATTTCTTTAATAGCAGTGAGAGGTCTTCTTTCGCCTCAGCGGGGGCCTTGTCTAGCGGGGTAATGATGGCATACTTGAGAGCAGAGTGAGCGTCGGACTCGGGGGGATGTTGGCTCAGGCGTTGAACGACGGATTGAATCACCCGCTGGGCGTTGACGGCGTTCTTTTGTAAGTTGCCAATCACCATCTCGACGCTGACGCTGTCGTGGTCGGGGTGCCAGCAGTCGTAATCGGTGACCATCGCCATGGTGGCGTAGGCCATTTCCGCCTCGCGGGCCAGCTTCGCTTCGGGCAGGTTGGTCATGCCGATCACGGTTGCGCCCCAGCTGCGGTAGAGGTGCGATTCGGCCTTGGTCGAAAAGGCGGGTCCCTCCATGCAGACATAGGTGCCGCCGCGATGCAGTGTTACCTCGGGCAGGTCTAAGTTTTCAATCGCATCGGCGAGCACACCTGCCAGCTGTTGGCAAACCGGGTCGCCAAAGGAAATATGCGCCACGATGCCGTTACCAAAGAAGGTCGAAACCCGACTGCGGGTGCGGTCGATGAACTGGTCAGGAATCACCATATCCAAAGGTTTGGCTTCGGCCTTGAGCGAGCCGACTGCCGAAGCGGAAATCAGATACTCTACGCCCAGGCTTTTCATCGCGTAGATATTGGCCCGAAAGGGCAGCTCCGACGGCATCAGCGTATGGCCGCGACCGTGGCGGGCTAGAAAGGCCACCCGCGTTCCTTCCAGGGTGCCAATAATCAGCGCATCTGATGGTTTGCCAAAGGGTGTCTCGACCTGCCGTTCTTCAATATCGGTTAGCGCCTCCATCTGGTAGAGGCCGCTGCCGCCGATAATGCCGATTTTTGCCACCGTCATGGGTTTGTTCGCTGCAAGTTAACGTCAGCTTATTGTATCTGGATGGGGGTGGGGGGTGAAGAGGGAAGAGGGAAGAGGGAAGAGGGAAGAGGGAAGAGGGTTTGAGCAAAAAAGTAGGACCGCCAACTTGGCCGTCCTACTCTCTGACTTTTTGTCCGCTAAGATGGCTGTCTCGCCGGTGAGTTAGAACTCTGAGGGAGCTTGTCGGGCGAGAATTTGGGACCGGAGTTTGTCTGGGACGGGGCTGAGGTGGTCGTACTGCCAGCTGAAGAAGCCGACGCCCAGGGTGAGCGATCGCAGTTCTAAAATCAGCGTTTGCATTTCAGCTACGGCGAGATGGCCAGCAACCTGATCCCAGCCGGGCCAGCCGGGCTTGGCCTGGTAGCCCAGAATCTGACCGCGACGGATGCTAATCAGCCGCAGGACGCCGGAGGTAAAGCTGTTGGGAACGGAGATTTCGACGGCGGCAATCGGCTCTAGCAGGTCGGGTTCGCAGGCAGCCATGCCGGTTTGCATCGCTAGGCGAGCGGCCTGCTTAAATGCCTGCTCAGAACTATCGACGCTGTGGTAGGAGCCGTTCGTCAGGGTCACGGCAATATCGACGACTGGGAAACCCAGCGGGCCGTTCACTAACGCTTCGCGGACACCGGTTTCAACGCCGGGAATGTACTGTTTGGGCACCGCGCCCCCCACGACAGACTCGCTGAAGCGAAAGCCGTCGCCGCGAGGCAGGGGTTGAATGTCGATATAGACATCGCCAAACTGGCCATGGCCGCCGGTTTGGTGCTTATAGCGCCCGTGCACATCGGCCGTTGACCGGCGAATGGTCTCTTTGTAGGGGACCTGGGGCAGGTGAGTCGTCATCGGCAGGTGATATTTACGGCTGAGGCGCTCCAGGGCTATTTGTAAATGCATTTCGCCCTGCCCCCAGAGGATGACTTCGTGGGTATCGCCGTGCTGCTCCCAATAGAGGCCGGGGTCTTCTTCCAGCAGCTTGCCAAGGGCGGTACTGAGCTTTACTTCATCGCTGCGCTGGGCAGGCGCGATCGCGAGGGCATAGACCCGGTTTAGCGCATCGGCGGTGGGTAATTCCTCAGCGGGTTTTGGCCCCGTTCCGAGCGTGTCCCCGGTAAGGGCCTTTTCTAAACGCGCGATCGCGACAATTGACCCGGCCTCGGCGGTATTGAGCGGTATAGTTTGCTGACCCATGAGCTGATAGATGCCGCCGACGCGATCGCCATTTAGCACATCGCTATCGCCAATTTGGCCGCGCCACAGCCGCACTAGGGAAAGCTTCCCACCCTGGGAGCTGTAGTAGGTTTTGAGCACCTGGGCCAGCGGCTCGCTGCTAGATGAATCAATACCGCGATTTTGGGCAGTGACCTTAGGCTCGGGCGTTTCGCGCACCAGGGCATCGAGCAGCGGACGCACGCCGTAATCACTAGCGGCAACGCCGATAAACACGGGAACGACCAGGTCAGCCCCCAAGTCGAGCTTGAGATCTCGAACAATTTCTTCCTGGGGCGGATCGATTTCTTCCAGCAGCTCTTCTAGCAGGTGGTCGTCAAAGTCGGCGAGCGTTTCGAGCATTTCAGCCCGGGCGGCCTTTTCTGCGGCGGCCAGCTCAGCCGGAAGGGGCACCGGGTCGGCGGGGGCACTGGGATGATAATGATAGGCTTGCTCACTGATCAGGTCGATAAAGCCCACCAGCTTGCCGCCCATGCCGATGGGATACTGGTGGAGGACAAGGGGACGGCTAGAGACCGACTTGAGGGCTTCGACGACGTCCGAAAAGGCAGCATTGCTGCGGTCAATTTTATTGATCCAGAGCAGGTGGGGAATTTCCCAACTGTCCAGGAACTGGAGCAGCGGCGAGACCGTCAGGGCGCGGCTGGGGTCGGGTTCGCAAACAACGATGGCGGCATCGACGCCGATCAGGGCATTGCAGGTTTCCTGGAGCAGCTCGACCGACCCCGGACAGTCTACAAAGGTAAAATTAATGCCGCCATGCTGGGTGCAGGCGGCATTGATTTCAACGGTCATTTTGTGGTCGCGGGCTTCCGGGGTACTGTCTCCAACCGTGTTGCCCTCGGGAATGCCGCCTTTCCGGGAAATCGCCCCGGTGACGGCGAGCAAGCTTTCTAAAAGGGTGGTCTTACCGCTGGAATAAGGACCCACGATAGCGACATTGCGTGAGCCCGACAAAACTTTATGAGTCATGAGTCGTTCCTTTTACTGAAGGGAAGGAATAGTCGGAAAGTTATAAAAATACAGCCCTTTGTCGCTTGACTCCGAAGCCAAGGCTGAAGGGATGCCCTAACTGCTAAGCGCTGACGGACTTAGGGAGCTGATATCACGATTCACTTAGGGTTGTCGGAAGCCGGTCAGCAAGCTGTGATAGCGCCTAGCTTAACCCGTCTGCGCATCGACGATCGGCTCAGTTTGGAAAAGTTTATGCGGTGATGCCGAACCCAGTCTCGCTGATAGCATTCCAACCCTCAAGCTGAGCAAGTCGCAATGGGAACCCAGTCAATCGGCCTTTTTATAGACGCGGCTGGGTCGATAAGGCGGTAAGGTCGGAAGTCTGACGTTGCTCGAACAGGCCGATGATTGCCTTAAACGTCCCCTATGAGACGATTGTTTACCCTGCTCTCAGTTGGTTCTGCGGCGCTATTGGCGGGGGGGCTGCTGCGGCCTGTACCCGCTGGCGCTCAGTCTACCCAGCCCAATGACCCCACTCAGGCTCAAACTTCGCCTCAACCCCAGGCCAAAATGACGATTGGCGTTAGCCCGATGCCGCCCTTTGCCATCCAAACTCAGACCGAAAGCGGTAATGACTGGGATGGAATTGGCGTCCATCTGTGGCGGGAGATTGCCGAAGAGCTGAATATTCAGTATGAATGGCAGGAGCTACAGCCGGGAGAAGAAGTTGAGCGCGTGCAGGATGGCACCGTCGATATGGCCATCACCGCCACCGCCACTGCCGACGCAGAGCAGCAGGTTGACTTTACCCAGAGCTACTACATTTCTTCCCTGGGCATTGCCCAGTCCCGCCAGCGGGGCTTTTTAGACGTGGCGACCTCAGTTCTATCACCGGGCTTTTTATGGGTCTGCCTGTGGCTGTCGCTGCTGCTGGTCGCTGTCGGCGCGATTGTGTGGCTGTTTGAACGTAGCAAGAACGAAGAGATGTTTAATGCCCATCCGGGGCGCGGCATCTGGGATAGCTTCTGGTGGGCCGGGGTGACGATGACGACAATTGGCTATGGCGATAAAGCGCCTGTGACCGTGGGTGGACGAGTCATAGCGCTCATTTGGATGCTGATTGCGATGGGCATTACCGCCAGTCTGACGGCGACGATTACCTCAGTGCTAACTCAGGATCGGACGAGTCAGCTTACCCAGTTTGCCGATCTCAAGGCCATCAAAGTCGGGAGCATCGAAGGCTCCAGCGCCGCTGAGGCGCTAGAGCAGCAGCAAATCTCATTTCAATCGGTGAAAGCGCCTTTGGACGGGCTGCGAGCGGTTGATCAGGGTCAGCTCGATGCCTTTGTCTACGATGCGGCGCTGCTGAACTATCTCAATCGAAATGAGCTCAAAAGTCGGCTGTATATTGAGTCTACCGGGCTTCAAATTCGCCGCTATGTGATTACCATGCCAGAAGATTCCCCTAGACTGGAGACCATCAGCAGTCAGGTGATGCGAGAGCAGAGCCAGGCAGACTGGCAGGCTATGCTGAAGCGTTTTTTACCGCAGTCTGAATGACACCTTTGCTGGGCTGGCCTTCCTGAACAGCAATCAGTCGCTGCGAAACCCAACCTATTAAAAAGCCGCAGCAGATGTCATCCTTTCGGAATTTCTGCTGCGGCTCAGGTGACCAAGGTTTAGCTTTAAATTATTTCTTATCCTGATCGGTGAGCTTGGGAGAGTTCTCGGCTTTCTTGCCCGCTTCTTCCTCAATATTGTCAACTTTGTCTTGAATCGTATCTTCTACATTCTCAGCAAAAGACTTATCTTTCTTTTCGGCATCACTCATGGAATATCTCCTATAGAAGTTTTCGACATCTACGATTACTAACTTACGGTTGTCAGCTGAGGTCAGCATCCTCCCTGAGAAGCATTTCTATCTTCTGCGCCATGAATGCCAGGCGATGATTCGGCTATGATTGGCTAAAGCACTCTGCGGGCCTGGCCATGACGAACGCAATTATCGATCCGACTTTACAGCGGCATCAGGTCGCTTTGGATCAGCTGCTTGCTCGTTTAGAACGGTTTGCAGCAGCGGTCAAACATAGCGCCCTGCAAAAAACGATTCAGAACCTGCGCGAAAGCCTTGCTCAGCCCTTCTTGTTCGTCGTGATTGGAGAGGTCAAGGCGGGCAAGAGCAGTTTTATCAATACGCTGCTGGGCAGTGAAGTCTGTGAAGTCGGTGCCGACCCACGGACCAACCGCGTGGCTAAGATTGCCTACTCTGACCATGACTACAGCCGGGAAACCAAGTCCGGTGCGCTGCAAGAAATGGGTCGTCCGGTGCCGATCCTGCAACAGATTGCGATCGTTGACACGCCAGGAACCAACAGCCCGATCCAAAGCCACGAGGAGATTACAAAGGAATTTATTCCCAATAGCGACCTAGTCCTGTTTATCTTCTTCGCCAAAAATCCCTATACGCAGACGGCCTGGTCGCTGCTGGACTATGCCCATAAAGAATGGCAGAAGCCGGTTGTCTTTATCCTGCAGCAGGCCGATTTGGCTGACCCGGTGGAGCTGGAAACGGCACAGCAGTATCTACAGCAGGAAGCGATCGCGCGTCAAATCAAAGATCCCCATATTTTTGCCACCTCGGTCAAGCTAGAGCAGTCTGAAAATCAGGTTGAGCAGGGCGGCTTCGACCCCGTCCGCCAGTTTATCAGCCAGACGATCACCGGCGGTCGGGGCTACCGGCTGAAGCTAGAGTCGGGGCTGGGATCGATGCAGCAGATTTTGTCCCGGCTGACGAAGGAGATTGACTCGCTACAGCAGCAGCTGGAGACTGACCGTGCCGTTGTCGCGCGGATCAAAGACCGATTGGGAACGGGGCAGACGCAGTCGCGCTACGAGATTAGCTCCTTGGTCGATCGGCTGATTAGCCAGTACGGGCGAATTACGGCCGAGGTCAAGGCTGAGTTCCGAGAGGGGCTGTCGGTCTGGACTCTGGCCAAGCGATCGCTCCTTTCCCTATTCAACCGCAGCCAGCGGGTAGAAGCCTGGATGACCGATCTGAAAAATCGCGCTCAGGCAGAGCTAGAGAGTACGCTGGAGGAAACCTCGAAAGATGGGGCCAAGCATTTTGTCAACGGTATTCAGCAGCTGATCAAAAGCCTAGTCGAAGACCTCGACCGCATTCAAAATACCCATTTTCGCCGCTCCGAGATCCTGATTCCCCTGACCGATCACCGCTATGAGGTGATTGAAGATGTGAAGGGCAAGGTGTCTGGGCTGCTCGACGATCCGGGGTTTCTCGATTGCCTGGCGGCTAACGCCGATAGCGTTGGCCCTGGCGTGGCCGGCGGCGGCATCTTGGCTACCATTGGCGGGGTGATTGCGGCGGTGACTGAGGTCGTCATTCTCGACATTATCGGCAGCGTTTTTTTTGGCGTTGGTCTCCTGATTGCTGGAGGGATCTTAATCGCCAAGCGCCGCAGCCTCATTCAAAAGTTTGATCAAGAGCTAGACCGCAATCGAACCCGGTTTGAGCGGGAGATCTCTGAGCAGCTCACGGCAAAGCTGAGCGTGATCTACGAAGAGATTGACCGCAGTTTTGCCGACTTTTATCGCTATGTGGAACATGAGGAGGCGAGTATTTCGCCGCTGGTGAGGGAGTTTGAGCAGATTCAGCGGGATGCGGAGGAGTTTAGGGGGAGAGTGTGAGGGAAGAGGCAAGAGGGTAGAGAAAAGGGGTGGTGATTTGGTGGATTGCTTGGGATTGTTTGGGTTAAAGCTGAGTGGCTATGTGGGTTGAGCGGACTAGGCGCGTGAGGCGAGGTTTTAAGGTTTGGGATGCGGTTCGGGCTTATGTTGCTGATGTCGGGGCTGTGATTGTGACTGCGGCGGCTGGCGTTTTGGTGGCGGCGGCGGCGGATGCGGCTGAGCGAATTCACTTTCAGTATGGTTTTCTGGAGCGTTCGGTTAGCCTTGAGCAGATAGAGGCGTTTGTAAATGAGGGGACTGTTGACGGTTCTCTGGAGCTGCTGCTGTTGCGGCTGAGCCCAGAGCAGCAGGAGCAGCTGCGGGCGGCGCTGCGATCGCGCTATGAGGTCGATCCGGTATTGGTCAATCGCTTTTCCTACACTAGTTCCGGGCGGCAGCTGCTGACGGAGGCCGGTGAGGTGCTTCAGACCGCGTCCGGGATGAACGGGCTCTATGCGCTGCGGGGGGCGCTGACCCTAGCGGCGGCGGACCCGGAGGGGCTGACGCTGCTGAATCTGCTGCGGCAGTATCCGACTCATTTACGCATTGACGTGAGGCGGGCGCTGGCTGTGGGCCGTAGCTTTGGCCAGATGCTGGCCGATACGGAAGCCGCGATCGCGCGGCTCTCTGAACAAACGCAGACCGCTGCGGCGCAGGCACCGGCGACTGACTTTAGCCAGCTGCCCGACCCCAGACAGCCGGGTCCTTGGCAGGTGAACCAGCAGACACTAGCGCTGCGAGATCAGCGCCGAAATCGCGCCTTTTCCACCGACCTCTACCTGCCAGAGGGGCCAGCCGAGGGAGCAGCGCTGCCCGAACGGCTGCCGGTAATTGTGATTTCTAACGGGCTGGGGGGAAGCCGCGATCGCTTCCTCGACCTGGCAACCCACCTGGCGTCCCACGGCTTTGCGGTCGCGATTCCCGACCATCCCGGCAGTGACCGGCAGCGGCTGCAGGCGTTCTACCAGGGGCTGTATGCCGAAAATTTTGAAGCGGCGGAGTTTATCGACCGCCCGCTGGATATCCGCTTCTTGCTAGACGAGCTGACCCGGCTGAATGGCGAGCGGTTTGACAGCCGGCTGAATCCAGACCAGGTCGGCGTCTTTGGTTACTCCTTTGGCGGTACGACGGCGCTGGCCCTGGCCGGGGCTGAAATCGACCTGTCCCATTTAGCTGAGGACTGCGCGACGCGCTCTGCCCTGATCAACATTTCGCTGCTCTATCAGTGCCGGGCGCTAGCGCTGCCGACCGATTCAGTCAGCTTGCGGGATTCCCGGGTGCAGGCCGTCTATGTCTTTGTACCCTTCGGCCGCAGTCTCTACGGACCCGAAGGCATGGCTCAGGTTGAGATTCCTGTGATGTGGGAGGCGACCGATCAGGATATTCTGACGCCGCTGGCGATTGAGCAGCTGCCCGCCTTTGCCTGGCTGACCGAGCCGGAGCGCTATCTGGTGGTTACAGAGGGGCTCCCCCACGCTCGCCTGACGCTGGATGTGGTCAATCGACTAACCGATCAGGCCCTCGCCTGGGAAGACGTTGGCCCCATCGCTGAAACCTACCATCAGATGCTGAGCCTGCCTTTTTTTCAAGTCTATGTCGCCGAGCAGGACGTCTACCGTCCTTACCTACAGGCCCAGGCCGCCCAGGAACTGACGCAGGAACCCTACGACTTAAACTGGGCGCGATCGCTAGAAGGCATTATCCCGTCCCCTCAAGATTAGATGTTCTCTGCATAGACTTACTTGACAAAAATGAAAAACGCAAATGTTGCAGTTAGCAAATTTCTCAGCTATATCCTGCGTCATCAGCCTGAGCGTATCGGGCTCAGCCTCGACCCAGCGGGATGGACCTCGGTGGATGCGCTAATTGAATGTGCGGCTAGGAATGGTAAACGGCTGACTCGTGAGCAGATTGTCGGGATTGTGGAAATGAGCGATAAGCAGCGGTTTAGCCTCAGCGAGGACGGCAATCAGATCCGGGCAAATCAGGGCCATTCTGTCAACATTGACCTGGGCTTAGCGCCGGTAGAGCCGCCAGAGCAGCTGTACCACGGCACGGCAACAAGGTTTCTAACGTCAATCTTGAAAGAGGGACTTCAGCCCAAAAATCGTCACCACGTCCATTTATCTTTAGACGTTGAGACGGCGATAGCTGTAGGACAGCGGCATGGGAGTCCTGCGGTATTGGCGATCTCATCTCGGCGGATGAGCGCGGAAGGTCACCTTTTTTACTGTTCAGCAAATGGCGTGTGGCTAACAGATGCAGTACCGCCAAGGTATTTAGACGTAAAAACTATTTGAACTCAGCTAGATGACTTGGCTCGATTCAGGATACGTTACGATAGAGCACTGCTGTTCTCCGCTGGAATGTGACGAAATTGCAAAGCAGCTCAATTTTGTTTATTTGGTCGGATCGCGATGTTTTCTACAGCAAAGCTGGTGTCAAGCTTTAGCTGCACTGCTCCGCATACGGCTAGCAACAACAATTCCTGAAATTCAACCTACGGTGGCAGTTCAATGCACGTACTTTAACAAAACAGCCTCAAGAAATTGGCTGGTAGCATGGCATCAAGACCGCAGTATTCCGGTTGCTCCTGCGGCAACATTGCATCAATGGCCAGGATTCTCAACAAAAGAAGGGATGTTTTTCATTCATGGTTCTGACAGCTTGCTGAAGCAGATGATTGTCGTGCGACTGCACATCGATACAACAACAATTGACAGGGGACCGCTTCGAGTCATACCGGGTTCCCACGCCTATGGAACGCTTAGTTCAGAGCAGATAGGTGATATACGCGCATCGGCCGTTGAGAAAGCGATCGCAATAGACAAGGGTGGAGTTCTAGCGATGCGACCCCTGATTCTCCATGCTTCGTCAAAGTCCAAGTCACTTAGCCCTCGTCGGGTACTTCATTTTGTATTTGGGCCGAGGGAACTGCCCGATGGGTTACGCTGGGGTTGAGTTTCGCTGGGTTGAATGATGTCGCTGACGACAGCGAATATCCGGGTAAAAGTTTGAACCGAGTAAGCCGCTCAGATCCAGCTCAAAGTCTGTACTAGAAAGCCAGCAATTCCTCCAGCTAGCACAATCCAGGCGGAGTTAACTTTAAAGCGAAACACCGCGATCGCGGCTAAAACCGCCAGCCCAACTGTAATCCCATCGACCAGGGCTGCCCGTCCCAGCGTGTAGGTCACCACCGCCATCAGCCCCAGAGAAGCGGCATTGACCCCATCTAGAAAGGCGCTGAACCAGGGAGACTGGCGCAGCTTGGGTACCCAGGGATTGATCAGGCCAACCAGCAAAAAGGCGGGAAGAAAAATGCCAACGGTGCCTGCGATCGCGCCCATATTCCCCGCCAGCAGATAGCCGACGAAGGTGGCGGTGGTGAAGACAGGACCGGGGGTGAATTGGCCGATCGCGATCGCGTCTAGCAGCTCCTGTGAAGTCAGCCAGCCCAGCCGCTCGACCAGGTCCTGCTGTAAAAACGCCAGCAGCACATAGCCGCTGCCGTAGAGCACTGAGCCGATCTTGAGGAAGAAGAGAAAGACCTGACCCCAGGTGGGTGAAGCTGTCGCGACTGGAGTGACGGTGCCGATCTGGGCTAGCGTCCCCCAGGCTGGCAGCAGCAGCGCCGCAGCCCCGCCTTGTCGTAAATTCTTGATCAGCATGACGGCTAGCCCCGCCAGCAGCAGCAGCAAAATTTCATTGATGTTCAAAAAAAAGGCCGCCATCACACCCACCGCCGCTAAGGTGGTTGGCCCGTCCTTAATTGCTTTTTTGCCTAGCTTGATCAGCGCCTGCAAAATGATGGCCATGATCACCGGCTTGATGCCGTAAAGCAGCCACTCCACCTGAGGCACCGTCTGAAATCGGGCATACCCCGCCGCTAAAATCCAGACCAGCACCATGGCGGGCAAGATGAAGCTGCCGCCGGCCACAAACAGGCCAGGCCAGCCGCCGCGCTCAAAGCCAATATGAATCGCTAATTCCGTTGAGTTCGGCCCCGGAATCAGATTGGTCACGCCGATCAGATCTAGGAGCTGCTGCCGACTGAGCCAATGGCGGCGTTTGACTACCTCATCGTCCATCATCGCCACATGGGCAGCCGGCCCCCCAAAGGCAACGGTGCCTAGGCGAAAGAACACGGCCGCCAGCTCCGTCAGGCGCTCTCGCCGCTGAAGCGGACTGAGCTCGCTATAGGCGGTCGCTGGGGTGAATTCCGACGATTCTGGCTGATCCATACTGGGGACAGCGGGTGAACTCGGTCGTCTCTGTCCAGAAACAACGTTCTGAGCCCACGGGTTGCGACTCTCAAGGAACTAACCTGAGCTTATGCGGGGATGTTTAAGAAGAGGTCAAGCTTTTCCACCTAAACCGTCGAGCAATATCCTCGGCAGGCTACAGCGGAGTGACGGATCAGCTAGCGGGCCTCGGCTAGAATCGTGCGATGGCGAGCACTGTTATAGATAACGGTCGGCGCTTTGAACCCGGCTTCTTGAAATGCTTGCGCTATATCAAGTGCAAAATATTCGTCCAGATAGGGCTCGGTGCTTTTGAGCAGCGCCAGCACAAACGGCGGCATAGTGGCGTAGACCTCAGACTGGGGATTCATATCCATAATCGCCATATGCCCCCCGGGACGCAGCAGGCGACGCGCTTCTCGCAGAATGGCCTTGGCTGCCGATTGGGGCAGCTCGTGGAACATCAGACAGGCAGAGACCAGATCGTAGTCGGCGGTAGGTAGGCCGGTTGCTTCGGCGGGGGCGTGATGCCAGGTAATCTGAGCGCGCGGCTGCGCTCGATATTGGGCAACGGCGAGGAAATAGGGGGAAAGGTCTACGCCGGTCAGGTGGGCGCTGGGGTAGCGTTCCTGCAGCGTCTCCGTGCTCATACCTACGCCGCAGCCCAGATCGACAATTTTTTCAGGCGCTACAGGCAGCTGGGGTTGGAGCGCATTGTGATAGCTCTGGCGCAGCATGGCATCGCCTTGGGCACCCGCCTCAGGCCAGAGGCGAGCGTGAACGGCTTTGGCCGCAACTTCGACTTCCATCGCGGGCAGCCAGCCGAGATTGCCCTCATCATAGGCATGAAAGCTCGTCTGATAGTAGTCGGGATAGCGGATGTGCGGATTCGCGATCGCCGCTAGCTCAGCCTGCCATTCGTCAGCAAGTTCCCCAGCAGGCCCCTCGTCACTGCCGCGCGATCGCATCTCGATAACCGTTTCTCGCCAGGGCACGCCAATGGTTTCGGCCCGGTCAATCATCATTTTACGGGCGCGGCGCTTGGCGATTGTCCACAGGGGCCGAATGGCTAACAGACGGTTGACCATGGCAGAAGCCAGGTTGGGCGCAGCGATCGCGTTCATAGACAGTCAGATGCTCCAGTCGGAAGCTCTATTATCCCAGAAGCGTTCAAAAGGTTCAATCGTAAGTTGCGGTCCGTGACATCGGCCGTAGGGAACGCTGTTCAGGGTCTTATTTCACACTCTATTAGGCTTCAGAATTCAACAGAAGGAAACATTTGTAACTTCGCTGAGGACCTGGGGAGCGCTATGCGGCATATTGGATTGAACACCGATCGCGCACCTGACCTGCCCAGCATCGGCCAGATTCTGGTTGCCCGCCTGCACTATGCGCATTCTACTCGTCGAGGACGATATCACCCTGGCCGACTGGCTGACCAAAAGCCTATCGGCCCATCGCTATGTAGTCGATACGGTAGCCGATGGCGAGCAAGGTTGGGCCTACGGTTCAGCCTTTCACTATGACCTGATTATCCTCGATGTGATGCTGCCCAAGCTGGACGGACTCAGCCTGTGCCAGCGATTTCGGGCTGAGGGGTATCAGGTGCCGATCCTGCTGCTGACGGCCTGTAGCAGCAGCGCCGACAAAGTTAGCGGGCTGAATGCAGGCGCCGATGACTACGTGATTAAGCCGTTTGACCAGGCCGAACTGATGGCGAGAATTCAGGCCCTGATGCGACGCGGCAGCTCCCAGCGGCAGTCGGTGCTCAGCTGGGGTCGATTGTGCTTAGATCCCGAGCGCTGTGAAGTCACCTACGGCAGCCAGCTCCTGTCGCTGAGCGCCAAAGAGTACGGGCTGCTAGAGCTTTTTCTCTCTCACGAGCAGCAGGTGTTCAGCACAGACGCGATCCTAGACAGCCTCTGGTCGTCGGAAGAATTTCCGGCGGAGGCGACGGTGCGATCGCACATTCGCCGCCTCCGCCAAAAGCTCAGGTCGGCAGGGGCCCCTGCCGACCTGATCAAAACCGTCCACGGCCTGGGCTACTACCTGTCAGCCCCACCTGAAGTAGACCCCGCTCAAACAGCGCCTGCTCTAGCCGAACCCGCAGCCTGTCAGGATTTGCCCGGCAGCTCTACCCTGCCGCCTGAACAGCTCGACCAGCCCGCTCAGGGACCAGCTGAGAACCGACACACCCATCTGCGCAGCGGGCTGGAGCATCTAGCCCTCCTGAGCTCTGCCCTGTCATCGCAGCGGCAGGGTCAGCTCGACGCTGCGCGTCAGGCTCAGGGCCAGCAGGCCGCCCACCGTCTGGCGGATAGCTTGGGCCGCCTGGGGCTGGTCGCCGCTAGTGAGCTCGCTCGCTCGTTGGGAATGTGTCTGCATCCCAATCGCTACCCTGACCCGGTGCAGTGGCTTCAAATCGACGCTTGGGTTAGCGCTTTGGAACATGAGCTGAGCGCAGGGGCTGGCCAAAATCGGCTCCACCTTCCGCACCCGGCTAGCCGCACCGGACGATAAACCGGCGACAGGCCGACGGTGGCTACCTATCGTAAACAAGCATGTTCTTAAATAACAGAATATTAAGCAGCTATCAGAATTCCGAAACGGGCTTAACCTCTTCTGTGAAGGGAGTTTTGCTGACTTTTCAGAACATAAACCCTGCGACTGAGCCGCTTCTTCACCTGAATTGCACAGGATTTGCACAAGCTGACTGATTAAATCGTAGAAACGGCTCAAAAGCCTGCACTGCCAAACGGTTGGCGCGAAGCCAAGGCTGTGGGCCAATCAACCCATAATGAACAGATTTAAGTAGGAGAAAACTGGATGTTAGACGCGTTTACAAAAGTTGTTGCTCAGGCCGACACCCGCGGCGAATACGTTAGCAACTCGCAGCTCGATGCGCTGAGCAACATGGTGGCCGAGGGCAACAAGCGGATGGATGTGGTCAATCGGATTACCAGCAACGCTTCAAAAATTGTGACCGATGCGGCGCGATCGCTGTTTGCCGACCAGCCCCAGCTGATCGCCCCCGGCGGCAACGCCTATACCAATCGCCGGATGGCAGCCTGCCTGCGGGATATGGAAATTATCCTGCGCTACGTCACCTATGCCATCTTTACCGGCGATGCCAACGTGCTCGACGACCGCTGCCTCAACGGGCTGAGAGAAACCTACGTGGCGCTAGGCGTGCCGGGTGCTTCTGTCTCCGAAGGCGTCAACAAAATGAAGGATGCCGCGATCGCGATTGCCGATGACCGCAATGGCATCACTCAGGGCGACTGCAGCTCGCTGATGTCAGAGCTAGGCGGCTATTTTGATCGGGCTGCGGCAGCTGTTAGCTAGGTCAGCGGTTTAGCGTTTACCTGCATAGACTCAATCCCAAGCAACCGTCCTTTCACTCAATTAGTTCACCTAGTCCAATAGTTCACCCAATCCAAGGTTATATTCTATGAAAACCCCTCTCACCGAAGCCGTTGCCGTCGCCGACGCCCAGGGTCGCTTTCTCAGCAGCACCGAAATTCAAACGGCATTTGGCCGCTTTCGTCAGGCCGCCGCTAGCCTAGAAGCGGCCAGAACCCTGACTGGGAAAGCCGATCAGCTAGTTGATGGTGCCGCCCAGGCCGTCTATAAAAAGTTCCCCTACACTACCGAAATGAAAGGGCCGAACTTTGCCTCTACTTCTGAGGGTAAAGCCAAATGCGCTCGCGACATCGGCTACTACCTGCGCATGGTTACCTACTGCCTCATTTCCGGCGGCACCGGGCCAATGGATGACTATCTGATCTCCGGCATTGCTGAGATCAACAGCACCTTTGATCTCTCTCCCAGCTGGTATGTCGAAGCCCTCAAGCATATCAAGGCCAATCATGGGCTGTCTGGCGACCCTGCCGTTGAGGCCAACTCCTATCTCGACTATGCGATCAACTCGCTGAGCTAACTTTCAGCTCGCTCGGAATGCCAGACGGCGGTGAGTGCCCCCATTGACAGCTGCCTGGTGTTCCGAGCCTTGGCCGGGTTAAATCGGCCCTGATAATCCGCTATTCCGCAGGGTGGGTCAATGCCTATTGTGCGGAATAGCGGCGTTAGAAACTGCGCTTAGATTCATATTGAAATTTAGGAGAATCTCTTATGACGAGTACGATGGCTGCCAAGCAGCTGGGCATTGAGTCGATTACCGAATCGTCTCGGGTCGAGCTGCGTCCCCACTGGACGGAAGAAGATGCACAGCAGGTGATTAGGGCTGCCTACCAGCAGGTCTTTGGCAATGAGTACCTGATGCAGTCAGAGCGGCTGACTAGCGCCGAATCGCTGCTGCGGCAGGGCAATATTACGGTGCGAGACTTTATACGAGGACTGGCTCTGTCTGAGCTATATCGAGAAAAGTTTTTTTACGGCATGGCTCAGACGCGATTTATCGAGCTGAACTATAAGCATCTGCTGGGCCGCGCTCCCTACGATGAGTCCGAGATTACGACCCATGTCAATCTCTATATCAATCAGGGCTACCAGGCTGAGATTGAGTCTTACCTCAGCTCGCAGGAATATGTCGAGAATTTTGGCGATTCGGTCGTCCCCTTCCACCGAGGTTTTGCGACCCAGCGCGGCCAGAAGACCGTCGGCTTTAGCCGCATGTTCCAGCTCTATCGGGGGTCGGCCAGCAGCGATCGCGCCCAGAACCATCAGAGTGCTAAGCTCACCTATGACCTCGCTCGCAATACGGCTTCCCCCGTTCGCACGGCTAATTTTGGCCGCTCGCTCAGCGGCGTCACCAGCGGTGAGCGTGGCCAGATCTATCGCCTGCGCGTTAGCCAGTCGGCCTCTCGCGGTCCCCAAATTCGCAATGGTATTCGTGAATACCAGGTGCCCTACGAGCGGCTTTCATCGACGCTGCAAAAGCTGAACAAGCGTGGGACTAAGATTATTAGTCTAGATCCGGCTTAGGCGACGGTTGAAATTGCCCGAAAACGGGCGGTTAGAAGCCGTTTTGACTTCCAACCGCCCGTTTCTAACTTCTGAATGATATCCACCGAACTATCCACGCATAGGGTTAACATAACTTTACTTCATACTTTGAGCTAGCGCCGGGTTTGCGCTGTAGGATAGGGTTCTAGCCTGTTCCAAATTCTCATAAATTGGTCTGTGTCTGATGTGCTGGGCCAGACCCAATGGTATGCTTAGGCTAGGCTGATGCCCATTTATCTTCTTTTTTAAACAGTCCGAATTTAGCCGAATTTAGTTGGAGATTCCACAAGTGCCTATTACTGCTGCCGCTTCCCGCCTAGGAACATCGGCCTTTGCCGATATGAGTCCGGTTGAGCTCCGCCGCAACTACAGCCGAGAAGACGTCAATGACGTGATTCGAGCCGTCTATCGCCAGGTGTTGGGGAACGACTACCTGATGAAGTCTCAGCGGCTTACCAGCGCTGAGTCGCTGCTGCGCGATGGCGACCTGACCGTGCGCGACTTTGTGCGGACGGTAGCCAAGTCGGAGCTCTATAAAGATAAGTTTCTCTATCCCAACTTTCAGACCCGGGTGATCGAGCTCAACCTCAAGCATCTGCTCGGCCGAGCCCCCTACGACGAGTCGGAAGTCGTTGAGCACCTCGACATCTACCAGGAGCAGGGCTTCGACGCCGATATCGACTCGTACATCGACTCGGCTGAGTACGATGAGAATTTTGGCGACTTTATCGTGCCTTACTATCGGGGCTTTGCGACCCAGCGCGGCCAGAAGACCGTTGGCTTTACCCGCATGTTCCAGCTCTATCGCGGCTATGCCAATAGCGATCGCGCTCAGATTGGCGGCGCCACCTCACGTCTGGCGGCTGAGCTCGGACAGAATAGCGCTTCCGCCGTGGTCGGACCGTCCGGCAGCAGCAACGGCTGGGCCTATCGCGAGTCGAAGCAGAATAATGTCGGTCAGCGCGCCTTTAGCCGCGCTGTGGCGGGCACCTCCGATCGGATGTACCGGATTGAGATAGCGGCGATTTCTCAGCCTCGCTATCCCAGAGTGCGCCGCAGCAGCCGGGCTTTAATTGTGCCCTACGACCAGCTCTCTAGCACGCTCCAGCAGATCAACAAGCTGGGTGGCAAGGTTGCGAGCATTACTCAGGCTTAAGACACGGTTTCAAGCGTTTAAGATTAGATTACCAGACCCCTACTGAACCAGGAGAGCGCCATGTTGGGACAAGCTGCAATGTTGGGCACCCAGTCCTCTAAAAATCGCATATTCGTCTACGAGGTCACCGGCCTGAAGCAAAACAGCCAAACCGACCTCAATAGCTATCCGGTCCGCCGCAGCGGCAGTCAGTTTATCCAAGTGCCCTATTCGCGAATGAATGAGGAGATGCGTCGGATTACTGCGCTCGGTGGCAAAATCGTCAAGATTCGCTCCATCGAAGAGATGTCTGAGATGGAGATGTCTCAAAATGGCTCAGCGCCCGATGGCCCCAGTGACGATAACGGTTCTGAAGGCTGAAAGGACAGTGCGTTTTCAGCCTCAGCGCTTTTGCGTAAGCTGAAAACGCGGCTCTGGCCGACCTGATCAATCTCAAAACGACCTGAACGAAGATATTGTTTAGGTCGTTTTTTCGGTTTTCGTAGCGCTGAGCTATGTTGTGGAATCATTATGAGGCAGGTGGCCGTTCCTTTATTTTGTGGCTAAGGTTGGGGTGCTCCTTCGCTCCCTGCCCCCATGCGAATTCAGAAACTGCGGTCGCGCCCCATCATTGCCATTTGGAAACGCTCGCTTAGTCGGCTGCTGAACTTTTACGACCGTAAGCGCGGCCGCCTCTGGCAGTTTTTCCCAAAGATTTTCGTCTTCTTTACGCTGCTGAATATGACCTGCTACTGGCTGGCGATCCTCACGGCCTATCCAGAACAGGCCTTTGGCGATGAGCGTGCCCACTATTTTTTGCTCCAGTTTCCGGTCGGTGTTTTAGGGGCGCTGTTCGACAGTCTCTCATTCTTCATCACCGTCTTCATTGCCCGCCGAGCGCTGAAGACCACCACCGTGACCAGCTATGTCGCCCATCTCAGCATCGATGTGCTGATTGCAATCGTCGCCACCTGGTGGGTGCTGCTGGTATTTTCCGTATCGGGCTGGCTGGTCAGCTTGGTGCAGCATCAGCCAGAATCGCTGGCCACTCGCAGCGAACTGTACGAGTCGCGTATCGTCAGCGCAGTCAAAGACCCCACCAGTGGGCAAAGCCTTCGCAATATCTACTTCGGTATCGTGATGGGAATTTCTGCCATGTTGCCTACCGCTACACACCTCTACCTGTCGGGTCAGTCAATTGTTATCTACCTGCGTAAATATGCCCGCCGCTGGCGGCTGGGCTAGCGCTGAAGCGAATCTAACCCTGGTTGGACGGTTTCTCGGAGCGGGTTAATCACACTAAAGGTTAACCATGGAACGAGTGACTGAGGAAAGAGATGACGACAGCTTTAATTACCGGCGGCTCATCGGGAATTGGTAAGGCGATTGCCTACCGGTTGGCCGAAGCGGGTTACGATTTGGTCCTGGCTGCCCGGGGGCCGGAAGCGCTACTGGCGGTAGCGGAGGATCTGCGATCGCGCTTTTCCATCCAAGCCATCGGCATCCCTACTGATGTCCGCGATTCCCAGCAGGTCGAAACGCTGGTGCAAAAAGCGATCCAGGAACTGGGCCGGGTCGATGTGTTGGTGAACAACGCGGGAATTTATGCCTCTGGTCCGGTAGAGCAGTTTAGCCTGGAAGACTGGCATCGGACGATCGACACCAACCTCTGGGGCTACATCCATACCGTCCAAGCGCTGCTGCCCCATTTTCTGGCCCAGGGGTCGGGGCGGATTGTCAATATCTGCTCAATCAGCGGCAAAGTACCCATGCCCTATCTGGTGCCCTATACGACCAGCAAATTTGCGATCGCGGGTTTTTCCCAGGCGCTGAATACTGAATTATCACCTAAGGGCATCCGGGTCAGCGGTATCTATCCCAACCTGATCCGTACTGGCCTGACCGAGCGCGGTATCTTTCGCGGCCAGGATGCCGAAGATCGGCAGGTCCGACAGCAGCAGGTGGAAGAGACGATGCAGATGCCCACGACTGAAAAGCCCGAGGACGTCGCTAACGCCGTCTGGCATGCCATTAGTCAGGACCGGCCCGAAGTCGTTGTCGGCACCGCCAAGCTGATGGGCGGGATGCAGAAGCTGCTGCCCCGGCTGACCCAGTGGTCGCTGCGAAAAATCTTTCAAAGCAAGGGGTAGGCTGTGTCTCTCCCTTACCCGCCCGCGCCCTGGCACCTGCAAGGGCAGGCCGTCCTAAGTCTGCAACCGATTGACGTGACGCTGGCCCGTTCGACCCTGCCGCCGTCCCTCGACATCGTTCAAATCTTTCCCGGTCAAACCCTGGGCGGCCTCTACTGGGCTAGCTATGGGGCCGGTTCAACCCTGACCTACCATGAGCTAATTGTAGTGAGCGCATTGGTGCAGCGGGGCTGGCGAGTCGGCCTTTGGATCTCGCATATCTATGTCGATAATCCGCAGTCGGTGGCGGGCGGCCAGCAGATCTGGGGACTGCCGAAGCAGCGGGCTGAGTTTTCCTGGGAACTCGGCGAGCCGACGAGCATCGCCGTTCGTCAGGGAACACAGCTGCTTTGCCGCATAGCCTATGAGTCCTCAATCCCGCTCTTTCGGCAGAAGCTTCCCTGGGCTAGCTTTGGTAAGCTAGGCAACAAGCTGCTGTGGTTTAACGGCAGTGCTTCGGTTAATCCCGCCTGGGCTAAGGCGGTCGAGCTTGAGGTCCCCGCGACGAGTCCGTTTGCGAGTTTAGGTTTGGCAAAGCCCTGGGTGACTTTTGCCGGGAAGGCGCTGTCCCTGGACGTCAATCGGCCGGCAGCTGTCAATCCCTAGCCACTCTTAACCATGTCTCAAAGTTTTTTACTCAGCCGCATTCTTCTCCAGTTCGATAGCGACCTGGACGATCTGCTGGGAGAAATTTCCGCGATCGCGCGTACTCCCGACGGCAGCCTCTGGGTCGGCTCAGACGAGTTTATGGCGGTCGAGCGACTCTCGCCGATTGCGCCCGGCATCTACGGCAAGCATCAAAAGTTCCATCTAGCTGACTTTGTCGAGCTGTTCGATCACGATTCCGAAGTTGACATTGAAGGGATGGACTATTCCGACGGCTACCTTTGGCTGGTGGGCTCGCACAGCACCAAGCGGAATAAAACCAAGGGCAAAAAGGTCAAAAAAGATATTCAGCGACTGGCAGAAATTGAGACCGATCCGAACCGCTATCTGCTGGCGAGAATTCCAATTATTAACGGCGCGCCGGTTAAGACCTGCGATCGCACCGACCAGGACCGCCTTTCCGCTGCGGCATTGCGAAAAGTTCAGGGTCAGAGCTCGCTAATAGAAGCCCTGGCTGAGGATGAGCATATCGGCCCGTTTTTGAAAATTGGCCTGCCGTCTAAAGACAACGGTTTAGACATCGAGGGGCTAGCTGTCTGCGGCGATCGCCTATTCCTTGGCCTGAGAGGTCCGGTCCTGCGCGGCTGGGCGATTATTCTAGAGCTAGAGCTGGCCGAGTCAGAGCCCGGGACGCTTACCCTACAGCCGCTGGGAGATTCAGAAGAGCGATACCGCAAGCACTTCGTAGACCTTAACGGCCTCGGCATTCGCGAACTCTGCCTGCGCCATGACGATCTGATTATTCTGGCTGGTCCTACGATGGACCTTGAAGGCGCAATGCAGGTCTTTCTGCTCGAAGACGTCCTCGACCACAGTCAAGATACCCTGTGGGAGCAGGACTCTGGCGCTCTTCGTCTGATGTTCAATCTCCCTTTCACCATCGGTTCTGACCATGCCGAAGGGCTTACCCTAATGCCCTGCCTGGGCGACGATGGCCTGATGATCGTCTACGACACCCCCGACGAGGCCCGTCGCCCCAATCCAACCTCTGTCTTTGCCGATGTATTTCAGCTGCCCCCGTTAGATAAGTCTTCAGACTAGCAGTCAGACGAGTCCGGCGACGATGCTCTGCGTCACTCACCGTAGGCGGTACTGCTGACCTTGCCGCGAAAGACGACATACTGGTAGATGTTATAGAACAGCATGATCGGAATCAGGAAGCCCACAAAGATCAGCATAAACACCAGTGAACTCGGTGCTGCCGCGCCGTCGTAGATGGTAATTCGAGTGGGGATGATGTAGGGAAAAACAATCAGACCCAGACCGACAAAAGAGAGTAAAAACAGCAGCAGCGTCCAGATGAAGGGCGTATTTTCGGCCTCACGGCTGAGACTGCGCAGCAGCAGCCCAATTAGCAGCACGCCCAGCAGGGGAATCAGCGAAAAAATATACAGCAGGGGGCGCTCAAACAGCTGGCTGCGGGTGCTTTCATAAATAATGGGTGTAGAGATGGTAATCGCGATCGCGCCCACCAGCGTCGTCAGGGCAGCGATTCGGGCGGTGCGATAGTGATTCTTCTGGAGTTCGCCGCTGGTTTTCATAATCAGATAGGTCGAGCCAATCAGCACGTAGCCCTGCACCAGCGTCAGCGCCACCAGCACAGATTGCACGCTAAGCCAGTCCCAGATCGTACCGGTAAAGTGGCCTGAGGCATCCACCTTTATCCCGTAGAGGACGCTGCCGAGGGCAAAGCCCTGCCCCAGCGCGGCGGTCAGGCTGCCCAGTCCAAAGGCGAGATTCCAAAACCACTTGCGATTGGCCTGTTCTCGAAACTCGAAGGCCACCGCCCGCAGGCTGAGGCCAAAAATCATGCCGACGATGGGAATATACAGCGCGCTTAAAATCGTGCCGTAGGCCAGCGGAAAAGCGCCGAACAGCGCCCCGCCCATCAGCACCAGCCAGGTTTCATTGGCGTCCCAGACGTTGCTCAGGCTGGTCATCAGCATGCCGCGCCGTTCCTCGCTGTCGGCGGTGAGTGAAAGAATGCCGACGCCCAGGTCAAAGCCGTCGAGGATGACGTAGAGAAATAAGAACAGCGCCAGGATAAAAAACCAGACCTGGGGCAAGAAATAGTCGAGGGTTTCCATAGGGCCTACTGCTGCGCCTCCACCGGACGGCGATCGGGCTGATGTTGTGTTTTACCGGTCTCGATGGCGGGCTTATCCTCATTCGGCAGCGGCAGGTCGAGCCGAGGACCGCGGCGGATAATCCGACTGCCGAAGTAAAGGGTCGTTCCAAACAGCAGCGTATAGAGCAGCATAAACCCGATAAACGAGGTCAGCACCTCGCCAGCGGGAATATTCGACGCGGCGTCTGCAGTGCGAATTTGGCCATAGACGGCCCAGGGCTGGCGGCCCACACAGCGCACAATCCAGCCGGTCTCAACAGCGACGTAGCCGAGCGGAGCCGACCCTACCCAGGCCAGCAGCAGCCATCGCTGCTGACCAATATTTTCCTCAGACAGCTGGCCCCGCAGCCACTGGAGGGTACTCACCGCCATCAGCGCCGCCAGAAAAAAGCCAATCCCAATCATCGTCCGAAACGCATAGTAGACCAGCCCGACCAGGTGAGGTCGGTCTTCCGGCGGATAGTCTTTCAGCCCCTGAACCGGTTCGCTGAGCTTTTCTTTGAACTCTAAGATGTAGCCCAGGGCGTTGGGAACGTTGATTTCCCAATCGTTTTTCTCAGCTTTATTATTGGGCCAGGCGACCAGGCTCCAGTCTGCCGCCTGACCGGCGGGCGTCGTTTCCCACTGGGCCTCCATTGCGGCCAGCTTGGTGGGCTGGTAGTGGTAGACCTGCTCAGCGCTGAGGTGGCCAATGTAGATTTGCAGGGGAGCCACCGCGATCGCGGTGGCCAGGCAAACTTTCAGCGACTTGGCAAAAAAGGGAGAATGGCGCTGCTTGAGAATGTACCAGGCGCTGATGCCGCCGATCACAAACAGTGACGTCTCCAGCGTGGCCATAAACATATGGATGACGCTATTCCGCCAGAAGGGGTTAAACATTGCCTGAAAGTAGTCCCGCACGATGAATTTGCCGTTCTCAAACTCGCCGCCGGTGGGCGTCTGCATCCAGGAGTTGGCAATCAAAATCCAAAAGGTCGATAGGTTGGCGCCAAAGGCCACCATAATCGTGGCGAACAGGTGAATGTAGGGATTCACCCGCTCCCAGCCAAACAGCATAATCCCTAAAAAACCTGCTTCCAGCATGAAGGCCATTGAGGCTTCAAAGCCTAAAATGCTGCCGAAAAAGTCGCCGGTCGCCTCTGAAAACGGTGCCCAGTTGGTGCCAAACTGAAATTCCATCGGAATGCCCGTTGCCACCCCAATGCCAAAATTGAGCACGTAGAGCTTGGACCAAAAGCGAGCGTGATAGTAGTAGGCAGGATTGCGCGTCCGTAGCCAGAGAATTTCTACCAAAACCAGGAAAATGCCCATGCCGGTGGTGAGCACGGGCCAGAGCATGTGAAAAATTGCCGTCAGGGCAAACTGCATTCGCGAGAGAATATAGGTGTCTGGAAGCCAGTCCATAGAGTAGCACTTGGGTGGATGGAAACACGGTTATGCTAACGCAGCCCAGAATATGTGGAACAGCCATCTGTGCGAAGCTATAGGAGGGGAAATGGTTCTGCTTTGAAGCAGGTTTGGTCAAGATGGCAAATTTAATCCAGCAGTGTAAAGACTGGCTCAGCCGACAGCGCGTTTTCCAGGTTCTAGGGCCGGGAGGCGCGGACAGTGCAGAGCCTGATGACTCACGGGCAGAGTCATCGCCAGAGCAAATAGAGCTCCCCCCAAAGCTCGCTCAGCAGCTGACAAGGCTGGTCGAGCAGCTACCTATCCACCCCGATGACCGGGCTACCGTGCAGTCTAGTCTGGAATCGGTTCTGGCCGAATGGCAGCAGCAGCCCGGCATCTCTTCCAATTCGCTGGTCATTTTAAGCAGTCCGGTGACGGCGGTTTCCCGGATTTTGTCCGAAGGCTTAGCAGAATGGGCTGCGGCGCAGTCATGGTCGCTTTCGCATTTGGAATGGCAGGAGCGACCTGCCCAGCCTGAAGAAATTGTCGATAAGCTGCGGCTCCAGCTGGGTCGGGGCACCTTGACGACAGCCGTAGAACCTGAGATTACAGCTATCCCGAATCTGAGCTGGTGTTTCTTACGCAGTGCTGAAGGTCTAGACGGTATTGACTACCTGCGCGATCATCTGCTGAATGACCGGACGCGGTTTTGGGTGATTGGCAGCGATCCGGTCAGTTGGGAATACCTGAAGTCGGTGCTAGACTTGCCGGCCTACTGCGGCCAGGTAGTTTCTCTACCAGAGCTGTCGGGTGAGCAGCTAGCCGCCTGGATCATGCCGGTGGCTGAGGCGCTAGAAATTCACTTCGACAGTCCCTCGATCCGCGATCGCCTACAGCATCTGAATCACAATCATTCAGAACAGTCGGACTCACCCCAGCGGTTTAAAGACGAGTATTTTGAGCGGCTAGCTGATGTTTCAGAAGGGATTAGCACCGTTGCCCTGCAGCTGTTTCTTCGCTCCGTTGAGGCTGAGCCACTTGAGGCCGAAGACGCTCAGGATGCTAATGAGGACAATGGGAACGCTGAAGCTTCCGAGACGACCCAGGAGACTCAAAATAACCCGGATTCTGAAAAAAAAGAAACCCCGCGATCGCTGCGGCTAGTGGCGCGATCGCCCAAGCTGCCGTCGCTGCCGCAGCTAAACCAAAATGATCACTATTTGCTTTATTCGCTCTTGCTGCATGGCGACCTCACCCTAACAGCGCTGGCTGAAAGCCTGGGAGACGCCCCCCAGACCGTCAACAATCAGGTGCAGGCACTGCGAAGAACAGGACTGCTCAAGCAGCAGGACCAGGTCATCCAAGTGAATCCGATACACTATCCGCGACTCCAGCAGGAGCTGGCCGCGAATAATTTTTTGGTGGAGCGTTCAGAATAATGGAGATATCAATTTGATTTGGCAATTGGCGCAGACGGATGAAAACAATAAGTCAGCTGGGGAGGCCGCTGGGGAAACGGCGCGGCAGGCGGGGCAGATCCTATCCCAGATTACAACCTGGAAGATTGCCCAGGCGCTGATTATAGTGGCGGTTGCCTTTGTTGTGATCAAATCGCTCGACTGGATCGTGATTCGCACCTCAGAGCGAGTTGCTAAGGAGTGGCGGCTGCGAATCAAACAGTTTCTGCCTTTCATCCGTACGCTGGTGATGACTACGGCTGTCGTCACCCTAATGAACTTATTTTTGAACCTGTCGAGGGACAATGTTCTAGCCGTTACCGGGACGATAGCCGTCGCCTTGGGTTTTGCTTTCAAGGACTATGCTAGCTCGATCATTGCGGGCCTAATTGGCCTGTTTGAAGCACCCTATCGAGTCGGCGATCGGATTCGGATTGCTGACCACTATGGTGAAGTCGTCAGCTATGGTCTACGAGCTATTCGCCTGAAGACCCCGACCGATAACGTGGTGACGGTGCCGCACAACCATATCTGGACCAGCACAGTATCAAACGCCAATATGGGAGCGCTAGAGGCTCAAGTGGTTACTGAGTTTTACCTGGCTCACGATGTGGATGCGCAGCGGGTGAAACAAATTCTGCTGCGGGTGGCCTATACGAGTAAATACACCCATCTGACGCTGCCAGTTGTTGTGATCATGCAGGAGAAAAGCTGGGGTAGTCTGTTCAAACTTAAGTCCTATCCGCTCGATGCGCGAGATGAGTTTCTGTATATGACAGATCTCACCACCCGCGCCAAACGCATGTTTGCCAAGCATCAGTTCGCCTATCCTCGCTGGTTTGACGCCAATAGCAATACTAGTATAGACGAATAGTTATCTCGAAATTTTGATTGGCGGCAGAAAAATGTATCTTCTTTAGCTCCGCTCTTGAAGAACCCACAGGAGGACTCCTTGAACTTCTATGTGGCAATCTTTTGTATCAATTGTGATCGTTGGATAGATAGGATTCGAATATGTCATGGTCCCGTTGCCAGAGTGACAGAACGGCTACTGGCACACCGCCAGCGTAGAATTTTTGTCCTGATTAATCAGATGTCGCTTGAAGATTTTGATGACTGACCTATCTATTCTTTCCAATGCCTCATGCGATAGGCAGAGATTTGAGGACGCGATCGCTCACCCCAAATGATTGGGCTTATCATGGGGCTTATGGAGTTAATTTTAGGATAAAGGTCTTGACATCCGAAGGTGGCCTGAGCCCGGTGGGTCGATAGTAGCAGTTAGGGTTAGTACAGTGACGTCAGCTTCAATGCCAGTTTCTTAGGGGCTTGGGACTTCTCGCAGTACGTGAATCGTTCATGGTAGATACTGACTTTCTAGCACTAATTGAGCAGGGGGCCGAGTGCTGGAACCGCTGGCGAGCTGCCCATCCTGAAATTCAACCTGACCTAAGTACGGCCTATCTATTCGGCCTAACGCTCGCTGGGTATGACCTGAGCTCTGCTAACTTAGCGCGCGCTTGCCTAATTGGTGCCAATTTGCGCACGGCGAATCTGAGCGGGGCGAATTTGAGCGGGGCCTATGCCAGCAGTGCTGACTTCAGTAGAGCGACCTTGAGCGGGGCGGATCTGAGTCGGGGCAACTTTGGCGAAGCTAACTTCAGCGAGGCCGACCTTTCCAACGCGCGGGCCAGCGGCGCTAACTTTGCCAGTGCTAACCTGTCTGGAGCCTGTCTGGCGGGCTGGCAGGTAGACCCAACCACTGCCCTCAGCGACCTACGCGGTAGTCATGTTTACCTGGGACTAGACGGTCAGCAGCGGCGTCCGCAGACGGGGCAGTTCCCGCCAGGAGCGCTGACGGCCCTGCTCCAGCCGCCCGCCCCAAAGCCTGGAGCCGTCCGCCGTCCTCGCCAGCGCGACCGACGGCCTGTACTCATCGCTGGCGGAACGATCGCCGCGATCGCGGCCACCGGCCTTTCCCTCACCCTGCGCTCAAACAGCTCTACCGTAACGGCGGACGAGCAAGCGCTGTCCATTACAGCCCGCGAAATTGCTTCTGTATCCCTGCCCTGTCAGGAGCCTGAGCCTCCGGCGCTGCCGGTCGGATCAGTCAGTTACGAATATAAGAACGGCGCAGTCTACTACGGCGAATTCATCGACGGTCAGCCCGCTGATGGTCGAGGGATCATGGTCTACCCTAGCGGCAATCGCTACGACGGGGAATATCGGGCCGGCAAGCGCGCGGGCTGCGGTACCTTCACCTTCAGCAACGGCAGAGGCTACACCGGCCAGTTTGAAGCAGACAAGTTCAGCGGTCAGGGCACCTGGATTTTAGAAAATGGCGAGCGCTACATAGGCGAATTTAAAGATAACCAATGTAACGGTCAGGGAACCTTCATATTTTCTAACGGGTCTTCTAAATCAGGGGTTTGGCATCAGGGTAAGCTGCTCAACGGCAGCCTTTCTTGCGAGCAGGGCAGCCTTGATCTGCCCGCATCTCCAGATAGCTGAGTGTCAGCCAACGGCTTCCCAGCTATCCCTTTTCCCATTCCCTTAATCAATAAACCCCTGCACCACCTGACCGTTTGCTCAAGTGACTTAGAGCACAATTGATGAAATAATGACATCATTGCCCAAACTATCTGTAAGGAACATCATGAAACGTCTACTCCTATCAGTCTCGATGCTATCAGCAGTCGGCCTGTTGGCAGCCTTACCAACCGTAGTAAAGGCTCAAGACATGCCAGAACCCACCCCCCCTGCGACCCCTGAGGAAGATGTCGAGGATACCCCGAGTGCGGCGCCTGAGCCCACCCCGAGCCCAGAGCCGGGGGTAACGGGAGACACTGAAGAGGTAGAGACGGAATCCTCCGAAACCGAGTCGGTGGTTGAAACCGACGTTGATGAAGAAGTCGAGGAGGTTGAAACAGAAGTTGAAACGGGAGTTGAGGAAGTTGAAACGGATATAGAGACAGGGGTTGAGGAGGTTGAAACAGAAGTTGAGGCTGAAACAACCGCACCCGCCGCTGCGACTCCAGCAACGTCGAACAGCCCACGAGCGCTCTGGTAGAGCTGGGGCTGGTTGACCTCGACAACGTTCCGCGCCCGCTACAGCAGCACTGTAACGGGCGTTCCCATCTCTACTATTTCATAGAGTTCTCGGATATCTTCGTTATACATCCGCACACAGCCGTGGGAAGCGGCCCGGCCAATGGATTCACGGTTGGGTGTGCCGTGAAACCCAATCACGTTTTCCCCATCCGTCCAAAAGCCAATCCAGCGTTCACCGAGGGGATTGCTTGGCCCCGGTGGCGCAACTTCTCCAGTAAACGGATTGGTCCAGCCGGGCTCTACGATGGTTGAGAATACCTCATATTCGCCCGTGGGCGTTTCCCAGCCCGGCTTACCCACCGCAACGGGATAGCTTGCCACTACAGCTTCGCCTCGATAGGCATAGACTCGCCGCGCATTGATACGGAGCACTAGCCGGATGGGAGCTTCTTCGGGCAGGTCTGGCGTCGCTACTGGCTCTGGTGCAGTATCTGGGGTCGGCAGCGGCGCCGGCTGGAGGATGGCTGGCTTGTGTAGAGGAACCTTCGTTTCAATTGCGAAACCTTGAACCCGCAGACTATCCGTATCGCCGCTGGCTGATTCAGTTGGGGCAGCGGACTGGGCCGTGGCCGTACCCGGCAATAGCCCGCTTAGTCCGCTCAGCAACAGGCCACTGAGGCAAAGAGCAGCCGTTTTAGAGTTTGTCACCATAGTAAAATGCCGGATTGTAATCATCTATCGCAACATCTTATCCAGCTTAAACCGCAGACGCTCAGTTGGGCGGGTAAGTTTCGCGCTAAGCAGAAACGAATGTCCGCCAAGGCCGAAACCATCGCCGAGGCCGAGGCTGCTAGTCCCGCAC
>NZ_JADEXG010000134.1 GCF_015207255.1 Vasconcelosia minhoensis LEGE 07310
CTGTCCCACCGTCGTAGATGTAGCCGTAGGAGCTATTTTGGTAGAGGTCGTGGATGACGTCTTGCCCGTCACCGCGCTCAAACCGATAGGTGTCATTGCCCGCCCCGCCATAGAGTGTGTCGTTGCCAGTCCCGCCCACCAGGATGTCATTGCCTAAACCAGCGTTGAGGATGTCGTTGCCACTAAATCCATAGAGTCTGTCTGCGCCTGTAGAGCCAACTAACTGCTCGGATGACTCACTTCCAAGTATCCACTCCTCTCGTCCGCCGATAAACTGTTTAAGTACAGAGATTTCGAGGTTGAGTTGCGCTGAGGGAGAAGATACAGCCTGTTCTAGAGCCTTCTCTAATTGCAAGACTGCTGCATCAGTATTGCCATCAAAAGTCAACTGATCAGAAAGCTGATTATACGAAACAGGCACGTCAGCTACCTGTGCTATCAGCCGTGCCGACAGCGAAGAGGAAAGCTGAGCGTAGGTTTGGGAAAAGGTTTGTCCGGCGGCTGAGTTGATAGTCAGATTTTGGGGGAAACTGCGACTCACGAACTGCTCTAGGAATCCTAGTTCTTGAGCATTGACGTTACTGCCGCGACTGGCAGGATCTATACCATCCACGCCTGCCCAGCGGAATAAAATCGATTGAATTGACTCAATGGCGCTAGCACTATTCTGGGAGATTTGCTCGGTGAAGGTGCGTACCAGCGTCAGAAGCTGCCCGTCTTTTGCCATTGCAACTTGTAAATTTGGTAGGTTGCCGTAGCCGCGCAGATTGGGTAGGTTTAGGATTTCTTCAGTAAAGATTACCGGTTCGTTGAAAGTGGAGCGATGATCATAGTAGGAATTGAGTTGGCTGACCGATAGCCAGGCTTCTACCATTTCTTGCTCGGTGCCATCGGCTAATTCAAAGGAAGTTGTGCCGACAATTTGATTGCCTGCGTTGATAACGTTGGTGCTGGTAGGAACAGCGCTGATGCGAGCAATGCCAAGTTCTTCTAGCGTATAGAGTTCGTTGACATCGGATCGCCCATCCTGGTCCAGGTCTCGCCACACTTGTAGCTTGGAAAAGTTAGCATCGGCAGCATCAATAAAGCCGTTGGTATCGTCGTCAATCGCCTGGAGTTCAACAAAGCCGCTAGTCGTCGGGTTACCAAATAGTTCCGAAATGTCGTTGATAAAGCCGTCGCCATTGCGATCTAATACCAGCAGCCCGTCGTCTGACTGCACCCAGCCCGTCCTTTCGCGGAAGCCATCGCCATCGATGTCAAAGTAGGTCGTCGAAGTTTCTAGGGCTGTTAGCTCGATCCCATCGCCGTCGAGGTCGAGAATTAGCGGGTCTACGCGCGGTGGTCTTGCGTGGCCTACCCCTGCGTCAAACCCATTGCTTGCGTCATTGGCATAGGGTGGTGGTGTTGCTGCTTTTGCAGAGTTTGCTATTGTACTTCCTGCCCAAAAACCAGCAATACCAAAAGCTGGAGGAGCTCCTAAAAATGTTCCAGCCCCAAAAAGGAAAACACCTGCTCCAGTGGCCATGCTTCCAACTACCGGATTTTGTGAAGCATAATTACTACCAAAACCAGCAGCAGCTCCTCCAGCTGCCGAAAGTACTGCACCCACTGTAAGTACAACAATGGTACCTTCAGGATCTATGTAGCTAAGCGGGTCGTTGTTTACATACCGATAAAAGTTAGTGTCTCTTCCTTGCAAACCAATCGGGTCGCTAGCTACAAACCTTCCCGTGTCACTGTCATAAAACCTAGCCCGCATGAAGTCCAAACCGTTGGCTTCTTCGGTAACGCCCCACTGTCCGACGAACTCAAAAGAGTTATCAATGGTTTCTATCTCATAAAAATCTTCACCAAACGGACGATAGCTGTAGCTGTTAAGGTTCGTTCCGGCTGTACCGGTTAAGCCTGCTGTCGAACCCGTGCCGTCAAAATCATAAAAAGCCGTATCGCTGCTGGCATCAGTACGGCTCACTAAGCCTATGCCATGGCTGTATCGGGCAACTAGGTTACCGCTATCGTCATATTCAGCAAGCACGTCTCCATAACCAAAGGGATCGATTAGATATTCCGTGCGCTGACCGTTGTAGACCGTGGCCGTGCGGTTGCCAAAAGCATCGTATTCGTACCGGGTAACGTTGCTATCTGAATCGACCACTTCAACCAAGCGATTGCTGTCGTTGTAGCTATAGGCCCAGGTTTGGTCGCCTTGAATTTTAGCAACTAAATTTCCATCCAGGTCATAGCTATAGGTTGTTGTCCCGGCGCTTTCGTACTGATTGAGGTTATTGGCGCTGTAATTTTCTGCGACTCCATTGACTATGGACTGAATGCGATTGCCCGCAGCATCGTAAACATAGGTCAAATCTTGACTGGGAATGTCAGGATTGGTTGAAGCAAACACCGCACCGGTCAGCTGCCCCGCCAAATCGTAGGTATAACTCCAGGTTCCATCTAGAGTCGCTACTGCGGTACGTCTGCCCAAACTGTCGTAGGTATAATCGAAGCGAGAGTTGACCGTATCATCAGCCCTGGAGTTGACCAAGCTAGTCAGCTGTCCTGCAAGGTCATAACTATAGGCCGTATAAGTCCCGTTACCGTTGGTTTCCTTTGCTAATCTTCCCGTAGCGCTGTGGTAGTCATAGTCAACAATTAGCTTGCCACCACCGTCGGTCAGTTGATCCAACCTGCCCAGGCGATCGTAGCTGTAGTTAGTCGTGTAAGTGTTTGAACCATCTTGAATGGAAATTTGAGTTTTTCTGCCTAGCTGATCAAAACTATAAGTATGTACAAGCCCGATAGAATTTTTAATAGCAATTCTATCTTTGGCTTGATAGTAATCGATTCTGGTAATCTTGCCGCTCCTATCATCATGAATAGAAGTAAGCACCCCGCTATTTTTTCCATATTCATATGTGACAGTAGATCCATCGCTATCAGTTTCCTTGGTGATTTGATACTGGTCATTATACTCGTAGGCAATCTCCTGACCGCGACGATTGACAGACTTCGTCAACAAGCCATTGGCATCATAGAGATATTTGTTTTGAGTTCCATCTTCATAGGTAATGCTAGTGAGATTGCCGCGACTGTCATAGCCGTAGAGAATATCGTTGCCGCGAGCATCTGTAAAACCGCTCAGGTTAT